>CANJGB010000029.1 GCA_947473805.1 Alphaproteobacteria bacterium
AGCCTCGGCTACCGACCGCCGGCCCCGGAAACCGCGACACCGCCATTGCCGCCTTCCGGTTCCGCTACGCTCCACCTCCAGGCGGCAATGGCCAGGGAGGAAGCAATGCACTAACATTCAACACGGACCACCTAATGGGGGCCGATCAGTCACCGCGAACACGGCATAGAACAGTGCACGCCCATGTCGCAGATCGGTGAACATCCACAGCGCGAAGACTACGGCATAGAGCGCGGCCACCGGCAGCAGCTCCGCCGGCGACACCCAGAGGATCTGTCCGACTAACAGGTCTTTCAGGTGTTCCGCGCCATGGGCGTCGAAGCGCAGCAGGATGATCTCGGCGCTTGCCGCGACCACGAATAGCACGCCGATAACGGCCTCCTGCACGGCGGCGAGTCGGCGCTCGGTCCAGATCAGGAAGCCGGCGCCGGCCAGTGCTGCGCCAAAAGCCGTGGCCTGGACCGGCCAACCATGTTCCTCGAGGCCCGCCACGTGCGCGGCGACCACCCCCAGCGCTGCAACTTGGGCGATGGCCAGGTCGATGAACACAATCCCGCGTTCCAGCACCATCTGGCCCAGCGGCACATGCGTGGCTAGCACAAGCAGGCCGGCCACCATGGCGGGCCAGAAGATCAACACATCATCGATCTTCATTTGGCGGCTCCTGCTGCCACCAGCCGCGTTACCGTATCATCGAACAAGCCGAACAGGTCGGTGGCCTTATCGGTCCCGCCCACCGTGAACGGCAGCATTACCGCCGGCACGCCGGTCTTCGAGGCCACGAACTCCGCCGGCTTGGACTCCTGGTATGCGGCGTAGAGGATCATGCGCGCCCTCTGCCGCGGCATGCTCTCGACCAGCGCCGCCAGGTAGGCGCCGCCGGGCGGCACGCCGGGCTTCGGTTCGATGGTGCCAGTCTCGTGCATGCCCAGCCAGTCGAGCAGGTAGACCCAATCCTTGTGATGCACCACCACCCCGACACCTCTCAGCAGAGTCGCTTGTTGTGTCCATCGCGCTGTTGCGAGGTCCCACCGGCGCACAAAATCGTCGCGGCGTGTGGCGTAGTCGGTCGCATGCGGAGGATCGATCTTCGCCAGACGGTCGGCTAGGGCCAGGGCGACGCTACGGATATTGCGGGGATCATTCTGGATGTGCGGATTTCCTGCCGCATGTACGTCGCCATCTGCCCTGTCCAGCCTGGTCGGCACGTCCAGCAGCGTCACCTGGTCCGCTGCTGAAAGGTAGCCGGCGGAACCGGGTTGCACCTTGCCGTTTGCAGCCTGGCGCAACAGCACCGGCATCCAGCCGACCTCCAGTTCGGCGCCGGTGCAGACCACAAGGTCGGCACCGCGCAGGCGCGCGATCAACGCAGGCCGCGCCTGTACCTGGTGCGGGTCCTGGCGTGCCGTCGTTGCGCTGAAGACTGAAACATTGCCGCCACCCAGTTCGGTTGCAAGTGCGCCCCATTCTGGCTCGCAGGCAAAGATGTTGAGCGCTGCATGCGCGGGCATGGCGATGGCTGCTGCGACGAGCGTCGCGACTATCAGGTGGTATTTCATGACGCGACCTCTAGTAGGCATGGGCGCCGTGGGCGCCAAGCGTGATGGTGTATTGCAGGAGGTATTGGTCGTCCGGCTCGGTGCGCGACTGGTCGCGGTTGTACTGAAGGCGGAAACGGCCGAATTCACTGGTGTTGTATTCCAGTATGACGCTGTTGCGTTTGGGCGAGGCGTCCATGTTGTCCAGCACGCTGCCGGCCAGTGCGACGTCAACCGCCGAGGCTTCGACCTGGTCATGCCGCAGGCCCACGCGCCATTGCGGCATGAACTGATAGACCGCCTGCGCGTACCAGCCGGTCTGGGTGCCTGAATAGGCAAGTGTGTTGAACTCGCCGTTCTCGCGCCGGTAAAAATACTCGCCCTGCAACTTCAGGTTCGTGTTCACCGGATTTCCGCCCGGCGCCCATTTGTAGACGAGATCGACAATGCCGGTGTCGGCGCGCCCGGAATAGATATCCGGCCCCGTCGCGCGGTCGTGCGCCAGGCTGCGCAGGTAAGACAGGCCGCCGCGCACGCTGTGGCTTTCGCCGATATCCGTGCCCGCATGGGCGAAGCCGCTGAACTGCCCTGCGCCGCGATTGTCGGCGCCGCCAGCCGGGAAGCTGTCGCCGCGCAAGGCTTCACCGCCGAATTCGAGGAAGAAGTCGGTCGGCGCCAGCCAGCGCAACTGCACGCCGTCATCGCCCAGTTGTCCTCCCAGGAACGCGCGATAGGGCAGGGCGGTATCGGCGAAGTCCCAGACATGGGCATGCTGCTCGTTCATATAGCCGATGCCCGAGAAGAACCGTCCGCCCTTTACCGTGAAACCCCAGGGCAGGCCGGTGCTTTGCAGGTAGGCTTCTTCGACCGACACTTCCCCATTGCCTTCGACGGCGATGGTGACGTTGCCGTACAGCACCTGGTCGACACTGGCGGAGAAGTTGACCTCTGACTCGCCGATGGCGAAGCCGCGGTCAGGCAGCCCGGCCTCAGCGCCGAGCGCGAACCCGGGCATACGGTAGTTGCCAGGGTCTTTCTTGTAGGCGGCATACTTGCCGTCCAAAACCACGCCAATGGCTGGATTGAAGGCACTGGCCGAGCTGCTGGACGAAGCCGGTGGCCGTGGCGACGTTGCCTGCGTCGCTGTCGTCTTCGCTTCAGTCGCTTTTAGCCGTCCTTCCAGCGATTGCAGCCGTGCTTCGTATTCCCGGCGCATTTTGTCCAGCGAAGCATCGTATTTCTGTTTCATTTCGTGCAATTCGCGGCGCACCGCGGCGGTGTCGGATTGGGCCAGCGCAGGCGTGCTGAGCAGCAGTGCCGCTGCGAGGGAAACGGGTCGTGACAGGGGATGCATCTCGAAACTCCAAAAATACCGGGCAGCGCCCGGTTTGGAGCCGGACGCGAATCAGATCGGAATGGCGGCGTCGGGGGTTGGCGGCCCGCGCGAGCGGACGGCAATGGCCGGGGCTGGCAGGGCGAACGTTTCGGTCCAAACGGCGTGGACCGGAGTGGCCTGCAACAGGGGAAGAACGACAGAGTCCGGCACCACGCCGTGCGCGGCGAGCCTCAGGCCGAGGCAAATCGGGCAATTGTCCCCGTCGTCAGAATCGGCAGGCTGGCCAGAACCATCGCATGCCGTGGGGGCAGCGCAGGCTACAGTAAGCCGGTGATTTTCAACCGGCAGATGGCCATGATGGTGGACCGCGCCCAGGATGATCTGGAACAGGATCGCAACCAGTCCGGTCCAGTGGCCGCCGAAACGACGCACGAAGTCATCCTGCTGCAGAGACACGATAATGGTACATTATAACATTTCATTGATCGGTCAAAGACTTCCCGGAGAGCCAGCCCGATGAGTGACGACGAAAATCCGGCGAATATCGCCTCGATCAAGGCGAAGCTGATCGCCAGTAAGCAGAAATGGGCGCGCGAGGGGCGCCTGCTCACCGGCAAGGCCGGTGAGGATCGCCTGCCGCCGGGCCAGCGTCTGGTGCGCGACTGGCCGGTGCTGGACCTTGGGCTGCAGCCCGACGTGCCGCTGGCCACGTGGCGCCTGCGCATCGATGGCCAGGTCAATAATCCGGTCGAGTGGGACTGGGCCGCCTTCCAGGCGCAGCCGCAGATGGACGATGTCTCCGACATTCACTGCGTGACGTCGTGGTCGCGCTACGACAATCACTGGACCGGCGTGGCCGCGCGGCATGTGGTCGAGCTGGCGAAGCCGCACTCAGAGGTCAACCACGTCATTTTCCACAGCCACGACGGCTACACCACCAACGTCACGCTGGAACAGTTTACCGCGCCCGATGTGGTGCTGGCGCATGCGTGGGAGGGCAAGCCGCTGACCCGCGAGCATGGCGGGCCGGTGCGGATCATCATGCCGCAATACTATTTCTGGAAAAGCGCGAAGTGGGTGCAGCGCATCGAGTTCGCCGCCATCGACCGCCCGGGCTTTTGGGAAGTGCGCGGCTATCACAACAACGCCGACCCGTGGACGGAGGAGCGCTACTCCTGACGCGCCAGATCGGCGGCGATCTTGTCGAACACGTCGTGGAACATGCGCTCGGTCAGGCGCCCTGTGTTCGTGTTGTAGCGCGAGCAGTGATAGCTGTTGAACAGCAGGCGTCCGTCCGGCAGTTCGTGCCGCGCGCCGTGGCCGAACTTGTAGGCGCTGCGCTTCGCTCCGACCGCATTCAGCACCGCCTGGTGCGCCACCAGGCCCAGCGCCAGCATTACCTTCGTTGACGACAGGTCGGCGATCTCGCCGGCCAGGAAGCCGTTGCAGGTCTTGATCTCGACCGGCTCGGGCTTGTTCTGCGGCGGGACGCATTTCACGCCGTTGGTGATGCGCGCGCCCTTCAGCCTGATCCCGTCATTCGGATCGGCGCGGTAGGTGCCGGCCATGAAGCCGTATTTGCCCAGCGTCGCGTACAGCAGGTCGCCGGCATAGTCGCCGGTGAACGGACGGCCCGTGCGATTGGCGCCCTTCAGGCCGGGTGCCAGGCCGACGATCAGCAGGCGCGGCTTCGTGTCGCCGAATGCTGGAACCGGTCCGTTGAAGAAATCCGGATACTTCGCCCGGTTTTCGTTACGGAACCCGGCGAGGCGCGGGCAAAGGGGACAATCGTGTCCGGGTATCGGTGCCGGCACGCGGTTCAGGACCGGTGGAAGGCGGCCCGGGCGTCGCTCGCGTCGTCGAAATCGTCGTCCCGCACGGCTGTAGTGGCCGCGGCCGGTGCCGCCGGAGCGGACCGGGCCGGCGAGGGGGCGTGTTCGCGCGGTCCGCCGGCGCGTGCGATGGTCGCCATCATCGTCTGCAACTCGATGAAGGTGTCGGCCTGGCGGCGCAGTTCGTCGGCCACCATTGGCGGCTGGCTCTTGATGGAGGAGACGACCGAGACGCGCACGCCCTTGCGCTGCACGGCTTCAACCAGGCGGCGGAAGTCGCCATCACCCGAAAACAGCACGATGTGATCGACGTGAGGGGCCATTTCGAGGACGTCGACGGCCAGTTCGATGTCCATGTTGCCCTTCAGCTTGCGCCGGCCCATCGCGTCGGTGAATTCCTTGGTCGGCTTGGTGACCATGGTGTAGCCGTTATAGTCCAGCCAATCGACCAGGGGACGGATCGGCGAGTATTCTTGGTCCTCGATCAGGGCGGTGTAGTAGAAGGCGCGGATCAGGCGGCCCTTGGCCTGGAATTCCTGCAGCAGCCGCTTGTAGTCGATGTCGAAGCCCAGCGCCCGGGCGGCGGCATACAGGTTCGAACCGTCGATGAAGAGCGCAATACGCTCCTGCGGATAAAATGCCACCTAAATATCCCCCATAGAACCATTCTTGCGACTGGCTTATGTCCGTCTGGTGAAATGGTCAACTAGACTGGTTCGACTAGGTGCTGCGGCTCGTCGCCGCCATGGAACCTGAGGTATCGGCGGTAATAGATTGATATACATAGGGATTGGTTCGAATTTGCCGTCTGCCGAATACGGTTCGCCCGACGCCGTGGTGCATGCCGCTATTGCCGCAGTCGCGCGGACGGGCGCCCGACTGTTGCAAACGTCCAGCCTGTGGCGGACCGCGCCGGTGCCGGCTTCCGGCCAGCCCTCATTCCTGAACGCGGTCATCGGCATCGAGACCTCGCTGTCCGCCGCGGCCCTGTTGGGCGAGCTCCACGCGATCGAGGCCCGCTTCGGTAGGGTCCGCCGCGAGCGGAACGAGGCGCGGATCGTCGATCTCGACCTGCTGGACTATGCAGGGCAGGTCTCGCCGCCCGGCGCATTGCCGCTTTTGCCTCATCCGCGCCTTGCCGAGCGCGCCTTTGTGTTGCGCCCGCTGGCCGAAATCGCGCCCGACTGGCGGCATCCGGCATCAGGGGCGGGGATCGCCCGACTGATCGCGGCCCTCGACCCCGGGCAACAGGCCGAAAAGACCAGCCTTTGATGGCGGATTATCCTTGCTCCGCAAGGGGCTGGGCACTATGTATCTCTCTTCCAATCCCGCCCGTTTCCCGAGGTTACCGGCATGGCCCGCGTTACCGTTGAAGATTGCGTCCTGAAGGTCCCCAACCGCTTCGAGCTGGTCATGCTCTCGGCCCATCGTGCGCGCAGCATCGCGCAGGGCGCCTCGCTGACCGTCGACCGCGACAATGACAAGAATCCCGTGGTTGCCCTGCGTGAAATCGCCGACGCTACCGTCGCCGTCGATACCCTCCGCCAGAACCTGCTTGGCGGCCTGCAGAAGCGCCGCGATGATGACGCGCCCGAAGAAGACAACATGGCCATGCTGATGCAGGGCCAGGAATGGGCCGGCGTCACCCAGAACGAAGACGTGGCCCCCGATGGCATGTCGGTCCACGAAGGCCAGGACGGCGAAGGCGATGTCGATGAAGCGACGCCCGCTGGTGCCGGCAACGAGTAGTTCGCAAGAACCTGAACCACGCCCGGCCGTCTCGGCGGCCGGGCGTTTTCGTCTGTAGGCCGGCGTCGTGAACGTTCGTCCGGTCATGCGCCAGTTCGAACTGGTCGAGCGCGTCCACAGCTACGACCCGGACGCCGACGAAGACCTGCTCAATCGCGCCTATGTCTTTGCCATGCGTGCCCACGGCGCGCAGCAGCGCGCCTCGGGCGATCCCTATTTTTCCCATCCGCTCGAAGTCGCCGGCATCCTGACCGGTCTCAAGCTCGATGCCGCCAGCATCGCGACCGCGCTGCTGCACGACACGCTTGAAGACACGCTGGCGACACCCGAGGAACTGGAAAAGAACTTCGGCCCCGAGGTGCTGAAGCTGGTCGATGGCGTCACCAAGCTGTCCCGCCTTGAGCTCCAGTCCGACCGCACCAAGCAGGCGGAGAACTTCCGCAAGCTGCTGCTCGCCATGTCGTCCGACATTCGCGTTCTGCTGGTCAAGCTGGCTGACCGCCTGCACAACATGCGCACCCTGCATTTCCTCCACGACCCGGACAAGCGCCGCCGGATCGCGCTGGAGACGATGGAGATCTACGCGCCACTGGCCGACCGCATCGGCATGCAGCAGATGAAGGAGGAGCTGGAGGATCTGGCGTTCGCCGAGCTCCATCCCGACGCCCGCGCCTCGATCACCGCGCGGCTCGATTTCCTGCGCGAACGCGAAGTCGACCTGGTCCAGCGCATCACCGACCAGGTCAAGCGCACCGTGGCACAGGCCGGCGTCGATGCGTGGGTGTCGGGGCGCGAGAAAAAGCCTTATTCGATCTGGCGCAAGATGCAGCACAAGGACGTCACGTTCGAACAGCTCTCGGACATCATGGCGTTTCGCGTCGTCGTTGCCGACGTCGTCGACTGTTACCGCGCGCTGGGTGTCGTGCACGGCGCCTGGCCGATGGTACCGGGCCGCTTCAAGGACTACATCTCGACGCCGAAGCCCAACAATTATCGCAGCTTGCACACCACGGTCATCGGGCCCGAGCAGCAGCGCATCGAAATCCAGATCCGCACGCGCGAAATGCACGAAGTCGCCGAACTCGGTGTCGCCGCGCACTGGGCCTACAAGCAGGGCACGGCCGAGCCGACCGATGCGCGCCAGTACCGCTGGCTGCGCGAGTTGCTGGAAATCCTCGAACAGGCTGCCGATCCCGAGGAGTTTCTCGAACATACCAAGCTCAACATGTTCGAGGACCAAGTGTTCTGCTTTACGCCGAAGGGCGATCTTATCGCCTTGCCGCGTGGTTCGACGCCGGTCGATTTCGCTTATGCGGTTCACTCCAACGTTGGCGACACCACCGTCGGGGCCAAGATCAACGGCCGCCTGATGCCGCTGAAGACCTCGCTGCAGAACGGCGACCAGGTTGAGATCCTGCGCTCGAAGATTCCCGCGCCGTCGCCGACCTGGGAGAACTTCGTGGTTTCCGGCAAGGCGCGCGCCGGCATTCGCCGCTTCATCCGCAACCAGCAGCGCGGCCAGTACCTCGAACTCGGCAAGCAGATTGTCGCCAAGGCGTTTCGCGACGGTGGCAACCCGATGACGGACAAGGGCCTCGAAGCGGCGCTGAAGATTCTGAAGCACAAGACCATTGACGATTTGTACGTCGACGTCGGAGACGGTACCCATACGGGCCGCGAGGTCTATGAAGCCGTGTTCCCCGGCGAAAAGGCGTCGATGCTCAACCGCGTTGTCACCTCGGTGCGGGCCGCCGCAGGCAAGGCCACCGGCACAAAATCCGCGACGGGCGAGGCCATACCCATCCGCGGCCTTATTCCCGGCATGGCGATAACCTTCGCCAGTTGCTGCCACCCGCTGCCGGGCGACCGCATCGTCGGCATTGTCACGACTGGCAAGGGGGTCGAGGTCCACACCATCGACTGCGAGACCCTTGAGCAATTCACTTCAACGCCCGAGCGGTGGCTCGACGTGGCCTGGGAAAGCGGCGCCGAGGGCGCGGGCGCCCATGTGGGCCGCATTAACGTCGTGGTTGTGAATGAGCCGGGTTCGCTTAGTGCCTTGTCCACTGTCATCGCGAAGAATCAGGGTAATATCTCGAACCTGAAGATCGTCAATCGGATGACCGACTTTTTCGAAATGCTCATCGATATCGAGGTTCGCGACGTGAAGCACCTGACCAATATCATCGCCGCCCTGCGGGCCGATCCAGCCATTTCCTCGGTCGAGCGGGCACGGAGTTGACCATGACGCGTGACGAGGTGCTCCGCCACTACCGGGAAACCGGCGCCCTGCTGGAAGGCCATTTCATCCTGTCGTCCGGCTTGCGCAGTTCGGTCTACATGCAGTCTGCCAAGGTACTGGCGCACCCGCAGCGGGCCGAAGCCCTGTGCCACGCCCTGGCGCAGACCATTGTCGCCAAGCTTGGCCCCAAGCCGGTTGATCTCGTCTGCTCGCCTGCCATGGGCGGCGTCGTTGTCGGTTACGAACTGGCGCGCCAGCTCGGTGTGCCATCGATCTTCACCGAGCGCGTCGATGGCACTTTCCAGCTTCGCCGCGGCTTCGAGATTCCGCGCGGCGCCAAGGTGCTGATGGCTGAAGACGTGATCACCACCGGCAAGTCCAGCCGCGAGTGCATCGAATGTATCGAGCGCAACGGCGGCGTCGTCATCGGCGCGTCATGTATTGTCGATAGGTCTGACGGCGAGGTCGATCTCGGCCTGCCGCTGTTTGCCTTGTGCGGTTTCAAGGTGCCGAGCTATGCGCCCGACGCCCTGCCGCCCGAACTGGCCAAGCTGACCGCCGTGAAGCCAGGCAGCCGCGGCCTCTCCTGAGGATCAGTCGATGACCCGTCTTCGCCTTGGCATCAATATCGACCACGTCGCGACCATCCGGAACGCGCGCGGCGGTCGCCACCCCGACCCGATCCGCGCCGCCCGGGTTGCGGCCCAGGCTGGCGCGGACGGTATTACGGCGCACTTGCGCGAGGATCGCCGGCACATCGCCGACGAGGACATCGTCCGACTGGTCCGCGAGATCGACCTGCCGCTGAATCTCGAAATGGCGGCAACCGAGGAGATGCTGGCCATCGCGCTGCGCCACAAGCCGCACGCCTGCTGCCTGGTGCCGGAGAAGCGCGAGGAGCGTACCACCGAGGGCGGCCTCGACGTCGCCGCACAGCATCGTGTTCTGGCGCCGGTCGTTGACCGTCTGAATGACGCCGGCATCCGCGTGTCGCTGTTCATCGAGCCGTCGACGGTCCAGCTGGCGGTCGCCAAGGCGCTCGGCGCACCGGTTGTCGAACTGCATACCGGTTCTTATTGCGACGCCGAGGGGCCCGCGCGCGCGGTGCAGTTGCGCCGCCTGCAGGACGCCGCAGCCTATGCGGCCGAGATCGGCCTGGAGTGCCATGCCGGTCATGGCCTCAGCTTCGACACCGTCGGTCCGGTCGCGGCCATTCCGACGATCATGGAATTGAACATCGGCCACTTCCTGGTCGGCGAGGCGATTTTCGGCGGGCTCGACGGCGCCATCAAGCGCATGCGCGCTCTCATGGATCAGGTGCGGAGCGAGGCGTCGGGCCAGCGTAGCGCCTGACATGATCCTCGGTCTGGGCTCCGATATCGTCGATATCCGCCGCATCGCGCGCAGCCTCGACCGTTTTGGCGACCGCTTCATCCAGCGCGTGTTTACCCCCATAGAGCAGGCGAAGTGCGACGGCCGCGCGGCCACCCGCGCAGAATCCTATGCCCGCCGCTTCGCCGCCAAGGAGGCCTGTTCCAAGGCGCTGGGCACCGGGCTGCGCCAGGGCGTGTTCTGGCGCGACATGGGGGTGGTGAATTTGCGCGGCGGCAAGCCCAGCGTGGCTTTGACCGGCGGCGCCCTGGCGCGCCTCAAGGCCCTGACGCCCCCCGGATTTCGCGCCCAGATCGACCTGACCATGACCGACGAGCCGCCCCATGCCCAGGCCGTCGTTATCATCTCGGTCGTGCCCGAAAGCATGCCGGTGTGGCCGCCCGTACCGCCCCCGGCGGCCCGGACTTGACAGGTCCGACCCTCCGGCGCTTGATGCCGCCCCGTCACCCCAGAACAGGCGTAGAGTGACTACCCCCGACATGGCCAAGACCAAGGCGAAGAAGGACGGCGGCGTCGTCGAAACCGTGAAGACGGTCGTCTATGCCGTGTTGATCGCGATCGGCATCCGCACCGTCGCCTACGAGCCCTTCAATATTCCGTCCGAATCAATGCTGCCGACCCTGCTGGTTGGCGACTACCTCTTCGTGTCGAAATTCTCGCTCGGTTACAGCCGTTTCAGCCTGCCATTCGATCTTGGCCAGTTGCTGCCCGCTGTCGGGCGCATCCCGGCCTGGGCGCCCGAACGGGGCGACGTCGCCGTTTTCAAATTGCCGCGCGACAATTCGACCGATTACATCAAGCGGATCATCGGCCTGCCGGGCGACCGCATCCAGATGAAGGGCGGCGCCCTGTTCCTCAACGGTGTCGAGGTGCCGCGCCGCCGCGTGGCCGATTTCCGCTACGAGGGCCGCTTCGGCAACGAACGCGTGCCGCAATATGTCGAGACCCTGCCGAACGGCAAGAGCTACAACACGCTCGATCTGCGGCCGAACAGCTCGACCGATGATACTGGCGTCTACGTGGTGCCGCCGGGCCATGTCTTCGCGATGGGCGACAATCGCGACAATTCGCTCGACAGCCGCGTCAGCCCCAACGACAACCCGCCTGGCGTTGGCTTCGTGCCGATGGAAAACCTGGTTGGCCGTGCGGACGTGCTGTTCTTCTCGACCGATGGCTCGGCCTCGATTTTCGAGCCGTGGAAGTGGCCCTTCGCCACCCGCTATTCGCGGATATTCAACGCCGTTGACTGACCGTATCAATGCCTTGATGGAGCGGCTGGGCCATCGCTTTGCCGCGCCTTCGTTGTTGGAAGAAGCGCTGACGCATCCGTCGGTGCTCGGCCGCAAGGGCAGGGACTATGACCGGCTCGAGTTTCTCGGTGACCGAGTTGTCGGCATTCTCGTCGCAGACCTGATCTTTCAGGGCTTCCCTGGTGACGATGCCGGGGCGCTGGCGCGCCGCTTCAACGCGCTGGTGCGGCAGGAAAGCCTGGCACGTGTTGCCGTGGACATGGGCCTCGGCGAACATCTGCGCCTGAACAAAAGCGAGCGCGACGCGGGCGGCGCGGCGAAGCCGGCCATACTTGCCGACGCGTTCGAGGCGGTGGTCGCCGCGCTCTACCTTGACGGCGGGCTCGAGGTCGCGCGCGCCTTTGTGGGCCGCATGATTCAGCCGCTGCTGGCCGAACTGGCCACCGGCGCGAAAGACGCGAAGACCGCCTTGCAGGAATGGGCGGCGACAAAGACCCTGCCGCCGCCGGTCTATGTCGTTCTCGAAACCGAGGGGCCGGCGCACGCGCCCAGCTTCACCGTCGAGGTAAGTGTGGGCGAACATCGCGGACGCGGCACGGGCAGGGCAAAGCGCGCCGCTGAACAGGCCGCCGCGCGGGCCCTGCTCGATGAGGTAAAAGCATGACGCGCTGTGGTTACGTTGCTCTTGTTGGCGCACCCAATGCGGGCAAGTCGACCCTGCTGAACCAGATGGTCGGCAGCAAGATTTCCATTGTTACACCGAAGGTGCAGACGACACGCGCACGCATCACCGCCATCGCCATGGTGGACCAGACGCAGATGGTGTTCGTCGACACGCCGGGCATTTTCGCGCCGAAGAAGCGGCTGGAACGCGCGATGGTCGCCGCCGCCTGGGCCGGGGCGGCCGAGGCCGATGTGGTGGTGCTGCTGGTCGATGTCGAGCGCGGCATCAACGCCGATGTGCGCGCCATCATTGATGGCCTCGTGAAACACCAGGGCCCGGTCGTGCTGGCGCTGAACAAGATCGACACCGTGCGGCGTGAGATGCTGCTGCAATTGACGGCCGACCTGAACGCCCTGCGTCCGTTCACGGCAACCTTCATGATCGCGGCGCTGAAGGGCGACGGAGTGCCTGAACTGAAGGCGAACCTTGCCGCCATGCTGCCAGAAGGGCCGTGGTTCTATCCCGAGGATCAACTGGCTGATATTTCCGAGCGCCTGATCGCGGCCGAGATCACCCGCGAGAAGTTGTTCCTGCGCCTGCACCAGGAACTGCCCTATAGCCTGACCGTCGAAACGGAAAGCTGGAAGGAGCAGAAGGACGGCTCGGTCCGGATCGAGCAGATCGTCTACGTCACCCGCGACAACCACAAGCCCATCGTCCTGGGCAAGGGCGGCCAGACCATCAAGGCCATCGGCGCCGGCGCCCGCAAGGACATGGAAGAGTCGTTCGGTCACCGGGTGCACCTGTTCCTGTTCGTGAAGGTGCGGGAAAACTGGTCCGACGATCCGGAACGGTACCAGGCCATGGGCCTGGAATTCCCCAAGGATTAGGGATTCGCACCGCGTTCCCGGCGCCGGAATCCGTCGGTATAATCAACGCAGTCCCCGAGTCCCGGACCCCGAGGAGGGACCATGGCCGACGAAGCGAATTTCCTGCACGACACGCCACGGCCCCTGCTGGTCGCGCTGTTTGTGTTTTGCCTGCTGATCTCGCTGGCCGGCCTCTCCCTGGCTGTCCTGGTCGTCGCCCGTGGCGGCTATCCCATTGGCAGGGTTCTTTTTTTCCTGTTTTTTGGCTGGCTGGCCTGGTCACTGCTGAGCGCTGTGCGCAGCTACCCGAAGGATTGATGATCTCATGTTTCGCCTGCTTCTCGCCCTGCTGCTGCCGTTCGTCGTCTTCTTCACCATCGGGAAACCCTTCCAGGGCATCCTCTGCCTGATCCTGCAACTATCGCTGATCGGCTGGATTCCCGCGGCCATCTGGGCCGTCTATTCCCTCAGCCAGTGGAACACCGACAAGAAGATCGCCTCTGCCCGTTTCGGCGGCTAGGGCGGCTCTTTAGCCGCCGTGCATTGGTCCGATACCGGCATCGTTCTGTCCGCCCGCCGTCACGGTGAAACCTCCCTCGTTGTGACCCTGCTGACCGAGGGCCACGGCCGCCACACCGGCCTGGCGCGGGGCGGGGCGGGGAAGCTGGGCCGCGCCTTGTACCAGCCCGGCAATGAACTCTCCTGCACCTGGTCCGGCCGGTTGGCTGAGCACCTCGGCAACTGGAAGGTCGAGGCGCGCCGCCTCTGGACAGCCGACCTGCTGGACGACCCCTTGCGGCTATCCGCGCTCAGCGCGGCCTGTTCCCTGATCGATGCCGCGCTACCGGAGCGCGAGCCGCATCCCGCTTTGTTCGGCGCCACGCAGATTCTGCTTCAGGCGCTGACCGGCGATGAAGCGCACTGGCCGGAAATATATGTCCGCTGGGAGGTGGGCCTACTTACCGAACTCGGCTTTGGTCTCGACCTGTCGCAATGCGCCGCGACAGGGGCGACGACTAATTTGACGCATGTTTCCCCCAAATCCGGCCGCGCGGTCTCGGCCGATGCTGCCTTGCCCTACGGCAAGAAGATGTTCCGCCTGCCGGCGTTCCTGGCCGGCGGCCGGGGCGGGGCGCCGGCCAACGATCCCCAGGCCGACATTCGCGACGGACTGGCGCTCACCGGATTCTTTCTCGACAGCCACATTTTCCACCCGCACCAGCGGAAACCGCCACCGGCAAGGCAGCGATTTGTGGAGCGTTTTGGCATGACTTCCACAATATCTGGTATATAGCCGGCCCATGGGCAAACACATTCCGAAGGGCGACCTGCCCGACAATTCCCAGCCGATTGCGCTCGAAAAGGCGCTGTCCGACCGTTACCTCGCCTACGCGCTGTCCACCATCACGTCGCGCTCGCTGCCCGACGTCCGCGACGGGCTGAAGCCAGTCCAGCGCCGCGTTCTGTACGCGATGCGCCTGCTGCGGCTTGATCCGAATTCCGGCTTCAAGAAATGTGCCCGCGTCGTCGGCGACGTGATCGGCAAATACCATCCGCATGGCGACCAGTCGGTCTATGACGCGCTGGTCCGCCTCGCGCAGGAATTCGCCCAGCGTTATCCGCTCGTTGATGGCCAGGGCAATTTCGGCAATGTCGACGGCGATAACGCTGCGGCCATGCGCTACACCGAGGCGCGCCTAACCACCGTCGCCGAACTGCTGCTGGAGGCGCTGGACGAAGACACTGTCGACTTCCGTCCCACTTATGACGGCGAGGAGCAGGAACCCATCGTCCTGCCGGCGGCATTTCCGAACCTGCTGGCCAACGGTTCGGCCGGCATCGCGGTCGGCATGGCGACCTCGATCCCGCCGCACAACGTGTCCGAACTGATCGACGCCGCGCTGCATCTGATCAAGCATCCGAATGCAACGCCGGCCAAGCTGGCCGAATACGTGCCGGGCCCAGATTTCCCGACCGGCGGCCTGCTGGTCGAACCGCGCGAGAATATCGTCGAGGCCTATCGCACCGGCCGCGGCAGCTTTCGCCTGCGCGCCCGCTGGGCGGTTGAGGAAACCACCCGCGGCGGCTGGCGCGTCGTCGTCACGCAGATTCCCTACCAGGTGCAGAAAAGCCGGCTGATCGAGAAGATCGCCGAGCTGATCAACGAGAAGAAGCTGCCGCTGCTCGACGACGTGCGCGATGAATCCGCCGAGGACGTGCGCCTGATCCTCGAACCGAAGAGCCGCAACGTCGCGCCCGAAGTGCTGATGGAGAGCCTGTTCCGGTCAACCGATCTGGAAACGCGCTTCCCGCTGAATCTGAACGTGCTCGACGGCGGCCGCGTGCCCAAGGTCATGGGCCTGCGCGAGGCGCTGCAAGCATTCCTGAACCACCGGCACGACGTGCTGCAGCGGCGCAGCACCTTCCGGCTGGACAAGATCGAACGCCGGCTGGAAATCCTCGACGGTTTCCTGATCGCCTATCTCAACCTCGATGCGTTGCTCAAGATCATTCGCAACGAGGATGAGCCGAAGCCGGTCATGATGAAGCGCTTCAACCTGACCGACGTGCAGGCCGAGGCGATCCTCAACATGCGCCTGCGCGCGTTGCGCAAGCTCGAGGAAATGGAAATCCGCGGCGAGCACAAGCAGCTGTCGTCCGAGCGCGCGGACCTGCGCAAACTGCTCAAGGATGAAAGCCTGCGCTGGCAACGCATCTCGGCCGAACTGGCCGAGGTGAAGAAGACCTTCGGCCCGAAGACGCCGCTGGGCCGCCGCCGCACGACACTCGCCGACATGCCGGCCATTGCTGACGTCCCGCTCGAGGCGACCGTCGAGCGCGAGCCGATTACCATCGTCCTGTCTGAGAAGGGCTGGATCCGCACCCTCAAGGGCCACGTCGCGCCCGAGGCGGTCGCCAATTACAAGGAAGGCGACAAGGGCCGTTTCGTGCTGCAGGCCGAGACCACCGACAAGATCATCCTGTTCGGCACCAATGGCCGCGCCTACACGCTCTCGCCCGACAAGCTGCCCGGCGGCCGCGGCTATGGCGAGCCGGTGCGCCTGGTGCTCGACCTCGGCGACGACCAGGAAACCCTGTCGCTGTTCATCCACAAGCCCGGCGCCAAGCGCCTCGTCGGCGCGACCGACGGCCGCGGCTTCGTCGTGCCCGAGGCCGACATGCTGGCCCAGACCCGCAGCGGCCGGCAGATCCTCAATGTCTCAGGCGATGTCGAGGCGGCGGTGTGCGTCCCGGTCGAGGGCGATACCGTCGCTGTCATCGGCGACAACCGCAAACTGCTGCTGTTCCCGCTGGCCGAGGTGCCCGAGATGACGCGCGGCCGTGGCGTGCGGCTGCAGGTCTATCGCGACGGCGGCCTGCGCGATGCCCGCACCTTCATGCTGAAGGAAGGCCTGACGTGGATCGATGCGTCCGGCCGCACGCGGACCGAGACGGCAGTCAAGGACTGGATCGGCACCCGCGCCCAGGCCGGCCGCCTGCCGCCGCGCGGTTTCAACGGCAACAACCGCTTCGAAGGCAAGTAGGGGAGGGCATCATGGACCTCGTCTTGATGGCGCTCCTGATCGGTTTGGTCGAGGGGCTGACCGAGTTCCTGCCCGTATCCTCAACCGGCCACATCATCCTGATCGAGGACCTGATCGGCTTCCAGGGACCGCCGGGCAAGGTATTCGAGATCTGCATCCAGTTCGGCGCGATCCTCGCGGTGTGCTGGGTCTACCGGCAGAAGATCGTCGATACGTTGCTGGGCTTGTTCCGCAACGAGAAGGACACCCGCTTCGCCATCAACGTTATCCTGGCCTTTCTGCCGGCGGCGGTTGTCGGCGTGCTGGCCAACGACTTCATCAAGTCGCAGCTGTTCAATCCGTGGGTGGTGAGCGTGATGCTCATTCTCGGCGGCTTCGTCATCCTGGCAATCGAACGCTGGATGGGGCCGGGCCGCATCGGCGATGTTGACGAATTCCGCTTTAGCCTCGCGATCAAGATCGGCTTGTGCCAGGTCGTGTCGATGATTCCGGGCGTGTCGCGCTCTGGCGCCACCATCATGGGCGCGCGCCTGCTCGGCGTACAGCGCGCGGCGGCGACGGAGTTTTCCTTTTTCCTCGCCATTCCCACCATGCTGGGGGCGACGGTTTATTCAGCCTACAAGAGCGCCAGCGAGTTGCACGGCAGCAACTTGCTCGTCATCGGCATCGGCTTCGTCGCGGCGTTCATCGTGGCGTTGATCGTCGTGCGCGGTCTGATCCGTTTCATCAGCCGCCACGGCTTCGGCATTTTCGCCTGGTATCGCATCGCCCTCGGCCTGGTGATGCTGGCGATCCTCTCGCTGCGGTAGGTAGAAGATCGTCGTCCCCGCAAACGCGGGTCCCAGTTGTTGTCTGGATTCCCGCGTTCCCGGCATGCCGAAATCTAGTTAAGGCGTTCCTGCTCGCTCTCCAGGCGCTCGGCCTCGGCCAGTGCTTCGGCCTCGGTCTTGAACGTGGTGGCGCTGCCACCCGCGCCCCAACCGCTCTTGCCCTTCCAGAGGTACTTTTCCCGCAGGTAGACTTCACGGGCGCGAAGTTGGTCCGGTGTATTGTTCCGCTGCGAGAACGGGACGAAGTTCGGATTGCTTTTGCCATCCGATACACCGGTGATCAGATGAAACGCGCTACGCATGATCGAGCCGAAACCCATGATGATCGCTTCCCAGTTTGGTTTTGATTGGGGGCGACTATGGGGGAAGCGCCACTTCAAGGGCCTCGTGACAATTGACCGCGTGCCGTTTGGCCGCGTGCTGTTTCGCCGCAGCTAGCGAAGCTGCAGGTCGTAGATCGCCGCCTCGCCGGTTTCGGTGCCGGCTGCCAGGAAACGACCGTCTGGTGACCAGGCCAGTGCACTGACCGGTGCGGTCAGGGCAACAGCCAGCGGCAAAATCTTCTTCTGTTCCGGATCGCCCACCTCGACATGGCCGTCGGCATAGCCGGCGGCGATCATCGACGCCTTCGGATGAGCGGCCACCATGGTGACCATGACGTCCTCCTTGCGGCCGCTGAACTCCACCGGCGGCTTGCCCTGCGGCCCCTTGCCCACGAACGGCCAGCAGACGAATCCCGGCGCGCCCGACGAGACCAGGAACTTGGCATCCGGCGTCCACGCCATCGCCTTCACCTTGGCCGGATAGCCCGACATCTGCATGTCGCTGCCGTCCGCCAAACGCCAGCAGTGCAGCGCCATTTCCTGCATCGAACTGGCGAGGAAGCGTCCGCCTGGCGCGTAGCTGAGGTAGAGGTGCGATCCCTTCCAGGGCAGCTTGCGCGGCGGCGTTGCCGGCTGCTGCAGGTTCCAGATCATCACGCCGCCGTAATGCGCGCCGGCGATGCGGCTGCCATCCGGGCTGAACACCGCGTCGCTGACCGTGGTGGGGCAGGGGCCGAGACGCAGCGGTTCCGCACCGCCCAGCAGATGGATCTCCTTGCCGACCGGTGCGGCGATCAGGCCGGTTACCGGGTGCGCGGACAGGCGCTCGATCCAGCGGCCCTTGAGCACCAGCAGTTCAGTGACGGCGCCATCGGGCGTGACGCGGCACAGGCGGCCATCGTCGCCGCCGGTCAGGAACGCGCCGTTCTTGATGTCCAACGCGAACGACAGGGCTGCGCCTTTGTGCACGGCGATGGTCTTTTCAACCTCGCCGATCACGCGCAACGTGCCGTCGCCGACCGCGAAGCCAAACGTGTTGCTCTTCGGTTCGAACCCGATGCCCGAGACATAGGCGTCGAAGCGGAACTCGCGCGGCGGCGCGAGGTTTTTCGGTGCGGCCGTCATGGTCAGGCCTTGCAGGCCGCGAAGCCGCTCTGCAGCGCGGGAATGTCGAGGTCGCGGCCTATGAACACCATCTTGCTGCCGCGCTTCGCATCGCCCCAGGGCTGGCCGGCGCTGGAATCCATGATCATGTGCACGGCCTGGAAGACGTAGCGCTTGTCCATGCCCTTCACCGCCATGACGCCCTTGCTGCGCAAAATCTTCTGGCCCTGCTCGCGCAGCAGGGCGCCGATCCACGCCTCGAACTTCTTGGGATCGATGTCGCCATCGACCGTCACCGACACGCTCTTGATCGTGGTGTCGTGGTCGTGCGCCAGCACCTTCAGGCCACCCGTGGTCTCGGTATACAGGGCGCGGCCGTCCTCGTCGTGATGATGGTCGTGGTCGTGATCATGGTGGTGGTCATGATCGTGATCGTGGTGATGATGGCCGTGTTCTTCCTCCAGGAAGTCCGGCTCCACGGTCAGGATGCGGGCCAGGTCGAACGCGCCGCGGTTCAGGATCGCATCCAGTGCGATCTCGCTGTTCCGCGTGTGGTGGATCTTGGCAAACTTGTTGATCCGGCGGATCGCCGCCTCGACCTGCGCCAGCTCCTTCGCGTCTACCAGGTCGGTCTTGTTCAGCAGGATCACGTCGGCGAAGGCGACCTGGTCCTCGGCCTCGTTGCTGTCGGCCAGGCGCTGCAGGAAGTGCTTGGCGTCCACCACGGTGATGATGGCGTCCAGCTTGGTGCGCGCCTTCACGTCATCGTCCATGAAGAAGGTCTGCGCTACTGGCGCCGGATCGGCCAGACCCGTAGTCTCGATAATCATGCCGTCCAGCTTGTCGGACCGCTTCATCAGGCTGCCGATGATGCGGATCAGGTCGCCGCGCACGGTGCAGCAGATACAGCCGTTGTTGGTCTCGAAGATTTCCTCGTCCGCGCCCACCACCAGGTCGGCATCGACCCCGGCCTCGCCGAACTCGTTGATGATGACCGCGTACTTCTTGCCGTGGTTCTCGGTCAGGATGCGGTTCAGCAAGGTGGTCTTGCCGGCGCCCAGATAGCCGGTCAGAACGGTCACCGGAATCGACATTGAACGGATGCTCCTTGCGGGTGGGGTCGGCGTGGCGGGGAAACCTCCGGGCATAGATAGTGCCCGGCCGGCCCCGCGTCGAGGGGGCTGCCGCCCTGGCCCGGGCTTTCCGGATTAGGCTTCCAGATGCCGGTGGCGGCGACGCCGTCGAATAATGCCTCCGACCGGCCCACACAATACTGAAATCACGTACAGGATGCCGGCCGCTAGCACGATGGCCGGCCCGGTCGGCAATTCCCAGTGGAACGACAGGACCAGCCCGGTCCAGGCCGCCAGCAGCGCGATGCCCGCCGCGTATATTGCGATCCGCCCAACCGACCCGGCCCAGAACCGCGCCGCTGCCGCCGGCAGCATCATCAGCCCCACGGCCATCAGCGTGCCCAGCGCCTGGAACGCCGCGACGAGGTTCAGTACCGTCAGCACCAGGAAAATGCCGTGGTACAGGCCGCCCCGGCCATCGACTGTGCGCAGGAAGTCAGGGTCAAGCATTTCCGCCACCAGCGGCCGGAAGATCAGCGCCAAGGCGCATAGCGTTATGCTCGTAACCCCGCCGATCAGCAGCAGGCCGGCATCGTCCACCGCCAGTACCGAACCGAACAGCACGTTCATCAGGTCGATGCTCGGGCCGCGCGCCGAGATCAGCAGCACGCCGGCCGCCAGCGAGATCAGGTAGAAGGCGGCGAAGCTGGCGTCCTCGCGCAGCGGCGTGAAGCGCGTGACCACGCCGGCCAACAGTGCAACTGCGATGCCCGCCGCGAAGCCGCCAATCGTCATTGCCCCCAGCGACAGGCCGAACAGGGTGTAACCGATGGCTGCGCCCGGCAGGATCGCGTGGCTCAACGCATCACCCATCAGGCTCATCCGCCGCAGCACCAGGAACACGCCAATCGGCGCGCAGCCCAAAGCGAGGCCAAGGCAGGCAATCAACGCCCGCTTCATGAAAGCGAACTCGATGAAGGGTGAGATGGCGAAATCGTAGAATGTCACGATCAGGCCGCGCACCAGCTGGCATCGTCGCGCCACGCCTCGGCCAGGTGGCCGGTAGCCACGCCGTTCTCCGCCAATGTCGCAACCGTCGGTCCCCAGGCGACGCAGCGCCGCGCCAGCAGCAGCATCTGGTCAAAGCCGGCGCGCACCTGCGCCAGGTCGTGCAGCACCGCGATCACCGTGCGGCCCTCGGTCCGCCAGCCGGCGATCAGGCGCAGCAGGTCGCCAATGGTGGCGTCGTCGACACCGTTAAACGGTTCGTCCAGCAGGATCAGCGGGCAGTTCTGCACCAGCAGGCGGGCGAACAGCATGCGCTGGAACTGGCCGACCGACAGTGTGCCGATCTGCCGCCCGGCGAAACCTTCGAGGCTGACGGCGGCGAGTGCCGCCTCAGCTTGGGCCCGCTCGGCGCGACCTAGGCCGAGGAAGCCGCCGCGCCGGGCCCAGTGTCCCATCAGCACGACATCCAGCACGGTGATGGGGAAGGTCCGGTCGATGGTCGCGTTCTGCGGCAGGTAGGCGACCCGACGCCGCTCCACACCCAAATCGATCCGGCCCTCGTCCGGTGGCCGCAGCCCGGCAATGGCCTGCAGCAGCGTGCTCTTGCCGGCGCCGTTGGGGCCGAGAATCGCGGTCTGCGCCCCGGCCAGGAACGTGCCGCTGACGTGATGTACGGCCGGGTGGCCATCATAGGCGATGGTGACGTCATGCAGCTGGACGGCAGGCCCGGTCATCTCAATACCAGCCCATGGCCCAGCCGATGGTCGCCCAGAAAGCCAGCGCCATGGCGCCGGCCGCAGCCAGCCGCCAGCGGGCATCCAGGGCAATGATCGAGGCGCGGGAAGGGGTGTCCATCACTGGTCCAGCCATGATTTCTGAAACGTTATACTATACCATTCTCGGCAGAGTCATCCGGCTTGGGTTCCGGGGCGTCATGCGCTAAGACCAGACGACTTTCATCACGTTGGGGAACCTCCATGACTACAGGCGTCGCCTCCCGCAGCATCACCATGGCCGAGGCGCTGTGGCCCGCCGCCGCCGGCGAAAGCCGGCTGGTCCGCAATGTCCTGCTGGCCTTTGTCGGCACCGGCCTGCTGACGATTTCCGCCAAGATCCAGGTGCCGATCTGGCCGGTGCCGATGACCATGCAGACCTTCGTGGTGCTGGTTCTGGGCATGGCCTATGGCTGGCGCCTCGGCGCGGCCACCATTCTTCTCTACATCGCCGAGGGTGCCGCTGGCCTGCCGGTTTTCGCTGGCGGCGCCGGCCTGCCGTACATGATGGGGCCGACGGGCGGCTATCTCGCCGGCTTCGTGGTTGGCGCGGCGTTCTGCGGCTGGCTGGCCGAGCGCGGCTGGGACCGCAGCCTGTGGCGCACCGCTGTCGCCATGGCCATCGGCCATGTGCTGATCATCGCCTTCGGTTGGACCTGGTTGTCGCAGCTTGTCGGCCCGGAAAAGGCCTATCTCGGCGGCGTTGTCCCGTTCTACATGGCTACGGTCTACAAGACGGCCCTTGCCGTCGCGGTAATGCCCGGCGCCTGGAAACTGATCGGCCGCCGCAGCGTCTGATCAAAGCCTCCGAATAAGACGATGCCCCGGCCTAGTGCCGGGGCATTTTCTTTTTGGGCATCTGTTTCGGTGGCGCCCATTCCTCCGGCGGCCCACCGGGACCGAGACGCCACTGCTCCAGCAGCACTTCGTCCGTCTTGGCCTGCTCGGCGGGCGTCACGCGTCCAGCCGGCGCTTCGGGAGCCGAACCTCGACATAGGCGCGGTCGTCGCACGCCGACAGCGTCGCACCGGCGCGGCTGTCCAGCCACAGGGCCATTTCCGCCAGGGTGGCGAACTCGCTCTTCGACGCGATGACCGGGATGATCTTGGTGGCGGTGTGGATGCTGATCGGTTGCATGATTAAGTCCCCGTATTGAGTTGTATCGAAGCAACGGCGCCAATCGCGCGGCGTTTCAGGCCAAAGGGGGATGTCACGTTCTCGTTCGGCGCGTCACAGTTCTGACCGGAGGCAGGCGCCAAAAGCAAATTGCCCCGGCCGTGGGGGGACGGCCGGGGCATGTGCACGACGCGGGGGGACTTGCATCGTGAACCGAAAGGGACGCCGGAGACGCTGGGTAGGATCATCCGGTGTCGCCTTATGGAGGATCAACAATCGAAACCGCCGGAGGTTCCGGGGCGGGTGAAATATTTCGACCAGTCCCATTCCTGCCGTTTTATTAGGCAGGAAAATTGCCCAATATAAATATGTGAAAATTGCCGAACTAGGCTTTGCTATCTTCCTGTTCGGGGGATTATTTTCAGGGATCGTTCGTCCACAGACGCTCGATCAAGGTCGAAGCCGGCAGCCCAGAATGACCGGACCAGGCAGGGAGGAAGTAATGGCGAACCCGCCAGACATCTACGCGCGCCGCAGCCCGTCAGTTTGGGTGCTGTAATGCGATTGCTCCTTTCGTTCAGCCGCGGCGTCGACCTCCTGAACACCTTTGTCGGCAAGGCGGTCGGCTGGCTGGTCCTGATCGCCGTCCTCGTCTCGTCCGCCAACGCCACCATCCGCTACCTGTTCAGCAACAGTTCGAACGCCTGGCTGGAACTGCAATGGTACCTGTTCTCTGCCGTGTTCCTGCTCTGCGCGGGGTACACGCTGCTGAAGAACGAGCACATCCGTATCGACATCATCCTGGGACGGCTGTCGCCCCCGGCGCGCCACTGGATCGAGATCTTCGGCCTTGTCGTGTTCCTCGTTCCGCTCTGCGTCGTGATGCTCTACGAGGGCTGGCCCTATTTCCTCCAGTCCTATCCCGCCGAACAGTCCAGCAACGCCGGCGGACTGCTGCGTTGGCCGGTCAAGTTGATGATCCTTGTGGGGTTCGTATTGCTGCTTGCGCAGGGTCTGTCGCAACTGGTGAAGCGGATCGCCATCCTTCGGGGCCTGATACCCGACCCCTACGCCTCGCAACAGCAGTCGCACTGAAGGGGCGGGCGCTCACATGGCCATCGTACGCAGCATCTTCATCGTCTTTCTCCTGGGCCTGTTCGGCCTGATCGGCGTTTCGCTGCTGCTGCCGGGTGGCATGGCGGCGGAGTTCCTGAAGGCGGAAATGGCGCCGATCATGTTCGTCTCCATGATCGTGTTCCTGCTGCTGGGATTTCCGGTCGCGTTCGCGCTGGCGGCCGTCGGGCTGTTCTTCGGCATCGTCGGCATCGAGCTGGGCATGTTCCCGACCAACCTGCTCCAGGCGCTGCCCAGCCGGCTGTTCGGAGTCATGGAGAACGACACGCTGCTGGCGATCCCGTTCTTTACTTTCATGGGCCTGATCCTCGAGCGCAGCGGCATGGCCGAGGATCTGCTCGATACCATCGGCCAGTTGTTCGGCCCCATTCCCGGCGGCCTCGCCTACGCAGTCATCTTCGTCGGTGCCCTGCTGGCGGCCACGACCGGCGTCGTCGCCGCGTCGGTCATCTCCATGGGGCTGATCTCGCTGCCGATCATGTTGCGCTACGGCTATGACCGGAAACTGGCATCGGGCGTGATCGCGGCGTCGGGCACGCTGGCGCAGATCATTCCGCCCAGCCTGGTGCTGATCGTCCTGGCCGACCAACTCGGCCGCTCGGTGGGCGACATGTACAAGGGCGCGTTCATTCCCGGTTTCATCCTGACCGCGATGTACGCCGTGTACGTGCTGATGATGACGGTGTTCCGCCGCGGTTGCGCTCCCGCGCTGCCCTACGACGCCATCACCATCCGCGATGCGGACGGGCGCACGGGCTATACCTCGCTGCTGGTCGTCGTCGTGCTGGCGCTGGCCAGCGGCTGGGGCCTCGCGCATGTGATGAATCCGGTCTGGGCCGCCGCCCTGGTGGGCCTCGCCACCTATCTCCTCGCCCATGCCAACCGCATGCTGAAAATAGGCCTGCTGAGCGAGCTCAGCCAGAAGGTCATCTTCGTGATGATGCCGCCACTGGCGCTCATCTTCCTCGTTCTGGGCACGATCTTCATCGGCATCGCGACGCCGACCGAAGGCGGTGCGATGGGTGCTGCCGGCGCACTGCTGATGGCGCTGGCTCAGCGCAAGCTCAGCTTCAGCCTTCTGCGCCAGGCGATGGACACCACAGCGAAGCTTTCCACCTTCGTGGTCTTCATCCTGATCGGCGCCCGCGTCTTCAGCCTTACGTTCTACGGCGTGAATGGCCACGTCTGGGTCGAGCACCTGCTGCTCAGCCTCCCGGGCGGGCAGCTCGGTTTCCTGATCGTCGTCAACATCCTGATCTTCTTCCTGGCCTTCTTCCTCGACTTCTTCGAACTGGCGTTCATCGTCGTGCCCCTGCTGGCGCCCGTCGCGCAGACGCTGGGTATCGACCTCGTCTGGTTCGGCGTTCTCCTCGCGGTGAACATGCAGACGTCGTTCATGCATCCGCCGTTCGGGTTTGCGCTGTTCTATCTGCGTTCGGTGGCGGCCAACGAGGACTATATCGACAAGCCAACGGGGCGCCGCATCGGCCGCGTGACGACCGAGCAGATCTACTGGGGCGCCGTGCCCTTTGTCGGCCTGCAGGTCATCATGGTCGCGCTGATCATCATCTTCCCGGGGATCGTCACCATCGGCCTCGACAAGAAGATCGACTTCGACGAGGACAAGGTTGAGATCATCCTGCAGCCGCAGGATTCGAGCGGCGTGACGCCGCTGGGCGGTTCCGGCGAGGCCGACCAGAACACCGGGCCCGAGGCGCCGGTACTCGAGATGGAAGGCGACGAGCCGGCCGACCAGGCGCCCGAGGAGGGCGACTCCAAGCCCTAGAGGCGCTCTGCCCAATCAATGAGTCCGACGTCCCCCGGCTTGACCGTGTGACCATTGTCCCGCGGGCGTTGTCGGCATGGGCAACCCGGTTAAGGCAGGGTGCGTCGGCCTTTCGGGCAAAGTTGCCTAAAGGGCCAAAGAAAAAGAAAAGGCCCCGCCGTTGCCGGCGGGGCCCAGTCTGTACGCTGGCCTGGCGCGATCAGCTCTTCTTGGTCGGCCGGGCGTTCTGGTTGAAGTTGTCGTAGGTGTTCTCGGCGACGCGGAACCACTGGTTCTGCGAGTCCAGGAAGGTCTTCCAGCTGGTGTAGACCTTCTTGAACTTCGGATTGGCGGCCGAGGTTTCCGCATACAGTTCCTGCGCGGCGTCGTAGCACGCCTGCATCACCGCGCGCGGGAAGGGCAGCAGCTTCATGGTCTTCGAGCCGACCAGCCGGCGCAGCGCCGCCGGGTTCTGCGCGTCGTACTTGGCCAGCATCCACGAATTGGCGTCCGCGCACGCGGCCTCGAGGACGGCCTTGTACTCGCTCGGCAGTTCGGCCCACTTGGTGGTGTTGACATAGGCCGAGAGCTGCGGCCCGCCTTCCCACCAGCCGGGGTAGTAGTAGAACTTCGCGACCTTGTTGAAGCCCAGCTTCTCGTCGTCGTACGGGCCGACCCACTCGGCCGCGTCGATGGTGCCCTTTTCCAGCGCCGGGTAAATGTCGCCGCCGGGGATCTGCTGCGGCACGACGCCCAGCTTGGCCAGCACCTGGCCGGCGAAGCCACCGACGCGGAACTTCAGGCCCTTCAGGTCATCGACCGTCTTGATCTCCTTGTTGAACCAGCCGCCCATCTGCGCGCCCGTGTTGCCGCACGGAATGCCGTAGATGTTGTATTCCTTGAAGAACTCGTTCATCAGCGCGCGGCCGCCGCCGAAATACATCCACGCGCTCTGCTGGCGCGCATTCAGGCCGAACGGGATCGCGGTGTCGATGGCGAAGGTCGGGTCCTTGCCGACGAAGTAGTAGCTGGCGGTGTGGCCCATTTCGACCGTGTTGGCCTGCACTGCGTCGGCCACCTGGAAGGCGGGGACGATTTCGCCGGCGGCGAACACCTGGATCTGGAAGCGGCCGCCGGTGGCGTCCGACACGCGCTTGGCCATGAATTCGGCCGCGCCGTAGATGGTGTCGAGGCTCTTCGGAAAGCTCGAGGCGAGGCGCCAGCGGATTTGCGGACCGCCGCTCTGCGCAATGGCCGGCGCGGAAACCGCGGCGGCGGTGGTAACGGCGCCGGCTACCGCCGCGCCCGTGAGAAATTGACGACGTTTCATATTGCAGTCCCTCCCAAAGTGGCCGCGACTTGTGCCCGGCCTTTGCGCAACTGTATCGCCGTTCGACGCCCAGTTGTTCGCAATTATATGATTTGCCGCCGCCTTGGCAATGACGGCCGGGACTTTCTGACGCCATGTTGCGGTGCGGGAGGATTGCTGGCTGCACAGTTACCGGTCAGGTCGTCCAGGATCGGACAGTCCGGCCGCTCATCGCCGTGACAGTTATGCGCCAGGTGACGTAGCGTCCGTATCATCTCCTGCATCTCGATGACCTTCCGCTCCAGCTCGGTCACGTGGTCGAGTGCGATGGCCTTGACGGTTGCGCTGCGCCGGCGCCGGTCGCGCCACAGGTCCAGCAGGCGTGCGGTCTCGTCCAGGGTGAAACCGAGGTCGCGCGCACGGCGCACGAATTTCAACGCATGCACGTCGGGCTCGGCATAGACGCGGTAATTGCTGGCCGTGCGCACCGGCGCGTTGATCAGGCCGATGCTTTCGTAATAGCGGATCATCTTGGCCGACACGCCAGACGCCTGCGATGCCTCGCCGATGTTCATGACTTCTCTCCCTTGGGCTTCCATCGCCGCAGCAACAGCGAATTGCCGACGACGCTGACGCTTGACGCTGCCATGGCGAGGCCCGCCACCATGGGGTTCAGCAGGCCGAAGGCCGCCAGCGGGATCGCCACCACGTTGTAGCCCATGGCCCAGAACAGGTTCTGTCCGATCCGCGCCCGCGTCCGCCGCGCAATGTCCAGCGCCGCCGGCACCAGCAACGGGTCGGGCCGCATCAGGGTGATTGCTGCGGTTTCCATCGCGACATCGGTGCCAGATCCCATGGCGATACCGATATCGGCTTCCGCCAAAGCAGGGGCGTCGTTGACGCCATCGCCGACCATTGCCACAGGGCCGAGCGTCCGCAGGTGCCGGATATGCGTCGCCTTGTCCGCGGGCAGCACCTCGGCCTCGACGCTGTCAATCCCGACTGTATTTGCGACCGACGCCGCGATGGTGCGGTTGTCGCCGCTGAGCAGGATGGTGGCGATGCCGTCCGCCTTCAGGGCGGCGATAGCTGCCGCCGCATGCGGGCGGATTGCATCGGCGAAGGTCAATGTGCCCAGCAGTCGCGGTGCGGTTCCCAGTTCCGCGAGATAGGCCACGGTTTCAGTTGCACTCGGCACAGTGATGCCATGTGCCGTCAGCGCGCGCGCATTGCCCAGCAGCAATGTCCGGCCATCCACGACGCCGGTTACCCCTTGTCCCGGGAGGGCCTTGAAGTCGCTGAGCCGTGCATAGGGGCCGGGGGCGGCGCGCAGCACGGCCCTGGCCAGCGGATGTTCGCTGCCGGCCTGCAACGCAGCCGCCAGCCGCAGGACCTCATCGGATGTCACGCTGCTGACGACAGGCTGCCCCTCGGTCAGCGTGCCGGTCTTGTCGAAGGCCACGGTGCGGATAGCGCCCGCACGCTCCAGCACCACCGCATCCTTGATCAGGATGCCGTACCGCGCCGCGACCGAGGTGCCCACCATGATGGCGGTCGGCGTCGCCAGACCCAGCGCGCAGGGGCAGGCGATGACCAGCACGGCCACGGCATTGATGATCGCGCTTTCGGCATCGCCGTTCCACCAGTACCAGGCCAGGGCGGTGACCAGCGCAACTATCAGGACGGCGGGCACGAACACGGCGCTGACACGGTCGACGAGCCGCTGCACCGGGGCCTTTGCCGCCTGCGCGTCTTCGACCAGGCGCACGAGCCGGGCCAGGACGGTTTCCGCACCAATCGCATCGGTCCGTGCGGCCAGAAGGCCGTCGTCATTGATCGTACCGGCGGTCAGCTTCGCGCCGGCCGCCTTCGTTACTGGTCGGCTCTCTCCGGTGATCATCGACTCATCCACGTCGCCGGCGCCGTCCACCACGGTGCCGTCCGCCGGAATACGCTCGCCGGGCCGCACGACGAACACGTCGCCGACACGCAGATCATCAACCGCGATGTCCACTTCCACGCCATCGCGGCGGATATGCGCGCGGTCAGGACGCAGGATTTGCAATGCGCGGATGGCAGAGGCCGCCTGACCCTTGGCCCGCATTTCCAGCCACTTGCCCAGGCGCACCAGCACAATCACTGCCGCGCCGGCTTCGAAGTAGAGATGTGGATGACCGCGCCACAATAGCCATGCGCTCAATCCCCACGCCGCACTGGTGCCCAGCGCCACCAGCACGTCCATGTTTGCCGCGCCGGCCCGCACCGCGCGCCACGCCGCGGTATAGAAGTGCCGGCCGAACCAGAACTGTACCGTCGTCGCCAGGACCAGTTGCATCCAGCCCGGCAGCATCACGTGCACGCCCAGCGGCTCTGCCGCCATCGGGACGACCAGCGGCAGGGTGAGCAGCGCGGCGATCAGCACCGGCACCAGCGATGGCCGCTTCGCCGGGGCCGCTTCCGCGGCCTTGATCGTTCGCGCGCCGTAGCCCGCTGCATCCACCGCGTCGATCAGCGCCGGCATGTCCAGGTGATCGGCCGTGACACGGGCCCGCTCGGTGGCGAGGTTGACGCTGGCGCCGGTAACGCCGGGCACCTTCAGCAGCGCCTTTTCCACGCGCCCGGCGCAGGACGCACAGGTCATGCCTTCAATGGCGAGATCTACATTTGTCATGAGGCCTACATAAGGTTTACCAACGTGGAAAGGTCAAGGACTGCTGTCGATATCGCCTGGCCTTGACCTTCCCATCATGGGAATCCCTATATGAGGGTAATCAAGGTGGAGAGTAAGATGATCCTCACGGTAAAGGGCATGACCTGCGGTGGCTGCGTGGGCTCGGTCACGCGCGCGATCCAGCGCAAGGCACCAGACGCAACGGTAAAGATCGATCTGCCGTCGGGACGGGTGGACGTATCGGGCTTGTTGGCGCCGGATGCGGCGCGCGCCGCAATCGAGGCCGCAGGCTACGAGGTGGTGTCGGTCGCCTGATCCGGCAGGCGCTGCCAGCCCTCGTGCGTCAGCGCCTCCAGCGGGCGGAACTTGCGCTTGTAGGCCATCTTCCGGCTCTCGGCGATCCAGTAGCCCATATAGACAAACGGCAGGTCCAGTTCGCGGGCCGCCTCGATCTGGCGCAGGATCATCGCGGTGCCCGGGCTGCGGTCGGCCAGAATCGGGTCGAAGAAGCTGTAGACCAGCGACAGGCCGTCGCCCATGCGATCGGTCAGGCAGACACCGACCAGCTGCCCCTCGACGTCGCGGAACTCGGCCAGGTGGGTCGAAACCGGGCTGTCCTCGATCATCGCGCGGTAGTCGCCGAAATCCATGTCGGCCATGCCGCCGTCGCCATGCCGGGCCAGGATGTAACGGCGGAACAGGAAATAGTGTTCGCGCGTCGCCAGCGCCGGGATCGCCCGGTAGATCATGCCCTGGTTCTCTTGCAGGATTCGCCGCTGGGTGCGGCCCGGCGTGAACTCGGCCACCGGCACCCGAACCGGCACGCAGGCGCTGCAATCGTCGCAGGCGGGGCGATAGGCCAGGTCCTGGCTGCGGCGAAAGCCTGCCTGGCTCAGCGCGTCGTGCAGCTTGTCCGGATCTTCGGCCGCAAGCAGCGTCACAACCTTCCGCTCCAGCCGGCCCGGCATGTAGGGGCAGGGCGTGGGCGGGGTCGCGAAGAAGTGTCGCAGCGGAATCTGAACGCGGTGTTTCAACCTGACTGCCTCCCGGCGACGCGCCGCCGTGCGAGGGGAAAGGATAACGCGAATGAAGCCGCCCGCGAAAGGGCGGTGAATCCGGCAGGAATGGCCGGCTTTGCCTAGCGCGGCTGCAGGGTCAGCGTGCCGCGGGCGCCGGCGTCGATTTCCGTCCGGCGAGTCGAAACCGTCAGGTACTCGCCCGCCGCCCATGGCTTGGCCAGATTGCGGTACAGGTCCGACAGGATATTGCCGCTCTGCCCGGTCGAGATCATGAACAGGCTGTGGTCGGGGTTCGCCATGTCGTAGACGGCGCGCAGGGCCGCGGCATGGACATTGGCGAACGGCGCCGCCTCGTTGCCGGAATTGAACCGCCCGACATTGACCGTGTAGGTGTCGCCTGCCGAGGGCACGTGGATTTCGAACAGCGAGCGGAGCACCGGCACGTTGCTGAACGGGCGGTGCAGGCTGCGCGCCTCGTGCGCGATGCCCCAGCGCCAGCGCGCCGCGTCGTTGCCGTAGCGCTGCTTGAGGTCGACCAGCGCCAGGTCCAGCGCGCGCCCGATCATCTGCGCGCAGGTCTCGACGACGTCGGCAGTGTTCACGTCATCGCACCAGCGCGCCTGCCCATCCACATTGGCCAGCACGTTGCGCATGAACAGCGGCCGCTGCCGCCCCTCGGTATTGAAGTTCTCGCCCAGCTCGTCGGCGTAGACGAGGCGCGACAGCTCGCGGTACCACGCGGCGAACAGCAGTGGCTCGGCGCGGTCAGCCTCGGCGCTGCCGTCCCATCGTGCCAGCAGGTCACGCACGCCTTGCGCATCGCCGGCGGTCACCGGTGCGCCCAGCATCAGCGGCAGCATGTCCACCGCCATCAGCGATTTCACGTCGCCCTGCATGGCGCGGAAGCTTTCCACCGTGTGCGCCTCGCGCGCCATCAGCAACTGGCCGATGCGCTGCGCGCGAAATGGCTCGTTCCATTCGCTGGTCAGGAAATAGGGATAATCGTCCGGCACAATCTTGTTGTTGGCGGTGACGACCATGCCGCTCGCCGGGTTATAGACGTGCGGCAATTGCTCGAACGGGATGTAGCCGGTCCAGTCGTACTTCGCGTCCCAGCCCGGCGCCGGCGACAATCCGCGCAGTTCGTTGTCCGGCCGGCGGATCGGAATGCGCGCCGGCGCGATAAAGCCGGTGTTTCCCGCATTGTCTGCGTAGACGATGTTCTGCTGCGGCGAGCCATACAGGCGCAGCGCGGCGGTGAAGTCGTCCCAGTTGCGCGCCCGCGACAGGTTCTCGATGGCTTCCCAGGTGCGGTCGCTGGCATCCAGCGCCGTCCACTGCAGCGCCAAAGCATGGCCCGCCTCGATCTTGCTGTAGCGGGTGAGGTCCGACAGCACCGGGCCGTGGCGTGTGGTGCGCACAGTGATTTTCACCGTCTCGCCGCCGCGCACCTTGATGCTCTCCTCGCGGCTCTCGAACGCCTTCGCCCCATCGGGCGCCAGGTACTGCGCCGGGTTCGCCGGATCGATCTTCTCCAGGAACAGGTCCTGCGTGTCGGGGCCGGTATTCGTCATGCCCCAGGCGATCTGCGCGTTGCGGCCCAGCACCACGCCCGGCGCGCCGGGGAAGGTGGCGCCGACCACATCCATGCCCGGCGCCGACAGGTGCGCCAGGTACCAGATCGCCGGCGAGGTCAGGCCCAGGTGCGGATCGTTCGCCAGCAGCGGCTTGCCGCTGGTCGTGCGCTTGCCCGACACGACCCAGTTGTTCGAGCCCAGGCCTTCGCCCGCGCCGTTTGGTGCCAGCGACGCCAGTTCCGCCAGGTCAATATCCTGCGCCGCCGCGCGGTACAGCGGGCCCAGGTCGGTCACCGCGATGGGCGCATCGCCCGGATAGGGCGGGAAGAACTCCGCCATCTGCTTCGGCGTCAGGCGCTGCGCCAGGCGCATGCGCGACAATTCACTGAACCAGTTGCCCGACAGGTCCAGCGCCATCAGCTTGTGCCAGCTGATCGAATCCGCCGGCTGCCAGCGCTCCGGCTTCAGCTTGGTCACCACGCGGAAGGCGACGAACTCCGGCGGCAGCGCGCTGACCTTGCGGCCCAGATAGGCATTCACCCCCGCGGCATAGGCATCGAGAATCTGCTTCGGCTGGCCCGTCGTTGCTGCGGCCTGTGTCTCTGCCAGCTTGCGCAGGCCCAGCGTGCGCATCAGCCGGTCCAAGTCCAGGGCAACGGCGCCGAACACTTCCGACAACCGGCCGGCGCTGATCCGCCGGTTGATCTCCATCTGCCACAGCCGGTCCTGTGCATGGACGAAGCCGAGGCCGAAATATGCGTCGGCGATGCTCTGCCCGTAGATGTGCGGCACGCCATTGCGGTCGCGCACGATCTGCACCGGCGCAGTGACGCCGGCGACTTCAATGGTGCCGGACTCGGTCGGCAGCGAGGAGCGGAGATAGACCAGCGTGCCCGCCGCCGCGACGGCGAGCAGGAGAACCAAGACCAGGACAATCCGGCTGGCCAGACGCATGGCCTCCCTTGTGCCGGCGCGCGTGACCGGCGGCTTTCAACAACTCTATCTCTCAACCTGATTAAAGTCGAAATGATGTTTATTTGCAACGATTTACCGGCGGTTTCTCATAAACTGCGCCGCCATGTCGCAACCTCCCCTGGGCCGCATGTTATGGTCACCCGACATGAGCGGTGGAGGGATCGATGGCCAGGGTTGCGTTCGTCGGGTTGGGCGTCATGGGTTTCCCCATGGCCGGGCATCTGGCCAAAGCCGGCCACCAGGTCACGGTCTGGAACCGCACCCGCGCCCGGGCTGACGCCTGGGCTGCCAAGCACAGCGGCACTGTCGCGCCGACACCGGCCGCGGCGGGCGCCGCAGCCGATGTCGCCATGATCTGCGTCGGCAATGACGACGACCTGCGTGCTGTCGTCTATGGCGATGACGGTCTCCTCGCCGGGCTGAAGCGGGGCGCCATCCTGGTCGATCACACCACCGCCTCGGCCGATGTGGCGCGCGAGATCGCGGGCAAGGCACACGAAAAGGGTGTCGGTTTCCTCGACGCGCCGGTCTCCGGCGGCCAGGCCGGGGCGGAGAACGGCGTGCTGACGGTCATGGTGGGCGGCCAGGGCGCAGACTTTGCAACTGCCGAGCCGGTCATCCGCGCCTATGCCCGCATGGTGCAACTGCTGGGCCCCGCCGGCAGCGGCCAGCTGGCCAAGATGGTCAACCAGCTCTGCATCGCCGGCCTGGTTCAGGGCCTGGCCGAGGGGCTGGCCTTCGCCAGGGCCGCCGGTCTCGATGCCAAGGCGGTCGTCGACGTCATCTCGAAGGGAGCTGCGCAAAGCTGGCAGATGGAAAACCGCGCCAAGACCATGATCGAGGGCAAGTTCGATTTCGGTTTCGCGGTGGACTGGATGCGCAAGGACCTCGGCATCTGCCTCAACGAGGCGCGCCGCATCGGCGTCACCCTGCCGGTGGCGGCGCTTGTCGATCAGTTCTACGGCGAGGTGCAGGCCATGGGCGGCAATCGCTGGGACACGTCCAGCCTGATCGCGCGGCTTGAACGGAAATAGCCGGACCGGCTGGGTGACCGGACTAGCAACCGGTTGATCTCTCCCCTTAGAATGACGGCAATAGTAACAGGGGAGGGGTCGTCGTGAGTTTCCTGCGTAATGGTGCATTGGGTCTTCTTGGCGGACTGGTGCTGCTGGCGACACCGGTCGCGGCCCAGCAATATCCGTCCCGCCAAATCACCCTGGTCGTGCCGTTCACGGCCGGCGGGCAGCAGGATGTCGAGGCCCGCGCCCTTGCGGAATCGATGTCGAAGCGGATGAACACCTCCGTCATCGTCGACAACCGGCCGGGTGGCGGTTCCGCCATCGGCATCGGCCTGGTGGCCAAGGCGCCGCCCGATGGCTACACGCTGCTGGTCACCGGTTCGTCGGTCGCTCAGCTCCAGTTCATGCGCAAGGATCTCGGCTTCGATCCATCCAAGGACCTGGTGCCGATTTCGTATCTCAGCACCGGCATAACGATGTTCGTCACCAACAAGGCCACCGGTGTGAAGACGTGGCAGGATTTCGTCGCCTACGCCAACAAGAATCCGGGCAAGGCGAACTACGCCTCGCTCGGCGTCGGCTCGGTCCTGCTCGCCTTCGAGGCGCTGAAGCAGGCGGCCAAGGCCAACATTGCCGAGGTGCCGTACAAGGGCATGTCGGAATACATCACCGCCCTGCTGCGCGACGACGTGCAGCTCATCATGGGCACGATCGGCGGCTTCAAGCAGCACATCGAAACCGGCGACATGGTGCCGTTGATGATCATCAACGACAAGCGCATCGCCGCCTTCCCGAACGTGCCGTCAACCGGTGAACTGGGCTATGGCGCGTCCATCCGCCCGTTCGCGGCGACCGGCTTCTACGCGCCCACCGGCACGCCGAAGGCCGTCCTCGACAAGCTGTATGACGAGGTCGCCTTCTACGTGAAGCAGCCGGAAACACTCAAGCGTGCCGAGAATTTCTATACCGAGATGATCGGCTCGAACCCGGCCGAGGCGAAGAAGACCTATGACGACGACGTTGCCGTCTGGGGCGCGGTCGCCAAGTCGATCAACATGCAGCCGCAGTAAAAGCCAGGGGCTTCAGCGTGGCCGCCACACCGGCTGGCTGGAGCCCCACGGCACGAGCGGCGTTTCGAAATGCGGCTGCGTTTCCGAGAAGCGCACCTGGCAGTGCGGCGTACGGAAGCGGCCCATCGGCGTATCCACCTCGTAATACGCGGCCTCGGGCAGCGGTGCCGTCGGCTTGCGGCTCATGCGCGGCAGGCCCAGCCACCACATGGTTGAGCGCGCCAGGCTGACGCGCACGCGATAACTTCCGCCCTCGCGCGCGCGGCGGTGCAGCGCCGCCATGGCGCCCAGACAGGCGAACCACGGCGCCATCCAGTCGTTGACGATCCGCGTCGGCGGGTATGACGGGTCGGCGAGGGTGCCTTCCGATGCCGCGGCGCCGGTTGCGCTCAATGCCTGCGGGTCGAATCCAGCCTGGTCCGACCACGGGCCGTAATGGCCATAGCAGCGTACCGACACGTGGATGATGCCGGGCCGGATCTTGGCGCAGGACTCGAAGTCGAGGCCGCGCCGCTTCGCCGTGCCGTCGCGCCGGTTCTCGTACACGATGTCGGCACCCTCGATCAGCCTGCGCATGATCGCCTGGCCCTCCGGCGTGTTGTCGCGCACCATGGCCGATCCCACGCCGCGGTGCCCTTTCAGGTACGCCTGGATGATCTCGTAGTCCTCGGGCCGCCACAGGTTCAGGACCTCGGCGCCATGTTCGGCCAGGGTCTGTGCCGTTGCGGTGCCGGCCAGCATGCGCGCCGTGCCCACCGCGCGGATGCCCGACAGGGGCCGCGTGCCCGGGCCCAGCGGTTCCGGCGGCGTGTCACCGATACGCTCGATCTCGACCACCGGCCGTTGCGCCATCGCCGCGCCATGCGGATGGGCCAGCCATTCCTCTTCCGAGCGCACCATGGTCAGGATTGCGCCCTTCGCGGTCGCGACTTCTTCCAGCTCCAGCGCGTCCCACTGCTTGATCGCCTTCAGCACTTCGTCCGGCCGGTTCGGCGGCGCGCGCAGCACCTCGATCAGCGCATCGCGCCCGGGCGCATAGACGCTGGCCATGGAGATGCGGCGCCCGTCGCGCGTTGGTGCGAAGTTCTGGTTATAGGCGTTGAAATGCCCGTCGTTCAGGTTGAAGTCGTTCGCCGCGACGCCGTTCAGCGTCGGCATCGGCATGAACTCGTGCACGACCTGGCCCAGGTGGACGCGCAGGTCCTGGCCGCGCCCGGTCCGCAGCTTCCACAACGCCGCCGCTGCCGCGCAGGGCGCCATCCGCCCCAGCGCCGCAATGGACCCCATCGGGAATTTGCTGTTCATCAACGGGTCGGCGCCTTCGAAGACAATCGCGCCGCCGGTGTCGCTGGACGAAAGCCCGACGCCGTTCAGCAGGCTCTCCAGCTCGCGCGCGAGATCGAGCCCCTCGATCATCTTGTTCATGTGCCGTTTCTCCCGTTCGTCACTTTTTTGCGTCTTGGGCGTCAGAATATGTCCGTACAAGACACACCACAACACAACCCGGAGGCTTGCTTAGATGGGAAGCGTCATGCGCGGGCTGACCCGGGCATCTTGTCCCGGCGGCCAGAGATGGCCGGAACAGGTCCGGCCATGACGAAGTGAAATACCGACGATAGGAAAAAATTACTTGAAACCCCAAGGCGTCATTCCACGTTGAAGGGGCGCTCTTTGAGATCGTCCATCGGGGAAAAATCGCTGCGTCAGCGAGAGCTGCGGCGCATCAATATCTGGTGCGCGCAAACTCGCACGAAACGCATTCGAGACTCTTCCAAGCGCACCTGAAACTGCTCAACACGCACTCGAAACTGCACCAGGCACGTTTCAAACTGCATCGTCCGCGGCCACGGAAAGCCGTTCAGGCGCAGAATTCCGCACGTCCTGCACGCCGTCGCAGCCCGCCCGCTTGAAGCTGAGCAGGCTTTCGAACGCCACCAAATCGCGGTCCATCCAGCCGTTCTGCGCCGCTGCGTTCAGCATCGGAATACTCGCCCGACACCTGGCAGGCGAAGGTCGGCAGGCCGAACGCCTCCTTCACCCGCCAGCACAGGTCCAGATACGGCATGCCCGGCTTCCCCATCACCATGTCGGCGCCTTCGGCGACGTCCAGCGCCACTTCCCACATCTTGTGTCAGGCCGGCCGGTCGCCGGCGATCACCACACGCTCCATGCGCCGCCGCTCGGGCATGTAGTCGCCGACCGCGTAGTGCTGCACCGCGCGGTTGTCCCACATGGTCATGGTTCCGGGCAGCCATCGCACCCGGCACTGGTACTCGGGCACGTCGGTCAGGGTGAACAGGAAGTCGAGCACATGCTGGCTCTCCGCCATCGGCAGGTCCTTGATCTTCGTCGTGTAGGCGCCGTTGATGAACAGCAGCTTGCGGCCGGTTTCCGGGTGGGTGCGCACAACGGGATGTTCGCTCGGCGAGAACTTCTGCTGGAACTCGTAGATGGCCTGGGGCGAGACGCCCCGCCGGTGTAGCGGCATGGTGCGATCGTGAATCGCCACAAGGTCTTGCAGGTAGGTCTTCATCCGGTCGCTGAGGCCGGCATAGGCCGCCTCCATGTCGGCGAACAGCGTGTCGCCGCCGACGCTCGGAAGTTCACGTGACAGCAAAATTGCGCCGAGCGGCGGCGTCGGATGCCATGTCAGGTCGGCATGCCAGTAATAGTCGGGCGGGTGCCGTTCGTCATGTTCGAGGATCTGCACTTCCGGGTGACCCGGCACCGTGCGTTCCGGCAGGACCTGCTGCGCCAGCGGCCCCCACGCCTGGCCGAACGCCTTGAGCTGCGCGGTGCTCAGGTCCTGGTCGCGAAAGACCAGCACTTTGTAGTGGAGGAAAGCGGCGCGCAGATCTGTCGGGATGCCCGACCGGGCGGCGTCTTCCGCGCGGTAGCCGATGATCTCCGCGCCGCAATTGCGTCCAATGGGCCGGACCTCAAACACTTAGCCGGCCTTCAGCCGCTTCGCCACATCGACGGCGAAATAGGTCAGCACGCCATCGCAGCCCGCGCGCTTGAAGCTCAGCAGGCTTTCGAACGCCACCATGTCGCGGTCCATCCAGCCGTTCTGGGCGGCCGCGTTCAGCATCGAATATTCGCCCGACACCTGGTAGGCGAAGGTCGGCAGGCCGAACGCCTCCTTCACCCGCCAGCACAGGTCCAGGTACGGCATACCCGGCTTCACCATCACCATGTCGGCGCCTTCGGCGACGTCGAGCGCCACTTCGCGCAGGGCCTCGTCGCCGTTGCCGGGGTCCATCTGGTAGGTCTTCTTGTCGCCCTTGCCGAGGTTGCCGCCCGAGCCGACCGCGTCGCGGAACGGGCCATAGAAGGCCGAGGCGTACTTCGCCGCATAGGCCATGATCATCGTGTTGGTGTGGCCGGCGGCTTCCAGGGCGGCGCGGATGGCGCCAACGCGGCCGTCCATCATGTCGCTGGGCGCGATGATGTCGCAGCCGGCATCGGCCTGCACCAGCGCCTGGCCGACCAGCACCTCGACGCTCTCGTCGTTCAGCACGCGGCCTTCGCGGATCAGCCCGTCATGGCCGTGCGAGGTATAGGGGTCCAGCGCGACGTCGCACATGACGCCCAGGTTCGGCACGTTCTTCTTCAGCGCGCGCACCGCGCGGCAGACCAGGTTGTCGGGGTTCAGCGCCTCGCGCCCGTCCTCGGTCTTCAGCTTCGCGTCGGTCGCGGGAAACAGGGCGAGGGCAGGGATACCGAGCGCCGCCGCCGCCGCCGCCCGCTCGACCAGCAGGTCCAGCGACAGGCGCTCGACGCCGGGCATCGAGGGAATGGCCTGCGCGCCGTCGCGGTCATGGATAAACACTGGCCAGATCAGGTCGGAGACCGTCAGGCCGTTCTCGGCCACCAGGCGACGTGACCAGTCGTTCTGGCGCGGCCGGCGCATGCGGGTGCTGGGAAAGCCGGGCTGCGCGCCGCGCGGCGCGGATGCGGTGGCAGGCTGGCGCGCGGCGCGGCGAAAATTCAGCGGCTGTTCGGTCAAGCGGCTCTCCCCTGATGGCGGGGGCATAATAGGGCCGCCGCCTTCCGTTGACAGCCCCCGCGTCGCCGCCCTCTATTGCGGCGCTTAACGGGAGACGCGGAGCGAACATGGCCGAGATCGAATTTTCTGCCGAACGGGGCACCGGCTTCGTGCTGCTCAACCGGCCGCAGGCGCTGAATGCGCTGACGCTGGATATGTGCCTCGGGTTCGAGGCGGAGCTCACGGCCTGGGCGGCCGATCCCGCCATCCGCGCGGTCATCATCCGCGGCGCGGGTGAGCGCGCCTATTGCGCGGGCGGCGATATCAAGCAGTTGCACGCCGTACCGCCCGACCGGCGCGTCGCCGTGGGCCAGGCATTCTTCCGCGCCGAGTACCGGCTGAACTACCGCCTGCGCATGTTCCCCAAGCCATCGCTGTCCCTCGTGCACGGCATCGTCATGGGCGGCGGGGTAGGAGTATCGGTTCATGCCAGCCATCGCGTGGTGTCCGAGGATGTCACCTGGGCCATGCCGGAAATGGGTATCGGCATGTTTGCCGATATCGGCTGCTCGTTCGTGCTGCCGCGGGCGCCCGGCCGGATCGGCCTGTATCTGGCGCTGACCGGCGCCCGGCTGGGATCTGCGGATTGCCTGTATGCGCGGCTGGCGGATCACATCGTCCCGCGCGCGAGGCACGAGGACCTGGTTGCCGCCATTGTAGGTGGCGAGACGCCGGAGCGCGCCATCGCGCGGTTCAGGGTCGAGCCCGGCCCGGCACCGTTGGCCACCCAGCGGGCCGAGATCGACCGCGTCTTTGCCCTGGACGGCATCAGGCGCATCGCCGCCGAGCATCCGCTGGCCGGCTCGCCCACAGCCCAGGCGCTGACGGTGCAGCAGATGAACCGCGGCGCCCGGCTGCCGTTTGCCGAGTGCATGCGGATGGAATGGCGTATGGTCAACCGCGTCATCGCCGGCCACGACTTCTACGAGGGCATCCGCGCCCAGCTGGTTGACAAGGATCGCAACCCGAAATGGCGGCCGGCGAGCCTGGATTTGGTCCAGGAGGCCGCGATCGCGCGCCACTTCGACCCGCTGCCCGGCGACGAACTCAATTTCGCGTAAAGGAACAGGAATGGCCGTTATCGCCTTTATCGGAAACGGAAATATGGGTGGCCCGATGGCCGCAAACCTGCTGAAGGCCGGACACGATGTGCGCGTCTTCGACCGCGTGCCCGAGGCAGCGACGAAGACCGGTGGCAAGGTCGCCGCCAGCATCGCCGAGGCGGTTGCCGGCGCCGACCTGGTCTTCACCATGCTGCCAGCCGCGAAGCATGTGAAAGAGGTCTATGGCGGTTCCAAGGGCGTCTTCCTGCACGCCCCCAAAGGGGCGCTGCTGATCGACTGCTCGACCATCGACGTCGATAGCGCCCGCAAGCTGAACGTCGATGCCACTGGTCGTGGCTTCGCCATGCTCGACGCACCGGTTTCCGGTGGCGTTGCCGGCGCCACGGCGGCCAGCCTGACCTTCATGGTCGGCGGATCGGACGAGGCGTTCGCCCGCGCCAGACCCGTACTGGCGGCCATGGGCAAGGCCATCGTTCATGCCGGCCCGGCTGGCAACGGCCAGGCGGCGAAGATCTGCAACAACATGATCCTGGGTATTTCCATGATCGCGATATCCGAGGCCTTCTCGCTGGGCGAACGGTTGGGCCTCGAGCCCAAGACCCTGTTTGAGATCAGCTCGAAGTCATCGGGCCAGTGCTGGGCGCTGACGAGCAATTGCCCGGTGCCGGACATCGTGCCGACCGCGCCGTCCAGCCACGACTATGCGCCCGGCTTTACCGGCGACATGATGCTGAAGGATCTGAAGCTGGCGCAGATGGCGGCGCGCGGCGTGCGGGCGGAAACGCCGCTCGGGTCCGAGGCGACCGCGATCTATGCCGAGTTCGCCGAGCGTGGCCATGGCCACGAGGACTTCTCGGCCATCATCCGGATGATGAAGAACTACGCCGGCAAGCAGATCGACTAGGCCCGATTGCGAAGTAACCGGGCGGCTTGCTACTCCGCCGCCTGCGCCATTGGCCGCGTGTTGCGGCAGTGCAGGATGGTGAACAGGCCGAACGGCGGCGCATTGCGCTTGTCGATCACCGTCATGGTGCCCGAACGCAGGAACGGCTCCATCTCGAAGTCCGGACGCCAGCCCAGCTTCTTGGACAGTGGCGCGATGCCGCGTTCGAAATTGCCGCGGATGCCGCCGGTGCCGGCGAAGTGGTTGACCACCAGGATGTCGCCATCCGGGCGGCAGACGCGCTGCATCTCGGCGACCAGCTTGTCCGGGTGCGGCACGACGGAGGCGACGTACATGGCGATGACGGTGTCGAAGCTGCCGTCGCCGAAATCCAGCGCCTCGGCATCCATCTCGTACAGGGCATCGACATTGGGGATCTTCTTGTCGGCCACCCGGCGGCGGGCGATGTCCAGCATGTCGGGTGAGATGTCGATGCCGGTGACCCGGATGTCGCTGCGGTAGCGGGGCAGGGACAGGCCGGTGCCGACGCCGACCTCCAGCACCTTGCGGCCGGTCAGGCGATTCGCCAGTTCCACGGTTGCGGCCCGGCCGGGTCCAAGCAGGGTGCCGAAGACGGCGTCATAAATGGGTGCCTGGCGACGGTAGGCACTAAGAACGGAAGGAATGTCCATGGCGACCCTTTACTCCCCCTGCCCGGCGATGGGAGCGCCATGACAGAACAGGGACAGAGGGTGGCGTCAGATGCGAAGAGAATCAAGCCCCTGAGGACGATCAGACGCCGCAGAACCCTTGACCCCGGCTCGGCGGCCATGAAATTGTCTCAATACAATCCGGCAGCGCCGGCTCGGCAGGGGGCAGGGACGGTTTGGAGTATTTCGCCCAACAGCTCATCAACGGCCTGACGCTGGGAAGCATCTATGGCCTGATCGCCATCGGCTACACGATGGTCTACGGCATCGTAGGCATGATCAATTTCGCCCACGGTGGTCTGCATCCCTTAAAGGGCTCCAAGATTTGAGGGAGAATTCGGCCTCCACATGGAGGAGGTACGATGCCAAGGAAGCGATATACGGCGGAGCAGATCATCGGGCTGCTGCGGCAGGCCGAGGTGGAGCTGGCAAAGGGCCGGAC
>CANJGB010000030.1 GCA_947473805.1 Alphaproteobacteria bacterium
CCGTCCGGCCCTTCGCCAGCTCCACCTCGGCCTGCCGCAGCAGCCCGATGATCTGCTCCGCCGTATATCGCTTCCTTGGCATCGTACCTCCTCCATGTGGAGGCCGAATTCTCCCTCAAATCTTGGAGCCCTTTAAGGGATGCAGACCATAAACGCGCGAAGGCAGGTCTACGCCCACCATCTCCTTTTGGAATTGCGGGTTGCCGAGGACCAGATCGCTCGGAATGCGGCCGGCGCGAAGGATTTCCTGGTCGTGATAGATGTCGTGCAGAAAAGCGTTGAGCGCCTTTACGCGCTGGACCAGTCCGGTCTCCATCGCACGCCACTCCGAAGCCGAGATGACGCGCGGCACGATGTCGAACGGTATCAGTCGCTCAGTGGAACCGCCTTCGGCGTACACGGCGAAGGTTATGCCCAACCTGCGGAAAAGCATTTCCGCGGCGCGACGTTGCTGCTCGAAGCGTTCGCTTGGTGTCTCGGCGAGCCAGCGGGCAAGGTCGCGATACGCATCGCGGGCGCTGCCATCGTGGCGGTGCATCTCATCGAAAGCGGCGATCTCGGTCATCGTAAAATCCAACCCGTGCTGCACCATAGTGACATGGTCGGTGCGCGGATGCGGAGTCCTATCTGAAATAACAGCGGACAAAAAAACAGGGGGCGCCGGCTGGCGCCCCCTGTCGTGGCGAGTGTCGGGCGTGGCCCCCGCTACTGCACCGACTCGCCGTGGAGAGCAAGGTCGAGACCGTCGCGCTCGGTGGCCTCGTCAACCCGCAGGCCGATGGTGAAGTCCACCAGCTTGAGCAGGATGAAGGTCGCAATGGCCGTGTAGACCATCGTGTAGAGGACACCCTGCACCTGCAGCCATAGCTGGCCCGTGCCGCCATACAGCAGGCCCGGGAAGCCGTCCGGAGCCGCCGTGGTGGCAGTCAGCACGCCGACCGAGAACACGCCGGTCAAGAGCGCGCCGATGATGCCGCCGATGCCATGGACACCGAAGGCGTCGAGGCTGTCGTCGTAGCCCAGCGCGTTCTTCACCGTGGTCGCGGCGAAGAAGCACACGATGCCGGCCACGAGACCGATCACCAGCGCGCCGCCCGGGAACACGTAGCCCGATGCCGGGGTGATGGCGACCAGGCCTGCAACGGCGCCCGAGATGATCCCGAGAACCGAAGGCTTGCCCTTGACCAGCCACTCCGTAAACATCCAGCCGAACGCTGCCGCCGCGGTGGCGATGTGCGTCACGGCGAAGGCCATGCCCGCACGAGCGCCGGCGCCGCCGGCCGAACCCGCGTTGAAGCCGAACCAGCCGACCCACAGCAGCGAGGCGCCGATCAGGCTCAGCACCAGGTTATGCGGGGGCATGGCCGACTTGCCGTAGCCCTGACGCTTGCCGAGGACGAGCGCCGCCACCAGGCCGGCAACGCCGGCATTGATGTGGACGACCGTGCCGCCGGCGAAGTCCAGAACGCCGAGGGCGAACAGGAAGCCATTCGGGTGCCAGACCCAGTGGGCGATCGGCGAGTAGACGAGGATCGACCACAGACCGGTGAACCACAGCAGAGCCGAGAACTTCATGCGGTCCGCGAACGCGCCGGCAATCAGGGCCGGGGTGATGATCGCGAACGTCATCTGGAACATCATGAAGACGGTTTCGGGAATGGTGAACGGCACCGCCGCATCCAGACCTTCGCCGAGGGTGAACGGCTTGTCCCAGCCGATGCCGTCAAGGAACAGGCGCGACAGGTCACCGAAGTATTCGCCGCCATTGCCGAACGCGATGCCGTAACCGACAACCATCCAGATAATCGAAACGAGGGCGCAGATCGCGAAGCTCTGCATCACGGTCGCCAGCACGTTCATCTTGCGGACCATGCCGCCGTAGAACAACGCCAGGCCCGGGATTGTCATCATCAGGACCAGGGCGGTCGAGGTGAGCATCCAGGCGGTATCGCCGGTATCGATCTTCGGTGTCTCGGCGACCGCTGCCGCTACCGCTTCGGCCGCAGCGGGGGCTGCGTCCTGGGCGTAGGCGATCCCCGTCGCCAAAGCGGCCGTGAACGCGGCGGCAAACGCTGACGTCTGTGCCGCAAGTCGGGTTAAGAGCATGTTGTCGTCCCTCCAAATCGATCAAATTGTGCTCGCCCGACGAGGCAGGCGTGTACCGCACTGCAGCACCAAACTACAAAAACCGTGCCACGCGGGAACGGCGCAGGATTCGGCCTTTTTCCCCCGATTCCCGGAAAAAACGGGGTGTAACCATACTTGCACGGTCATGCGGCGGTTGCCTGTTTTTTGTGCGACGGGTTGTTTCCTGCCTCGGCAATGGGCGGGAAAATCCGGCAAAGAAAAAGGCCCGCAGCTTTGGGCTGCGGGCCTGATTTCGACGCGGGGCAGGGGGTATTATTCCTTGAGCGCCTCGTCGCGTTTTGCGCGGATGGTTGGCATGGCCACGGCGACCATGGCCAGAACCGTTACCACCAGAAGCCCCGCGCTGATGGGGCGCTGGACGAACACAAGCGGATCGCCTCGCGACAGCAGCATGGCGCGCCGCAGGTACTCCTCCATCTGCGGTCCCAGCACCATGCCGAGCAGCATGGGCGCCGGTTCGCATTCCAGCTTGGTGAACACGTAGCCGACCAGGCCGAACAGAACCATGATGTAGACGTCGAACGTGCTGTTGTTCAGCGTGAACACACCGATGGCGCAGAACACCATGATCGCCGGGTAGAGGTGGTGGTACGGCACGGTGCAGAGCCTGACCCAGATGCCGATCAGCGGCAGGTTCAGGATGACCAGCATCAGGTTGCCGACCCACATCGACACGATCAGGCCCCAGAACAGCTCCGGCTGTTCCCGCATGACGGCGGGGCCCGGCTGGACGCCCTGGATGATCATGGCGCCGGCCATCAGGGCCATGATGACGTTCGACGGAATGCCGAGTGTCAGCATGGGGATGAACGACGTCTGTGCGGCCGCGTTGTTCGCCGATTCCGGTCCGGCGACGCCTTCGATGGCGCCACGGCCGAAGCGCGACGGGTCCTTCGCCATCTTCTTTTCGATGGAGTAGGACGCAAACGAGCCCAGCATCGCGCCACCACCCGGCAGGATGCCCAGGATCGACCCGACGATCGTACCGCGTACAATCGGCCACGACATGTCCTTGAGGTCCCGCAGGCCTGGCATCAGGCCGGTCACCTTGCCGATAACCGAACCACGGGTCTCCTGGTGCTGCAGGTTGGTAATGATTTCGCCCAGGCCGAACATGCCCATGGCGACCGCCACCAGTTCCAGGCGGTCAGACAGTTCCGGCAGGCCGAAGGTAAAGCGCGGCAGACCGGAATTGACGTCCGCGCCGATGATGCCGATAAGCAGACCGAAGATGATCATGGCCAGCGCCTTGATCAGCGAGCCCTGCGCCAGCACGACGGAGGCCACGAGGCCAAGGACCATCAGCGCAAAGTATTCGGCCGGGCCGAACTTCAGCGCGATGGCCGCAAGCGGCGGGGCGAACATGGCCAGGATCAGGGTCGCCACAGTGCCGGCGAAGAACGAACCGATCGCCGAGGTCGCGAGTGCGACGCCGGCCCTGCCTTGTCGGGCCATTTGATAGCCGTCCAGGGTCGTCACCACCGACGAGGCCTCACCCGGCAGGTTCACCAGGATTGCCGTCGTGGATCCGCCGTACTGGGCGCCGTAGTAGATGCCGGCCAGCATGATCAGGGCCGCATCGGCCTTGAGGGTGAAGGTGATCGGCAGCAGCATCGCGATGGTGGCGGCCGGTCCGATGCCCGGCAGCACGCCGATCAGCGTGCCCAGCACGCAGCCGATGAAGCAATAGACCAGGTTAATCGGGGTGATCGCCGCGCCGAGGCCGATGGCCAGGTTGTGAAACAGGTCCATGATGCGTCCCTTACGGTCCGAGATGCAGGATATAGTTGAGGTCGCCAAACCACGATCCGAGGACCGGGATCGGTTGTCCGAGGCCCTTCACGAAGGCGAGGACGCTGCCGACCGCGAGGCCGAGGCCGAGCAGCAGGGCCGGAAGCGGGCGCGATGCCTTGCTGCCCAGGGCAGACAAGAACACCATCACCACGATGGCGGGGAACATGCCAATCGGACGGACCATCACCGCGAACAGCAGCGAACCGCCAAGGATCAGGATCAGCGGCTTGAACGCGAAAGAGTCCATCACGTCGCGTTTTCCGAGCAGGGCGCGGAAGATCATGATGAGCGCGAAGGCCGTGAGGATCATGCCCAGCACGACCGGGAAATAGCCCGGTCCCATGCGGCGGGCCGTTCCCATTGAGTAGTCCTGGGCGATGTACAGTTCGCCGAGGGATATGATCAGGAACAACAGTCCTGCAAAAAAGTCCTTCGGATTCCGGATGAAAGACGGCATTCGTCCCCCCTAGTTAGATTTGTATCCCGACTGCTGCCGATACATGTCGGGAATTAGGCACACTATTTGACGTGCCCGCATTGACCGGTCGATGGTCCATCTTGCCGCAGCCGGCATTCTCACATTGTGCATCTAGTCCGCGTAGGTCCCTGCGGCCTTGATGACGGGTGCCCACTTGGCGATCTCCGCCTTCACGTGCGCATCCAGGGCGGCCGGCGTTGCGCGTTCCTTGGACACCGGCTCGGTGCCGAGTTCCGCGAAGCGCGCCATAACAGTGCGGTCGGCAAGGGCTACCTGCAGCGCGGCACTCAGCTTGTCGATGACCGGCTTCGGCGTGCCCTTGGGCGCGTACATCGCGTGCCAGACGGCAACTTCGAAGCCCGGCAGGCCGGCCTCGTCGGCGGTCGGGAGGTCGGGCAGCGAGGCGACCCGCGTCTTGGTGGTAACAGCGAAGGCCTTGATCGCCTTTTCCTTGATCTGGCTCGTCGTGTTGGTCGTCTGGTCGCACATGACATCGACCTGGCCGCCGACCAGGTCGCGCATTGCCGGTGCGGTGCCGTTATAGGCGACGGTGGTCATCTCGGTCTGGATCGCGCTCATCAGCAGCATGCCGCACAGGTGCGAGGCGGCGCCGACGCCGGCATTCGCGTAGCTGACCTTGTCCTTGTTGGTCTTGATGTAGCTGATCAGCGACTTCAGGTCGGTGACCGCGAGGTCCTTCTTCGTGACGATCGTCATCGGCACGTCGGTGATGAGACCGATGCTGGCGAAATCGTTGATCGTGTCATAGGGCAGCTTGCGGTACAGCGTGGCCGATGTGGCCTGGCCGATATGGTGCAGGAACAGCGTATAGCCGTCGGCCGGCGCCTTCGCCACGCGGGCCGCGCCCAGCGTGCCGCCGGCACCGCCGACGTTCTCGACCAAAACTGTTTGCTTCAGGGTCCCGGTCATCGATTGAGCGATGAGGCGGGCCACCGTGTCCGTTGGTCCGCCTGCCGCAAACGGGACGATAACGGTGATATTTCGGGCGGGGTATTCCTGGGCCATCGCTGCCGGAATACAGATGGATAAAGCAGCCAGCGCCGCAGCAAGCTTTCGCATGGTGTCTCCTCCCAGTCCCAGCACGGCCGCTTTGCGGCCCGATCCTTTTAAGAAGCCCCGCCGGCGGCTGCATTGGCCCCCGGCATTGGTTGCCGGGCAATATGCCTGCCCCTCGTCCGGGGCGCAAGGTTTTGCGGGCTTTGGCGGGGTTTTGTCCCGACATGACCGGACAAATCGCCGCATGGCCGAAATTGGGCTTTTGTGGTTGTTCGACGGGGTAATCAGAAAATCTTAGGGGGCGTCTTGGAAGGCATGGATTTCGCGGGCAGTGCCGCCGCGTTCGTACAAATTCTGTTCATCAACCTTGTTCTGTCGGGCGACAACGCCGTGGTTGTCGGCATGGCGGTGGCCGGGCTGCCGGACCATCTGCGCGGCAAGGCCATTCTGTTCGGCATGGCGGCGGCGACCATTCTGCGCCTGCTTTTTGCGGTCGTCGCGGTCCAGTTGCTGAACGTCATCGGCCTCAAGCTGATCGGCGGGGCCTTGCTGTTCTGGATCGCATGGAAAATGTGGCAGGAGATTCGCGAAGAAGAGGAGGCCGAGGCGGACCCGTCCCACAAGGCGGTCGAAAAGACGCTTGGCACGGCGATGTTCCAGATCATTGTCGCCGACGTGTCCATGTCTCTGGATAACGTCCTGGCTGTTGCGGCCGCTGCCCATGGTCGGCTGGCAATCATGATTGGCGGACTGGCCTGCTCCATCCTGTTCATGGGGCTCGCGGCGGCCGCCATTGCGAAACTGCTGCAACGCTTCCACTGGATCGCCTATGTTGGGCTGGCGCTCATCGTCTATGTCGCGGGCGACATGACGTGGGAGGGTATTCACGAGGTGTGGGGGTATTTCAAGCCGGCCTGACCGGCTGGCCGCCGGGGCCATTTTGACGGCCGGCCGCCTAGGCCATCTAAAGGGGCGCGATTGAGGGAGAATCCCTGCTAGTCTATACTTAGATTACAATGCGTTATGGCGATTCGCCTCGGTCGGATATGCCGGCTGGACCGACATGGCCTCGGGGAGTTACTTGAGCGTCCTGTTCAAGGCCTTAAACAAGGCGGCAGTCGACAATCGCAGTCGCGAGACCGCGGAAATTGGCGTGCCCCTGATCGGCGGGGCCGAGGTGACTCGCGCGCGCCGTCCGGTTCGCCCCGGTTTTATCGTCGGCGCCGGTGCCCTTGCGGTCGTTCTCGCGGGTGGTTTTCTGTTTGCCGATGACCTGATTCCCATGGGGCAGGAGCTGGCTGCCGGTTTTTCAGGCAGTGAGCCGGTTCGCCCGCAACCCCTGCCGCCCGCTCCAACGCCGCAATTGGCGGCGGTAACCGTGCCTTCCCAGCCCGCGCCTGCATCGGTGCCGACGCCAGCGCCTGCTCCTGCTCCTGCGCCTGCACCTGTCGCGACACCGTCTCCGGCCACCCCGCAGCCGGCGGTCGCCTCTGCTGAACCCGTTGCACCGACCGTCGTTTCCGATCCCGATCCGGACGGCAAGCCCATTCCCCTTACGCCGCGCGGGCGGACGGTTGGCGCCGCCGCGGTACCGTCGTCGCGCAGATTGCCGGCCGAAACGGAAATGCCGGGCGCGCGCGCGCCGCTCAGGATCGACCGTGCGGTCGTCCCCTCGTCGATTGACCGTGATCCCGAACAGGATCTGCGCGTGGCCAATCGTGGCGACAGCCCGCGCACGGCGTCCGTCACGCGCCTGCATGAAACCGCGTATCGCAGCCTCAGCGACGGCAATTACGAACTGGCGCTGAAGCAGTACCAGGAAGTCCTGCAGCGCGAGCGCGACAACCGGCCGGCGATGCTGGGCAAGGCGGTCTCGTTGCAGAAACTGGGGCTAAATAACGCCGCGCAGGAAGCGTACGAAGAACTGCTGGCAATCGATCCGTCGAACCGCGCCGCGACCACCAACCTGCTCAGCCTGATCAGCCTGGCGCGGCCGGAACAGGCGCTGCTGCAATTGCAGCGGCTGGAGGCGGCCAATCCGACCTCGCTCCCCATCATTACCCAGGTCGGCATGATCCATGCGCAGATGGGCGACCTGCCGCGCGCCATACGCCAGATGCAATTGGCCGTGTCGCTGGCGCCTGAAAGTCCCGTCTACAAGCTGAACCTCGCGATCCTCTACGACCGCGCCGGCCGCCGCCGCGAGGCGCTGCCGCTCTATCAGGATGTCCTCGTGCGCAGCACCGATGCGACCCAGGCCCTGCCCATGGCGCTCGACGATGTGCGACGCCGCGTCGCCTACCTCGCCGCGGGTGAATGATGCCGGTCCTGAAGCATTTCGGACTTGCTGCCTATCCGTTCGCGTTGACGCCCAATCCGGCCCTGTACCTGCCGTGGGACGAACACAAGTCGATCCTGGCATCTTTGCAGTTCGCGTTGCAGCGCGGGGATGGCCTGCTCAAGGTCGTGGGCGAAGTCGGCACCGGCAAGACGCTGCTGTGCCGCCTGCTGTTGCAGGAACTGGTCAAGACCGACAATGCCGGCTACCTCAATGCGCCGATTGAAGACTTGCGTGTGCTGCCCATGGCGGTGTGCCGCGAGTTCGGCATCGAGCCCAAGGACGCCGCCGATCCATACAGCGCGCTCACCGATTTCCTGCTTGCCGAACACGCCAAGGGTAAGCGCAACGTTCTGCTGGTGGACGAGGCGCAGGCGCTGGGCAGTGCGGGCCTTGAGATCGTGCGGTTGTTGTCGAACCTTGAAACAGACACCAAGAAGCTGCTGCAGATCGTCCTCTTTGGCCAGGTCGAACTGAACAAGCTGTTGCAGCAGCATTCGCTCCGCCAGGTGGCGCAGCGCATTAACTTCTCTTTCGAAACAAAGTCGCTTTCCTCCGATCTGGTGGCGCAGTACGTCGAGCATCGCGTGGCGCTGAGCACCGAGGGCAAGGCCGCACCGTTGTTCGACCAGGCGGCGCTTGCTGTCATTGCCGAGGCCAGCGGCGGCATTCCCCGCATCGTCAACCTGCTGGCCGACCTCGGCCTGCGCCGGTCGCGCTGGTCCTGGTTGGCATTCTGGCGGCCGCGCTCGGCGGCGGCGTGATCCTGCTGGCTGCCGCGCTGCTCGGCCTGGTGCTGGGCAGTTTCGTCACCATGTTGTCGGCCCGCCTGCCCGCAGGTGGCGACCTTCTCGGTGCGCGGTCGAAATGCCCGCAGTGCCACACCGCACTCGGCGTACCGGACCTCGTGCCGGTTTTCTCGTGGCTGTTTCTGCGCGGCCGATGCCGCCACTGCGCGGCGCCTATCAGCAGGCGCTACCCCGTCACCGAACTGGTCATGGTGATGATCGCTGTGCTGGTGGCGGCAAGGCTGGGCGCGACATGGGAGGGGCTGCTGGTCCTCCTGCTCGGCGCCGTACTGCTCGCCATGTCGGTGATCGATTTCGAACATGGCTATCTGCCAGATCCGCTGCAGGTAGCCGCCGCACTGTTGGGCGGCGCATTCGTGATCCTGAACGGACACTGGAAATCGGGGCTGGCCGGTGCAGCCGTTGGCCTCGCGGTGGGCCTGGCGCTGCGCTACGGCTATTGCGCACTGCGCAAGCGGCATGGCCTGGGGCTTGGCGATGTGAAGCTGTTTGCGGTGGCAGGGTTGTGGCTTGGCGTCGAAAGCCTTGTGTCCTTCTTCGCCATTGCAGGCGTGCTGGGCATCCTGTTCGGCCTCGTGTGGCGTCGCGCCGGTGGCCACGCGGAGTTTCCGTTCGGCCCGGCGCTTTGCGCCACGTTGTTCCTGCTGCTGCTGTTTCCCCTGCAGCTATAGCGACAGTTTCGACGTGTCGACGCTGGCAAGGCCTGCTGCGCCGAGTTTCGTCTGCTGCAGCATGAGGCGCAGGTCGGTCGGGCTGTCGGCCTCCGCCAGTGCGACTTCCTCGGAGATCGCTTCGGCCCGCACCAGGCGATAGAGCGCCTGGTCGAATGTCTGCATGCCCTGGTCTTCTGCAGCGGCGATGGCGGTCTTGATATCCTTTACGTCGCCCTTGCGGATCTGATCGCGAATCTGGCCCTGATTGAGCAGCACCTCCAACGCGACGGTGCGCTTGCCCTGAAGCGTCGGCACCAGCCGCTGCGATACTACGGCGCGGAGATTGAGCGACAGGTTCAGCAGCAGCTGCGAATGCGCCTCGTGCGGGAAGAAATTAAGGATGCGCTCGATCGCCTGGTTGGCATTGTTTGCATGCAGTGTGGCCAGGCACAGATGCCCAGTCTCGGCGATGTTGATCGCATGTTCCATCGTCTCGGCGTCGCGGATTTCGCCGATCAGGATGATGTCGGGCTTTTGCCGCAGGGCGTTCTTCAACGCCGCCTCGAAGCTCAACGTGTCAATGCCCACCTCGCGGTGGGTGATCAGGCACTGGCGGTGATCGTGGATGAACTCGATCGGGTCTTCGATGGTGATGATGTGCCCGGCCGCGTTGCGGTTGCGGTAGTCCAGCATCGCCGCCAAGGTGGTCGATTTGCCCGAACCCGTACCGCCGACCATGATGACAAGGCCGCGCTTTTCCAGGCACAGGCGGCCCAGCAATTCCGGCAGGCGCAAGTCGTCCAGCGTCGGGATCGTCAGCGGAATGGTGCGGATGACCAGGCCCGGATGCTGCCGCTGCCGAAATCCGTTCACGCGGAAGCGGCCGGCGGCGCCGAGGTCGAGCGCAAGGTTGAGTTCCTTGGTGGCGGCGAAATCGGCCAGCGCCTGTGGTGTCGCCAGGTCGGCCAGGACCGTTTCGACTTCCGTCGCGGACAGTGGTTCGGGCCGCAGCGGCACCATGCCCTTGTCGCCGCGCGCCATGGGCGGCGCGCCGACGGTGAGATACAGGTCCGATGCCTTGTCAGCCAGCATGGCCGCAAGCCACGAGGGTAGTGGCGATTTCGCGGTGGCGACGTCCAGCATGGCGGCTCAGAACTGGTAGTTCTTGGACACCGGCGGCGGCGCCGGCGGGCCGCTCTTCGACGCCTGTCCCTCGCTTTCGGCGCTCGCAAGGATGCGCGCGGTTTCCGATGGCGGAATCAGGTGCTGCTGCAGCAGCTTCTCGACGGCATCCTGCATGGTCTGCATGCCGAACTTTGCGCCGACCTGCATCATCGAATAGATCTGCGGAATCTTGTTTTCGCGTATCAGGTTGCGCACGGCGTTGGTGCCGACCAGAATCTCGTGCGCGGCGATGCGGCCGCCGTCATTGGTGCGCAACAGCAGCTGCGCGATGACCGCCTGCAGCGAGCCTGCCAGCATGGCGCGGACCATTTCCTTGTCCTCACCCGGGAACACATCGACGATGCGGTCGATTGTCTTGGCCGCCGAACTGGTGTGCAGCGTGCCCATGACCAGATGTCCCGTCTCGGCGGCGGTCAGGGCCAGGCTGATCGTTTCGCGGTCGCGCATTTCGCCGACGAGGATGACGTCGGGGTCCTCGCGCAACGCGCTTTTCAGGGCCCGGGCGAACGACCTGGTGTGCGGGCCGACCTCGCGGTGGTTGACCAGCGCCTTGTCCGACTTGTGCACGAATTCGACCGGGTCTTCGATGGTCAGGATGTGCCGGTTGTCATGGCGGTTGATGTGGTCGATCATCGCGGCCAGCGTGGTCGATTTGCCACTGCCGGTCGGGCCGGTCACCAGGACCAGGCCGCGCTCAAGGCCGGCGAGCTGCGCAAACAGCGGCGGGGCCTTCAGTTTCTCCAGGCTCAGAATGGTGGTCGGGATGGTCCGAAATACCGCCGCCGCGCCCTGCGTGGTATTGAAGGAATTGACGCGAAAGCGCGAGTCCGTGCCGAACGAGATGGCGAAGTCGATCTCTTTCTCCGCCTCGTAAACGGCGCGCTGCTCGTCGGTCATGATCGCGTAGATCATCGCCTTGACCTGGTCGGGCACCAGCGGCCCGGTCTTCAGCGGCCGCATTTCGCCTGATACCCGCAGCATCGGCGGATTGTTGCCGGTGAGGTGCAGGTCCGATGCCTTTTGCTGCACCGTGAAGGCAAGCAGTTCCGTGATGTCCATGTGTCCCCCTCGCGCCGTTCCTAGCCGCCCGTCGTGCGGTCCCCGCGGCCTTCGATGATGTGCATGAAGGCGCGCTCCAGCAGCGGGGCGCCGTCGCGTTCCTTCATTTCCGCAGGCGTGCCGAAGAACCGTATCTTGCCGCCGTCGAGCACGGCGACGGAATCGCAGATCTCGTCCATGTCGGCCAGGATGTGCGAACTGAAAAAGATCGTGTTGCCAGCCGCGCGATAGGCCAGCAGATGCTCTTTCAGCTGCTGCCGTGCCTGCGGGTCGAGGCCGCTCATCGGCTCGTCGAGGATAAGCAGGGGCCGCGCCGCGAGAAATGTCGAGATGAGGCCGATCTTCTGGCCCATGCCCTTTGAGTAGGTGCCGACCGCGCGATTGAGCGCACGCTCGTCGAAACCGAAGCCCTGGGCCATTGCCACCGCCGCGTCGCAGTCGAGCGCGACCTTGAAATACGACAGGCTGAGTGACAGGAACTCCCAGCCGCGCAGCCGGGGTGACGGCGTAAACTTCTCCGGCAGGTAAGCCAAGGCTTGCCGGCTGGCGGGGCGCCGGTGATCTTCGCCGAACAGGCGAATGGCGCCGCTTTTGGGCCGCACCAGATCGAGGATGGTCTTGATCAGCGTTGTCTTGCCGACGCCGTTGAGGCCGATCAGGCCGAATATCTCGCCGGCGCGTACCGCCAGGTCGACGCCGTCCAGGATGGTCGACTTGCCGTAGGTGACAGTCAGTCCGCTAACGTCGAGAGGGGTTTCGGGTGACAAAGATCCGCCTTTCGGCCGGGCGCTAACGCGCCGGCGTAAGAATGCCTTCGAGGATTTCACCCGTCGTGCCGACGAACGTCTGGTACGGCCGCAACCTGATCCGCAGCGGCCCGCCGCGCGTGTCGCCGCGCCAGACGATTTCAGCGCGCTCGGGCGTCACCGCCGCGATTTCCAGTTCGCCGCCGCGGTTCTGCGCGGTGCGACGGGCCCCATTAAGCCAGACAACCCAGTCATTGGGCCCCATGTATATAAGCGCGCCCATATGCACATCCGGCGGCACGGGCCGTTCGACGGGGCCACGATCTGACTGGGCGGCCGACACCCGCGCCTCATGGGCAACGAGAAGGCCCTCGATGGCTGCCGTTTCGGCCGGGTTGAAGAACAGCGAAGGCCGGGGCGCCGCCTGTTGCGCTGCCGCAGCACTTGCCCAGCAGGCGGCGAGTATGAATACCGGGAGTTTCATTTCGCCGCCGCCTTGTTCGGTGCCGCCGGCAGGCGGATCGTGCGCCAAAGCAGCGTGGCCGTGCCACGGGCGAGAACCTGGTTCGTCCCGCCTGCCGCGAGCTGGGGACCAACCGGTACGATGGCCGCCTTTTCCAGCGACACGGTCACGAACTGCGTGCGGCCCGGCAGTTCGCTGCGGACCGCCTGTAGAAAGTCGATCAGTTGGGTGTCCAGCAGCCCGCCGGCCTCGATGATAATTTCCGCTGCCACGACGCCGATGTCACCGGCCTTGTATTGCGGTCCATCGATTGGATTCTCTGCGCCGATGGTGAAACGCGGGGTGCCGAGGTTGTGCAGTTTCGCCAGGCGTTCAATGGTCGCGGCGGCTAATAGGCGGTCCTGGGGCACCGCAATACCTTCCGCAATCAGGCGATCATAGTCGCCGATTGTACGCCGCAGCTGATCTGCTTCCGACTGCTTGCGCAACGTTTCCGTGCGCAAGCTCTGCAATTCCGTCTGCAGTTGATCGACCACGCCGGCCGTACGTTCGTGATAGCCCTTGACGACCGGAATGGCGACGAGCCACAGCACTAGGGCGACGACCAGCATGGCCCCGGGAAGGTATAGCGGCCGAAACTGGCTGAGATCGATGTCCTTCATGGCGGCCGCGGCTCCGCGACCGTGAAGTCGGCACTGAACGTGGCGCCGAATGGCACATCCAGCACCAACGCACTGTTGGAGAAGGTCTGGCCAGGGAGGATACTGACCGGATAGCGTGTCATGACAACTTCGTCACCGGGTAGCGCGGCGCGCATGCGCTCCTCGAACGTGCGGGTCAGGCGAACCGCTTCGGTTCGGTCGACGTGTGGATCGTAGAACAGGACCTGGGCCTCGGTGCGTGTCAGCGGCGGGACTGGTGTGTTAGGTGGCTGCGGGCCAGATACCGTTGGCGTAAGGCGCCAGATGAGGCGCGAGAGGCGGACGTCTGGCGTAAGTGCCGACGCAATGCCCTCGAACAGCGGCCATGGCTGGATCACAGTTGCTTCAAGCTGCTTGTTGAGGGTGAGGAGGCCGGTGACCGCGGCCAGCGGTGCGGGGAAGCGCTCAAGGGCGTCTTCGGCCGCGGTGGCCTGGCGGCGTGCCAGCTCGGTCCGGGTCTGGATGTCGTCGAAGTCCATGCGGGCGGTGATGATGCCGAAGCCCAGCCAGCCCGCATAGCCGATGGCCGCGACCGCAATGGCCGCCGCAGCACGGCGGGTCCAAATGGCCGACGTCTCAACAATTTTGCGCTGCTGCAGATTGGCCGGCAACATCGACAGGGCGGGGCGTGTCTTGCGTGCATACCAGGCGCCATGCAGCAGATCGGAATATTGCTCCGCCGCTGCGGCTGAGGCGCCGAGACCCAGCTTGCGTGCGGCTTCGCCGGGCGTGAGAAAAGTCGGGGTGAAGCCGGCAATCCGCAGCTGCCCCGTGGCCTCGCGCGCGCGCTCGGGCAACACGGTGACGACCTGCAGGATATGCCCTTCGCCGAAGCCAAGCCGGCCCAAATAGCCGAGGGTGGCGCGAAATTCGCGCTCCAACGAGGCTGCGATCTCGGCGCCGTCCGTATCCGGTGGCATACCGGGAGTCATGCGGGTGAAAATCAGTTCGCCGTTGCGCGTGACGATCTGCCGGAAGCCGCCGACGCGGTTCCACGTCACAAGCGTCACGAAAGGCGCGTCGGTTTTGCCGTCGGCAGCGCCGCGCCCGGGCGCCAGCAATGGCCCAATATCGACCGACTCAAGCGGCAAGGCCGCGATGCCGCCGATCGGGTTGGGTAACTTCGTGAGAAGATCCAACCATTTGCCCAGCTGTTCCGACTGCGTCGCGCCGACCAGCAGCAAGTTCATCTGGCGCGGATTGGCCTTGTCCGGCGGTAACGGGGTGTAGCCGCGCAGCGGGCTCACCGGGAAGGCTAGTTCCAGCCGGCGGTTGATGACCTTGAGCCGGTCCATGAACCCGACCTTGGGCACCGTCTCGCGCTTGTAGCTCTGCTCCAGGATGTCGAGCAGCAGCGAGACGGGCGCCCTCGGATTCGCCTGCAGCCGTTCGATGATATGCGCTGCTGCCGGGTCGTCGAAGCTGGGCGTGAACAGGCCACTGGCGTTGCGCACGCCGTCGCCGTACAGCGCCGTACCGTCGTCGCCGATGACGAGGGTCAGGTTTCTTGCCGGCAGCCGCAGGGCTTTGAGTGAAAGATTCATCAGCCGCCCGTCAACTTGCCGAGGTTGTCGTACAGCGGGCCGAACACCGCCATGACGACCCAGGCGAGAATGGTGCCGACCGTCAGCGTCAGCAACGGTTCGATGGAACCGATCATGGCATCGATGCCATCGCTCACTTCCCGATCGTAGAACTCGGTCACCTGTTCCAGTGTCTGGGACAGCGCGCCGGTATCCTCCCCGACCTTGACCATGCGCACGACCAGGTTGGGAAACTCGCCTGAATTCAGCAGCGCGGCGGACAGGCGGTTGCCGGCGCGGACGGACTGTTGCACCAGATTGATCGATTCAGCCAGGGCACGGTTGCCGACGACATCCTTTGCCGACTCAAGGCATTTCAGGATTTCAATGCCGCTCTGGAACATGACGGCGAAGAAATGACTGAACCGCGACAGGGCGATCTTGCGGATCACCTTTCCGGCGACCGGCATGCGCAGGATTGTCGCATCCAGCCAGAACGCGAAGTCTTCCGACGTGCGCGCCAGCATCCTTATCAGGATGAATGCCGCAACGGGGAGCGTGAGGACAAGCCACCAGTAGTCGATGAAGAAGTTCGAGGTGTTGATCAGTGCGATGGTGATCAGCGGCAATTCGGACGAGGAGGATTTCAGGAATCCCACGACCTCGGGCACGACCAGCAGCATCATGAAGAAGATGACCGAGACCGCGACGACCAGGGTGAACAGCGGATAGCGGATCGTCTTCTTGATCTTGCTCGACATTGCGTCGTGCCATTTTAGGTGCTTGACGAGGTGGTTGAACGATTCCGTCAAATTGCCTGTCACCTCGCCGGCGCTGATCAGACCGACGAAGACGAAGCTGAAGAGTTTCGGATGCTTGGCGAATGCGGCGCTGACCTGGCTGCCCTCGTTGACGTCGCGCCAGACCTCGGCCATGGCATCGCGCAGTACGGGCGACTCCACACTGTCGCGCACGTCCGACAAGCCATCGATCAGCGGCACACCCGCGCGCTGCATTTCGGCCAGATGCATGCACATCTGGATGATTTCCTTGTGCGGCACGCCGCCTGACAGGAAGGGAATGCGCCGTCGCTCGCGGGCGGTGTTGCAGGTAATCAGTTCCAGGCCGCTTTCCCGCAGGCGCTGGAACAAATCGACCTCGTTGTTGGCCGTTAGCGCGCCGCGAATGGTGCGCCCGCGATCGTTCACGGCCTTGTAATTGTATTGTGGCATTGGCCTGTGCGCGCCGCGCTACAGGCGGTCGGTCATGTCGACCGCACGCACCAGGCTGGCGATGTTGATCTCGCCCAGCAGCACCTTGGCAATGCCGTCCTCGGCCATGGTGATGAAGCCCTGTTCTCGCGCCAGCGTGCGCAGTTGTGCGCGTGTCGCACCGCGCGCCATGGCGTCATCGAACTCGGGCGTGAAGCGTAGCACCTCGCACACCGCGACACGGCCGCGATAGCCGGTATAGCGGCAATCGTCGCAGCCGACCGGGCGGGCAATGATCGGCGCTGCCGCCGGATCGACACCCAGCACCCGGCACTCCACCTCGGTCGCGGGAAACAGCATTTCCTTGCAGGTCGGGCACAACTTGCGCACCAGGCGCTGGGCCTTATGACGCTGTTTGCCGCCGCGCGCGAGATCGAAACCGCCGGGCGCCATGGCGACGCGGTTGCCGCAGTCGCTGTCGGCAGCCGCATCAGGGTGATCGCGGATCCGTCGCTGGCCCAGATCAAGGCGTTGTTTCCCGGCGCATAGCCGTTCATTGTGGCGCCGTTGGGGGCCAGTCGAATCGACGGGCTGAGAGGTGAAATGGCCAAATCCGTATTGCTGGTCGAAGACAATGATTTTGTCGCGAAACTCTACAAAAGCTGCCTCGAAACCCTCGGTGTTCAGATACTTCACGCCAAGAACGGACCCGACGCGCTCCAGCTGGCGCAGGACAACCTCCCCTCGGTGATCGTGATGGACATCATGCTGCCGGGCATGTCGGGGATCGACATCACCAAGGCGCTCAAGGCTGACGAACGCACCAGGGCTCTGCCGGTGATCGCGGTCACAACGCTCGCCATGGCTGGCGACCTGGACCGCATCCGTGAAGCGGGCGCCGACGCCTACCTGTCCAAGCCAATCAACGTCGAAGGCTTCGTGAACGCGGTCAAAGGCTATCTGAGCTAGTCGACATGGCTGACACGGACGATCCCTCCGATCATTCCCCGCCGGCGTCGCACCGCCGGCGTGAGATTGGCGGTCTGCGCTACCAGCTTGTCGATGGCATTCGCCAGCTTGTCCTCCCCGATGACGGTCCGGGCGCTGTGCGTGACGTGGTGGCCGCCCTGGCCCACAATGGCGGCGCGGTCAGGCGCATGCTGGCCGCAATCGAAGGCATGGCCGAAGGCTTCATCCTGTTCGATGCCGAGGACCGGATCGTCTTTGTGAACGCGCGCTACCGCGAGTTCTATCCCGAGATCGCCGACCTGCTGGTGCCGGGCGCCCGGCACTCCGAAATCGCCGCCGCCGCCATCGCCCGGCGTTCGGCCGGCCTAAAGGTGCGTCTCGACGGTTGGGTCCGTGGCGCTGCGGACGCCGACGAGATCGCCGACCGCGAGGAAATCCTGCTCGATGGCCGTTGGGTGCGTGTCAGCGAGCGCTCGCTGGCTGGTGGCGGCCGTGTCGGCACCCAGACCGACATCACCGAACTTAAGCTGCGCGAGGAAGGCCTGCGCGAGCTCGAGCGGCTGAAAAGCGAATTCGTCAATAACGTCAGCCATGAATTGCGCACGCCATTGACCGCGATCCACGCCTCGTTGGGCCTCATGGCCGGCGGTGCGGTCGGCGCGCTGCCCGACGAGGCCGCCGAACTGGTGCAGGTCGCCCTGCGCAACAGCGACCGGCTGCTCCGCCTGGTGAACGACATCCTCGACCTCGGCAAGATAGAGGCCGAGGCGATGCGCTTCGAAATCGCACCCCATGACCTGGTTGGTGTGGTGGCGCGCACGGTCGCCGATGCCGGCGGCTATGGCTCGGCCCACGGCGTGGGTCTTACCTTCCGTCACGCGTCGCCATCGGCGCCCGCATTGCTCGACCCCGAGCGCTTCGTCCAGGCGCTGACCAACCTGATCGGCAACGCCGTCAAGTTCTCGCCGCGCGGCGGCACGGTCGTTGTGGACCTTTCGCCGTGCGAGGCCATGTGGCGGGTGGCTGTCATCGACCAGGGCGCCGGCATCCCGATGGACCAGCAGGAGCGCGTTTTCGACCGGTTCTTCCAGGCAGGCGGGACCAGTGGCGCGGTACGCGGCGGCACCGGCCTCGGCCTCACCATCGCGCGCTCCATCATGCAGAACCTGGGCGGGGCCATCGGTTTTGAATCCGAGCCCGGGCGCGGCACGCGCTTCTGGCTCGATGTAAGGCAGGCGGCCTGACATGGCGGATCTTCAACGCATTATGGTGGTGGACGACGCGGCGGACATTCGCCTTGTCGCCCGGCTGGCTCTCGAGAAGGTTGGCGGCTTCGATGTGGCGCTTTGTGATTCCGGGCAGGCCGCCGTGGCGGCGCTGTCGACGTTCCGGCCCGACCTGGTCCTGCTCGATGTCATGATGCCGGGCTGGGATGGCCCGACCACGCTGGCCGAGCTGCGCAAGGCGCCTGAAGGGGCGGCATTGCCCTGCGTCTTTTTTACCGCGCGCCAGGAGGCCAGCGAGGTCGAGCGGCTGAAGACGCTGGGGCCGATCGGACTGATTGCCAAGCCGTTCGACGCGATGAAGCTTGCATCCGAACTGCGCGCGATATGGGGCCGCCGTGACGCCATCTGAGAAATTCCTCGCCGAACTGGCCGAACTCAACCGCCAGTACGCGGCGGCACTGCCCGAGCGCCTGGCGTTGCTCGATGCGGCCTGGAAGGCGGTGCGCAACGGCGAGCGGTCGGCGCTGGAGGACCTGCTGAAGGAAGCGCACTACCTGGCCGGCAGCGGCTCGACGTTCGGCCAGCCGGCGGTGAGCGAGGCGGCGGGCGCGCTGGAGCTTTTCCTGTGGCCGCTGGTCAAGGGGCAGGGCGGGGCGATCGACGAGACCACCATCGCCGCGCTGGTCGCCGGCGTGCACCGCGCGGTGCCGCCCCCAGCCTAGCAAGAAAACGGCGGCCGATACGCTGGCCGCCGTACAAACGTCAGTCGCGAAAAATCAGGCGAGCTTCAGGTTGCCCGCCGCGCTCTTGCCACGCTCGGTCACGACGTCGAAGTTGACCTTCTGGCCTTCCTTCAGGGCGGCGATGCCGGCCTTCTCGACGGCGCTGATGTGGACGAACACGTCCTTCGAGCCATCGCTCGGCTGGATGAAACCGAAGCCCTTTGCCGGGTTGAACCACTTCACGGTGCCTGTCGCCATAGCGGCCTCCTTGGGATGTAAGACGCTCGCGCAGTTCCCTCTGCGAAGCGGCGCAATCAGGGTTTCCGGGATCGTCTTGTAGTCACGGCAGGGGATCACCCAAGGTCGCACGGCAAGCGGTAGCGGAAGCGCAGATCGTCACGCTGAATAGTTGGGGGCGGTTCCGGGCGGAAGTCAACAGGCCGGGGGTGCCGCGAAAGTTCGCCAAGTCACTGTTGTTGCAGTGCAAAAACGCAATCGCCGGCCAGGATCGGGCGGTCGCCCACCGACAGTTCGCCATGCAGGAATGCGACGCTGCGCCCGCGCCGCAGCAGGTCGGCCTTGCCCTCCAGCCACTCGCCCGTCGCGGCGGGGCCGAGATGGTTGCTGCTGCTGCTGGCGAGGGTGAAATGCGCGCTGCGCCCGGCCAGGGCGTGCGCCAGGCCCTGTTCGAACACAAAAGTCGCGAAGGCGCCGATCAGCACGCTGCGCGCCTGGCCCCCGGCATCGGCATGGCGTGCCTCCAGCTGTAGCGCGAAACGCGGCGCGCCGTCGGCATCGAGCTTGCGCCACACCTGGCCAAGCACGGCATCGGCGGGCAGGGCGGCCCAGCCGTCCTTAACGGGGTCGAAATCCATCGGGGTCTCTGTATAAGGAAACGAAGGCGGGAAAGCGGGCCGCATCATAGCCGCCGCCCGCGCAATGACCATAGGAGTCGGGCATGTGGGCATGGATCTCGCTGGTGGTTGCCGGCCTCGCGGAAATCGGCTGGGCGGTCGGCCTCAAGTACACCGAAGGCTTCACCCGCCTGTGGCCCAGCGTGGCGACCGTGGCCGCCATGATCGTCAGCGTCATCCTGCTGGAATACGCCGTGCGCGCGATCCCGGTCGGCACCGCCTATGCCATCTGGGTCGGCATCGGCGCGGTGGGCGTGGCCATTGCCGGCATCGCCCTGTTTGGCGAAAGCGCGGCGCCGCTGCGCCTGGCGTGTATCGGCCTGGTCTGTGCGGGGATCATCGGCCTCAAGTTCGCTTCCCCTTGACCCCGCCGCGTGGTGCGCGGACGATCCGTTGAACAGGAGAGGTCATGGATCGTTACGAACTGCCGATCAAGGTCAGCCGCATCGCCGGGGGCTATTCCGTGGCCATCGCGGTGAACGACCAGACCGTCATCGCCCGCCAGATGTCGCGCGCCGACCTGATGCAGCTGCGCGCCATGCTGGACAGCGTGCTGGGGCCGAAGCCGGTCGATCACGGGGAATTCGACTCCCTCTGAACGCCGTGCACCCGCTGTCCCTCGACCACATCACGGTCGGCGGCGTCACGCCGCCGGAGCTGGTGCGCATTGCCGCCGCCTGCGGCTGCACCGCGGTAAACATGAAAATCCGCCAGGGCATGGCCAGCTTCCCGCTGCCCTATGACATGCTGGGCGATCCAGCCATGCAGCGCGAAACGAAACGGCGTGCCGCAGATGCGGGCATCACTATCGGCGTGGTCGAAAGTTTTGTCCTGCAACCCGACACCAAGGTTGCGGAATTCGAACGCGGCCTGGCCGTGGCGGCCGAGATCGGCGCCCGGGCGGCGAACATCATCTGCTTCGATGCCGACCGCGCGCGGCGTGCCGATACCTTCGTGGCGTTCTGTGCCTTGGCGGCGCGCCACGGGCTGAAGGTGACGGCGGAGTTTTTCGCCCGCTCGGAACTCAACTCGCTGGAAGCGGCAACGGATCTGGCGCGTGCCGCACCCGGTGCGGCGGTCAATGTCGACATCCTGCATGTCGTGCGCTGCGGCAACACCGTCGCGCAGGTGCGCGACGTCGCGCCATCGCTATTCGGCTGGTCGCAGATCAGCGACGGTCCGCTGCACATGCCGGTGGAGCGGCAGGAACACGAGGCGCGTTACGAGCGCCAGCTTCCCGGCACGTCGGAGTTTCCGCTCCGCGATTTCATCCAGGCGCTGCCACCTGATTTGCCCATCGGCATCGAGGTGCCGGCCAAGCCCCGGCTGGATGCGGGCCTGGACGCCGAGGCCTGGGCAAAGGAGGCGGTGGACACATCCCGGCGCCTGCTTGAAGGCTGGGGCGTTGCGCTGACGGCACCGTAGGGGGCTGGTTCGAGTGCGATTGGTGCTGTTTCAGGTGCGTTTGGGCGAGTTTCGGGGGCGTTTCGTGCAGTTTCGAGCGCGCTTTGGTGAGTTTCGAGGGCGCTTATAAATCGTCAAACCATTAATTCTGAACGATATTGTCTTGAGTGGTGCAGAAACCGGCAAGTCACATTTCTGCCGGCTGCGCGACGCCTCTCCCCAAGCAGGCAAGGGGCCAAAAGGTCAGATCAACCGGGTCAAAGAGCGAACCGGTGATATGGGGGAGGTGGGAATTAAATCAATAGTGGGAAGCAGGGCTATTTGAGCCGCTTGGCCGGACGTTTCTCGCGCAGCCACATCAGGTAGATGCGGGCGATCTGGTCCTTGTCGATGGCATTGTCGAGCGGTCCGGTGCCGATGCCGTGAACGTCGAAGCCGTCTTCGATCAAGCGGCAGGCGGACTCAATGGCCAATTCCGGACTGGGGTGCCGTTCAATGCACTCGGTGTCCGCGCGCCGGTACTGAATGTGCCACCTCATGGTTCAGCGTGACGCGCAAGTATCGCAAGGGCAAGGCGCCGCACTGCACATGTTGCCGAGCTAGTTGGAGGACTCGGGAGGCAACTTCGCCCGTTCCCAGATGGTGTAGATGCGGGCGATCTGGGCCTTGCCGATGGAATCTGTGAGCGGTCCCGTACCGATGCCATAGACGTCCTGCCCGGCATCGATAAAGCGGCACGCCGCCTCGATGGCTTGCTCCGGCGTCAGGTGCTGCTGGACGCAGTCCGTGGTCCCGTTCCGGTATTGGACGTGCCATGTCATCGTCGCAGCATCAAGCCTGTGCGAGGGGCACGCAACAGGGTAGTTCTACTCACGCGGCCAGGGGCGCTTATGCGGCGGACGGCGTGCCGTCGTCGATAAGCCGGTTTCTCGGAAACACCATGGTGACGGTGGTCCCGCGGCCCAGTTCGCTGGCCAGCGTGAAGGTCGCGCCGTGCAGTTCGGCGAACTGCTTGGCCAGCGGCAGGCCAAGACCCGTCCCCTTGTGTTCACGGGCGACGGCGGTGTCCACCTGCTGATAGGGCTGCAGCACGCGGGCCAGGTCTGATGCGGAAATACCGACGCCGGTGTCGCTGATCGTCACCGTCAGTCCGGCGGAGGACGCACCAGCCGAAACGTCAATCCGGCCCCCCTTCGGTGTGAACTTGATCGCGTTCGACAACAGGTTGACCATGACCTGGTACAGCGCGCGACGGTCGCCGTTCAGGCGCGGCATCGGCCGCATGTCGAAGTTCACGGTGACGCCGGCAGCCGTCGCCAGCGGGCGCGACAGGCGCAACGCGTCGTCAATGACCTCGTCCATCTCGACCGGCTCGAGGCGCAGGACGGCATGTCTGGCCTCGATCTTGGAAATGTCGAGCAGGGTATTGATCACCCCCAGAAGGTGCCGGCCGGCGCCGGCAATATCCTCGACCGCCTCGCGCTGACGCGGTGTGGTGGCGCCGTACGCTTCACGGGTCAGCAGTTCGGAGAATCCGATAATGGCATTCAGCGGTGTGCGCAGTTCGTGGCTCATATTGGCCAGGAAGCTGGTCTTGGACCGGTTGGCTTCTTCGGCCGCCATCTTGGCGTCTTCCAGCGCGCGCCGGTACAGGTGGCCAAGAACCACCTTGCGGTAGAGGAACCACGAGACGCCAGCGATCAGGGCCATGTACACGATCATAAGGATCGTGCGGACGCGGAAGTCGCCTTGCCATTCAGCCAGCACGTCATCCCGTGCATTGGCGACCTTGATGACGATGCCGCGTCCTGGCACCTCGGCCCGGCCGACGATGCGTTTAATTCCGTCGGGGACCGGCACGGAAGCGAGCAGCTTGTCGCTATCGGGCTCGTTCGCCAGAACGTAGCCGGCACGGTCGGTCATGCGGACAAAGTCCCGGGGGCCAAGGCCGATGCGGCGATAGAAGTCAGAGAAATAGTCCGGTCGGACGACACCCAGAACAATGCCGTCGAACGTGCCGTTCGCGGTATTGAGCCGGCGGCTGACCGGCAGCACCCATTCCTGTGTGCGGTCGCGGCCGCGCACCGGCACGCCGATATGGGTGGCTTGCCCGGCATTATCGCGGTGAAAAATGAAATATTCGCGGTCCGCAATTACCATCCGCTGCGTGATCTCGCGCGAAGCCATGTCCATGTGGCCGTCGCGGTCGAAAACCACTACGCCACGGAGGATCGGCGACGCGCCCTGGATGGCCTGAAGCCGTGCAAAGGCCTCGGTCTCGTCGATCTCCCCGGCCGCGAAGTCGCGGCAGACCTCGGCGGCGCCGGTCAGCGCCAGATCGACCGCCTCGAACGCGCGTCCGGCATATTCGGCGACGATGCCGGCATAATTTCCGGTTGCCGTTTCGGCGCGGCGGATCTCGCGCTCGCGGGTGTTGTAGCCGTTGAAAATAAACAGCGTGAGCGACATGGCGGCCAGCACGCCGCCGACCAGCAGTGGCCAGTATTCGCGGCGATAGGTGACATGGCCGGTCATGGCGCGCACGCCCGCCGTCCCACCAGCCGGGCATCGCAGACGTTAGTCACCGGCGCGGCTTCCCGCGCGATGTGCGATGGCAAAAGGGCGCTCCCCAAGCTTGTTGTTAACCTTATGCGCGCGCTTGGCCTATCATACCGGCAAGTTGGCCCGGCGTGGAATTTTCCGGCACAGCCAGGCAGGGGCAGGGAGGCCCGACGCGATGATCACCCTTTACGGCATGTCGACGCCCAATGTGCAGAAGGTGCTGATCATGCTGGAGGAGACGGGGCTGCCCTACCGCCTGCAGCGGGTCGATGTCTGGAAAGGCGAGAACTACACCCCGGAATTCGCCAGGATGAACCCGGTGCGCAAGGTGCCGGTCCTGGTCGATGACGACGGCCCGGGCGGCAAGAGCTGCACGGTCTTTGAATCGGGCGCGATCCTGTTTTACCTGGCCGAAAAGACCGGCAGGTTCATGCCGCGCGAGGGCGCGGACCGCTATACCGTCATGCAGTGGGTGATGATGCAGATGGCCGGCATCGGTCCGATGTTCGGCCAGTACACGCACTACAAATATTACGCCCCGCCGGGCAACGAATATTCCGAGAGCCGCTACAAGACCCAGGTCACCCGCTTCTTCGAGGTGCTGGATACCCGTCTGGCCGAGGCCGACTACCTGGCCACTGACTATTCCATCGCCGACATGGCGGTGTTCCCGTGGACACGCGACCGCAACGCCAAGTGGGGCGGCACGTGGGAGCAGCAGTTTCCCCACATGTGGGCATGGCATGCGCGCGTCAAGGCGCGGCCGGCGGTGCAGCGCATGATCGCGCTGTGCGACAAACTGGTGGCGGACGATGCGGTGTCGATCAACAGCGTGACGGTCGAGATCAAGGACCGCTTCCTCGGCCGTGGTGCATTCGCCGCCAAGTAACGGTCAGGCGCGGGTGAACTGGCGCACGGTGTACAGCAGGCCGATGACGGGCAGTGTCGCGCCCGCGGCGACGGCCGGGGCAGGCCAGTTGCCCGCCCAGCCATAGGCATAGGCCAGTGCGCCCAGTGTTTCGACGACGATGAGCTGGGCGGCGAGCGCGGTAGGCAGCAGGGCGCTGGCGCGGTTCCACAGCCAGGTTGCCAGCCAGGACGAGAGAATGCCGAAGACCGCCGAGACGAGGATGAACGTGGTCCAGTCGCGCGGCACGGAACCGGGCATGGCGGGCACGGCGAGCCACAGCACCAGCGACAGCGGCAGGGTGGCGACGCCGACAATGGTGGCCCAGGCGCCTGCATCGCGCTGGGGGTTGCGCTTCAGGTAGCGCGCGTTGGCCAGGCCGTAGGCGAGCCAGGCAAGATGCGCCAGCACGGCCAGCGCCAGGCCGGCGACATAGTGCGGTCCCGCCTGTTCCGCCTCGACACCGTTCACCAGCGCCAGGCCCGCGGCCAGCAGCAGGGCGCCCGGCACCAGGCGGCGCATCGGCAGCGAGCGCTCCGCGAGATTGCCGGCCAGCGCCAGCGTCGCCGGCAGCAGACCGATGATCAGCGTCGGCATGGCTGACCCGGCCAGGCGGATCGACCACACGAGCAGCAGGTAGTAGCCGATATTGCCCGCAATGGTCAGCGCGGCGGCCAGCAGCCAGTCACGCAGGGTGAGGCCGCGCAGCGCGGTGCGCTGGACTGCCAGCAGTATCGCGGCGGAGAGAATGCCGTAGGCCAGGTTGCGCCCGGCCGCCAGTTCCAGGCCGGAAAAGTCCGGCAGGACGAGGGGGGCCAGGAACACCAGCGCCCACAGCAGGTTGGCCGAGAAGGCGAAGAAAATTCCGGCGGGACTAGGCATTCGACGGGCCGGGATCGACGCTAGACGCGGCGGGGCGGCATTGCTGCCACCCCGCCGGTCATGCTGGCGCCACAGGCGTCAGCCGCTGGGATCAGGCGGCGCTGGCCGACTTCGCCTCTTCAGCGCTCCAGCCGCTATAGGCCTGGGCGCAATGGCTGCTGCAATAGGGATAGCCCTCGAGCGATGCCGACGTGCAGAAGTGAAACCCGCTGCTCTTCGGATCGCCGATCGGCCATTTGCAGCGCGGCCCGGTGCCGGCCACGAGGGGCACGGCAAGGGGCGCAGGCGCCGGTACAGGCCGGGGCGCCGGGACCGCCCGGGGCTCCGCACTGCGGACGATCGGGCTCTCCCGCTTCGAAAGACCCAGGCGGTGGGCCTTACCCACCACCGCGTTGCGGGTCATGCCGAGCGTTTTGCCGATCTGGGTGATCGACTGGCCGGCATTCCACTGGACTTTCAACTCTTCAATTTTCTCTGGCGTCCACACCATATCTGGCTGGCCTCCGCTCGTAGACGACTATATGCAGTAGGGGGTAATGACGGTTTAGAGTCAATGTTCGAATCGACTTATCCCCAAGATTCAGCGGCGCCGGGTTGCCACGGGGGTTTTTTCCCTCGGATGGGTTGGCATCCGCCGTCGTTATCCCCGGCATGGACAGGCGCACAATGACCTCCCGAACCGACTCGAACCTGGCGGCCACCTACCGGACCCAGGGCTATGCGGTGGCCCGCGGCGTGTTCAGCCCCGGCGAGGTCGCGGCCATGGCGGCCTCGTTCGACCGCTTCTATGCCGAGGGCCTGCGTCTGGGCCGGTCGTGGCGGCGCGAGAACCTGTTCTATCGCGTGGTGCCCGACCAGAACCTGGGCCGCATCGTGCGCCTGGTGCAGTGGCCGTCCTATATCGACGATGTGCTGGGGGGCGTACGGCTGGACAGGCGGCTGTGCGACCTGGTCAGCCCGATCATCGGCGACGACCTGAAGCAGATCATCAACCAGATGCACTGGAAGCCGCCGGGCGCGGCGATGGTCGATTTCGCCTATCACCAGGACTGCCGCTTCCGCCGGCCGGCATCGGCGTTCCGCGACCTTGGCGATTCCTATGTGCAGACCGGCATCGCGGTCGATCCGCATACCCCGGAAAGCGGGGCGATGCGCGTACTGCCGGGCAGTCATTTGCGCGGCGACCTCGACATGGGCGACGAGCGGCCGGTGCTGCAGCAGACGATGACGGATACGACGCTGCACGACAAAGGCCTGAATCCCGATGACCTGGTCGATCTGGTGCTGGCGCCGGGCGATGTGGCGATGTGGAGCCCGTACCTGGTGCACGGCTCGGGCGCCAACCGCACGGCACGCGACCGCAGGCTCTACATCAACGGCTATGTGAAGGGCGACAAGGCGGACCGGGGCGAGCCGGCGTTCCGCCACGGCGTGCCGGTGCCGTTGTCAGGCAGGCCGGCGGTCATCCACTTCGATGCGGTGGCGACGAGGCCCGAGCCGCACTTCGTAGACGAGGATTACTAGCGCCTCAGTGCGGGTTGGTGGCGGCGTAGATCTTGTCCATCCATGCCAGCAGCACGCCCGACACCACGAAGGTCAGGTGGATGACCACCAGCCACATGAGCTGGTTGTCGGTGAATTCCTTGATGTCGATGAAGGCGCGCAGCAGCTGGATGGCCGAGATCGCGACGATGGACGCCAGCAGCTTCAGCTTCAGGCCGCTGTAATCCACCTTGCCCATCCAGTCGGGCCGGTCCTTATGCTGGGCGGTGTCGATCTTCGAAACGAAGTTCTCGTAGCCCGCGAACATCACCATCAGCACCAGGTTGGCGGCCAGCGAGATGTCGACCATCGCGAGGACGGCGAGGATCGCTTCGGTTTCGGTGGCCTCGAAGATATGCAGCACCGTGTGCCACCCATGCTGGGCAAACTTCACCAGCAGCAGCACCAGGCCAATGATCAGGCCCAGATAGAAGGGCGCCAGAATCCAGCGGCTGGCGAAAATGGTTTCTTCGATGGCGTGTTCGATGCGGGTCATGCCGCCTGCCTAGCACGACGCCGGAGGATGATCTAGCGGTGGTCGGATGGCGCGGGGCGGCGGGGCGTCATCCTCAGGTCGAGGCCGTAGCCGGAATCGACCGAGCCGCCGCGGCGGGTGGCGCGGTCGTGCAGGATGTACTGGTCGCTGCGGGGACGCTGGACGCGGGATTCGTCCTCGCGGGGCATCCGGGTCGCCGGCTGATCCGTCTGGACGCCGCCCTGCGGCACGCCGCGCCGGCCCGTGTCCTGGGCATGGGCGGCAGTGGCGGCAAAGAGTGCGGCGAGGACAAGCAGGGTTCGGTTCATGCGATCCATATGGTCGGGGATCGTGGCGAAACTTAGCCCAGTATAAGGTCTTGCCGAGGTGGCTGGCAAAAGGCGGCGGAACGGGCCGGTCCGGGGAGCGTTCCTTGCCCAGACCCGTTCAGGAGGCCCCAATGTCCACCACCCCCGACATGATCGATCCGGCCCAGCCCAAGCCCGGCAGCGCCGAAGGCACCACGCCGTTCGATCCGCTGAAGCCGAAGTCGCAGAAGCTGGGCCCGGTCGCGCTGCTCGACACCGCGCCGGCCACCAAATCGCCGCCCGCGCCGACCCGGCCGGCCAAGGCGACCAGGGACAGCTCGGGCGATGCGCGCTGGCCGCCCGATGGCCATCGTCCGCACCTGGAGGAGGGGCTGGAATAGGCCCGGGCGAAACTGGCCAAAACCGGCAGGCGTTTTCGCTTAAGGCAAGACGCCGGATTGCCGGAACGGGCCGACAGGATTCAGGCAGTTCCGGCGTGCGGGAAGAGATTGCCGCCAGGTCCGAACGGGCAGGTTCGACATCCCGACGCATTCGTGCACCGCAGGCACGCAAGCAGCCGCGCGCCGACTTTCTGCGCTTCAGGCGAGGCATCCGCTGCAAGCATTGCCGCCTGCTGCTCGACGCCGCGTGCATACACGCCACCATGCCACTGCTCCCTGATGAAGAATTCGGTCTCGATCGGCATCTGTCTTCCCTCTCCACGGGGAAGAAGATGTCGAAGAGGCCGATCTCCAACAATTCAGCGTGATGGGCTAGACGGACCTAGTTGAACGGGGGCTCGACCTAGGCGAGTCCGACTGGCGGCAATTGATTCATTGGCCGGCAGGTGAGGCTTTTGACTTACGACCCTTTTTCAGGCTGCCCTTCAGCGCGGCCCCGAGATCGATATGCCGGTCATGCTTTTTCAGCAGGTCGGCAAAGGCCTCGTCGGCCAGGTCCTGCAAGGTCGCCATGCGGTCCTGGCCGAGGACTTTCAGCGCATCCAGCACGTCGTCATCGAACTGGAGGCGTTTGCCCGGCATTGTCAGCTTTCCTGTTTTGCGGCCTGGGCGTTTCAGCCGGCGGCGTGACGGGCTCGGCGGGGTCCGGCGTCGCGTGCAGGATGGCCATGTGGCCGTAGACGACGCGGGCTTTTTCCTCTTTCGGCATTGGCGGCCCCCTAGCTCGTCTTCCTGGCGGGCGGGGTGAGGCTGCGCTCGATCTGCCGGGCCATGGCGAGATGATGTTCCACGGCCTTGGCGGTTGACGCGGCATGGTCCTTAACCCGGAGCTTGTTCCGCCGGTTCACCTCGCTAAGGCGTACAGGTGAGACCACGGCGATCAAGTTTACGGCCCAGACCCCCCGTATACAGCGACCAGCGGCAGAGCCTGCGGATTTATGGCCATGACGGCCGTGCCGTCCGACGGGTGGGCGCGGAGTGTTTCGAGGACCGCGGGCTGTAATCAGGCCGCGACGTCGATCCGCCGTTCCAGCGACCGCGCGATCCGTCGCCAGGTATCTGCCTCGCCCGTATTTCCCGACACCTGCAGACTCAGCATCCGCTGAAAGGCGATGGTCGCGGCGCGGGCGCCGTGGCGTGCCAAAAGGAAGTCGGCGGCGCGCTCATCCTCCGGCCGCACGGGCCGGTCGGCCGGCCAACGGATCAGGGAAAGCAGCCGCGCAATGCGGTTCGGTTCGCGGGAGGGGGTGCCGTGAGTCATGCCGGTTTCTACGATGACACGGTCAATTCCCGTACGGCCGCGATCAACTAGTCGGCCGGTGAGGCAGGCGAGATTTTCCGGGCGTTCCGATGGTGCTGCCGAGAGGAATCGAACCTCCGACCCCGTCCTTACCAAGGACGTGCTCTACCCCTGAGCTACGGCAGCCTGGGCCGAAAAACGGCCGGCATCGAATGGGCGCGGAAACTGCCACACGGGACAGGGCGATGCAAGCGCTGCCGGCCCCTGTTATATACCTGACCCATGGCCGATCCCGCCGACCCCAAAACGCCGCCCCAGCCGACCGGCCGCAACCCGCGCGCAGCGCGCCGGGCTGAATTGCTGCGGCAGAACCTGCGCCGCCGCAAGGCCGCGGTCGTCCGGGCGGATAAGCCTGACGCCGGCGAGGAAAAGAGCGACGGCCAGGCCTGAGCGCCGGCTGCCGCGAAATCGCCACCGCCCACCGCCATGCTGCTGTGGTTTGCTTCCCCCAGATATTGCGTTAAATAGCGCGGTTTCCGGGCCTTCCCGCCCCAAGTATCAGGTTTCCATGGATCGTATTGTCATACGCGGCGGCGTCCCGCTGAACGGCAGCATCATTATCGGCGGCGCGAAGAACGCCGCGCTGCCGCTATTGGCGACGGCTTTGCTCACCGCCGACCCGGTGCGGTTCACGAACGTGCCGCGCCTGGCCGACATCGACACCATGGCCAACCTGCTGGCGCAGCACGGCGTTTCGGTCGAGCGCGACGGCGCCAACGCAACCCTGACCGCCGCCACCATCACCTCGACCACCGCGCCCTATGACCTGGTTCGCCGCATGCGCGCCAGCGTGCTGGTGCTGGGCCCGCTGGTCGCCCGCTGCGGCGAGGCGATTGTCAGCCTGCCGGGCGGCTGTGCCATCGGCACGCGACCGGTTGACCTGCACATCGAGGGGCTGAAGGCGCTGGGCGCCGAGATCGAGATCGACGGCGGCTATATGAAGGCCAAGGCAAAGGGCCGGCTGCGCGGGGCGACGATCCGCTTTCCGGTCGTGTCGGTTGGCGCGACCGAGAACCTGCTGATGGCGGCCAGTCTGGCCGATGGTGTGACGGTGCTGGAGAACGCCGCGCGCGAGCCCGAGGTGGTGGACCTAGCGAACTGCCTGGTCGCCATGGGCGCGCGCATCGAGGGCATCGGCACCGACCGCGTCACCATCGAGGGGCAGGAGCGCCTGTTCGGTTGCGACTACCGCATCATGCCGGACCGGATCGAGACCGGCACCTACGCAGCCGCCGTCGCGATTGCCGGCGGCGACGTGGAACTGATCGACGGGCGGTTGAGCCTTTTGGGCAGCGTGTGCGAGAAGTTGCACGAGGCCGGCTGCGACATCAGCGAGACGCCGAACGGCCTGCGCATCAGGCGCAACGGCGTGTCGGTGCGCGGCGTCGATGTGATGACCGCGCCCTATCCGGGCTTTCCGACCGACATGCAGGCGCAGCTGATGGCGGTGATGTCGGTGGCGGAGGGCGCCTCGATGATCACCGAGACCATTTTCGAGAACCGCTTCATGCACGTGCCGGAACTGGCGCGCATGGGTGCCAGCATCACGGTGCACGGCGCCTCGGCGTTGATCCGCGGCGTGAAGGAGCTCAAGGGCGCGCCGGTCATGGCAACCGACCTGCGGGCGTCGGTGTCGCTGGTGCTGGCCGGCCTTGCTGCATCGGGCGAGACCATCGTCAACCGCGTCTATCACCTCGACCGCGGCTATGAGCGGCTGGAGGAAAAGCTCGCCGCCTGCGGCGCGCGCATCGAACGGGCGGCGGGATGAGCACGCCGCTGAACCTGCATGCGGTCGACGAGGTCGATCTCGCGGTGATCGCCGCCAGCCTGCAGGATGCGGTGGTGCTGCGCCACGACCTGGCGTTCCAGCCGAAGCAGCGCCGCTTCGCCTTCATGGCCAACCGCTTCGTCTGGGAAGACGGGATCGGCAAGGGCAGCCGGAGCGAGCCCAGCCGCGTGCGGTCAGGCGTGCATTTCGATTTTGTGCAATCGGTGCAGGCGCGCGACCTTCCGGCCGAGGACAGCGACGTGCCGCTGGAACTGTTGACCATTTCGGTCGATCCGCAGGCCGAGGGCGCGGCGGTGCTGACCCTGTTGTTTGCCGGTGGCGGCGCGATCCGTCTGGGCGTCGAATGTATCGACTGCACGATCCGTGACGTGAGCGAGACGTGGCCGGCGACCATGCGGCCGGACCACGGCCTGGACGGAGGGCACTGACATGGCCGCCAATGACGCACTGGTCATCGCCCTGCCCAAGGGCCGCATCCTGAAAGAGGTGATGCCGCTGCTGCACCGCGCCGGGATCGAGCCTGAGGCGGCGTTCAACGCCGATGACGCCCGCCAGCTGCGCTTCCGCACCAACGATCCGCGCATCGACCTGGTGCGCGTGCGCTCGTTCGACGTGGCGACGTTCGTCGCCTTCGGCGCGGCGCATCTGGGCGTGGCCGGCAATGACGTGATCATGGAGTTCGACTATGCCGAACTCTACGCGCCGCTGGATCTCGGCATCGGCCGCTGCCGGTTGTCGGTGGCGGAGCCGCGCGAACTGGTGGCGAACGATGATCCGTCGCGCTGGAGCCATGTGCGCGTCGCCACAAAATATCCGGGCATCACCAAGCGGCACTTCGCGCGCCGCGGCGTGCAGGCGGAATGCATCAAGCTGAACGGGGCCATGGAACTGGCGCCGGCGCTCGGCCTGTGCCGCCGCATCGTCGATCTGGTTTCGACCGGCTCGACGCTGAAGGCCAATGGCCTGGTCGAGGTGGAGACCATCCTTGAGGTGACGTCGCGCCTGGTGGTCAACCGCGCGGCGCTGAAGACGCGGCCGGCCGATGTCGGCGGCCTGATCGACCGGTTCCGGGGAGCGCTGGATGCCGCTTAGGCTCGACGCGCGCAATCCCTCGTTCGAACGCGACTTCACCGCCCTGCTGGCGGCGAAGCGCGAGGGCGACGATGACGTGTCCGCAACGGTCGCCGCGATCATTGCCGACGTGCGGTTGCGCGGCGATACCGCCTTGCGCGACTACACGAAGAAGTTCGACCGCGTCGAACCGGCGTCGCTGGCCTTCACGGCGGACGAGGTCAGCGCCGCGATCAAGACCGTGGCGCCCGAGACGCTCGACGCGCTGAAGGTTGCCGCCACGCGCATCCGCGACTTCCACGTCCGCCACAAGCCGGTGGATGACCGTTACACGGACGCCGCTGGCGTCGAACTGGGGGCGCGCTGGACCGCCATAGGTGCTGCCGGGCTGTATGTGCCGGGTGGCAAGGCGGCCTATCCGTCATCGGTGCTGATGAACGCTATTCCGGCCTCGGCGGCCGGCGTGCCGCGCATCGCCATGGTGGTGCCGACGCCGGACGGCGTTGTCAACGGCGCGGTGCTGGCGGCGGCGAAGCTGGCCGGCGTCACCGAAATCTACCGCATCGGCGGCGCGCAGGCCGTGGCCGCGCTCGCCTTCGGCACCGAGAGCATTCGCCCTGTCGACAAGATCGTTGGCCCCGGCAACGCCTATGTGGCGGCGGCGAAGCGGCTGGTGTTCGGTACGGTGGGCATCGACATGATCGCCGGCCCGTCGGAAATTCTCGTCGTCGCCGACGGGCAGAACGACCCTGCGTGGATCGCCGCCGACCTGCTGAGCCAGGCCGAGCATGACGAGGTGGCGCAGGCCATTCTGATCACCGACGACGCGGCGTTCGGCGATGCGGTTGCCAAGGCGGTTGACGCGCACCTGAAGGTGCTGCCGCGCTCGTCCATCGCGGGCGCCAGCTGGGAAAAATTTGGCGCCATCATCACTGTCGCGTCGCTCGCCGATGCGCCCGATCTGGTCGACCGCCTGGCGCCGGAACACCTGGAACTGGCGGTGGCCGATCCTGACGCGCTGCTGGCGAAAATACGCAATGCCGGCGCGGCATTCCTCGGCCGGCACACGCCCGAGGCCATCGGCGACTATGTCGCCGGGCCGAACCATGTTCTGCCGACCGCGCGTTCGGCGCGCTTCTCGTCGGGCCTGTCGGTGCTGGACTTCATGAAGCGCACGACGGTGGTGCGCTGCGATGCCGAGGCGCTGGGCCGCATCGGCCCGGCGGCGCTGGCGCTGTCGAAGGCCGAGGGCCTCGATGCCCATGGCCTGTCCATCTCGATCCGCCTGAACCGGCGTTAGCATGGCGCCGCGGCATCCGCGCATCGCCAAGCTGGAACTGGATGAGCGCTCGCTCGTCCGGCGCGGCCCCGACGTGGAGCACGAGCGGCAGGTCGCAATCTTCGACCTGCTGGAGCAAAACCACTTCGCTCCCGTCGGCGACCATGGCGGGCCTTACAGCCTGGTGCTGGGCATTGTCGAGAACCGGCTGACCTTCGATGTGCGCGACGAGGACGACACCCGCCTCGGCCAGGTGATCCTGGCGCTGTCGCCGTTCCGCAAGGTGGTGAAGGACTATTTCGAGATCTGCGACAGCTATTTCCAGGCGATCAAGAAGTCGACGCCGGCGCAGATCGAGACGCTCGACATGGCCCGGCGCGGCATCCACAACGAGGGATCGACCCTGCTGCTGGAGCGGCTGAAGGGCAAGATCGACATCGATCACGATACGGCGCGGCGGCTGTTCACGCTGATCTGCGTCCTGCATATCCGGGCCTGAGGCAGGCGATGGCGGACGCGCCCGGATCGGTCCTGTTCGTCTGCACTTCGAACACCATCCGGTCGCCCATGGCCGAGGGCATTGCACGCCACCTCTTCGGCGACCGCGTGTTCGTGGCGTCGGTCGGCATGCGTGCCGGCGAGCCCGACCATTTCGCCATCGAGGCAATGGATGAACTGGGCATCGACATGTCCGGGCACAGCGCGCGCACATTCGACGAACTGCACGACGAGTCCTTCGACCTGGTCATCAGCCTGTCGCCCGAGGCGCGCGGCAAGGTGGAGGAATTTACCCGCGCGCTGGCCTGCGACGTCGAGCACTGGCCGATGCCGGACCCCTCGACGGTGGACGGCAACCGCGAGGTGCGCATGAACGCGTACCGCTCGGTGCGCGACGCGCTGGTCATGCGAATCAAGAAAAGGCTGGGCGCGGCGGACGCACCGGTCGTCTGAGGGGAGGCCGCGATGAGTTCGACGCTGATCGTATCCGAGGATGTGTTCATCGACTCAGGCGAGCCGGGCATCCAGCTGTTCCTGCGCAACAAGCGGCCCGCCGGCATGGTCGACTTCTCGCCCGAGCGGACGTTGCTGTTCTGCCATGGCGGATCGCAGGCGGCGGAGGTGACGTTCGACCTGCCGCTCGATGGCCTGTCGTGGCTCGACTATGTCGCGCAGCGCGGCTGGGACGTATGGCTGGTCGATATCAGGGGCTTCGGCAAATCGACGCGGCCGCCAGAAATGGATCAGCCGGCCGAGAGCGTGCCGCCGCAGGTGCGTACTGCAACGGCGTGGCAGGATTTCGGCGCGGCGGTTTCCTACATCTTGGCGCGGCGCGGCATTGCGCAGCTGAATGCGCTGGGCTGGTCGTGGGGAACGATGATCACCGGCGGCTGGGCGGCCTATCATCCGGGGATCATCAAGCGCCTGGTCCTGTTCGGCGCGGCCTGGGCGGGCAACAAGCCGCCGCCGCTGCCGGTCGTTGGCTACGACACCTGGACGGTGCCCGACACCCTGCGCCGCCTGCAGACCGGCGCGCCCGAGGCGGAGCGGGCCGGCCTGACGCCGCCGGACTGGTACGAGGCCTGGGCGGCGGCGACCACCGCGACCGACCCCAGGGCCAGTGAATACGACCCGCCGCGGGTGCGGTCGCCGAACGGCATGGTCGTGGATCTGGAAGAGGCGGTGCGGACGGGCCGGCCGCTCTATCCGGCGGATCAGATCGACGCCCATGTCCTGGTGGTGACCGGCGAATGGGACGCGCTGACGACGCCCGAGAAGGCGCGACTGGTGTTCGACCGCCTGGCGGGCGCGCGCTCGCGCCGGCTGACCATCCTGGGCAGCGCCACCCATTTCGCCCATCTGGAACGCCGCCGGCTGGCGCTCTACGCCACCGTCCAGGGCTTTCTGGAGGAAGAGGGCTGAGGCGGCGGCCCTCTTGCTTTTCCGCCGGGCCGGACGCATGTTGCGCCCCGCCTGATGGCTGGGATCGCCCCGGCCCGCAAGGAGACTGAATGGCCAAAGAAGAATTACTCGAATTTCCCGGCACGGTGCAGGAACTGCTGCCCAACGCGATGTTTCGCGTGAAGCTGGAAAATGAACACGAAGTGCTGGCGCACACCTCCGGCAAGATGCGCAAGAACCGCATCCGCGTGCTGGCCGGCGACAAGGTGATGGTCGAAATGACCCCCTACGACCTGACCAAGGGTCGCATCACGTTCCGCTTCAAATAGCGACCGGCGGCCGGCCCGTCATGGAGCCGCTCGTTCTCGCCTCCGCTTCGCCCCGCCGCCTCGCGCTGTTGCGCCAGATCGGGCTGGAGCCGGCTGTCGAGCCGGCTGACGTGGACGAGACGCCCAAGCGCACCGAACTGCCCGTGAAGCTCGCCGCCCGGCTGGCCGCCGCCAAGGCGCAGGCCGTGGCCGCGCGCCGCACCGATGCCTATGTCCTGGCCGCCGATACGGTGGTCGGTGTCGGCCGGCGCATCCTGCCCAAGGCGGAAACGGTCGAGCAGGCGCGCGCCTGCCTGGTCCTGCTGTCGGGCCGGCGGCACCGTGTTGTGACCGGTGTCGAGGTCGTGGCCCCCGGCGGCAAGGCGGTGCGCCGCCTCGTCACCACGGCCGTGCGGTTCAAGCGCCTGTCGGATGCGGAGCTCGACGCCTACCTCGCAACCGGCGAATGGCAGGGCAAGGCTGGCGGCTACGCCATCCAGGGCCATGCGGCGAAGTTCGTTGCCGACATCAACGGCTCGTATTCCAACGTTGTCGGCCTGCCGCTGTTCGAGACCGCAGGCCTGCTGGCCGGACTCGGCTTTCCCGTCTGGCCGTGAGCGCCGAGCTGCTCATCGAGGCCAATGCGGTCGAGGTCCGCGCCGGCCTTGTGCGCGATGGCCGCCTGGCCGACCTCGTCATCGAACCGCTGACCTCCGAAAGCCTGGTCGGCTCGATCTGGCTGGGCCGGGTGCGCAAGCTGCTGCCCAACGGGCGCGCGGCCTTTGTCGATATCGGCCAGGACCAGAACGGCTTTCTCAACGCCACTGATATTCCCGGCCACGCGGAGCGGCCGATTGCGCAACTGGTGCACGAAGGCCAGGCACTGGTCGTGCAGGTGTCGAAAGACCCGGTCGCCGAGAAGGGCGCGGCGCTCACCGCCGACATCACGCTGCCCGGCCGCTTCCTGGTGCTGACGCCCGGCGCGAATGGCGCGACGGTGTCGCGGCGTATCGCCGACGCGGCGGAACGCGACCGCCTGTCCGCCGCTTTGCGCGATCTCTCTCCCGGCTGCATCGTGCGCACGGCGGCGGCGGGACAGGAGGCGATGCTGTTGCGCAGCGAGCATGCGGTGCTGGCGGCGCGCGGAGCCGCCATCGAGGCACGGCGTTCTACCGTCGAGGCGCCGGCCTTGTTGTGGCGCGAAGACTCCGCCGTCCATCGCGTGCTGCGCGATTTCTCCTCCGGCGCTGACCGCATCGTCGTCGATCCGCCCGAGGCACTGGGCGAGGCGCGGCGCTGGGCCGAAACCATGGCGCCCGACCTCTTGCCGCGCCTCAATGGCCATACGGGCGCGGGCCTGCCGTTCGATACCTGGGACCTGGACGCCGAGATCGCCGCCCTGCAGGCGGAGCGGGTGACGCTGCCGTCTGGCGCATCCTTGCGCTTCGGCGCGGCGGCGGCGCTGACCGCGGTCGATGTCGATTACGGTTCGGCGCGGGCGCCGGCTTTGGCGATCAACCTCGAGGCGGCGGCGGAGATTGCCCGGCAATTGCGCCTGCGCGGCATTGGCGGCGTGATCGTGATCGACTTCCTGCGCCTCCGGGCGCGCGACGAGGCGGCGCAGGTCGTGGCGGCCCTGCGCAAGGCCCTGACGGATGATGCCGCCCCGACCAGGGTGCTTGAAATGTCGGAACTCGGACTCGTGGAAATGACTCGCCGCCGGCTGGGCGACCCGCTCAACGTTCGCCTGGCCCGTGGCGGCCACGCCGCCCTGGCCGGATTGTGCCGGGATGTCCGCCGCGCGGCGCGCACGGCGCCGGGCCGGCCGCTCCGGGCCATCCTCCCGGCCGCGGCGCTCGCGGCGGTGCCGGCGGGTCTGGCCGGAAAGCTCGCCGCCGAACTGGGCGCCGCGGTCGAACTCGTGCCTCGGCCATGAGCAAGGTGCGCAAATGCTCGCTGTGCGGCAAGCCGGCCAAGCCCCGCTACCAGCCGTTTTGCAGCGCGCTGTGCGCCGAGCAGGACCTCGCCAACTGGCTGGGCGGCAAGTACCGGATTCCGGACGACGAGGAGATTGCCGACGACGATGACGAGGGCGGCGGCATGCCCCCGGTGGGGCGCGCCTAACCCACCGCACGGCCGCGATAATCCGGCCCGCTGCCTCGCTGGACAGGGTGGGGCTTTTCTTTTATAAGCCGGCGTCCTTGCTGCTGGCGGTCGCCGGTGTCACGGCGCCCAGGTAGCTCAGTTGGTAGAGCAGGGGACTGAAAATCCCCGTGTCGCTGGTTCGATTCCGGCCCTGGGCACCATCTAACTTATTGATATTAATAGATATATGGCGCTTTGGGACGGGGCGGTTGATTTCTATGGGTGGATGAGTACCTACTGAGTACCCAGCGTCCAGTGTTCCGGATGCCACGCCCAGCGCGCCGACGCGACTTCCACCCCTTGGGCCACTGCCGCACTGCTCTGCGTCCCCCTTCTCGACGGCTATCGTTCCCAAACGGCTGCGGCGGGCGGGGCGGTCCTCAAACGGAGGCAATGCCCCGGCACACGCCGCCGCGCCGCCCGGCTCGCAATCATTCTTGCCTTCCCCCGGCCATTTTCAAAAGCGGGGGCTTTATCGATGCCCGAAATACGGTCGGCACCTGGGGCACTGCCCGACTGCTCAAGTTGAGTACGGCGCGGTGCAGCAGGCAATGCTGATAGACATCTGCGCACACGCAAGGGTTACAATCAGGACCCTCCAACCGAAGGCGCAGCAAAGTGTCTAGTGATCTAGCCGACCTAAGGCGCAGGTATCAGCCAGTGACCCTGGCCAAGGAAGTCGATGCGGATACGTCGTATGCGTTGTGGCTGGGCCTTGATGGGAAAGAGCCTGGCGAACCAATTGAAGATTTGGCGCAGGAACCACTAACCGTAATTCTGGGCGAAGCTCGAAGCGGAAAGACTACAGAGCTTAAGCTGGCCGCAGAAAGAAACGCTGCCGCAGGACAAAATTGGTTTTTTCTGCGAATCGAAGATTTGGTGGCAGCCGAAAGTCAGGGTGATGCCGCGATTGCACTTGCGATTGATGCGGCTCGCGAATCAGCCTTCATTGATTGGAAGAACGGGAAAACCGATGCGGTCTTCCTGTTAGACGCGGTTGACGAAGCTAAAATCCAAAGGGCGAGCGACTATCGGCGAGCCGTGCGCAAATTTCAGACAGCGCTGGGTAAAGAATTTCATCGAATCCGCATGATCCTGTCATGTCGGGTATCAGAGTGGCGGCCGCGCGACGATCTTGAACCATTGAAAGCACTGCTGCCCCATCTCGCTCGCCCGACAAAAATCGACCCAAGCAAGGCAGAGCCAACCGTTGCGTTGGTACAGATCATCCCGCTCGACGAAGAGCGCCTCAAAATTTTGGCGCAACACAGAGGCATCCCGGGCGTCGGAAAATTCATACAGGCAATCAAAGAAGCCGACGCAACGGACTTCGCAGGTCGTCCCGCCGATGCCATCGAGCTAATGGAGATTTGGCAGCGACAAGGGCGGTTGGGGACACTAACCGAACTAGTCAGCGAAAATATCGACCGCAAGCTGGTTGAGGACGCTGCCGCGTATTTGGGAAGTCCTACAATATCAGCGGATCGCGCCCGCAAGGGCGCGGAGCGTCTCGCGGCGGCCGCGATATTGTGCGGCACGTCGAATTTTCGCGTTGTGTGCGTCGTCAGATCATTTGGGACTGATGGGGCTGTAATTTAGTGGAGGGTTGGCCTCATCTGGTTGGTTGATCTTATGCGGCGAGTTTGCGGTGAAGCAAGCGACGATGTTCGATGGTTTTCTGTTTGATGCGGTGTCGTTCCTGC
>CANJGB010000031.1 GCA_947473805.1 Alphaproteobacteria bacterium
ACAGGCCAGCCTCGCAGCAGACCCATAAACCTCCGCAGAAGGATGTGCTCAACAGCAACAAGACCTACCGGTCAGGCCGCCGCCCACACATCCCTTCCATCAAACAACAATGTCAAAGAACAAATCCCAACCTCGCGGCGGGAGGCGGGTATATACGCGCCGCCTTCAGGCCCGTCAACCGCTTCGTTGCAGATTCTTTGCGGCGCACTAAGAAAGCGGAAAGGCCCGCAGAATCATGGGCTTGCGAAAATAAAAACTTGACCCCCCGGCTTTCAGCCGACAAGGTTCCCGCGGGGTTGTTAAAGAAGTTCGGCGAGGGGGTCCATTGGAGCCAAATTCTGCGCAGAAATGGCGCGTCGCCGCAGCCAAAGTCATGGCCGCGCGTCCTGCCACCCCCATGCTCACCGCAGTGGCCATGGCCGGCCTTATTGGCGCCGTTGGCTTCGGTTTCTCGCACCAATACAAACATCCCGCCACCGAGCGCAGCGCGACGTTCAATCCCGGCACCGTCCTCGACAATGTCGAGGCCTCGGTCAATGCAGCGGTCAACGGGGCCACGGCCCTGGAGCCGCTGCTGACGCAGCCGTCCACCTCTATGCAGACATTGGCGCCCGCCTCGCTGGTCAAGACCCTGGCGGTCGGCCGCGGCGACACGCTGATGAAGCTGCTGGCCAAGGCCGGCGCCGACAGCACGGAATCGGCCCTGGCGATCGAGGCCATGCGCGGCCTCTACAATCCGAAGAAGCTGCAACTGGGCCAGGAAATCACCCTGAAGTTCGAGCGCGCCGATGGCGACGCCCTTCAGCTTGCGGCTCTCAACGTGCAGGACTCAGTGGAGCGCACGGTAACGGTCACGCGCGGCGATGCCGGTTTCCAGGCGCAGGAGATTGTCCGCGAGCTGGACAAGAGCCACGTGCGCAGTGCGGGCACGATCACCTCGAGCCTGTATGAGTCCGCACTCGATGCCGGCATTCCGATGCCGGTGCTGAGCGAGATGATCCGCCTGTTCAGCTACGACGTCGACTTCCAGCGCGAGGTGCAGAAGGGCGACGGCTTCGAGGTGTTCTACGAACAGTTCGCCGGCGAAGACGGCAAACCGGTCAAGGCCGGCGCAATCCAGTCCGCCGCAATGATGCTGAGCGGGCAGGAGATCCGCTATTACCGCTACGCGCCACCCGGCGAAGAGGCGGACTATTTCACCGCGCGCGGCATGAGCGTGCGCAAGGCGCTGCTGCGCACGCCGATCGACGGTGCACGTCTGTCGTCGGGCTTCGGCATGCGCGGCCATCCCGTGCTGGGCTTTAGCCGCATGCACCGCGGCGTCGATTTCGCCGCCGCAGCCGGCACGCCGATCCAGGCGGCAGGCGACGGTACGGTTGAGACCGCTGGCTGGAGCGGCGGTTATGGCAATTACGTGCGCGTACGGCACAATGGCCAGTACGCGACGGCCTATGGCCATATGAGCCGCATCGCGGTGAAGAACGGCCAGCGCGTGCGCCAGGGCCAGATCATCGGCTATGTCGGTGCCACCGGCCTCGCTACCGGCCCGCACCTGCACTACGAGACGATCTACAACGGCGGCCAGATCAACCCTCTGTCGATCCGCCTGCCGACCGGCCGCAAGCTGGAAGGCAAGGAGTTCGCCACGTTCCAGCGCAACATCGACGCCATCGAACGGCAGATCGCGGCAACGCCTACCAAGACCTGGCTGGCGCAGAAGTAAGCGTCAAATCGGCATGAAATGAACCGGCGGAGCCCAAGGCTCCGCCGGTTTTTTCTTAGGCAGCCTCGACCATGTGGCCGTTGACCTTCAGGCCGTCGCGGCTGCCACTCACCTTGATGGTCTCGCCTTCGGACACGCTGCCCTCGAGGATCATGCCGGCCAGCGTGTTCTGCAGGCTGCGCTGGATCACCCGCTTGAGCGGGCGCGCACCGTAGACGGGATCGTATCCGGCCTCGGCCAGCCAATCGAGCGCCGAGCGGTCAAGGTCGAGGGTGATCTTGCGATCCGCCAGCAGCTTGCGCAGATGCGCCAGCTGGATGTCGACGATGCCATGCATGTTCTGCCGGCTGAGCCGGCGGAACAGGATGATCTCGTCGAGCCGGTTGAGGAACTCGGGCCGGAACGCGGCACGCACCGCGTTCATCACCTGGCCGCGCACCAGGTCCGGGTCTTCGCCGTCCTTCTGCTGCGACAGGTACTCGCTGCCCAGGTTCGACGTCAGGATGATCATCGTGTTGCGGAAATCGACGGTGCGGCCCTGGCCATCGGTCAGGCGGCCATCGTCAAGCACCTGCAGCAGCACGTTGAACACATCCGGATGCGCCTTCTCGACCTCGTCGAACAGCAGCACCTGGTACGGCCGGCGACGCACCGCCTCGGTCAGCGCACCACCCTCGTCGTAACCGACATAGCCGGGAGGCGCGCCGATCAGTCGGCTGACGGCGTGCTTCTCCATGTATTCCGACATGTCGATGCGCACCATGGCCTGGTCGTCGTCGAACAGGAATTCGGCCAGCGCCTTGGCCAGCTCGGTCTTGCCGACGCCGGTGGGGCCGAGGAACAGGAACGAGCCGATCGGCCGGTTCTGGTCCTGGAGACCGGCGCGCGCCCGGCGCACGGCATCGGATACCGCCTTCAGCGCGGCGTCCTGGCCGACCACGCGGCCCGCCAGCTTCTGCTCCATCTTCAGCAGCTTGTCGCGCTCACCCGCCAGCATCTTGTCCACCGGAATACCAGTCCAGCGCGAGACCACGCCGGCGATATCAGATTCGGTCACCGCCTCGCGCACCATCTGCTGCGCAGTACCGGTCTCGGCGCTTTTCAGCTGTGCCTCGAGCTGCGGGATCACGCCATAGGACAGTTCGCTGGCGCGCGCCCAGTCGGCGCGCCGCTGCGCGTTCTCCAATTCGACGCGGGCGGTATCCAGCTTTTCCTTCAGCTTCTGTGCACTGCCGAGCTTGTCCTTCTCGGCCTGCCACGACAGCGTCAGTTCCTGGGTCCTGCCTTCCAGCTCACCTAGTTCCTTTTCCAGCTTGGCCAAGCGGTCCTGCGACGCGCGGTCGCTCTCCTTCTTCAGCGCCTCGCGCTCGATCTTGAGCTGCATGATGCGCCGGTCCAGCTCATCCACTTCCTCGGGCTTGCTATCCACTTCCATGCGCAGGCGCGACGCCGCCTCGTCAACCAGGTCGATTGCCTTGTCGGGCAGAAAGCGGTCGGCGATATAGCGATTCGACAGTGTTGCCGCAGCAACGATGGCGCTGTCGGTGATGCGGACACCGTGGTGGACTTCGTACTTTTCCTTCAGGCCGCGCAGGATCGAGATCGTGTCCTCGACCGTCGGCTCGGACACGAACACGGGCTGGAAGCGCCGCGCGAGGGCAGCATCTTTCTCCACATGCTTGCGGTATTCGTTCAGCGTGGTCGCGCCGACGCAGTGCAGTTCGCCGCGCGCGAGCGCCGGCTTCAGCAGGTTCGAAGCGTCCATCGCGCCGTCGGCCTTGCCGGCGCCGACAAGGGTATGCATCTCGTCGATGAACACGATGATCTCGCCGGCCGATGCGATAATCTCCTGCAGCACGGCCTTGAGCCGTTCCTCGAACTCGCCGCGGAATTTCGCCCCGGCGATCATGGCGCCGAGATCCAGCGCCATCAGCTTCTTGTCCTTAAGCGATTCCGGTACGTCGCCGCGCACGATGCGCAACGCCAGCCCCTCAACGATGGCGGTCTTGCCAACGCCGGGCTCGCCGATCAACACCGGGTTGTTCTTGGTGCGACGGGACAGGACCTGGATCGTGCGGCGGATTTCCTCGTCGCGGCCGATGACCGGATCGAGCTTGCCGTCACGCGCGGCCTGGGTCAGGTCGCGAGCATATTTCTTCAACGCGTCGTAGGACTGTTCGGCGGTCGCGGAATCGGCTTTGCGGCCCTTGCGCATCTGCTCGATGGCGGACACCAGTGCCGGGCCGGAGACGCCGGCCTTTTTCAGGACGTCGGCGGCAGCGGTGCCAGTCGCCGCTGTCAGCGCCTCGAGCATACGCTCGGCAGTGACGAAACTGTCGCCCGCGGCCTGCGCGGATTTCTCGGCCGCCTCGAACAGACGTGCCAGGTCAGGCGCCATGTAAAGCTGGCCGGCACCCGCGCCCTCGACCTTGGGCAGCTTGTCGAGCGCGGCCTCCACGGCCTGCTTGGCCTGTTCCGGCCGGCCGCCGACGGCGCGAATGAGGTTCGCCGCCAGCCCCTCCTGGTCGTCGAGCAGCGCCTTGAGAACGTGTTCGGGGGTAAAACGCTGGTGCCCGTTTCGCACCGCGATAGTCTGCGCCGCCTGAATGAATCCCTGCGCACGCTCCGTATATTTTTCGAACGCCATGACGATCTCCTGATCGTGGCAGCCCGTTCTCCCCCCCCACCTCAACGGTCGCGCCGGGTATTTGGGCCCCTTGAGAGTCAAAGCCGATATAATGTGGCGCTTTGGCAACACAAGGGCCGCTGCCACATTATGCCGCAGATCGTTTCGCTCTACCGCTATCCGGTCAAGGGCCTAAGCCCCGAACCGCTGGGGAATGTAAGGCTGAGCCCCGGCGAGGCTTTCCCGGGCGACCGTGCCTATGCAATCGCCCAGGGCGATGCCCTGTTCGACCCGGCCGCCCCGGACTACCTGCCGAAGACGCACTTCCTGATGCTGATGCGAAACGAACGCTTGGCGACCCTGCGCACGCGGTTCGACGCGGCGAGAGGCGAACTGTCGATCACCGCGCCGGATGGTTCGTCCGTGCAGGGGCGGCTAGACCGGGTCGAGGGTCGCCACGCCATTGTCGATTTCATCGCCGCATTCATGCCCGAGGACCTGCGCGGCATGCCACATGTCGTGCACGCGGACGGGCACATGTTCTCGGATGTACCGGCGAAGTTCGTGTCGCTGATCAATGTTGCGTCTTGCGCCGCGCTGGAACCACTGGCGGGTCGCCCGGTCGATCCATTGCGCTTTCGCGCCAACATCTACTTCGACGGCCTGCCGGCGTGGGAAGAACTTGACTGGAACGGCCGGCGCCTGCGTATCGGTACGGTTGAGTTGGAGGTGACCAAGCGGACGCAACGTTGCGCCGCCACCAATGTCGATCCGCAATCTGGAGTGCGCGACCTGAACATCCCGCGCTTGCTGCACCAGAACTTCGGCCATGCCGACAACGGCATCTACGCCAAGGTTCTGACGGGTGGCGAGATTCGCGCCGGCGATTCGTTGGGCCTGGCCTGAGCGCCAGGCCCTAAACCGGATCTAGATCAGGCTTGGGCTTCCTCAGCCTCGGCAACCATGGGCTGCTGCCCCTGGCCTTCCTCGCCGCCATCGACGTCCTGTCCGCCCTGGCCATTGCCGTTCGGCTGGTAATTGCCGTTGGCGCCCTGCTGGCCGTTCGGCCGCGGCTGGTTCACCAGGCCATTGGCCAACATGATGCGGTAATAGTGTTCGGCATGCTGAAGGTAGTTCTCGGCCGCAATGCGGTCGCCGCTTGAATTGGCGTCGCGTGCGAGCTGGCAATAGCGGTCGAAAATCTGCGCGGCAGTACCGCGAATTTTCACCTCTGGGCCGTTGCTGTCGAAGCTGCGGTTTCCACCGCCGCCCCCACCACCACCGCCACCCATCATGTGCGGGCGACGCCCGCCCGAACGACCGCCGCGGGTTCGTTTGTTGTTCACAGGTCTCATAACCTTTTCAACTACGTTGATTGCGTGCAGGTCGCGCACCGACCGATCCGATGTTACCGGCGCCAATCTCTGGCTTTGGCCGAAGATCGAAAACTGCAGGTACTGGCGCGGGATCGGTTCGCATCGGCCAGATCATTTACGGCCATACGCGACGCAACCTGTGAAATGAAGCTAATGCCCCCGGCGGCAATCTCCAAACGATTTTTTTCGCCGGATTAGGCGGCTTTTCGCAACAAAAGGCAGCGCTCATGGTCACCGAGATCGCGCACGCGAGTTACTTCCGAAAGTCCGGATGTCATCGCGATGGCGGCGACTGAATCCGCCTGTCCGGCACCGAGTTCCAAGGCAATCAGGCCTTGGGTCGTAACGAGTCGGCGGCTTTCAATGAGAACGCGGCGATAGCAGTCCAGCCCATCCGCGCCCCCGATCAACGCGCCGTGCGGCTCGTAGTTCCGCACCTCTGGCGCCAGTTTCTCCACTTCAGCCCGTGGAATGTAAGGCGGGTTCGAGACGACAACATCGAATTGTCCGGCCAGCGAGGCGCCCCAGTCAGACACGACAAATGTCGCCCGGTCCGCAAGATTCAGCAGCCGTGCATTTCCGGCGGCCACACGCGCCGCTGCTTCACTGCGGTCAACACCGACGCCGCGAGCGCCACGCCGTTCGCTGAGCAAGGACAACAAGATACAGCCCGACCCTGTGCCCAGATCTAGAATCGACGTTGGCGCAGGTGCATGCCTCAACACGGCCTCGACCACGGTCTCCGTGTCAGGACGCGGGTCCAGGACGTCGGGCGTGATGATGAAATCCAGGCTCCAGAACTCACGCCGGCCGATGATGCGGGAAACGGGCTCGCGCCGTATCCGCCGCGCTACCGCCGCCTCGAAGCGAGCCAATGCGGCGCCTTCGAGTGCATCGTCACGGTGTGCGATCACCCATGAGCGATCACAGTCCAGCGCGTGTTGCAGCAATACCTCGGCGTCGCGCGGGGCGCCTTCTACCCCCGCCGCAGACAATCTGGCCCCGGCCGCGGCAAGCGCCTGGCGCGCCGTTGTCACGTTGTTTCTTGCAGGGTCGCCAGCCGCGCTGCCTGGTCGTCGGACACCAGCGCGTCGATGATCTCGTCCAGCGCGGTGCCGTTCATGACGTTCTCAATTTTGTAGAGCGTCAGGCCGATGCGGTGGTCAGTCACGCGCCCCTGGGGAAAGTTGTAGGTGCGCACGCGCTCGGACCGGTCGCCGGTGCCAACCTGGCCGCGGCGGGAATCGGCCCGGGCAGCGTCGCGGGCGGCCCGCTCGGCCTCGTACAGGCGGGCGCGCAGGATTTTCATTCCCTTGGCCTTGTTCTTGTGTTGCGACTTCTCGTCTTGCTGCGAGACGACGATGCCGGTCGGCAAGTGGGTGATCCGCACCGCGCTGTCGGTCGTGTTCACCGACTGGCCGCCGGGGCCGGACGAGCGGAACACGTCGATGCGCAGATCTTTGTCCTCGATCTTGATGTCCACCTCCTCGACCTCGGGCAGCACGGCCACCGTCGCGGTCGAGGTATGGATGCGGCCGGCATTCTCGGTGGCCGGCACGCGCTGCACCCGGTGCACGCCGGATTCGAACTTCAGCCGGGCAAACACGCTGCGCCCGGTCACCGTCGCAATGGCCTCGCGATAGCCCGACAGGTCGGTCTCGGTGATGCTCATCACCTCGAACTTCCAGCCATGCAGGGCGGAATAGGCGCGGTACATGGCAAACAGGTCGGCCGCGAACAGGGCCGCCTCGCCGCCACCGGTGCCGGCCCGCAGTTCGAGGATGGCGTTCTTTTCGTCGGCCTCGTCCTTGGGCAGCAGCAGCAATTGCAGTTCGCGTTCGACCAGCGGCAGGCGCTGCTTCACATCGACCAGTTCGTCTGCGGCCATGGCCCGCATGTCCGCATCGGCGCCGGAATCAGCCGCCATGGCCTCGAGGTCCTGCAATTCCTGCCGGAGCGAGCGGAAACGGCTGATGCCCTCGACCACCGGGGTCAGCTCGGCGTATTCCTTCGACATCCTGACAAAGGCGTCAGCGCCTGGCGCACCGGTCGACATCTCCGACTGGAGGGCATGGTGGCGCCGGACGATCTGCTCCAGCGTCGCTTCGGGCAAGGAGGCCATGTCAGTCCCGCGGCTGCAGGCGCTGCGCCAGTTCGGCGAGCGGGACCTCGGCCTGGGTGCCGGTAGTGAGGTCGCGCAGCATCGCGACGCCCGCCGCCAGTTCGTTGTCGCCGATGATGATCGCAGCCGTGCAGCCCAGCTTGTCGGCCCGCTTCATACGTTTGCCGGTATTGCCCTTGTAGCCGAGCTCGATGTGCAGGCCCGACGCGCGCAAGTCGCGGGCCAGACGCTGTGCCGCGAGTTCTGCGGTGGCGCCGATCGGGATGATGGCGATGGGCTTGCGGGCCGGCGCAGGCTCGCCCGCCAGCATGGCAAGACGTTCGATGCCACCCGCCCAGCCAATACCTGGCGCCGGATTTCCACCCAGCATCTCGATCAGGCCGTCATAGCGGCCACCGCCGATCACAGTGCCCTGCGCGCCCAGCGCGTCGGTGACGAACTCGAAGGCGGTGTGGGTGTAGTAGTCGAGCCCACGCACCAGACGCGGGTTAACGGTATAGCGCACGCCAGCTGCATCCAGGCCCGCACGCACAGCGGCGAAAAAATCGGTCGAGGCCTGCGTAAAGCTGCCGGCGATCTCGGGCGCGCTGGCGACAATGCGGCGATCGCCTTCGTCCTTGCTGTCGAGGATTCGGAGGGGATTACGCTCCAGCCGCGCCAGGCTGTCTGCTGACAGCGCACCGCGATGGCCCTCAAGATAGTCGACCAGCACCTGGCGATAGGCCTGCCGGCTGTCGCGATCGCCCAGCGAGTTCAGCTCCAGTACGCACTTGTCGAGGACGCCAAGCCTCTGCAGCACATCTGCGGCCAGCACGATCACCTCGACATCGGCCTCGGGCTCGGCCGTGCCGATCACCTCGACGTCGATCTGGTGGAACTGCCGTTGCCGGCCCTTCTGAGGGCGCTCGTAGCGAAACATCGGTCCGTGGGCAAACACCTTGACCGGCGCATGCTGCTGCAGGCCGTTCGAGATGAAGGCGCGGCACAGGCCGGCGGTGTATTCCGGTCGAAGGGTCAGCGTCTCGCCGGACCGCTCGAACGTGTACATTTCCTTCGATACGACGTCGGAGGTTTCACCCATGGTGCGGGCGAAAGTATCGGTGAATTCGAAAATGGGCGTCGACATTTCCGCGTAGCCGTAGCTTTCGGCCACGGCGCGCGCGGTATCGATCACTTTGCGGTGACGGCGGAACTCGTCCGGCAACAGGTCATGGGTGCCGCGAACCGGCTGAAGACTGGGCACGAAACGCCTCCGGAAATTTGAACTATTCGGCCGCCGCCGGGGTGGCGGCTTTTGCGGCCTCGATCTCGCGCGCCTTGGCCTCGGCCAGCTGCACCAGATGCTCGACCACGTCCTGATCCTTCAGCCGGTGCGCCTGCACGCCGCCGAGATAGACCTGGTGGTTGTTGTTGCCGCCGCCGGTGAAGCCGATATCGGTCTCGCGCGCCTCGCCCGGCCCGTTCACCACGCAGCCAATCACTGACAGTGTCATCGGCACGGTGATGTGGGCGAGGCGCTTCTCCAGCGCCTCGACGGTGCGGATAACGTCGTACTGCTGCCGTGCACAGGACGGGCAGGAAATGATGTTAACGCCGCGGTGCCTAAGGTTCAGCGACTTCAGCATGTCGAAACCGACACGCACCTCTTCCTCGGGCTCGGCCGACAGCGACACGCGGATGGTATCGCCGATGCCTGACCAGAGCAGCATGCCCATGCCGATGGAAGACTTCACCGTACCGGTGCGCATGCCGCCGGCCTCGGTGATGCCGACGTGCAGCGGATAGTCGCACGCCTCGGCCAAGCCCTGGTAGGCGGCTACGGCGAGGAACACGTCCGACGCCTTCACGCTGATCTTGAATTCACGGAAGTCATGATCCTCGAGAATGCGCGCGTGGTGCAGCGCGCTCTCGACCATCGCCTCGGGACATGGCTCGCCGTACTTCTCCAGAAGGTCCTTCTCCAGCGAGCCGGCATTGACACCGATGCGCATCGAACAGCCATGGTCCTTCGCCGCCTTCACCACCTCGCGGACCCGGTCGTCCGAGCCGATATTGCCGGGATTGATGCGCAGGCAAGCAGCGCCGGCCCTGGCCGCCTCGATGGCGCGTTTGTAGTGGAAATGGATGTCGGCCACGATCGGCACCGAAGACGCGCGCACGATCTCGCTCAGGGCCGCAGTCGAAGCCTCGTCAGGGCATGATACGCGCACGATATCGGCCCCCGCCTCAATACAGCGCTGCACCTGGGCGATGGTGGCCGGCACGTCGGACGTGCGCGTGTTGGTCATGGTCTGCACGGTGATTGGCGAATCACCACCGACCGGCACATTGCCGACCATAATCTTGCGGCTCTTGCGGCGCGCGATGTCGCGATAGGGACGTACGCTCATCGGTTCCTCATCCGGCGGTCTCCACGCAACGCGGATGCCGCCCGGGTCCTGTCTAGTTGGCCGGGGCGCGGCGTTCAAGCGGCACGGGCGGCGCCAGCAGCACGGCGGGCGCCAGGGAAATGTTGCGCTTGGGCACGCCGGCACCGCCGAGCGGCGGGATGACCTTGCCATCCACCACGACGTCCAGACCCCCAAGATTGCCGGCATCCATCACCAAATCGGGCTGGTTCGGCGCCCGGTAGGTCTCACCCGGCTCCAGAATGCGCTGGAACAGGGTCTGGCCCTGGGGACCGGCGACACGAATCCAGGCCCGCTGGGTCGCGTTGATGACGACCCGCACGTCCGCCTGCTCGCTGCCATAAATGCCGGCAGGCTTCGATGGCGGCGGGACCACCTCGGCCGCCTGAGGCAGCGGTGGCGGTGCAGGCGGGGCGACGGCCGGGGCTGGCGGGACAACCGGTGAAGGCAAAAACGACGGCGGCGTGGGCGAAGAAACGGCCGCCTCCCCCGGAACAGAAGGGACACCCGCCACCGGCGGCGCCGGCAGTACGGGGACAATCGGCACGACGGGCGTGGCGGGCGGTGGCGGCGCGGCGCTGAGGATGCGCTCGGGCACGGGCGGGACCGGCTCGGTTACCGCAAACAGCTGCTCCTGCCGGCTGGCCCAGTAGACGTAGATGCCGATCGCCACAACCAGGGCCGCAAAAACCAGCCAGAACCGCGGCAGGCGTTGCTCAGCGGCTGGGACCGGAAAGCTGAGGGGTTCATCCGCCGACGGGCCTCCCGTCTCCTCCTTGAAGGCCTCGACAGCGCGACTGCCGTCCAGGCGAAGGAACTCGGCATAGCTGCGGACGAAGCCGAGCGCATAGGAAGTGCCCGGCAAGGCGGCAAAGTCGCCGCGCTCAATGGCCCGCAGATAGTCACGGCGGATGCGCAGCCGCGTGGCGACGTCTTCGATCCGCAGGCCGTCCTGGCGGCGGGCCGTGCGGAGGACTGCACCAACACCCGTATAGTCCGGATTTTCGGGCGGCTCTTCGTCCGGGCCACGCAGCACGAGCCGCGGGCCGCCAACGGGCCGCAGCCGACTGCGTCGATTGAGCGGATCCTGAACCATCAGCGCAAGATTTCCATGCCGGGCGCCAAGTAAAACACAGTTCGGTTCATACCGCCACGCAGGCCATCTCGGCGAAGCGGCGGAGATGTGGTCGCAAGGTGCGTTCAGCGGAACCGAGCATGGGAACCATATAGTCCTGCAGGTCTGGGATCGACAGGCCCCGCAACATTTCCTTTACGGGGCCGACTGAGGCCGCCGGCATCGACAGGCTGACATAGCCAAGACCCAGCAGGCTCATCGCTTCAAGCGGGCGGGCCGCCATCTCGCCGCAGAAATTGAGCGGGACGCGAAACTCGGCGCACTGCTTGGCGATCCAGTGAAGGAAGCTGAGGAACGACGGATTCAGCGGGTCGTACCGGTCGGTCAGACGCGGATTGCCACGGTCGGCGGCAAAGAAGAACTGCATCAGGTCGTTCGAGCCAACCGACACGAAATCGACCAGCGGCAACAGCGCCGCAAGCTGCCAGGCCAAAGCAGGTACTTCGAGCATGACGCCGACGCGAAGTTCGTTCGGTTGCGGCCGGTCGAGCTGCTTCAGCCGCTCCATCTCCTGGTCGACCACAGCGCGGGCGCGCACGAACTCGGCCACCTCGGCAACCATCGGAAACATGACCCGCAGCGACCTGCCGCCGGCGGCCAGCAGCAGCGCCCGGATCTGGCTTTTCAGCAAGGCCGGACGATCCAGCGAAATGCGGATGGCGCGCCAGCCGATGGCAGGATTGTCCTCGTTGATGTCCACCAGATACGGCAGCGGCTTGTCCCCGCCCACGTCCAGCGTGCGGAAGACGACCGGGCGGCCGCCAGCGCCATCAAGGACCTTGGCATACAGTTCGGTCTGCGCCTCGACCTTGGGAAAGCTGGACCGCACCATGAAATGCAGTTCCGTGCGGTACAGGCCGATACCGTCCGCGCGGGTTTCCTCGAGATGCGGCAGATCGACCAGCAGACCAGCGTTGAGATTCAGCGCGATCAGCTGGCCATCCTTGGTCACCGCCGGCTGGTCGCGATCGGCCGCATACTTGGCCAGGCGCTCCTCGCGAAGCTGGAAATTCTGCCGGAACGCGCGCAGGACATCGTCGCCCGGCCGCAGGAAGATCTGCCGATGCTCGCCGTCGACAATGACCCGGTCGCCGGGCTCGACATGCTGCACGATGTTCTCGCACTCGCCGATCACCGGAATGTTCAGCGCGCGGGCAACGATGGAGACATGGCTCATCGTTGAGCCCTCCTCCAGCACCACGCCCTTCAAGCGGGTGCGGTCGTAGTCGAGCAGTTCTGCCGGCCCCATGCTGCGGGCGAACAGGATGGTGTCCTCGGGCAGGTTACCCAGTGCTGCAGTATCTGGCTTGCCCGCAAGATGCTGCAGCAAGCGGTTGGCCAAGTCTTCAAGATCTGCCAGTCGCTCGCGCAGGTATGGATCGGTGACCGCGCTCATCCGGTAATGGGTATCCGTCTGCACGCGCAGCACAGCTGCCTCGGCGGTCAGGCCGGAATCCACCGCCTCGTGCAGCTTGATCAGCCAGCCGCTATCATGGGCGAACATCTTATAGGCTTCCAGCACGTCGCGGCTTTCGCCCATGCCGTCGACATCATGGGTGGCGAACATCTCGTCCACCGCCTCGCGCATCGAGGCGACCGCCGCCTCCAGCCGCTGCTTCTCCAGCCCGACGTCGTCGGCAATGGTCTTCGAAACCGCGATGCGCGGTTCATGCAGCACCGCCGTACCGATGGCCAGGCCTTCGGACAGGGTGCGGCCCTCGCCACGGTGGGGCAGCGCGTTGCGCGTGGCGCGGGTCAGTTCGTCGGCGGCGAGCGGACCGGTACTGGCGAGTTCGGCCAGGACCATGGCCGTCGTCTCCATCGCCTCGACTTCTTCCTCGGCATATTTGCGACGGCTGCGGTTCTGTACCACCAGCACGCCGATCACCTTGCCGGCGCGCATGATCGGCACGCCCAGCAGCGAGTGGTAAATCTCTTCGCCTGTTTCCGGCCGGTAGGCGAATTGCGGATGGCTCTGTGCGTCGTCCAGCGACAAAGGCCGGGCATTGGCCGCGATGTCGCCGACAAGACCCTCGCCGACCCGCAGACGGGTCTGGTGCACGGCCTCGGGGTTGAGACCCTCGGTCGCCATCAGTTCCAGCGTCTGGTTGCCGCGCATCAGGTAGACCGAGCAAACCTCGGCGACCATGTTGGCGGCGATGATCCTGACCGTCTTGGCCAGGCGCTCGTCCGGGCTGCCGCCCTCGGCCATGACCTCGCGCAGACGGCGCAACAGAATGCGCGGGCCCGGTGGACGGCGGCTCCGGGGCGAGCGCGGTTCCTCCGCGCCGCCCGGCCTGGTATCGGGAAGCTCGTCCTCGGGCCGCGCCACTAGGCTGCCGGGGGGGCGGTCATGGCATCATGCCGCATCGAGGTCGAAGGCCGAGTGCAGGCTGCGCACGGCGAGTTCGGTGTAGTCGGCGCCGATCAGCACACTGACCTTGATCTCGGACGTGGTGATCGCCTGAATGTTGATGTTCTTCTCGGCCAGGGTCTGGAACATGCGGCGCGCCACGCCAGTATGCGAGCGCATGCCGACACCGACAACCGACACCTTCACCACATTCTTGTCATGCAACATCTTCTCGAAGCCGATCGAGGCCTTCTCGCGGGTCAGAACATCGAGCGCGCGCTCGTAATCGGCGCGACCGATGGTGAAGGTCAGGTCGGTATGCCGGCCATCCTCGGCGATGTTCTGGATGATCATGTCGACGTTGACGCCGGCCTCGGCAAGCGGACCGAAAATGGCGGCGGCAACGCCGGGGCGGTCTGCCACTCGCAGCAGGGTGATCTTCGCCTCGTCAGAGGAATAGGTGACGCCGCTGACAATCTGCTTTTCCACGATTTCTTCCTCGTCCACGACCATAGTGCCCGGCTTGTCGACCAGACTCGACAAAACCTGCACCCGCACCCGGTGATTCATCGCCATTTCGACGGAACGGGTCTGCAGGACCTTGGCCCCCAGCGAGGCCAATTCCAGCATCTCCTCGTAAGTGATCTTATCCAGCTTGCGCGCCGCCGTCACGATGCGCGGATCGGCGGTATAGACCCCGTCCACGTCGGTATAGATGTCACACTGGCGGGCACCGAGGGCCGCCGCGAGCGCAACGGCCGACGTGTCGGAGCCGCCCCTACCAAGTGTGCTCAACCGACGGTTAGGGCCAACGCCCTGAAAGCCGGCCACTACTGCTACCGTGCCCGCCGCCATGTCGGCGGCCATGGCGGTCGTGTCGATGCTCATGATTCGCGCCTTGCCATGGGCGCCATCCGTGTTGATCGGAACCTGCCAGCCCTGCCAGGACCGGGCCTTTACCCCCTCTGCATGGAGGGCCATGGCCAAAAGTCCAGTCGTCACCTGCTCGCCAGTGGCCACCACGGCGTCGTATTCGCGCTGGTCATGAAGGGGCGATATCTGGTTGCAAAAGTCGACCAGTTTGTTGGTTTCGCCCGACATGGCTGACACCACGACAGCGACCTCATTGCCGGCCTCGACCTCGCGCTTGACCTTCCGGGCGACGTTCTTGATCCGCTCGATCGTCCCGACCGAGGTGCCGCCGAATTTCATCACCAGACGCGCCATCGAAACACTCTCTCCACGCGAACGACAAGCGGCGAGACCCGGGAGGGCCCACCCGCACTGTCGTCGGCAAAATCCAATGCTTTGCCTTGTCCCGGAAAAGGCGCGTATTCATACTCTGCGCCCCTTCCCCCGGCAAGCGCCCGCCCCCTCAGGTTTTACCTGCCATGACCCCGGTTTCGGCCCCCATTACACCCGCCAGCGCCAGTATAGACCCGGCCGAAATCGCCGGTTTCGAGGCTATGGCAGCCGAATGGTGGGACCCAAAGGGTAAATTCGCCCCCCTGCACAACCTCAACCCGGCCCGGCTGGCCTATCTGCGCGACCGCCTGGTGGACCGTTTCGCCGTCGACAAAGCCGAGCGACGGCCGCTGGCCGGGCTGAAAGTGCTGGATATCGGCTGCGGCGGGGGTCTGGTAGCCGAGCCTCTGGCGCGCTTGGGCGCGGCAGTTACCGGCGTCGATGCCGGTGCGGGGAATATTGGCGTCGCCCGGACCCATGCGGCCCAGGCCGGCTTGGACATCGACTACCGCTGCGCGGCAGCGGAAGACCTGGCTGCGGCTGGCGAGCAGTTCGACGCGGTTTTGGCCCTGGAGGTGGTCGAACACGTTGCCGACCTAGAGGCGTTCCTAGGCGCGGCAGCGGCCTTGGTTAGGCCCGGGGGCCTGCTTGTCCTTTCAACCCTGAACCGGACGGTGCGGGCTTTTGCCCTGGCCATTGTAGGAGCGGAATATGTCATGCGCTGGCTGCCGCGGGGGACGCACCGCTGGGACCGCTTTCTCCGCCCGCATGAACTGGCCCGGGCGGTGCGCACGAGCGGTCTGGCCGTCACCGATATCGCCGGGATGAGTTACGATCTGCGCCGGAGCGAGTGGCGCATCGACCGCGATACCGCCGTCAACTACCTGCTGACCGCCGTGAAGGACTGATCAGGCGACTGACGCGTCACCCGTTCAAGCGTCGGTGCGCGGCAACCACGGGACGACGCCGAACTCGACGCCCTCCTCGACCAGTTCCTCGGCCTGTTCCTTCGAGGTCTCGCCGTAGATGTTACGGGCCTTGGTCTCGCCGTAGTGAATCTTGCGCGCCTCCTCGGCGAACTTCTCGCCGACATAGTCGCAATTCTTTTCCACCTGCTCGCGCATCTGCCTGAGCATCGCCACCGCCTGCTGGGCCTGCTGGCGCTGTTCGCTGCTGGAGGGGCTCTGCACCCGGGCGACGTTCGGCGCCATCGGCGCCTTGGCAACCTTCTTCGAGCCGCACTCCGGGCACACCACCTTGCCCGCCTTGGCCTGCTGGTCAAAGGCGGCGCTGTCGCGGAACCACGCCTCGAAGACGTGATCCTTGGCGCATTTGAGGTCGTAGACGATCATCGACGTACGGCTACCTGATAAATGCCGGAAATGGCTACACCTTTGTTACATACAAATGGCGTGCCATCCAACGTGTGGCAAGCCTCGCCGGGAACAGATCAGGACTATTCGGCGGCGGCAGACTTTGGAGCCGCGGCCGGCTCGAACGGTTGGTCAGCGTGCCACGCCGGCACGCTGGAGCGTGCCTTATCGACCAGGGCCGGATCGATATCGGCAATAATGAAGCCTGGCTCGTCGCCGCCATCGGCCAGCACCTCGCCCCACGGCGCGACGATCAGCGAATGGCCGTAGGTCCCGCGATTGCCGGCATGGATGCCGGTCTGCGCCGGGGCGAAGACGAAGGCGCCGGTCTCGATTGCCCGCGCGCGCAACAGCACCTCCCAATGGGCGACGCCGGTCGGCCGGGTGAAAGCCGCCGGCACGCCAATCAGCCGCGCGCCAGCCTGTGCCAGGTTGCGGTACAGGTAAGCAAAGCGCAGGTCGTAGCAGATGGTCATGCCCAGCGGCCCGAACGGCGTCGGCGCCAGCACGGCTCGATGGCCCGGACGAACGAACTTGGACTCGCGATACTTTTCGCCATTGGCGAGCGCGACGTCGAACATGTGGATCTTGTCGTACCGGGCGACGGTCTTGCCGTCGATGCCGATCAGGAACTGGCTGTTGCTGACGCGGCCGGCATCGGCCTTCAGCGCCAGCGAGCCAATCAGCAGCCAGACTTTCAGCTCTGCCGCGAGCTGGCGATACGCAGCCAAAGCCGGATGGTCAGCCTCGTCATAGGCCAGGCGCGCAGGGTCGGTACCGGGGGCGACAATGCCGCCGGTATTCTCTGGCGTCGCGATGAACTGCGCCCCGGCCGCGTGCGCGGCGCGAATATAGCCGGTGGCCTGCGCGGTATTGGCGGTCAGGTCGTCGGAAACATTGAGCTGTACGCAGGCCAGTTTGAATGGCGCGGTCATATCTGACCTCAGGCGCTCAGCAGCGCGTCGAGCTCGCCGGTGCGATCCAGCCGCACCAGATCGTCGGAACCGCCAACATGGTGGTCGCCGACGAACACCTGCGGCACGGTCCGACGACCGCCGGCCTTGCGCACCATTTCCTCGCGCAGGTCAGGGTCCATGGTCACGTCGATTTCCTCGAACGCGACGCCCTTCTTCTCCAGCAGCGCCTTGGCGCGGTAGCAATAGGGGCAGGTAAAGGTCGTATAGACTTTGACGGGGTTCATGGTCCGGGCTTTCACCAAACGGTCACAAGCATCATATCGGGTCGTTTCCCGTCCGGACAACGCGGGCCAGCACGGCGACATCCACGTGGCTGGCCCCCGCCCGGCGCAGGACGCGGGCACAGGCTTCGACTGTCGCGCCGGTAGTAAACACATCGTCCACAAGTAAAATCCGTTTTCCTTGAACTTTTCCGGCCAAGCCGCTGCGTAACGCGAAGGCGCCTTGCACGTTGCGCGCCCGCTCGCTGCGTCCCAGGCCACCCTGGCTGGGCGTCGCGCGGGTCCGGCGCAGCAGATCGGGCAGAACAGGCTTACCAGCCAGCCGGCCCAGGGCCAAGGCCACCAAGGCCGCCTGGTTGTAGCGCCGCCGCAGCAGGCGCCAGCGGTGAAGTGGCACCGGCACGATCACATCTGCCGCCGTCACCAGGTCGGCCGCCGCCTGGGCCATCCAGCGGGCGAAGGCCGGCGCCGCGTCGGTACGGTCGCCGTGCTTGAACGCCAGGATCGGACTACGGCTCGCGGCGTCATACCGCAGCACGGCGCGGGCGCGGTCAAACCTCGGTGGCTCGCGCAGGCATTCGCCACACAGCATGTCAGGCCCGGCCTCGACCTCGAATGGCAGGCCGCAACAGGCGCAAAACGGCGCCGCGATGAACTGCATCCCACCCCAGCAGGCGGCGCACAGCCGTCCCGGCCGATCGACGATGGTGCGGCAGGCGAGGCATTGCGGCGGCAGCAAAGCGTCGAGCAGCAGACCCCCGCCCCGCCGCGCGCCATCGACCATCAGTTCCGCCAGGCCCATTCTTGGATTAAACCACCAGACATGGCCCATGACGATCCCATGCTGGTGTTCGACCGGATGCAGGTGCGCCGCCAGCGCGCCCGCGCCGTGGCGACCCTGGGCCAGGCCGACTTCCTGTTCCGCGAGGTGGGCGAGCGGCTGGCCGACCGCCTGCTGGACATCCGCCGCACCTTTCCCGTCGCGCTTGAACTTGGCGCGCGCGCCGGCGCGCTGCATGAGGGCCAGGCCGGTATCGAGTATCTCGTCCGCGCCGACCATGTGCCGGGCCACGGCGTGCAGGTCGTCGCCGACGAAGAAATACTGCCGTTTGGGGAAGGCTCGCTCGACCTCGTGTTCGCGCCGGCCGGGCTGCACACGGTGAACGACCTGCCCGGCGCGCTGGCGCAGATCGCCCGTGCCCTGAAGCCCGATGGCCTGTTTCTCGCAGCGATGTTCGGCGGTGAGACACTAAGCGAGCTGCGCGACTGCCTGCTGGCGGCGGAACTGGAAATCGAGGGCGGGGGCAGCCCGCGCGTGTCGCCGTTCGCGGGCCTGCAGGATGCAGCCGGACTGTTGCAGCGGGCGGGCTTCGCACTGCCGGTCGCGGACAGCGAGACAATTACCGTGACCTACGCCGACCCGTTCGCACTGATGCGCGACCTGCGCCACATGGGCGAGGCTAACGCAGTGCACCTGCGCCGCCGGACGCCGACGCGACGCGCTACCCTGTTCCGCGCGGCCGAGCTATATCTGGAGCGCTATGCCGGGCCGGACGGCCGCGTCCCGGCGACATTCCAGGTGATGACCCTGACCGGCTGGCGCCCGCATATCAGCCAGCAGAAGGCGCTGCGCCCCGGCAGCGCGAAAAGCCGCCTGGCCGATGCGCTGGGCGTGCCGGAGATTCCGGCCGGCGAGAAAGCCGGACGCTAGAGTAAATCGCGCAGCATGGCGACCAGCGGCACATCGGCCGGCGGCATCGGCATCTCGGCCATGTCGCGCGGGCGCTTCCACGTCAGCGCCTGGCCAAGCAGGGGCCGCGGCGTGCCAGACCAGCGGCGGCACACATAAAGCGGCATCAGCAGGTGGAAGGTTTCGTAGGTATGGCTGGCGAAGGTGAAGGGCGCGAGGCAGGCGGCGGTGACGTCGATGCCGATCTCCTCCTTCAGCTCGCGGATCAGGGCGACTTCCGGCGTCTCGCCAGGCTCGACCTTGCCGCCGGGAAATTCCCACAAACCGGCCAGGCTCTTGCCCGGGGGCCGCTGCGCCAGCAGCACGCGACCGTCCGGATCGACCAGGGCAACGGCGACGACGAGAATCACGGGATGAGCCATGCGCATTCCCAGCCTGGCTAGGAGCGATAGTCCGCGTTGATGTCGATGTAGCCGTGCGTCAGGTCGCAGGTCCAGACACGGGCCCGGCCCTTGCCGATGGCGACATCGACCTCGATCTCGACCTCGCGGCCCTTAAGGTGCTTGGTGGCCTGCGCCTCGTCATAGCCGGGGCGGACCATGCCCTTCTCGGTAACCTGTTGGCCGCCAAGCTTGAGCACCAACTTGTCGCGATCGGCCTTCTCGCCCGATTTGCCGATGGCCATGACGACACGGCCCCAGTTTGCGTCCTCGCCGGCAATCGCGGTCTTGACCAGCGGCGAGTTGGCGATGCTGAGCGCGATGGTGCGTGCTGCCTTGGCGGTGGCAGCGCCGGTTACGGTAACGGTGATCAGCTTCTGCGCGCCCTCGCCGTCGCGGGCGATCTGCTGCGCCAAGTCGGCCATAACGCCTTCCAGCGCGCGGACAAAGCCCTTGAGGCGCGGATCGGTCGCGCTGTCGATCTTCTTGTGCTTCGCCTGGCCGGTGGCGAACAACAGCACGGTGTCGCTGGTCGAGGTGTCGCTGTCGACGGTCAGGCAGTTGAACGACTGGCCGTTGGCGCGCACCAGCAGCGCCTTCAGCACCGGCGCCGGCAACTTTGCATCGGTCGCGAGAAAGGCCAGCATGGTCGCCATGTCGGGCGCAATCATGCCCGAGCCCTTGCAGATGCCGTTGATCGTGACCGGCACACCGTCGATCTCGCACTTCGCCGTCGCCTTCTTGGCGAAGGTATCGGTGGTGCGGATGGCGTCGGCAGCATCGGCCCAGCGCGCGGCGGCAAACTGCGCCGGCAGCGGCTGCAGCGCCGCGATCAGCTTCTCGTGCGGCAGGATCTGGCCGATCACGCCGGTCGAGGCCTGCATGACCTCCTTCGGCTTGCAGCCGGTCAACTTCGCCACCGCATCGGCCATGGCCTTGATGGCGGCGAGGCCCGCCTTGCCGGTGAACACGTTCGAGCAGCCGGCATTGACCACCAGCGCGCGCGCCTTGCCACCGGGCAGCACCTTGCGCAGCCACTCGACCGGCGCGCCGGGCATCGACGACTGTGTCAGCAGGCCGGCGACCGTGGTGCCGGCCGGGAATTCCATCAGCAGCAGGTCGGGCCGGCCCTTGTAACGGGTGCCTGAATTGGTCGTGGCCAGGCGCACCCCGGGAATCGCCGGCAGGACAGCGGGAATTTCGGGGGCGAGCGGCGAAACGGCATGCTCGGCCATGGCGGCTACTCCGGGCAGATGAAGATCAGGCTTTGTGCCGCAGCCGCAGCCCGCCCGCAAGCGCGGGATTGTGTCGGGACAAGCGGTGGCGAGACGTTATTTCGGCACGACCCATCCGATTATCTGCTTCAGTTCGTCTGACGTGAAAGGCTTGTCGGCATTGGCGGTCGCGGAATCGCAGTACGTTCCAGCCATGTTCCAGGCATAGCCCTCGTCTTTGGGCGGGCCAAAATTATCGAATGCAAAACAGCGCATTTTGCGCGCGACGAACGTGGCGACCCAGGCATTGCCCTCGGTGCGAACCGGCGACCACTCGGTCCCTTCGCGCGCGATCTGCGAGGTTCTTTGCGCACGACTCAGAAATTCGTCGGCCTTCGACGATTTGATGTGAACCTGTGAACTGGGAATGATCCCGCCCACACTGAACCAGTTCGATCCCACCGCGAACCGCAAGCCGGCGCCGGCGCGATAAGTGGTGCCGCCCGTATAAGCAGGCCCGCCAAGGACATAACATTTCGGACTGGGGGCGCTGATCTTGACTGAAAGCTGGTCGCACGGCGTCTCTTCGGGCTTGTTATCCTGCGCCGACGCGGCACCGACACACGACAGGCCAAAAGCTAGAGCCACCGCGAACTTGTTAATCATGGCCTCCCCCCTCCGGAAGGAGGCCAGACTAATGCGGGTTCAGAACGCCGGCAATTCCCGGAATAATTGATCCTACTTGGCGGGCGCCGGGGCGGGCATGCTGTGCGGGGCGTTGCCCTGGGGCATGGCGCCGCCATGGGGGGAAGCGGGGGGGGCCTCGACCATCTGCTCGACCTTGGCAGACTTGCGCAGGTCGCCGATGACCGTCTGTACAGCGGCCTCGGCCAGGCCGGTGCGGATTTCCTCGCGCTTCTCCTCGAAGGTCGGCGCCGGCGCGGCGCGGCGGTCTTCGACCTTGATCACATGCCAGCCGAACTGGGTCTGGACGGGGGTCTTTGTGACCTCGCCCTTCTTCAACGCAAAAGCGGCATTGGCGAATTCGGGGACCATCTGGTCCTTGGTGAAGTAGCCGAGGTCGCCGCCATTATTGGCCGACGGGCCGGTCGAACGCTTCTTCGACACTTCGGCGAAATCCGCGCCCTTGTTTACTTCCTCGATCGCGGCCTTCGCCTCGGCCTCGGTCTTGACCAGGATGTGGCGCGCCTTGACCTCTTCGACCGGCGGCTGGTTTTTCACGGACTTGTCGTATTCGGCCCGCAGCTTGGCATCGGTCAGGCCCTTTTCGACCTCACGGGTGAGGTAGACGTCCTGCAGCACGCGCTCGCGCGTCGCGGCCAGGCGCTTCTTGACCGCCGGGTCATCCGCGACCTTCGCCTTCTCGGCCGCCTGGGCCAGGATCTTGCCGTCGATCATCCGCTCCAGAACCGGCACGAACAGCGCGTCCGGCGGCACGCCCCGGTACTGCTCGGGAAGCGCCTCGATGGTCAGCAGAACCTCGGACCGGCGGATGTCCACGCCGTTCACTTTGGCAACCACCGGGTCGCCGGTTTTCGGCAGCATCTGCGGCGTGGGCTTCTGGCCTTGGGCCAGGGCGGGGGCCACGAGGGAACCAGGCAGTACAAAGGCCGTTGCAAGGCTGGCCGCCAGCAGAACGGGCGCGGTGGCGGCAAGACGGGGCAATCGGAACATCGTGAAATCCTTGGGTGTGGGCCGGTCGCGGCGGGTGGGACGCAACTTATACGTTTTCGGCAAGGCGGCAAGGCGTGCCCCGGAATCGTGGCACTTTCGGGGCGTCCCGCCGCGTTGACAGGGTGCCCCCCGGACCTTATCTGTCACGGGCGGTCGGCCGCTTTCCTCTTCGCCCGCCCATACTGTCACGGAGAATTTCATGCTTGGTGCGCTCGCCCGAAAGATTTTCGGTTCGGCGAACGACCGGATCGTCAAGGGCTATACCCGCCGGCTGGACGCCATCAACGGTTTCGAACCGGCGTTGGCGGCACTGACCGACGAAGGGCTGCGGGCCAAGACGGCGGAATTCCGCAAGCGCCTGGCCGATGGCGCCTCTCTCGACGACCTGCTGGAAGAAGCCTTCGCCGTTGTGCGCGAGGCGGGCCGGCGGACCTTGGGCCAGCGGCATTTCGATGTGCAGTTGATCGGCGGCATGGTCCTGCACGACGGCAAGATCGCCGAGATGAAGACCGGCGAAGGCAAGACCCTGGTCGCAACCCTTGCCGTTTACCTGAACGCGCTTGAGGGCAAGGGCGTCCACGTCGTCACCGTGAATGACTACCTGGCCGCCCGCGACAGCGCCTGGATGGGACAGGTCTACCGCTTTCTGGGCCTGACCACGGGCTGTATCACCCACGGCCTGAACGACGCCGAGCGGCAGGAGCAGTATGCCGCGGACGTCACATACGGCACCAACAACGAGTTCGGCTTCGACTATCTGCGCGACAACATGAAGTTCTCGGCCGACCAGCTGGTCCAGCGGCCGTTCAACTTCGCCATCGTCGACGAGGTGGACTCGATCCTGATTGACGAAGCGCGCACCCCGCTGATCATCAGCGGCCCGGCCGAGGATTCGTCCGAGCTGTACAAGGCTGTCGATATCCTGATCCAGAAGCTGGACGACAGCGACTTCGAGAAAGACGAGAAGCAGCGCCAGATCAACTTCACCGAGAGCGGCACCCAGAAGATCGAGCAGATGCTGCGCGACGCCGGCATGCTGAAGGGCGACAACCTCTACGACATCGAGAACATCACCGTCGTCCACCATGCCAACCAGGCGCTGCGCGCCCACCGGCTGTTCACGCGCGATGTCGACTACATCGTCAAGGACGACAAGATCGTCATCATCGACGAGTTCACCGGCCGCATGATGGAAGGCCGGCGCTATTCCGACGGCCTGCACCAGGCGCTGGAGGCGAAGGAACACGTCACAGTCCAGGCCGAGAACCAGACCCTGGCGTCGATCACCTTCCAGAACTATTTCCGCCTGTACCCCAAGCTGGGCGGCATGACTGGCACCGCCGCCACCGAGGCGCAGGAGTTCGGCGACATCTACAAGCTGGACGTGGTCGAGGTGCCGACCAATGTCACCGTCAAGCGCATCGACCATGACGACGAGGTCTATCGCACCGCGCGCGAGAAGAACGAGGCCATCGCCGCCCTGATCGAGGAGAACCTGAAGAAAGGCCAGCCGCTGCTGGTCGGCACCGTCTCCATCGAGAAGTCCGAGACGCTGTCGGAACTGCTCAAGAAGAAGGGCATTCCGCACCACGTGCTGAACGCGCGCCATCACGAGCAGGAAGCCTTCATCGTCGCCCAGGCCGGCCGCATGGGCGCCGTGACCATCGCGACCAACATGGCGGGCCGCGGCACCGACATCCAGTTGGGCGGCAACCTCGACATGCGGATCCGGCTCGAGGCCGACCCGATTGCCGACGAGGGCGAGCGCCAGCGCAAGATCGAGGCGATCCGTGCCGAGATCGCGGTGGAAAAGGAAAAGGTCATGGCCGCCGGCGGCCTCTACGTCGTCGGCACCGAGCGCCACGAGAGCCGCCGCATCGACAACCAGTTGCGCGGCCGCTCCGGCCGCCAGGGCGACCCGGGCGCGTCGAAGTTCTTCCTGTCGCTGGAAGACGACCTGATGCGCATCTTCGGGTCGGGCCGCATGGACGGCATCCTGCAGCGCCTCGGCCTCAAGGAAGGCGAGGCTATCATCCATCCCTTGATCAACAAGGCGCTGGAGAAGGCGCAGCAGAAGGTCGAGGCGCGCAACTACGACATCCGCAAGAACCTGCTGAAGTTCGACGACGTGATGAACGACCAGCGCAAGGTGATCTACGAACAGCGGGTCGAGATCATCTCCGCCGAGGACGTGGCCGACACCACCGCAGATATGCGCCGCGACGTGGTGACGCAGCTGGTCGCCCGGCACATTCCGGAAAAGGCCTTTGCCGAGCAGTGGGACGCCAGCGGCCTGCAGGCCGAGGTGTTGCGCATCTTCGGCATGGACCTGCCGATCACCGACTGGGCCAAGGAAGAGGGCATCGCCGACGACGCCGTGCGCGAGCGCCTGATGGATGCCGTCGATCGCCGCGCGGCGGAAAAGGCCGCAAATTTCGGCCCCGAGATCATGCGCGCGGTCGAGAAGAACGTGCTGCTGCAACTGCTTGACCAGCACTGGAAGGAGCACCTGCTGCACCTCGACCATCTGCGTCAGGCCATCGGCCTGCGCGCCTATGCGCAGAAGGACCCGCTGAACGAATACAAGCGTGAGGCCTTCAACCTGTTCGAGGCGATGCTCGAGCGCCTGCGCGAATCCGTCGTCGGCCTGCTGTCGAAGGTGGAACTGCGCACCGAGGCGCCGCCGCCGCCGCCCGAACTGCAGGACTTCGAGGCGATCCACGCCGATCCGCTGACCGGCGAGAACGAGTTCGCGCGCGAAGAGGCGCAGGCCGCCCCGCGCATGGACCAGAACGATCCGTCGACCTGGCGGGCCACGCCGCGCAACGCGCCGTGCCCGTGCAACAGCGGCAAGAAGTACAAGCACTGCCACGGCCGTGTCGCGTAAGGCACGCCTCGAAGCCGAGGCCGAAGCGGCAAAGGCGAAGCAAGCAGACCAGCAGCGCCGCGCGATCTATGCGCTGGGCGTGGTGCTGGTCGTGCTGGGTTTCGCCTATATGGGCCTGATCTGGATTTTGAACAAACGCGACATCGTGCCGATTCCCTCAGAGGGGATGTCGAAGTGGCTGACGCTGTTCATCCTGGGCGTGCCGGCTCTGTCGTTTTTCTATACCGGCCAGACGCTACGTCGCCACGGGCACAGCACCGATCCCGGCGGCCTGCCGCCAATCGTCATGCCCTTCATCCTGGCGGCAGCGGCGATCGGCTACTCCGTCTTATTCCGGGCCTAGACCGACCTATTTCTGCAGCCGCGGAAACATCGACAGGTGGGTATAAAGCAGGTCCTGCGCATCGGAGCGCGCATCCGGCGTGCCGGCCGGCGTGGGCACCAGGCCAGGCACCGTCACCGGCCGCTTCCACGTCCAGTCCTGCACCAGGCGGCGATAGGTAAAGCGCCACTTGCCGTCGGCGCAGCGCCGGTAGCGGTCGAGGTAGCGGCCGCCTGAAATGACTTCCTCCTGCGGCATGCTCTTGGTGCGATGATAAGTGATCTTGTAGATCTCGCCCTCGCCTACGTCGCCTTCGACCGCAAAGATCGTATTGGTCACGCTGTGCAGCGTGGAATCCCAGGTTTCCAGAATCGACGGCAGCCACGCCACATACTCGTCGGCAGAGCCCTTGAACATGTGGCCGTGGTCATCGATGGCGTCGTCGGTATAGAGCGAGCGCATCAGCGCATAGTCGTGCCGGTCGGCCGCGCGGCCGTAGATATAGACCAGCTCCTGCAGCTCAGACTTGTCCATCCACATCTGGATCTTGGCGTCCATCAGTTCAGGCCCTCCCGGCCCATGTCGAGAAATTTCCGCCGGCGGTCTTCGCGCAGCCGTGCGGGATCAAGTGGTTCAAGTGCCATGAGGTGCTTGGCGACAGCGTCGCCCAGCGCCTCGATCATGGCAGCGGCGTCACGGTGCGCGCCGCCCAGCGGCTCGCGGACCACTTCATCAACAACCTTCAGCCGCAGCAGATCAGACGCCGTGATCTTCAAGGCATCAGCGGCGTCCTGCGCCTTGTCGGCGGCGTTCCACAGGATCGCGGCGCCGCCCTCGGGGCTGATGACCGAATAGACCGCGTGTTCCAGCATCAGAACGCGGTTGGCCGCCGCCAGCGCGACGGCGCCACCTGACCCACCCTCACCCACGATGGCCGCGATAAGCGGCACCTGCAGGTCGAGGCAGCACTCGATGGAACGGGCAATGGCTTCGGCCTGGCCGCGCTCCTCGGCGCCGACGCCGGGATAGGCGCCCGGCGTATCGACCAGCGCAATTACAGGCAGGCGAAAGCGTTCGGCCAGGCGCATGAGGCGGATGGCCTTGCGATAGCCTTCAGGCTTCGCCATGCCAAAATTGTGCTTCACGCGGCCCTCGGTTCCGCGGCCCTTCTCATGCCCGATGAACATGACCGAGCGGCCGCGGAAACGGCCGATGCCGCCGTGGATCGCATTATCGTCAGCGAAGGCGCGGTCGCCGGCCAGCGGCATGAAGTCGGTGACGAGTGCCGCAACATAGTCGGCGAAGTGTGGCCGGTCCTGGTGACGCGCGACTTGCGTTTTCTGCCACGGCGTCAGCTTGGCGTAGATCGCCTTGAGCTGCTCCTGCGCCTTGGCCTCGAGCCGCGTCACCTCTGTCTGGTCGGTGTCACCGGCATCGGCGACACGCCTCAGGTCGCGCAGACGGCTGTCGATCTCGGCGACGGGTTTTTCGAAATCGAGATACACGCTCATGCTCAGCTCGCTGCTTTCGCTGCAATACGGTCGGCCTGGTTGACCAGCGCCTCGGCCTGGCGGATCGACGCGTAGTCAATCAGCTTGCCTTCCAGCGCCACGGCGCCACGGCCCTCGGCAATGGCCTGCTTCATGGCCTCGAGAATACGCCGGGCCTTGGCGACCTCGGCCACATCGGGCGTGAACAGTTCGTTGGCCAGGTCGATCTGGCTCGGATGGATGGCCCACTTTCCCTCGCAGCCCAGCACCGCGGCGCGGTTGGCATGCGCGCGGAAACCATCAGTGTCCGAGAAATCGCCGAACGGCCCGTCAATCGGGCGCAGGCCGTTGGCGCGGCAGGCGACGACGATGCGCGAAATGGCGTAGTGCCACATGTCGCCCCAGTGAAAGTCGCGGGCCTTGTCGCCATCCTTGTCGGTCAGCACGCCATACAGCTTGTTCGGGCCGCCGATGCCGACGGTGCGCGCCCGCGTGGACGCCGCATAATCGGCGACGCCGAAATGCAGGCTTTCCAGGCGCGGGCTGGACGCCGCGATCTCGCTGATATTCTGCATGCCCAATGCGGTCTCGATGATGACCTCGATGCCGATCTTCTTCTTGATGCCCTTGGCCAGTTCGATCTGGCTCAGCAGCATATCGACGGCGTAAACATCGGCGGCAGTGCCAACCTTCGGGATCATGACCATGTCGAGCTTGTGGCCGGCCTGTTCCACCACATCGACGATGTCGCGATATGCAAACTGCGTGTCGAGGCCGTTGATGCGGACCGACACGCTCTTGCCCTTGCCCTGCCAGTCGATGTCGTTCAGCGCCTGGATCACATTCTTGCGCGCCGGCTCCTTGTCCTGCACGGCAACCGCGTCCTCGAGATCGAGGAACACCACGTCGGCCTTGCCGCCCGCAGCCTTCTCGAAGAACTTCGGACTGGACCCGGGGACGGCCAATTCGCAGCGATTCAGGCGCGGAACGGGCGGCGGCGTGACCTTGAAACTCATCCAGGGCTCCGGACCATGTCAGGATTGTTGCGTTGCAGCGAAACTGGCACGGAGGGCACGCGGGGTCAATCCGCCCCGTCCGGGCGCGCCAGGGGGTGGTGCGACTGGACCAAGGCCTTCAGGCGTTCGGCCAGAACATGGGTGTAAATCTGAGTCGTCGAGATGTCGGCGTGGCCCAGCAATTGCTGTACGGCGCGCAGGTCCGCCCCATGTGCCAACAGGTGGCTGGCAAAGGCGTGGCGCAGCACGTGCGGCGACAATTTTCCCGGGTCGAGATTGGCCTTCAGCGCCGCTTCCTTGAGCCACAGGGCAAAGGCCTGCCGCGTGATGTGGCCGCTGTCGCCGCGTGAAGGAAACAGCCAGCGCGATGGTTCGTCATCTTTCAGGAACTGCGGGCGCACATCCAGATAGGCATCGAGTGCAGTCCGGGCCGCATCGCCGATGGGCACCAGCCGCTCCTTGCTGCCCTTACCGCGCACGCGCAGGAAACTATCCTGTTCGCGCGGCAGCGGCCATGGCAGGCCTACCAGTTCCGAGACGCGCAGGCCGGTCGCATAGAGCAGTTCCAGCAGGCAAGTCAGTCTCTTGCCCTCGGGCGACTCATCGGCATGCACGAGATCGAGCAGCGAGCCTACGTCGGGCTCGCTCATCACCTTGGGCAGCGCGCGCGCGCGCCGCGGTGCGTCGAGTATCGCCGAGGGGTCATCGGCGCGTATCCCGTCGCCGAGGAGAAACCGATAGAACTGTCGAAGAGCAGACAGTCGCCGCGCCTGGGTACTGGCGGCCAGACCGGCGTCGTTGAGCCGGGCCAGGTAGGCGCGCAAGGCCGTACTGTCAGCCTTCGCCGTCTCCAAGCCTTGCTTGGTCAGAAAGGCCGCAAGATCGTCGAGGTCGCGACGATAGGCGTCGATGGTGTTGCGGCTGGCGCCGCGCTCGGCCGCCAGCATCTCCAGGAACGTCTCGACGTGGGCCGCACCCGACACGCGGGTCACACGCCCCGGGCCAGCGCCGCCTCCAGCGCCAGCGCGCGCGCATCACTGTCGAGGCCGACCTTGCGCAAGCTGGCCAGCACCGTGCCAAGCGTCGCCGCATCAAGGCCCGCCGGACCACCACGACCGAGAACGAGAAGCGCATACAGGACCGTCTCGCCGCGCCGGGCGCCGTCGGCCGCGCGCTGCATTCCGCGCACCGCCACGGGTGAAGCCGCACGCTCGCTGGCTGCTGCAGCGTTCGGCGGAACATCCGCCCAAGCTGAATCCGGGACCGCGTAACCCAGCGCCTCGAACGCAAACAGCAGCGTCGCGGAACGTCGCTGTCGCAGCAGTGCGGCAATGTCTTTCTGGCTCTCCACCCAGGCCTGCCAGCGTGCCGGGTCGAAACCATTGGAACCACCGGCATCGGCCAGAAGCACCAGCGGCCAGATCGAGGCGACCGTGGCAGCGGCGTCCTTGTCCACCTCTGCGGGACGCGCGCGGGCCCATGCATACCACTGGCGCGCGGCACGCTGGTCCCCGGCGGCGACGAGGGCGCGGTAGATGTCGGCAGCGGCGAAACCCAGTTCCTCGGACACTGGCAATTCGCGCGTCATCGGCAGTGTCGCGTCAGCCATGGCCGGGAGCTGCCCGTTCCGCGCCGCCAACACCCAGGCGCGCCGCAACGCTTCAGCCCGGACGATCGGCACCGATTGCGCCGCCGCCGCCTGAAAGGCCAAGGCGCGGGCCCGCGCCGGATTGGCGTCCAGCTTGGCCAGGGAGGCCGTCGGGTCGCGCTTTTCCTCGGGCGTGAACGTTATGGCCGCATAGGCCTTGGCCAGCGCATCACCCGCCAGAGCACCGGCAGTTTCCGCGCCCTCGGCCGCAATCACGCGCTGGTCGGCATCGCCGCCAGCCAAATCGAGCAAAGCCGCCTGGACGGCAGGCGGTGCATCGGCAAAGGCATCAGCCGGCGTCGGCCGTTTTGTCGCGCGCAACATGGCGAGGTTGAGCGGTCCGGGCTGGGTCAGGGACTCGAGCTTGCCGGCACGCGGATTGACAAGAATGTCGGCCAGGGTGAGGAAACCCGTGTCGTCGATGCCCTGTTCACGCAGCAACGTCAGCGAGAGCGCGGCGGCGTTGAGATCATTGTCCAGCACCCGGCAGAGAAAGCCGGACTTGAGCCAATAGGGATCAAGGTCTTCACGCACCCAGCGCTGCGCCGTGGTGCAGGCCGAGGCATTTTCGTTGCGGAGCCAGGCGGCATCAGCCGCCGCCCGCGCCAGGCGCGGATCGTTCAGAGTGGCGGGCGCAAGCCGGGACAGCGCAAGCCCCGCCTCGACCTGACCGAGGGCGACCAGGCGCTCGACCCGAAGGCCGAGCAGGCTTTTCGCAATGGGCTGGCCCTCGGGCACCGTCGCCGCGGTACGCAGTAGGCGCAACTGCATCGCCCGGGTGGCAGCCGAGCCACGGGTCGGCTCGATCAGCAACAAGCCGCGCTCCACCTGCGCGCGGTCGGAGCCACGCCACATATCGGGACCATAGCTGCCGGCAGCCTCGTCGGTCAGCGTACCGACCGACGACACGTCGGGCGCCTGGAGGGGTACGACCTGGACAGGCGCGGATTCCACCGCCGGGCGCTCGCCCTCCGGCACCGCCTGGGCCGGCGTCTCGCCGGACGGCTGGACGATGAGGGGGACCTGGGGACGCTGGGCCGGGATCAGCTGGATCGGCTGCGCCGAAGCCGGCAATACCAGCAGCGCCAGCGCCGCTGCGGCGGCGCTACTTACCCAGCCGGTCATTCGGGATCACTTTCTCGACCTTTACCGTGGGCGGCGGAATATCCCACGTCGAAAGGAACAGGGCGGCGCCACCGAACAGCACCACGAGGATTACGACAAGGGATACGACAAGTTTCATGGATCAATGGGGCCTAAACCGGAGGGAGGGGACGCGAAGTCCAACCGCCCAATGTGCTACAGTTGGATTATGACTATTTTTCGATATTTTACCGGGCGCACCGGCGCGGCGCAATTGCCGCTCCGGGCGAAACCGCCAACGGTCAGACCCAGCCTGCGATCATGAACGCCCTGCCCGCCGATACTGCCGAGGCCAATGCGCTGCTGCGGACGGTCGTACTCGTCGGCATGATGGGTGCCGGCAAGAGTACCGTGGGCCGCCGCCTGGCGGCGCGGCTGAATGTGCCGTTCGTCGATGCGGATACCGAGATCGAGACGGCCGCCGGCATGACCATCCCGGACATCTTCGAACGCCACGGCGAGTCCGAATTCCGCGCTGGCGAGCGACGCGTCATCGCCCGCCTGCTGGAGGGGCCGCCCAAGGTTCTCGCCACCGGTGGCGGCGCCTACATGGACGAAACCACCCGGGCGGCCATTCGCGAGCACGGCGTATCGGTCTGGCTGCGCGCGGACCTTGAGGTGCTGGCGAGGCGCACCGCCCGGCGTAACAACCGCCCGCTGCTGGCTGGCGGCGATCCGCGCGGCGCGCTTGAACGCCTGCTGGTCGTGCGCAACCCTGTCTATGCCTTGGCGGACCTCGCGGTCGACAGCGACGATGGGCCGCACGAGAGCGTGGTGGAAACCATCATCGGCGAACTGGGGCAACGGGGAGTGCTGCGGTCATGAGCGCTGGGTCCGAAACAGTGCGCGTCGAACTGGCCGAGCGTGCCTACGACATCGTGATCGGCAACGGACCGGACCTGGCCGCCCTAGTGCGCCCGCACCTGGCACGGCCGTGGACGGTGATTGTGAGCGACCGCAACGTTGCGGCCCTGCATCTGGAGCGCATCCAGGCCGCGCTGACGGCCGGCGGCATTGCCACCGACGCCGTGATCGTCGACCCCGGCGAACCCAGCAAGAGTTTTGCGGGCCTGGAACACCTGGTCGAGCGCCTGCTGGAACTCAAGGTCGAACGCGGCGACGCTGTGATCGCGCTGGGCGGCGGCGTCATCGGGGACCTGGTCGGCTTTGCTGCTTCGATCCTGCGGCGCGGCAGCCGTTTCATCCAGATGCCGACCACCCTGTTGGCGCAGGTTGATTCCTCGGTTGGCGGCAAGACTGCGATCAACAGCCGCCACGGCAAGAATCTCATCGGCGCCTTCCACCAGCCGGTCCTCGTCGGCATCGACCTAGACCTGTTGCGCACCCTGCCCCGGCGCGAACTGCTGGCGGGCTATGCCGAGGTGGTGAAGTACGGTCTGCTGGGCGACGCCGCATTCTTTGCCTGGCTGGAGCAGAACCATGCCGACGTGCTGGGCGGCGGTCCGTCGCTGGCCCATGCGGTCGCGACCAGTTGCCGGCACAAGGCGCGCATTGTCGCCGCCGACGAGCGCGAGACCGGCGAGCGAGCACTGCTCAATCTCGGCCATACCTTTGGCCATGCGCTGGAAGCCGCAACCGGCTTCTCGCAGCGCCTGCTGCATGGCGAGGCCATCGCCATCGGAATGGTCATGGCATTCGAACTTTCGGTCCGGCTGGGACATTGCCCCGCCACCGACGCGGCGCGCGCGCGCCGTCACCTGGCGGCCTGTGGCCTGCCGACCGGGACCGGCGCGATTGCAGGACCGGCGCTATCGACCGAGGAACTGTGGCACCACATGCAGCAGGACAAGAAAGCCAGCCAGGGCAACCTGACCTTCGTGCTGACGCGCGGAATTGGCCAGGCGTTCCTCAGCCGCGACGTCAAGCGCGACGACGTTATGGCCGTATTGGCGCGGACCGCCGACGCCGCCTAGCTCATGGATCACGCACTTCTCCTCTCCATCGGGGCGGTCATCCTCCTCCTGCTGCTGTCGGCATTTTTCTCCGCCTCGGAGACCGGCCTGACCGCCGCTAGCCGCGCCCGGATGCATCACCTCGCGCGCAACGGCAACAAGCGCGCCAAGGCGGTCGAATGGCTGCTGGACCGGCGCGAAGACCTCATCGGCGCGCTGCTGCTGGGGAACAATGTCGCCAACATCGCCGCTTCATCGCTGGCAACCGGCGTGCTGATCGGCATGTTTGGCGAGCATGGCGTTGCCTATGCCACCGCGATCATGACCGTTCTGGTGCTGGTGTTCGCGGAAGTCATGCCCAAGACCTACGCCATCAACCGGCCCGACCGCGTCGCCCTGTTCGTCGGCCCGCTGGTACGGGTGCTGGTCGCGATCCTGCTGCCCGTCGTTCGCACGGTCCAGGCCATCGTCCGCCAGACATTCCGCCTGTTCGGCGCGCGTGTCCACGACACCACCGACGACGTGTCACCAACCGAGGAACTGCGCTCGTCGATTGATCTTCACGTGCGCGAGGGCGGCATGGTCAAGCACGAGCGCGACATGCTGGGCTCGATCCTGGACCTGGCCGAATACGCGGTCGGCGACATCATGATCCACCGCCAGGAGATGCAGACGATCGACATCGGCGAACCGCCGGCGCAGATCGTCGATCAGGTGCTGGCCAGCGGCCATACACGGCTACCAGTCTGGCGCGACAATCCGGACAATATCGTCGGCGTGCTGCACGCCCGCGATTTGTTGCGCGAACTGTCGCGGCGCGGCGGGGCGACCGAAGCCATCGACATTTCGAAGGTGGTGACCGATCCGTGGTTCGTACCCGAAACCACGACGCTGCGCGCGCAGTTGTCCGCCTTCCGCCAGAAGCGGCAGCACTTCGCGCTGGTTGTCGACGAGTACGGCACGCTGCAGGGCCTCGTGACCCTGGAAGACATTCTCGAGGAGATCGTCGGCGATATCCGCGACGAGCACGACAAGACCGCCACCGGCGTGCGGCCGCAGCCGGACGGTTCGTGGCTGGTCGACGGCACGGTCACCATCCGCGACCTCAACCGTCTGCTTGACTGGCACCTGTCGGACGAGGACTTTTCCACCGTCGCCGGCCTCGTCATCCACGAGTCACGCACCATCCCCGAGCCGGGGCAGAGCTTCGTCTTCTTTGACCGCAAGTTCGAGGTGATGAAGCGCCAGCGCAACCGGCTGACCTCGTTGCGCATCTCGCTGCTCAAGCCGTCGGAGAACGACGACCCCGACAGCACGGGCTAGACGCGGTTCTCGCCCCGGCCACGCAGGCGATTCATGATGCGCGGAATTACCTGGTCGCCGCCGACGACTTTGGCAGGCGCTGACCGTCGAGATCAAGCCTGCCCTCGCGCCTATCCTGCATCTGCTCGCACCCCATGTACCACTGGGGGAAGTCGCGGACGTCGTTCTCGTACCTGACGATCTCGCGCATCTCCCGGTGGCGCGGATCAGCCTGGATAGAAGCCAGCAAATCGTTGACTGAGTTCGGGGCGCCCTCGAGGGCCTGGACGTAGCTGCCGTCGCGGTGCAGCAGCAGCCCGGTCACGTCCAACGCGGCGTTCCTCACGCGCGACTTTGCAATCAGGTCGTCAAGGGCGGGCACCGAGAGAAAGGGTGAGGCAGTGCTGATATAAAGCACGTGGAGGACTAAATTCGATTGCATGTCCAGTTCTCGTGCGAAGATGAACAAATGGAAAGTAGGCCAAAGGGCTAGGCGGCAATGACTAGTGAGCTGTTCGCGATTGTTGCGCCGGTCTTTCTGCTGGCCGCCCTGGGCTATGTCTGGGTGCGGATGAAGCAGCCGTTCGACGCGGTGTTCGCCAGCGCGCTGGTCATCAACCTGGGCACACCATTCCTGACCTTTTCGTCGCTGACGCGGCTGCACCTGAAGCCGCTCGAATTCCTCCAGATCGCCGGCAGCGCCGGTGCCGTTCTGGCCACGGTTGGCTTGATGTCCGTCGCCGTGCTGAAGCTGATGAAGCTGCCGCTGCCGGACTATCTTCCGGCCCTGATGTTCGGCAATTCCGGCAATATGGGCCTGCCGCTGTCGCTGTTCGCGTTTGGCGATCACGGCCTGGCCCTGGCGGTCGGCTATTTCGCCGCCACGTCGATGGTGAACATGACATTCGGCCAGTGGATCGCCAGTCGCAAGCCGGCGGGGCGATTGTTGCTGCGTTCACCGGTGGTCTATGGCGTGCTGGCCTCGCTGGCGTTCATGCTGACCGAAACGCCGGTGCCGCGCTGGCTGGACAACACGGCCTACCTGCTGGGCGGCTTCACGATTCCGCCGATGCTGCTGATGCTGGGCGTGTCGATCGCGCAATTGCGCATCACCATGGCGCACCGCGCGGTGCTGATGGCACTGCTGCGCCTCGGGCTTGGCTTTGCGGCGGGATGGGTAACGGCGTGGGCACTGGGGCTCGAAGGCGCGGCCCGCGGCGTTGCCATCCTGCAGGCAACCATGCCGGTCGGCGTCGTCAACTACGTCTTCGCGCGGCAGTACGGCAACGACCACGAAACGGTAGCCGGCGCGGTGATCGTCTCAACACTACTGTCGTTCGCGATCCTGCCGCCGCTGCTGCTCTACCTGCTGCCCTGAGCGGCCTCTTCCGGCGTCTGCGTGGTCAACGCCAGGGCATGCACCCCGTCGCGCAACTCGTCGGCCAGCAGCCGATAGACCAGCCGCTGCCGCGCCACCCGGCTCTGGCCGGTAAAAGCCGCAGCGACAACCATCACGTCGAAATGCGTCTCGCCCCCCGGCCGGTGTCCGGCATGGCCCGCATGTTTCGCGGAATCATCGACGATATCGAGGGTCTGTGGCTGCAACCCCTCGGTGAGCTTGGTGCGGATGCGCTCGGCCATGGTCATTCGATCCTATTGCCGTACCGGGACCCGCGGCGTCAATGCCTTGTCAGTCCTCGACCAGCCTCCCATACTTCGTTAGATGCAAAAACAGCAGCGCCGCCACGTCGTCCTGGACTGGGAGCCCAAGCGGGCCTCGGCCGGGCGTGGCTGCGACCATCCTGGCTGCACTGGCGGCGGCGACTACCGGGCACCCAAGGCGCGCGACCCGGGCGGCGGCCACTGGTGGTTCTGCCTGGACCATGTGCGCGATTACAACCGGGCGTGGGACTTTTTTGCCGGCATGAGCCAGGCCGATATCGAGGATTACCAGCGCAAGAACGCCACCTGGCACCGCCCGACTTGGCGCCTGGGGGAGCGGATCGGTGCGGATGTGGACGGCGTGTGGGTCAGGGATGACCTCGGGCTGTTGGCCGAGGTTGAACTCGATAAAACGATCTTCGGCGGCAAACGTTCCGCAGCCCCGCCGAAAAACCCCGAGGAGCGCCAGGCGCTAGCCGCTCTGGACCTGCAACCCCATGTTTCCCTTGCAGAAATCAAGACCCGCTACAAGGAATTGGCGAAACGCTTCCACCCTGACACCCATGGCGGCGACAAGGACGCGGAAGAACGTTTCAAACAGATCAACCAAGCCTACACCTATCTGCTTTCCTGCGGTTATACTTGAGGCAGAGCGCGGCGCCGGACCGTGCCCAGCCTTCAAATCCGGCCAATAACCTGTCAGACGGAAGCAGTTAATGACCTCGATCCAGACCGGCGACCATGGCAACCCGTGGTCCAAGGCCACGCCGGACATCAAGCTGTCGGTACGGCAGGTGTTCGGCTTCGACAGCGACATGCAGGTGCCGGCGTTCAGCCAGGCCTCCGAGTTCGTGCCCGACGTCGATGATGCCTATCGTTTCGACCGTGAGACCACGCTGGCGATCCTGGCGGGCTTTGCCTACAACCGCCGCGTCATGGTCCAGGGCTATCACGGCACTGGCAAGTCGACCCATATCGAGCAGGTCGCCGCCCGTCTCAACTGGCCCTGCATCCGCATCAACCTCGACAGCCATGTCAGCCGCATCGATCTGATCGGCAAGGACGCCATCGTCCTGCGTGACGGTCTGCAGGTGACCGAGTTCCGCGAAGGCATCCTGCCGCAGGCGCTGCAATCGGCGACCGCACTGGTCTTCGACGAGTACGACGCCGGCCGGCCCGACGTGATGTTCGTGATCCAG
>CANJGB010000032.1 GCA_947473805.1 Alphaproteobacteria bacterium
GCAGGAACGACACCGCATCAAACAGAAAACCATCGAACATCGTCGCTTGCTTCACCGCAAACTCGCCGCATAAGATCAACCAACCAGATGAGGCCAACCCTCCACTAAATTACAGCCCCATCAGTCCCAAATGATCTGACGACGCACACGGTGTGGCTGGCCATCCGCGACGCCATTGCCAGCGTGTCGGCGGGCGGCGTGTCACCCGAGATCGATGCGCCGGCCACGCCGGAGCGCATCCTGCGGGCGGTCGACCTGATCCGGTCGGACGGCGAGCGGCCCTAGACAGTTGCAACCGGCGTGGCGGGCGAGCCGAGCGCGCCGGGCAGACGCAGCGGCGGTGCGGTGAGGAAGAAGCGGCTGCGCCCATGGGCGGCGAGCCAAGCGGCCAGTTCGGTGAAATACCAGAGCTCGCCCAGATGGATGCCCATTTCGAACAGGCAGAACCGGTGCAGCGGCAGGCTGGACATCGGATGGGCGGCGCTGGGCTGCGTGCGGCCGGATTTTTCCACCGCCGCATTGTCGGCGCAGATGGCGACCAGGCCGCTGTCGGCGATCCAGCGCAGCAGGCGGCGGTCGCTGCCGTCCAGGCCGGCGCCGGTGTGGCGCGCATGGTCGGCGACGAAGGCGTTGCCCAGTTCAAGCAGCAGGTCGGCAACGCCGGTGCGCAGGCAAAGGAAATCGCCGGGTTCAACGACCGCCTTCTGCAGTTCCAGCGCGCGCATCAGACCGTCATAGCCGATTGCGACGCTGTCGCGGCCATGGATGGCGTGGAAATCGACCAGCACACCACGTCCCTGCGCGCCCGTCATGGCCAGTTTCTCGACATCGAGCGCGCGGGCGCGCGGGCCACCCTCCTGGCCCGGCGGCACCATGATGCGGTCGTCGCGGAAGCCGTTGTAGTAGACGAGCTCGGCCACGCCATCACCATCGGCGTCGAAATGGTAGCCGGCATGGCCCAGCGCATCCCACTGGGTCGATTGCTGCGTGAAGAGCGTCACCGCGTCGTCGGAGAACACATCGGTAGCGCCCGGGACATTGCGCGAGAACGGGCGGCGATAGTGGAACTCGCCGTCAGGCGCCTGCACCGCGAACAGGCTGAGCGGCTGACGCCCGGCGAACAGCGAGGTGCCGGGCCGGTCGAGCGGCAGGCTGAGTACGAAGGTCTCGCCAGTGGTGATCTCGCGTGCGGCGTTGCGGCGGCGCTCCGGCGTGACGAGGTTCATGCGGCCGATCTGGTCGCCGGGTCCGAAATCGCCCCAGTTAGAGCCTTCGGGCCTGTTGGCCCAGCGCGCCTGCTCCACGTCGATCCCTCCCGACCGAAATTAGGCAAAGAGTATCCTTTTATATTGGGCCGGGAACAGGTTTTTCCCGTGTCGACGCCGCTACAGGTGGCGCGGCACATTCGGGTAAGATCGCCACCGGGACAGCGTTGGGGCAGCAGGGCAATGAAGTCGAAGGGCGAGGGCGGCAAGACGAAGACGCCGCGGGCAAAGCCGCGGCCGGGAATGTCGGCCATCGAGATGCATCGCCAGCCGCGCCAGGCCGGCAAGCTGGCGGAGGAGGTCGCCGCACAGATCGAGGCGGACATCGTGCGGCTGGGCTGGCCGGTCGGGCAGGTGATCGGTTCGGAGGCCACACTGCTGAAGAAGTATGGTGTCAGCCGCGCAGTGTTCCGCGAGGCGATTCGCCTGATCGAGTATCACATGGTGGCGCGGATGCGCGCCGGGCGCGGCGGCGGACTGGTCGTCGTGGAACCCAATACCGAGATTGTCGCCCGGGCCGTGGCGCTCTACCTTTCCTACAAGAAGGTGGTGCCGAAGCAGCTGCTGAAAATCCGCGCGCTGATGGAGGGACACGCGGCCTCGTTCGCGGCGGTGAGCGCGACCGAGCGCGAACGCCTGGCACTGCGCGAATTCCTGGCGACCGAAACCGAGAACATCGAGAAGTCGTTCGAGCTGACCAAGAACTTCCATCTGCGGGTGGCGGAACTGGCGCACAACCCAGTCATCTACATTTTCGTGCGTTGCCTGGTCGACCTGTCGGAGCAGCATATCGAGCCGATGAAGGATCGGCGCATCATCGCCAAGCGCCTTAACGCGGTGCACACGAAGATCGGCGATGCGATCATTTCCGGCGACGCGGCGACGGCGGGGTATCGCATGTCGCGCCATGTCCAGGCGCTGGATCCCTGGATCGGCGAAGGCAAGAAGGGCATGTAGCGCCGCTCCTTTTCGAGGCGCTGGACTCCGCATTTATAATAGTACACTATTTAAACCGGCCTCCGGGATGGGCCGGCGGCGGCGGCTGTCGCCCAGAAGATGCGGGGAAATTCGCCATGCGATTTGGCCTGTTGTACGAACTCAGCATGCCGGAAATCGGCTGGATGACCGAGGAACAGGTCTACTGGGAAGCCATCGAGCAAATCTCGCTGGCCGACGCGGTAGGCTTCGACAACGCTTGGTGCGTCGAACACCATTTCCTGCCGCCATTCTCCTACTGCTCCGCACCGGAAGTTTTTCTGGCAGCGGTGGCGCAGCACACCAAGACAATGCGCATCGGCCACGGCGTGCGCCTGATTCCGCCGCCATACAATTCGCCGCCGCGCACGGCGGAGGCCGGAGCGGTGCTGGATATCCTGAGCAAAGGCAGGCTGGAATTCGGGTTTGGCCGCTCAATCACGCTGACGGAAATGGAGGGGTTCAACGTCAACCCCGCCGATACGCGCTCGATGGCGAACGAGGCAATCCGCGAGATCGTCAAGATGTGGACCCAGTCGCCCTATCCCGGTTACACCGGCAAGCACTATTCGATGCCCGAGCGCGATGTGGTGCCGAAGCCGTTGCAGAAACCGCACCCGCCGCTATGGATGTCGGGTTCGAACCCGGATTCCTACGTGCTGGCGGGTGAACTGGGCGTCGGCTGCCTGACCTTCGGCGCCACCACGCCTGGCAAGATCGCGCCGGACATTCCGAAGTACAAGAATGCGGTCGCCAACCCGAAGACGCCCGTGTCGAGCGTCATCAACAACAAGTACGGTTGCGTGTCGATGATGTTCTGCGACGAGGACAGTAAGCGCGCCATGCAGATTGGCGGGGCGGCGCTGCTGTGGTTCAGCGACTATGCCAACCGCATCTACAAGCCGCATGGCGACATGAAGCTACCGGGCTACGAGAGCTATTGGGAGCGCACCAGTTCAGTGGAGTGGATCAACACCCACAACATGTTCCGCGACCCGAAAGACGACATGTTCGGCCTGATCGGCGATCCGGACAAGATCACCCGCACCATCCAGGAGTACGAGGCCCTCGGCGTCGACCAGCTGATCTTCATGGTCCAGTGCGGCAAGATCTCGCATGCCGATACGCTGCGCAGCCTGACCATGTTCGGCAAGGAAGTGATCCCCCGCTTCCGCGAAGCGGCGGCCGCCTAGAATCGGGGAGAGATCGTGAATTTCGAGTGGACCGAGGGCCACAGGGCCTTCCGGCAAAAGGCGAAGGATCTGCTGGCCGAGCACCTGCCCGCCGACTGGGCGGCGCAGACGCGCTACGACCAGGGTTCGATCTATGCGGCAAACTTCTCGCGCAAGTTCTGTCCGATCCTGGCGCGGGAGGGCATGCTGCTGCCGCACTGGCCGCGCGAGTTCGGCGGCAGCGGGATGGACCCGTTCTACCACTGGATCCTGGGCGAGGAGATGGCGGCAGTGGGCGAGCCGCGAAGCTACCAGTACATGTACTGCAACTGGGTCGGGCCGGCGATCATGGCCTATGGAACCGAGGCGCAGAAGCAGGCGCACCTGCCGCGCATGACGACTGGAAACGTGATCTGGTGCCAGGGGTTTTCGGAACCGTCGGCCGGATCGGACCTGGCCGCGCTCAGCACCCGAGCGGAGCGGACGGCCAACGGCTATGTCATCAACGGCTCGAAGATCTGGACCTCGGGCGCCAGCGTGGCGGACTTCTGTTTCCTGCTGGCGCGGACTGGCGACAAGCGCAACAGCGGTATTTCGGTCTTCCTGCTGCCCATGGACACCAAGGGCATTGACGTGCGGGTCATCAAGACCTTCATGGGGGCGACCGCCTTCCACGAGGTGTTCCTGACCGATGTCGAGGTCCCGGAATCGGCACGCCTCGGCGAAGAAAACCGCGGCTGGCAGATCGTGCGCCACGTCATGTACAACGAGCGCATCGGCGCGCCGCGCTACATGCTGACGCTCAATGCGCTGGACCACGCGGTCGCGCTGCTGAAGGCCAAGAACCGCTTCGGCGATGACATGACACGGATGCGCGCCGGCCGGGCGCGCGGCGCACTGAATGCGGCGCGCACCCTGTGCCACCAGGTGATCGGCGAGCGGGTCAAGGGCCGGCCGCCGGGACCGCTGACCAATGTGGCGCGCTACGCGGTGGTCATGGCCGACCGGCATGTGGCCGAATTCATCGGCGACTACCTGCACGAGGAACTGGTGACCAATGACGACCCGCTCATTGCGGCGGCGTACCGGCGCACGGGTTCGACCGGATTTGCCGCCGGCGCGGCGGAAATCCAGCTGAACCTGATTTCCCGCGACCTGTTGCAATTGCCGCGGGAGGGTTGAGATGGACTTCGACCTCACCGAGGACCAGCGCGCGCTGCTGACTGCCGTCGAGCGACTGGTGGAGCGGCATGGCGGTGCGCCGGCTGGCGCGGATTCGTACATTCTCTCGGGCGCGGAACTGGAGCGCGACCTGGAAGACGGCGGTTATTACGACGTGGCGCGCGGACAGGATGCCGATGGCGCGGTGGGCGCGGCGCTGCTGGTCGAGGCGGTGGCGCGGTCGCCGCGGGCGGCGGAAGTGGGCGCCTCGGCGCTGGTCGCACCGAAACTGGCGCCTACACTGTCGCTGCCGCGGCCGATCATCCTGGCGGCAACACCGCTGGACGGCGCCGTCCGGTTCCTTGGCAGCAGGGGCACGGCGGTAATCGACACCGGGACGGACGTGCGCGTGCTCGATCTTTCGACCTGCCGGACGGCGGCAGTGGACACGCCGTTCGCCTACCCGTTCGGCCGCTTCGTCGATCTGGACCTGAAGAATGCGCCGGTATTGGCAGATGTTGCGCCCGACCTGATGCGGCAATGGTGGCGGGTGGCGCTGGCGGCGGAGATTGGCGCGGTGGCGCAGGTGGCGCTGGACATGACGGTGGACTACGTCAAGGCGCGGCGGCAGTTCAACCGGCCGATCGGCTCGTTCCAGGCGATCCAGCACCGCCTGTCGGAATGCGCGACGATGATCCACGGCACGCGCATCCTGGCGCGACGAGCGGCCTGGACCGGCGATGGCGCCGACGCCGCCTTCGCCGCGGCGCACGCGAAGGAAACCGCCGCCAAGGTGCATTACGACACGCACCAGTTCCACGGCGCCATGGGCGTGACGCTGGAACATCCGCTGCACTTCTGGTCGTACCGCCTGAAATGCCTGCAGGGCGAGATGGGCGGCTACATGGCGCATGCAAAGGAAGCAGCTGACGCCTTCTGGCCCTGAGCCTCAGCGGAAGTTACGGGCGCTGACGCGGATTTCGGAGTGTGTGCGCGGGTCGGGCCGCGAGCCGGTGCGGGCTTCGTCGCCACGGCCGGCGGCAAGGGGAAACGGGGTTTCGCGTTCGCCCACGCCAGCCAGCAGCGGCGAGAGGTCGAACAGTTCGCTGGCGAGGACGTGGATCACTTCCCGCACCTTCTGCACCTTGCCGCGGCAGGCCAGCATGCGGGCGGAAAGGATCAGCGGTTTCTGGCGCTCGAAATGATCGTTCCAGACGACGAGATTGGCGTGGCCGGTTTCGTCCTCGAGGGTGACGAACAGGATGCCGTTGGCCGAGCCCGGCATCTGGCGCACCAGGACGATGCCGGCAATGGTGATGGAGTCGCCGTCACGGGCGTCGAGCAGGGCCGCGGTCGGGCGGATGTTCCGCCGGTCGAGTTCGCCGCGCAGGAACGAGACGGGGTGCGCCCGGAGCGACAGCGTGACGGCGCGGTAATCCTCCACCACCTCGCGCCCGGCCGTCATGGGCAGCAGGGCCACCGTGGGTTCGACAACCATCGCCGTGGCGGCATGATCAAACAGCGGCAGGGGATTGTCGCGCAGCGCCTTGATCGCCCATAAAGCCTCGCGCCGCGCGAGGCCGAGCGACGGGCGGAAAGCGTCGGCCTCGGCCAGGCGATGCAGCATCGCCACCGGCAGGCCGGTGCGCCGCCACATATCCTCGACGGAGGTGAAAGCACCTGCGACGCGCGCCATCACCACGGCTTCCGCATGCTTCTGGGCCAGGCCCCTGGCCATGCAGAGGCCGAGGCGCACGGCCAGGAACGCCCCATCCGTGGACTCCAGCGTGCAGTCCCAGGCGCTGGCATTCACATCGACCGGGCGCACCTCGACGCCATGGTTGCGGGCGTCGCGCACCAGCTGTGCCGGCGCGTAAAATCCCATGGGCTGCGCGTTCAGGATGGCGCAGCAGAACACGTCGGGATGATGGCATTTGAGCCAGGACGACGAATAGGCAAGCTGGGCAAAGGAGGCGGCATGGCTTTCGGGGAAGCCATAGGAGCCGAAACCCTCGATCTGCTTGAAGGTGCGCTCGGCAAAGTCGCGCTCGTAACCGTTCGCCAGCATGCCGTCGATCATCTTGGCTTTGAACTTGCTGACGCCGCCGGTCATCTTGAACGTGGCCATGGAGCGCCGCAGCGCATCGGCCTCGTCCGGCGTGAAGCCGGCGCCGACAATGGCCACTTCCATGGCCTGCTCCTGGAACAGCGGCACGCCGAGCGTCTTGCCGAGGACGTCCTTCATCTCGGGCTTCGGATAACTGGGCTGTTCGATCCCCTCGCGACGCTTGAGATAGGGATGCACCATGCCGCCCTGGATCGGGCCCGGGCGCACGATGGCGACCTGGATGACCAAATCGTAGAGCGTCTTTGGCCGCAGGCGCGGCAGCATGGACATCTGCGCGCGCGATTCGATCTGGAACACGCCGACGGTGTCGGCCTTCTGGATCATCGCGTAGGTCCCGGCATCTTCCTGCGGGACGGTGGCCAGCGTCAGGGCCGCTCCCTTGTGCGCGGCCATTAGATCGAAAGCACGGCGCATGCAGCTGAGCATGCCCAGGCCGAGAATGTCCACCTTCATCATCTTCAGGATGCCGATGTCATCCTTGTCCCATTCGATGACCTGGCGGTCGGCCATGGCCGCCGGTTCGATGGGAACGAGATTGTGCAATGGCTCGCGGGATAGCACGAAGCCGCCGGGATGCTGGCTGAGATGGCGCGGAAAACCGACCAGCTGCCGGGCGATTTTCAGGACAAGCCCCAGGCGGCGGTCGCGGCTATCGAGATTGGCTTCGCGCAGGGCCTTCCCGTCGATGCCGTCCTCGCTCCAGCCCCAGATCAGGCCGGTTAGAGCCCCCAGCACATCCTCGGGCAGGCCGAAGACGCGGCCAACATCGCGGATCGCACCACGGGCGCGGTAGCGAATCACCGTGGCGCAAAGCGCCGCTTTGTCCCGCTGGTAATGTGCGTAGATCCACTGGATGACCTCCTCGCGCCGCTCATGCTCGAAATCAACGTCGATATCGGGCGGCTCATCTCGCGCACGGCTGAGAAAGCGGGAAAACAGCAGACGGCTCTCGGCAGGGTCGATGGCGGTAATGCCCAGCACGTAGCACACCGCCGAATTGGCGGCGCTGCCGCGGCCCTGGCACAGGATTTTCTGTGACCGGGCGAAGCGCACGATGTTGTAGACGGTGAGGAAATACGGCGCATAGGCCAGTTCGGCGATGAGCGCCAGTTCCTTGCCCACCTGATCGCTGACCCTGGCGGGCGCCCCCGCCGGGTAACGTTGCGCCACGCCTTCCCAAGTCAGTTTTTCCAGCGCCTGCTGCGGCGTGAGGCCGGGCAACAAATCTTCATCGGGATACTGGTACTTGATTTCGAGCAGGTCGAACTTGCAGCGCGCAACGATTTCCTGCGTACGCTCCACGGCATCAGGGTAGCGGGCGAACAGGCGCGCCATTTCCGCCGGCGGCTTCAGGTAGCGGTCGGCATGGCGTTCCAGCCGGAAGCCTGATGCGTCGATGGTGCAGCGTTCGCGGATACAGGTCATCACGTCCTGCAGGATGCGTCGCTCGGGCACATGGTAGAGGACGTCGTTGGTGACGACGGTCGGCACGCGGGCAGCATGCGCCATGGCATCGAGACGATGCAGGCGGAGCGCGTCGCCCGGGCGGCGGCGGAGCGTCAATGCCAGATAGGCGCGGTCGCCGAATGCGGCATGCAGGTCGCGCAGGCGCGCAGCCAGCACGTCATCGGGCCGGTCGGGCAGCAGGATGCAGAGCAGCCCCTCGCCCCACTGCACCAGGTCGCCCCAGCCGAGATCGCACTTTCCCTTGCCGGCACGCCCCTTGCCGATGCTGAGCAGGCGGCACAGACGGGAATAGGCGGCGCGGTCGGTGGGGTAAACCAGGACGGAGAGATCGTCGCGCAGGTCGAGACGGCAACCGATGACGAGACGCAGGCCGGTTTCCTCCGCCGCCTTGAGCGCACGCACCATGCCAGCCAGCGTATTGCGGTCGACAATACCCAGCGCCGGGATGCCGAGTTCCTTCGCCGCGTAAAACAGTTCGTCGACGGCAGACGCGCCGCGCAGGAAACTGTACTGGGTGGTGACCTGAAGCTCGGCGTAGTTCATCCGAAGAAGCCATGGATGAACCAGCGCATGGAGCCGGTGGCGGGCGTCGCGCCATCGCCACGACGGAACAGCCAGAAGCGCCGCCCCTGTACGTCCTCGACCTGGAAATAATCGCGGATGGCGATGACCTCGTCGCGCGCCTTCCACCATTCGCCATGGACACGCTCGGGCCCATCGGCCTTGCGGATATCGAAATGCCTGCCGCGCCAGGTGAACCGTACCGGCGGATGGTCGGGCAACAGGCCGAGGGTCTCCACCGGCTCCGGGTTTTTCAGCAGGCGCGCGGGGCGCGGCAGATGCGCCGGCCAGGCCTTGCCGCCGGGACGCGCCAGCGGTGCGATGCGGCCCACCGCGCGTTCCGGCACATCGCTTTCCACCGGCGCCAGGCGATAGACGCGGCCGGCGCCGAGCCTAGCAACGAGGCGATCCACCAGCGCGGCCATGTCGGGCACCGGGACCTCGCCCCCCAGACGGCCGGCGATCTGCTGCGCGCCAAGCGGATCGGTGCGGAGCGCCAGCAGAATCATCACCTCGACGCCGAAGCCGGGCTCGACGGTGCCAAGTTTCTCCGCCAGCAGGCGCATGAGGTGGCGTCCGTCGCGCGTGGGCGCCGCCGTGCCGATGCGGATGAAGCAGTCGACGCCATCGACGCGGCGGAACAGGAGATCGAGCCGGCGCACGCCGCGACCGGCGGCGCCCAGCTTGCGGCACAAAGTGGCGACAAGGCTTTCCATCGCGGCCGTCAGGCTTTCGGCCGTCAGCAGCGGTTCGACGAAGGCCAGGCGCACCTGCGGCACATCGGGCGGCAGGAAGGGTTGCAGCGGTTCGGCGGCGCGGCCCAGCGCCTGGTCGAGACGCAGGGCGATGGCGGGGCCGAAGCGCAGGACCAAAGGGGCACGCGGCAAGGGGTAAAGCGCCGCGATGCGCTCGATGCCGAGCAGGCGCAGGCCATCGAAAATGTTGGATGGCAATCGCAGCGCGGCGACGGGCAGGTCGGCCAAGGCTTCGCGGGTGCCACCGGGCGGGATGATGGAAAGATCAGCAGCACCATGCCGCGCCACGGCCCAGGCGGCGGCCGGCGTGTCAGCCACGGCGGCGCGGGCCGCGAGGCCGAAGCGGCGCACGCGGGCCAGCAGCGTTTCGAGCAGCCGGGTTTCACCGCCATGGAGATGGGCGACACCCGTAATGTCGAGCAGCAGGCCGTCATCGCCATCGGGCGCGACGACGGGGCTGTAGCGCTGCACCGCCCAGGTCGCCAGGCGTTCCAGCCCCACGCGATCGGCAACAGGATCGGCAGGGATGGCCACCAGATCGGCGGCGAGGATACGCGCCTGGGTAAGATCGAGGCCGGGATAAAGACCGCGTGTACGGGCCTGCGCATCGACCGCGGTGACGACGTCGCGCGCCGCCTCGCGCAGGAAGATGACGACGGGCCGCGCCGCACCCTTAACCGGCGACGCGGAAGTACGTGCTGCCTTCCGCAGCCGGTCGGTCGGCCAGGTCGGCAGGTAGAGCGAGACGACCCTCGGCATTGCAAGCCTCCATGATCCATGACGCAGGTTCACCGCCACGACAGCGCAACAGGTCAACCTGCCAGCGCGCGCGTTCGATGCCGGGGACCGGCAAAAGACCCGATGGCACATGCGCGATGCGCCAGCGGGTGACGGCCGCCGACGGTTCGCCCTCCGCACCGGCCTTGCCGCGACGCAGGACGAAACCGGTTACGCCGGTCGAGAGCGCCGCGAGTTGCAGGCGGCGGCTGGCGGTCATGCCCATGCGGCCCACCTCACCCACCACGGCGGCAAGGCCGGCGTGACGCAGCCCCTCTTCCATGACGAACAGGACCTCGTCGTCGCTGGCGGCATCCGCATGCAACACGTGATCGGGGGCGAGGCCCGCCTGTGCCAGAGCCGGGCCGAACACGTCGCCCGCCCGGCCGCACCACAGGACGGGACCGCCGAGGCGCGCGACAATGCCGGCGGCGAACAGGGTGGCCGGACCGTTGCTGCCGGCCGCATCCTCGCCACCGATCTCGTGCAATGCGGCGCGCGCCAGCCCGCCACCCGGCAGGACATCGTCCAAAGCCGGTATGTCGAATGGCAAAGCGGGGGTGCCGGCCGCCACGACGCCACGCGCCAGATGTTCGATCCGGGCACGCAGGTCCGGCGACACGATGCCAGATCGTGCCTTCATGCTCCTGTTCCGTGCGGTTTCTGTGTTCCTATTTTGTTCTTATTGGAACAGCAGAGTCAAGAGACCTGAATCGGGCCTGAAACGGGGCTTATTTGTACTTGAGCAGCTTCTCGACGATGGTGCCGAGGTCGTCCCAGCGCTTGCAGTAGTAATAGAGATAGAGGTGCACGATGGTGGCACCGGCTTTCTCCAGCGCGGGGATCTGCGCCAGCGACGCGTCGAGATCGACGCTACCGTCACTACGCTTCACGGGGATGATGCACCCGCGCACCTGCAAGCTCGACGGGTCGCGACCGTGACGGCGCATCGAATCCTTGATCGCCTTCACGCCTGACGCCAGCACATCGGGCGCGACGGGCACCGGGCACCACGCATTGCCAAGGCGGCCGATGCGTTCCACGTTGCGCTCGCTGGCCGGCAGGCCGATCCACACCGGGATGCCGCCGGCCTGCACCGGCAGCGGCAGGGAATAGAAATCCCTGAACGTCACGCGGCGGCCGGAATAACTGGCCGGCGCACCGCCCCACAAAGCGCGGCAGACCTCGATCTGCTCCTCGAGGTCGGTGTAGCGGCCCTGGAAGGGAATGTTCGACGCGGTGTATTCCGCCTCCTGCCAGCCGACGCCGAACGCGGCATCGAGGCGGCCCTTGGAGATGACGTCGAGTGTCGCGAGCTGCTTGGCCAGCAGGATGGCCGGACGCAGCGGCGCGACGAGCACGTTCATCGACAGGCGGATGCGCTGTGTCACCGCCGCGATGGCGGAGAGCGTGGCGATGGGCTCGTAATAGGCGAAGTCGATGGCGAACGGAAAGTTGGACCCGGTCGTCAGCTTGGCGGCATAGGCGTCCGCATTCATGCCGAGATGGTCGGCGATGGTGACCTGGTCGATGCCGCGCTCGTCAGCGAGGCGTGCGGCTGCCATCAGGGTGTCGAAGCCGCTGCCCAGTTCGTGGACGCCGGTGAGGTTCAGGGCGATCTGCGTCATGACGGACAGATCAGGCGGACAGCGCGTTCTCGCGGATCACGCCGCGGGCGTCGAACGACTGGCCCTGGGGCGGGCGCAGCTCGCGCAGGCGCGGCATCACCTCGCGCGAGAACAGGTCGAGATTGTCAACCGTGTCCTCGTGTGACAGCGTGCCGCCATGGGCCAGCGCGATGAGATGGCCGAAGCCGCCGACATGGTCGTACATGCGCTTGATCTGCTGGAACACGTCATCCGGCGTGCCGGCATAGGCGAGGCCCGCATCGACGAGATCCTCCATCGACGCCGTGGAGGTATTGATGGGCGTGCCGTCGGTCTTCTTCACGATGAGATGGTCCTGCGCGATGCGCGCACCGCTGGGGCGCTGCAAAGCCGCGGCATTGGCCTCGGGCGGGAACAGGCCCGGCGGGTTCTGGAAGGCCGGGTTCACGATGGACGCAGACTCGAGATAGCCCTTCACCTTGGCCAGTTTCGCAAAGCCCTCGGCGCGCGTGCGGCCAATGGCGAGCATGGCGAGATAACCGAAGCGATCGAGGTTGGGCTCGGGCCGGCCGAGCTCGGCGGTGCGCTTGCGATAGGCCTCGAACATTTTTTTCGCGTTGTCGCGGCTGAACACGGTGGCGATGGTGTGACCGCACTCGGCCACCGGGATGGCCGTCGCGGCGTTGCCGGCGCTGATCCACACATTGGGGCGCGGCTGCTGGTACGGACGCGGCCAGATGTTCACCTGGCGGTGATGAAAATGCTGGCCTTCCCAGTTGAACGGGCCGTCATGGGTGGTGAGCGCCTTGAGGATGAGGTCGTGCGCTTCCCAGAAGCGGCTCATGAGATCGACGGGGTTCGAGTTCTGCGCCGAAATCTCGTAGGCGATACCCTTGATGAAACCGATCTCGGTGCGGCCGCGCGACAGCACGTCGGCATAGGCCAGTTCCTCGGCGATGCGCACCGGGTCGGGCCGGTGGCAGATCGGAATGCCGAGCGTCAGCAGGCGCGCCTTCTTGGTAATGCGCGCCAGAATCGACAGGTTGTTGAGGCACGAGACACTGAGGCACGTCGCCGTGCTGTGGTGCTCGTTCAACATGATGTCCCAGCCGAGTTCGTCGGCGGCCATGTATTCGTCGTAGTAGCGGTTCAGCAGGTCGGCCCCGATCTTGGGATCGAAATGCTTGCTGGGCAGCGTCACGCGCAGCGTGACCGGATCGGCATCCCAGGCCTGAGGATAGGGCTGCTCGGAAATGAACCATGCGCGCATCACGCAACTCCTTCCGGTTTGGCCTGCCGCGCCGGCGCGCCGGCGACCTGCCGCACGGCGCGCGCAAAGGCGGCCGGCTGCTCGACATGGACGAAATGTCCGGCCCCTTCGACCACGGTGAACTCGGCGCCGGGGATGGCGGCGGCATAGCGACGGCCGCCCTCAGCGCTGATGACCTTGTCCGCGCCGCCCCAGACGACGGCGGTCGGCACCTTGATGCGCGGCAGCCAGCGGCGGATGCGCGGATTGTGCATGTACGGCTTCCAGCCGAAGAGCGTAATGGATTCACGGGACCGCGTGACGCCGACGACATCGGCCACGGGCCACTTCGAGAAATCGGGGCGGTACTTGTCAGGCTCGGCGAAATACATGTCGGGCCAGTCATTGGCGCGGATCGTGTAGAAGTCGAAGAAGTCGCGGTCCTCGCGGCCGCCGGGCTTGAAGCCGAGCGGCGCCGCCAGCGCCAGCGCACTGAACCGTTCCACCGAACGCACCGCCATCTCGACCGCGATCCAGCCGCCGAACGACGCGCCGGCAAGCACCGCGTCCTCGAGGCCAAAGTGATCCGCCAGTTCGAGGTAGAAATAGGCAAGGTCGTCGATCGACGTCATGTCGGCGGGGAGGTCCGAACCGCCAAAGCCAGGATGCCAGGGCGCGATGACGCGGTGGGTCTTCGCCAGTTCGGCAAGATAGTCAGTGCCGTAGACGTCGGGCCCCTCGCCCGCGTGAAGAAACAGCAGTGGACGGCCGCTGCCGCCCTCCAGTACGTCCAAGCCGATACCGAGGATATCAAGCCGGTGGCGACGAAATTCCACACCGCTCATGGAAACAACTCTGTTCTGTAATTCGGAAACGTTTTCATTATATCGAACACCCAATGGCCGTGCAACGCCGTGCCTACTTTGCCGGCAGGCGCGCGGCATAGAGCGGGCCATCCTCATAGGCGAGGGTCACCAGTTCGACCTCGCACCCGAGAGGCGGCGGTTCATCCATGCCGATCAGCCGTGTCGCGATGCGCGGGCCATCGTGCAGATCGATGATGCCGAGGCGAAATGGCAGTTCAGCGGCAAAATAAAACGCCGCCGCATTGACCACCGACTGCGAATAGAGGATGCCGCGGCCGGAATGGGCCAGCCAGTCGGTGTTCGGCGCCCAGCACTCCGCGCAGATGCGCTTGGGCGGAAAGCTCATATGGCCACACTTCGGGCACTTCGTGATCATGAAGCGGCCGTCGAGCAGGCCCTGCCAGAAGGTCTGCGTGAAGGCGGTCACGCGCGGCGGATAGGCGCGTTTGCCGGGCCGGGCGATGATCTCGAGCGTCACCGCCCCGCCTCCAGCACATGGACGCTGGCGCCGCTGAAATTGCCGAGTTCGGACATCATGGCGCCGATGGTCGCATTCTTCACCTGGCGTGCACCGGCCTGGCCGCGCAGCTGCTCGACGAGCTCATACACGCCGTAGAGCGGTGTGAGATAGGCGGGATGGCCGCGCGAAATCGGTGCTCCCGAGGTGTTGATCGGAATGCGGCCGCCGAGCCGGGTTTCACCCTCGACCGCCAGCTGCGCACCCTTGCCGCGCGGCGCGAAGCCCATGGCCTCGCTGGCCAGTACCTCGATGATGGTGGAACCGGCATAGAGTTCGGCCAGCGACACGTCGGCCGGCGTGATGCCCGCCTGCGCGAAGGCATCCTGCGCCGAGCGCGCGCACGACGCCATGGCCAGCATGTCGTTCGGCACTTCGCTGATTTCGTGCACGCCCTCGTGATAGAAGCCGCGACCGGTAACGCGCGCATAGGGCTTGCCAAGACTCTTGGCGATTTCCTCGCGCGCCAGAACCAGGCAGATCGCACCATCGGCGGGAATGGCAAGCTCCAGCAGGCCCATGCCATCGACCAACGGCGCCTCGGCCAGGATCTGGTCGCGGGTGAAGGGCGTGCCGCGGATCGACAGCGGGTTCAGCGAACCGTGCCAGTGATCCTTCACCGCCACGGCGGCGAGCTGTTCGCGCGTCGCGCCGTATTCGTGGAAGTAGCGCGCCACGTCCATGCCGTACCAGACGCGCGGCGTGAAGCCGAAGGGGGCATGGAAATCGACATCGCCGTTGGAGCGCATCTGATAGGCGAGATGCGTTGTACGCGGCACCGCGGTCTCGACGCTGATGCCCAGCGCCAGCGCGACATCGGCGACGCCGGAGGCGACCTGCATGACTGCCTGATCGAAAGCGAGGCCCCCGGTCATGCCGTTGCCGATCACCTCCATGACCACACCCGAGCAACGCAGGCGCAGGTAATTGGCCATGAAGGTCGCGAAGTAGCGCTGCTTGGTATAGGTGCGCGGATGCGTAAATATGAGGGAATCGATATCGGACTTGCCGATACCGGCCTCGGCCACCGCGCGAACCACAACGTCAGCCAGGATCTCGTGTTCGACGGTCTGGATCTCGGCTTCGTCCGGCGTCTGGAAGCGGCTGCATGGCAGGGCCGCCTGCCCGATCACGCAGACGTTCCTGATGCCACTCCGGTCCGAACGATCCATTACGCGACCCTGCAGATCAAGGCTTCAGCAGGCCCTTGTCGGCGAGGCCTTTCCACTGCGCGGCCTCGTCCTTGATCAACTTGGCGAATTCGGCAGGGCTGCTGGGATTCGGTTCGTAGCCCAGCTGGCGGATTTTTGCCTGCACATCAGGCGAGGCCAGAGCCTTCTGCATCGCGCCGTTCAGTTTGGTGATTGCCGCGGCCGGCGTGCCGACCGGCGCGGCGAGGCCGGTCCATATGGTGGAAACAAAATCCGGCAGGGTAGCTGAGGCAACCGGCACACCTGGCAGGCCGGCATAGGGCTTGAAACCCGTGAGCGCGAGCGGGCGCAGTTTGCCTTCGTCGATATACTGCTTGAAGGGACCGATCGAGCTGATGCCGTACTGCACCTGGTTGGCAAGCAGAGCCTGGATCGCCGGCGCGGCGCCGCCATAGCGCACCAGTTCAGTCTCGATGCCGGCCTTGTAGTTGAGGAACTGGTTGGTGATCAGATCCGTGCCGCCCTGGGCGCCGAAGTTCAGCTTGCCGGGATTCTTCTTCGCGTATTCGATAAATTCCGGAAAGGTCTTAACCGGCACTTCCGAATTCACGGCGATGACCAGATCGCCGATGCCAATGATGCTGATCGGCGCGAACTTCTCCGCCAGGTCCTTCTGCACGGCCGTATTGATATACGGAAGCGTGGTAACGGTGTTGGTGGTCAGCATGAGCGTGTAGCCGTCGGCATCCGACCGCACCGCGAACTCATAACCGATCTGGCCGCTGGCGCCCGGCTTGTTGTCGACGATGATGGGCTGCCCCAGCGCCTGGGACATCTGGTCGCCGATCAACCGCGCCACCGCGTCAGTCGGGCCGCCAGCCGCCAGCGCGACGACGATGCGAATTGGCTTCTCGGGATACTCGGCGCGCGCCTGTGGGGCCGACAGCGCAACACCGGCGGCGATCACGGCGGTACTGAAGAACGCATATGGACGCATCATCTTCATCTCCCTAGCGGCATTGAAATGACCCCTTTGCGGGGATTTCGACGGATCAATTGCCTGCGCCATGAATAAAGCAAAGGGCGAAGCGCCGCGCCCGGTGTTTTTATCGCCGGGCCAAATTACACAAGGATGGAAATTGCCAATCCGTCAGTCCTTTACTCCCAGTACGGTATGCCATCGAGGGGCAGAATGACGCTGTCGGGGTCGAGATGGGCGAACGGCGAGAAGTGCAGGCGCGGCTCGGCGGCAACCTGATCGCGAAACTCACCCACCAAGTCCAGCCAGGCCTGTGCAGGGTCGCCCACAGACGGCATTTCGATAACCAGTGCCGCAAAGGCAGGTTCATCCACGCCACCTATAGCGAAAGCTATAGCCGGCGGGCGGCGGCCGGTGACGTCGGCCTTGGACGCGAAGCCGCGCCGCCGGATCGTTGCGGCGAGTTGGGCCAGCCCCTCGGATTTTCGTGCCCAGTGGCGGATTGTGAAAGCAGACAGGCGATCCAGGTCGGCATCTGGCAAGGTCGCAATGATGGCCAGTCCGGCGCGGGTTGCGTCCATCGGCAGGGTGACCCCGAGCGGGGCCCGGTTTACGACGGCGCTGGCGCCCTCGATCGCGGCGATGCGAACGACATGCCAGCCGACACGCACCCAGAGCGAAGCGGTCTGCCCGGTGGCCGTAGCCAGACGGCGCAAATGCGGCATGGCGGCATTGCGCACGGGAAAGCCAGCGAAGAAGGAGAAGAACAGACGACGGGTCAGCGGCCCCAGAACGTAGCGTGACGAATTGCCATCGGTCGCGATCATGTCGCTGCGCTCAAGCGAAGCCAGGCCGCGATGGGCCGAACTGACCGGCATGCCGAGCCTGAGGCTGACCTCGGCGACGCCGACCGGCGCCGCGCTGCGACCGACGAGATCGAGAATGTCGAAAATCCGCCGCGACGACGGGCTGATATCGCTCATGCGATTTCCATGTCGTCATCGACATCGACCATCGAGCTCGCCGGGATCAGCCGGGTGCGGTCGTTCAGGTCGTGCATCAGCTGCGTCATGCGCGGCATCAGATCGCGCACCCGCGCCTCGGTAAAATGCTCGCGCGGCCCGCCGACGGTCAGCGCACCGTGCGGCAGGCCCTCGGCATCGAGAATGGGGAAGGCGATGTAGTCGGCATCGAAATAGGCATAGTCCTGGAAGCTGCGCGCGAAACCGCGCTGGCGGATGCCGGCGATCTCCTCCCAAAGCAGTGCAGGATCGGTAATGGTATGTTCGGTGAACCGCTGCAGCGGCGACGCGTGGGCAATGTAGGTTTCGATCTGTTCGTCCGGCAGGAAGGCAAGGATCACGCGGGCGGACGGCGTGACATGGAGCGGGATTTTACCACCCCAGGAAATCCGGCTGACGCGGACGCCGCGCCCTTCGATGCCGTCGATGGTGATGAAATGGCGGCCCATGGCGACGCCGAACGACACGCTTTCGCCGGTCAACGCCTGCATCGCCTGCATGGTGGCGAACACCAGGCCCCTGATATCGGCGTCCGGCGCATGAGGATTGCGGAACTCCAGCACCCGGAAGCCGAGATGGTAGCGCGAGCCGCTGGCATCGCGAATCAGATAGCCCTGTTCGTTCAGCACGCCCAGCGCCCGGAAGGCCATGTTTTTGCTGATGCCGAGTTGCCGCGCCACCTCGGTCACGCCGTGGCTGGTCGTGCCGCGGGCAAACAGTTCAAGCACGCGCAGCATGCGTACGACGGATATGTTGACCGCCGAACCTGACCCGGTTTTTCCGGCTTCATCGCGCGGCAGGGCTGCGGGCATCAGTTATCCGGGATAGAGCTGAGGAACAGGCCGTCGGCAGGACCGCCGGGGCCCGGTGCTTCTAACATGCGGGCGCGGCGCGGCGCCACGGCAGCGGGCGTTCCAGCGGGCTGGAAAGCCGGCGGAAGTACGCAAGACCCTTGCTCCGGGGCGAACCTGTAGCGAGGATTCGCCCCCTTTTTCAGATGAGGCGCGACATGCTGGACCTGAACGAAATACCTGGTGCGAAATCCGGCGGCCGCCTGGCGGGCAAGGTGGCGCTGATCGTCGGCGCCGGCTCGTCGGCCTCCGGCTGGAGCAACGGCAGTGCGGTCGCCGCGCTGTTCGCCCGCGAGGGCGCGGCGGTCGCCGCCGTGGATGTCAGTGCGGACGCGGCCGAGGAAGTGCGCGAGGCCATTGTGCGCGCCGGCGGGCGCTGCATCGCGCTGGTCGCCGACGGCACGAAGAAGGACGAGATCGCCCGCGCCGTGGCGCAATGCGTCGCCGAATTCGGCCGTGTCGATATCCTGCACAACAATATGGGCGGCAGTATTCCCAGCAAGGTGCTGGATTCCACCGAGGCCGACTGGCGCTTCGTCCTGGACCGCAACCTGACGGCGGCCCTGTTTGCCTCGCAGTGCGTGTTGCCGGTGATGGTGAAGCAGGGCAACGGGTCGATCATTCACATCAGCAGCAACGCGGCCGTCGCCTATCCGCGCCTGAACATGGTGTCTTATTCGGCGGCCAAAGCCGGCCTGCATGCGCTGAGCCGCGCGGTGGCGATGGAATACGTTACGGCGGGCATCCGTTCGAACTGCATCATCCTGGGCCATATCGACACGCCGGAGATTCGCCGCCGCGCGCTGGAGCGGTTCGGCGCCGACAAACTCGAAGAGGTGATGACGGCGCGCGCGTCGATTATCCCGATGAAGCGGGTTGGCACGGTGTGGGAGGTCGCCCATGCGGCAGTCTATTTCGCCAGCGACGAATCCGGCTTCGTGACCGGGGCAGAGTTCATCATGGACGGCGGGACCTCGATCCCGGTCGTGGAGTCCTATCCCGACAAAGTTAAGTAGGCCCGTCATTCCGGCACGGATTTGACACTCAGTTTCTGTGCGTGCTATTTTATAGATAGATTTCCGAAATACAGAACAATAAAAAATTTACGCCTGTGGGAGGGGCGGACGGATGCAGAGTGCTGCCGTCAAAAGCGCCAAGCGGACCATGGAGATTCTCGAGCTTATGGAGTCCGTGCGCGGTCCCGTAAGCCTGAAGGACGTGTCTTCCCGCCTGGGCTATCCCATCTCGAGTTCGTCGGTGCTGCTCAAGAGCCTCGTCTATTCGGGCTACCTGCACTACGACCGCTTCACCCGGACTTACGTGCCGACGACCCGCCTGACAGCTTTGGGCAACTGGGTGCCGGATTCCCTGTTCGGCACGACAGGCCTGCCGCAGGCGATGAAAGCCATTCACGAAACGTGCGGCGATTGGATCGCCGTTGGCGCCATGGCGGATGCAAGTGTGCAGTACCTGCACGTGGTTGGCCCGCACCGGCAGGGCCGGATAAAATCGGGCGCCAGCCATCCGCTGACCGATTCCGCACTGGGCATCGTGCTGCTCGGTGGCCTGGGTGACCGCGCCGTCGAGGCTGTGTGGCGGCGCACCCGCTATCTCAGCGGTGACGGTGCGAGCGGAAGCTATGAGACATTGGCCGGCGAAGTGGCCAAGGCAAGGGCAACCGGGCACGCCTTCGTCACCATGGGCGACGGAGTGGCCAGCCTGGCCATGCGCATTCCCGGCGAATGGCACGGGCGCATGCTGGGCCTCTGTATCGAAGGTCCGGCCACCAGTCTCGAAGCCCGGCGCACGGCGTTGGTCGCGCTGATGCGCGACGAGCTGCAACGACTGGGACGACCACGCCGGACCGGCGCCCCCGTCGCGGCCGAGGAGTCCGCCATCGTCGGGCCGCTGTCCCGGCCGGCCGCGCGGCCCCTTCAAAGCGCCGAATCAGTCGCTCGCTAGGCAGCAGATTACGCCGCGGTCGCCCAGGCGTCTCGCCCCGGTGGCTATGTCCCACACTCTTGGGCTATTTTGGCGTCGAAACGGACCGGACCTGCCGGCCCGAACGCTGTTCCGTCAGGACGAGAGATGGTGAACGCCGCCGAACGAGCGCTGGGTGCCGCGCCTGAAAAGCCGCGCGGCTCCGGGCGGGCCCTGTTCTGGCGGATGGTGTGGCTGTACTGCCTGGGCTCAGGCACCGCCGTGGTCATCACCTGTTTCCTGGTTCTGCTGGGCCTGGAATTCACGACCCGGCAGTGGATGCTGTTCTTCGTGATCGTCCCGCCCTGCGTGGCGCTGTACACCCTGCCCGACATTGTCATCATCCGCCGGCATATCCGGCCGGTCGTCGTGGCGCTGAACAGCCTGGACCGCGACCTGCTGCCGCCTGATTACATCGTCTCGAAGGCGCTGGTCCGGGCATTGAACCTGCCGTTCCTGTCGGCCGCCCGCGTCACCTGCCTGCACGGCCCGGCCGCAACGGTGGCGCTGTGCGCCATGATGCTGGCCGACAACGCCCTGTTCGACGCCGGCTTCGTGCGCTGGCAGATCGTCGCCTTCGCCGCGACGGTCATGTTCTTCGCCTCGCCCACCCACGCGATCTTCGAGTATTTCGGCGTCAGCCGCACCATGGAGCCGATCGTCAAGCGGCTGACCCGCGCCGCGGCCGGCAGCGACGCGCTGCTGCCCGAGAAGCAGCAGGGCCTGCATTCGATCCGCCTGCGCACCAAGCTGCTGTACCTGGCCATCGCGGTCGCATCGCTGCCGCTGGTCTTCTTCGCCTTCTCGGTGATTTTCAAGGTCGACCGGTTGCTGCTGTCGCTCGGCGAGACGGCCAGCTTGGACGAGCTGATGCCGCTCTACCTGTGGATCGGCGGCGTCGTCATCGTCTGCGTGTTCGGCTCGCTGGTCATGTCGATCCTCACCGCGAACGAGGTCTCGCGTTCGGCGGCACGCCTGACCCAGGCGATGCGCCAGGTCGAGAGCGGCCGGCTGGACGGCGTCGACCTGGAAGTCATCAGTACGGATGAGTATGCCGACCTGTTCCGCGGCTTCAACCTGATGGTCGACGCGCTGCGCGAGGAACAACGCATTCTGGAGGTCAGCCACGATCTGGCCGGCGAACTGCAACTGGATGTGCTGATCGCGCGCATCATGACGACGACGACCGAATTGCTGGGCGCCGAGCGTTCGACCCTGTTCGTTTACGACCCGAAAACAGACGAGCTGTTTTCCCGTTACGCCGCCGGCATCGACACCAAGGAACTGCGCATTCCCGCACACCACGGCATTGCGGGCGCGGTCTTCACGACCGGTCGGCTGGAGAACATCGCCGACCCTTATGCCGATCCGCGCTTCAATTCCGATGTCGATCGCCAGACCGGCTTCCGCACGCGCAGCATCCTGTGCATGCCGATCGCGAACAAGGCGGGCGTGCGCATCGGCGTGACCCAGGTGCTGAACAAGCGCGGCGGCGCCTTCAAGGCGAAGGACGAGGCGCGCCTCAGGGCATTTTCGGCGCAGATCGCGGTGTGCCTGGAAAACGCCCAGCTGTTCGACGACGTTCTGAACATGAAGAACTACAACGAGAGCATCCTGAAGAGCACGTCGAACGGCATCATTACGCTTGATGTGAGCGGCCGCATCGTGACGTCAAATGACGCCGCCCTGGCCCTGCTGCACGCGCAGCGCGAGGGCATGATCGGCCAGCCGGCCAACGACGTGTTCACCGGGCCGAACGCCTGGATCGCCGACAGCCTGCACAACACGGAGCGCACCGGCGAAACGGACATCGCGGTCGATGCCCAGATCACCCGCACCGATGGCGAACCCGCCGCGGTCAACCTGACCGCGATGCCGCTGATCGACATTGCCGAACAGCGCATCGGCTCGATGCTGGTGCTGGAAGACATCACCTCGGAAAAGCGCGTGCGCTCGACCATGGCGCGCTACATGAGCAAGGAGGTCGCCGACCAGCTTCTCGCCGGCGGCGAAGCGGAACTGGGCGGCAAGGACCAGAAGGTTTCAATCCTTTTCTCGGACGTACGCGGCTTCACCACGATATCGGAAGCCCTGGGCGCGCGGGAAACCGTGTCGATGCTGAACGAGTATTTCACCGAAATGGTCGACGTGATCTTCCAGCACGGCGGCATCCTGGACAAGTACATCGGCGACGCGATCATGGCGCTGTTTGGCGCGCCGTTCAAAGGACCGCAGGATGCCGACAACGCGCTGGCGGTCGCGAACCAGATGATGGTGCGCCTGGCCGTGCTGAACCAGTCACGCGTGGCGCTGGGCAAGAAGGCCATCGACATCGGTGTCGGCGTGAGCACGGGCGACGTGGTGGTCGGCAATATCGGCTCGGCCAAGCGGATGGAATACACCGTGATCGGTGACAACGTGAATCTCGCCTCGCGCCTGGAGGGCGCCAACAAGTATTACGGCTCGAAGATCCTGCTATCGGAATACACGGTGCGCGACCTGAAGCGCCCGGGCCTGCTGCGTGAAGTGGACCTGATGCGGGTCAAGGGCAAGGATCACCCGGTCGCGGTGTATGAATCGCTGGGCTATCGCGAGGCGGAGCTCTCGCACGGCCTGGGCGCGACGCTCGATGCCTATGGCCGCGGCCTTGCCGCCTATCGCGCCGGCAACTGGCGCGAGGCGATGACGGCGTTCGAGGCCGCGCTGCGGACTGGCCCGGGCGACGGGCCATCGACCATGTACCTGGAGCGCTGCCGGATCTACGAGAAGACGCCGCCGCCGAAAAATTGGGACGGCGTCTGGGTCCTCACCGACAAGTAGGCCGGATCAGAACTTCCAGCGCAGGCCCAAGCTGACGATGTCGACGTCGTTCTCGAACTTCCCGTTCATCACCGAGTTCGTGCCGCTGACACGGGCCGTCGGGCCCTCGCGGAAGAAGATGTGCTGGTAGCCGACATCGATGGTGGCCGAGGGCGTCGCCTGCCAGCCAAGACCGGTAGCCACGACGTAGCGATCCGAATCCGGGATGCCCGGACCACGGTTGCGCGTCGGGATCGGGCTTTCGTCATAGGCAAGGCCGCCGCGCAGCGTCAACGCATCGCTCCAGCGGTAGGTGGCGCCGGCGGCCAACCGGAACACGTTGTGCCAATCGGTCAGCAGCAGGTTGGTGGGCGTTTGCGGATTGTCGGCGTCGATGCGCAATTCGTCGAACCGGTTCCAGCGGGTCCAGGTGACATCGCCCATCACCGCCCAGCGCGCGTTCAGTTCGTGATAGGCGCTGACGCTGGCGGTTTCCGGAATCGTCAGTTCGGTTTGGGCGCCACCGTCGGTGAAGCCGGCGGGGGAACCGGCGGCGACGAGGAACGCGCGCGCATTCGCGGGCACGTCGAAATGGGAATCGCCGTTGAACTTGTACTCGATCTTCGAGCGGTAGTGGGCGCCCACGCGGGTCGTCGGCGAGAACTCGTAGAGGAAGCCTATATTGAACCCGGCACCGAAATCGGTTGAAGTGAACTCCCCCGCACCGTCGTTCTTGCCGGGCGCCAGATTGAACCCAGCGGCGCAGGCGGCCGCGCCAAACGCGGAAGAGGCGCAGACGGAGCCGAAGTCGACCGCCTGAAGCAGCTTGGCGTCGGCATACCCGATGTCCACTCCCCCGCCGACCGACCACCCGCCGCCCAGCCTCACCGCCACCGAGGGATTGAAGTTGATGGTCTTGAGGTTGGTCGTCACCTCGCTGTAGCGGCCGACGAAGTCGGGCTTGTAATCGGTGACGAGGCCGTAAGGCGCGTTGATGCCAAGCCCGAAGCTGAGCCCCGGCGACTGCTGCCAAACGAAATAGAGGTTTGGGATCGCGGCGGCATAGGCACCGTTGCCGCCATTGCCACCGGAGACAGGCGTGCCATCGAAGAGCACCGAACCGCGGTCCTCGTACCTGATTTGCGGCAGCAGAAAATGAGCGCCGGCCACCGCTTCAGTGCCGAGGCGCACCATGCCGGCAGGATTCGACCAGACCGTGCTGGCATCCTGGGCGCCCGCCGCGCCCCCGGCGTTCGCCACCCCGGCACCGCTCGGGCTTTCCTGGCCGACGCCGTACCCGGCCGCATGCACCGCGCCGGCCTGAGCCACGGCCAGGCCGGCCAAAACCGCAAATATCACCTTCACAATAACAGTGCCCCCACCCGCCCCGTAATATCGGGATCAACATGCGCAGTTTTTCACGACGGGCGGGGAAAGGAAATCGGCTTTCTTGTGCCGGGGGGCGCAGCGGCAAAACGGACGGTTGCTTATTCGCCGGCAGGACAAGAGACTGGCAACACTCGTTCCTCCCAAGCCGAATGCCTGAACATGACTTATGCCGCCAATCCGAAATTTGCGGTGGGCCAGCCGGTGTCACGAACGGAGGACCCCAAGCTGGTCCGCGGCGCGGGGCGATTCACCGACGACATCAATCTGCCGACGCAGCTGTACGCGGTGTTCGCGCGCAGCCCGCATGCGCATGGCGTGATCCGGGGCATCGACATTGCGGCGGCACGTGCGATGCCGGGGGTGCTGGGCGTCTTCATCGGCACGGATATCGAAGCCGGCGGGTTCGGCCGCATGCCGTGCGGACTGACCGCGCCCAACCGCGACGGATCGGCAATGGTGAAGCCGTCGCGCGTCGCGCTGGCGGTGGACAAAGTTCGCTTCGTCGGCGATCCAGTCGCGGTGGTGGTGGCCGAAACGGCGGCGCAGGCGCGGGATGCAGCCGAGGCTGTCGTGCTGGACCTCGACCCCCTGCAGGCGGTGACGACGGCGGAATCCGCCATGGCCGCGAACGCGCCCCGCATCCACGACGAGGCCATCGGCAACGTCTTCCTCGACTATCACTACGGCGACACTGCAAAGGTCGCCGCTGCGTTTGCGCAGGCAGCCCACGTCACGCAGCTGGACCTCTGCAGCAACCGCATCGCGGTCAGCCCGATGGAACCGCGTTGCGCGGCAGGCCAGTACGACGACGGCCAGTGGACACTGCATGTCGGCTGTCAGGGGCCGTTCGCCACGCGCAACACCCTGGCGCGGGAAATCCTGAAGGCCGCGCCGGACAAGGTCCGGGTCATCACCGGCAATGTGGGCGGATCGTTCGGCATGAAGGCGCCGCTTTATCCGGAATATGTCGCGGTGCTGTTTGCCGCCCGCGCCCTGGGCCGCCCGGTGAAATGGGCGAACGACCGGTCGGAAAGTTTCCTGTCGGACGGCCATGGCCGCGACCACCAGATGCACGCTGAACTGGCGCTGGACCGAGATGGGAATTTTCTGGCCGTGCGCATCACCGGCACAGGCAATCTCGGCGCCTATCCCGGCCAGGCAACGGTGATACCGGCCTCAGCCAACGTGGTGAAGAACATCATCGGCGTATACCGCACGCCCCTGCTGGAGGTATCGACCAAGTGCGTGTTCACCAACACCGCACCGGTCGGCGCGTATCGCGGCGCCGGGCGGCCCGAGGCCAATTACTACATGGAACGGCTGGTGGACCAGGCGGCGCGGGAGATGGGCATCGACCGGGTCGAGCTGCGCCGGCGCAACCACATTCCCGCCGATCTGATGCCGTACGGCACGCCGTCGGGCCAGACCTATGACAGCGGCGAGTTCACCGCGGTGCTCGACAAGGCTTTGCTTTTCGCGGACTGGAACGGGTTCGAGGACCGCAAGAGGGAGAGCGAGCGGCGCGGCCTGCTGCGCGGGCGCGGCATCGGGCAATACCTGGAAGTAACCGCGCCGCCGGCGAGCGAGATGTGCAGCATCCGCTTCGAGACAGGCGGCAACATCACGCTGACCACCGGCACGCTGGACCAGGGCCAGGGCCATGCAACACCATTCGCGCAGGTCGCAGCGCAGCGCCTGGGCGTGCCGTTCGAACGCATCGCCCTGCGTCAGGGCGACAGCGATGACCTGAAGGCCGGCGGCGGTACTGGCGGATCGAAATCCATGGTGTCCGCCGGCAAGGCCATCGTGGAAGCCTGCGACAAGGTCGTGGCACAGGGGCGCCAGATCGCGGCCTTCGTGCTGAACGCCAGCGAAGGCGAGATCACCTTCAACGACGGGCGCTTCGCGGTGGAAGGCCAGGCCGACCGCAACCTCGGCATCGGCGACCTGCTGGAAGTGATCGGCGGCGGCCTGCCGCTGCCGGCGCACCTGCCGCAATCGCTCGACGTGGAGCATATCGCGCAGACGCCGCCCTCGACCTTTCCGAACGGCTGCCATATCGCCGAGGTCGAGATCGATCCTGCGACCGGCGTCGTCCGCGTCGACCGCTACTCGATGGTCAACGACTTCGGCGTGATGATCAATCCGCTGCTGGTCGAAGGCCAGGCACAGGGCGGCGTGGTGCAGGGCCTGGGCCAGGCGCTGATGGAGCTGGTCATCTATGACGAGAGCGGCCAGTTACTGACCGGTTCGTACACGGACTACGCCATGCCGCGCGCCGAGGACATGCCCGAACTGCGCTTCGCCAGCCACCCGGTGCCGGCAACCACCAATCCGCTGGGCGCCAAAGGTTGCGGCGAGGCGGGCTGTGCCGGCGCCCTGCCATCGATCATGAATGCGGCGGTCGATGCGCTGTCGAAATACGGCATCATGCACATGGACATGCCGGCAACGGCGCCGCGCGTCTGGCAGGCGATCCGGGAAAAGGCGCCCGCCCTCTAGGGACGGGCGCCTGCCGTATTACTTGCGGCCAACGGCCTCCTGGTAGAATGAACGATCAACGACCCTGGATTCCGGCAGCGGATCCTTGTAGGTCGATGACTTGGTTTCCTGCCAGATGGCCTGCATACGGGCCGACGTGCCCTCGCGGATTTCCCATTCCCAGATGTTCGACGGCACGGCGGTCAGCACCGTCGCCGGCACCTTGAGCACGGTGGCCAGTTCCTGCACGAACGCCGGGTCGGCCTTGTAGTCGCCGGCGAAGTAGGTGTTGATGATGCGGATATAGGCGCGCGCGAAAGCGACGCCCGCCGCATGGTTCTTCTTGGTCAGCGACGGGCCGAAGATCGCGCCGCCGAGAGACTCGCCGGTCGGCTGCGCCTTGAGCAGCACAAACTCCGGATCGTTGGCGATCTGCACCCAGACCGGGTCCAGCAGCCAGGCCGCACCAATGGCCTTGTTGCGCAGGGCGAGGATAAGACTGGCGCCATCCATGCGCTGCAGCGTCACGTCGCTGGCCTTGAGGCCGCCAACGGCAAGCGCCTGCGAGATGGGCAGCAGGGTGACGGCCCCGGGGCCGACAACGGAACCGACGATCTGCCCCTTGAGGCTGGCCGGCGTGGTGCCCTTCAGCGCCCACAGGCCGCTTTTGCCCGCCGGCGAGGGCGAGAAGTTGGCGAGCGCCCAGGTGAGTTCGAAGCCCTGCGAGACGGCGTTGTGGAACGCGGCGTCGGGCGAGGTCCAGTGCATGTCGAGGCGTTCCTGCGCCATCAACTGGTAGGCGTCGGACGCCGGCACGACCTGGACCTCAAGCTCCAGGTTCTCCTTTGCGAACTCACCCTTGGCAAGGCCGATGGCGATGGGCGCGAAATACTCCGCCGATTGCGACAGGGTGCCGAAGCGCAGCGTTGTCTTCGCAGGCAGCGGTTTCGGCGGCGGCGAGCCCGGCTCGCAGCGGGCAGGACCGGCGCCCGGAACCTTCGGGTCGGTCGCGGCCTTCTCACCGCAGCCCGGCACGGGGGTGAGGGTCTGGGCCTGCACGGCGAGCGCGCCACCCAAGACGCCGGCGAAGGCGAGGGCGGCAACGGACATATGACGAAAGCGACTGGACATGATTCTCCCCACTGGAATTGATTACTGCCGGCGGCGTCAGATGCCGGGAAACAGCAGCTTGGCGTTATCGACGAAGAAGTCGCGCAAATAGGCCTCATCGGCGTTCTTCATGGCGGCCAGGAACTTGCCGATCGGATCGCGCGTGCCCTCGATGTGCGGATAATCGGAACTGAAGGTGAATACCTCGCGCAGGCCGTGGCGCTGGATCATCAGGTCGACATCCTCCTGCCAGAACGGCGTGACGCGGACGTTGCGGCGCAGATACTCGCTGGGGCGCAGCGGATAGGCATGGCCGATGCGGGCCAGCAGGTCGGCATGCTGCTCCATGCGCTCGCACATCGGACCGACCCAGGCGGCGCCGAACTCGATGGCGCCGAAGCGCAGCTTCGGGAAGCGTTCGAACACGCCGCCCATGACCATGGACACCAGCCAGACCTCGGGCGCGATATGGGCAACCATGAAGAAGAAGGGACCGATGGCTTCCTCGCCGCCCGGCCGGTCGACGAACTTGGCCTGCATGGCCTTGCCGCGGGCAAATTCGTGCGAGGGAAACATCGGGTCGTCATCGGTGGCGCCCGAGACAAGGCCGCCACCGCCTATGTGCAGAAGCGCCGGCACATTGGCTTCCTCGAGCCGCGCCCAGAACGGATCCCAGATTTCGTTCGCCGGCGACACGCCGGCCGGCGCGCGCGAACAGGGCAGCACGACGGCGCGGGCGCCCTTCTTCAGGATGCGGTCAAGCTCCGCCATGCTCCAGGCGACGTCGCTCATGTTGACCTGGCAGGCGGCGCGGGCACGGTCGCCAGTGCTGCGCGACCATTCGATGGCGAAATCGTTGTAGCGGCTGCAGGCGGCGCGGGCCTCGGCGGTGCGCATACGCAGTTCGCGGCCCGAGGTCTGCGGGAACAGCAGCTGGCCGCGCACGCCCATGGCGTCCATCGCCACCAGGCGGTCGCCGGCATCGGCCGCGCCAAGGGCGCTGAGCCCCTTGACCTTCCAGACCTCGGTCTTGGCCCGTTCGCGCGCGGCCTTGTCTTCCTCGGTGCCGCTGAACTTGGTCATGTAATCGAGCACATGACCGCCGCCAGCCGGGCCGATCAGCTCGCGGAAGAAATCCGGTTCCATGTAGAGATGGGCATCGCAGTCGAGCAACTGGCCCAGCAATGCCGGCGGCAGTTTTTCCTGGCCAGGCGCCTTCTGGAAAGCGTTCATGTCTTCCTCCGCTGAAGCAGTGGACCGATACCGGCAATAGCCGTACTGGTCAAGCAAGGGCGAGCCGCAGACGCCGAATTGCACGCGCGACAACGAGGGATTAGAACCGTGCCATGAGCACTTCACCCGCCTCTTCCGCCCTGATCCTGTTCTCCGGCGGACAGGATTCCACGACCTGCCTGGCCTGGGCGCTGTCGCGTTTCGAGCGGGTGGAAACCATCGGCTTCCGGTATGGGCAGCGCCACGCCATCGAGATGGACGTGCGCCTGCCGCTGCGCCAGAAACTGGTCGAACTGTTTCCCCATTGGGGCGCGCGGCTGGGGCCCGATGTGGTGATACCATTGGACGTACTCGGCGCCATCAGCGCCAGCGCCCTGACCGCCGACCTGCCGTTCGGCAACCGCGACGACGGCCTGCCGAGCACGTTCGTGCCAGGACGCAACCTGGTGTTCCTCATGTTTGCCGCCATCGTCGCGCACCAGCGCGGCATCAAGCACATCGTGACGGGGGTCTGCGAGACCGACTATTCGGGCTATCCGGATTGCCGCGACGACACGATCAAGGCGTTGCAGGCGGCAATCAACCTTGGCATGGAATCAAGGCTGGTGGTCGAGACACCACTGATGTGGATCGACAAGAGCCAGACGTGGCAGATGGCAGAGGACATTGGCGGCCAGGCGCTGGTCAACCTCATTACCGAGAACACCCACACCTGCTACGCCGGGGACCGGGCGAACCGCCATGACTGGGGCTTTGGCTGCGGTGCCTGCGACGCGTGCCATTTGCGTGCCGATGGCTGGCACGCCTATCGCCGGTCGCTGACCGCGCGGTAAACCGCGCGGTCAGCCTGGGCTTCAGCAGCCGGCGCGCTGCAACAGGCCGTCGGCCCGCTTTTGGTCGGGCCGCACCACGCCGACGAACGAGCCGGAGCTCAGCATGATGTGCTCGGTCTTGCTGGCCTGCATCTTGCCCATGATCGTCGGTACCGAGCCGACACTCTGTTCCAGCCACGCCGAGATTTTCGCGGCATCGGTGGACTTGGTCGCCTCGACCGCCGCCTTGACCATGCTGACCTGGTCGGCGGTGAACAACGCATTCGGCGCCGCCAGCTTGCCCTTCAGTTCCGGGGCGAACGTTTCGATCCGGGTGACGAAGCGGGCGAAGTCCGACGCCCCGAGGGCATCGCTCGGACAATAGGTCAGCGCCTTGAAGGTGACGCCGATGGCCTTCTCGAACGCCTCGGGCCCGGCGACCTTGAGCGCGGCCGTGGACAGGAAGGCAAGCGCGATGCTTTCGACCCTGACATCCCAGCCGACATCCTTCAGCGTCTTGAGGATGAGGCCGGCATCCTCGCCCGAACCGCTGACACTCAAGATGATGTCGGGCTTGGCCGCGCGCAGCGACAGGATTTGCGGCGTCATATCAGGCGTGCGCGGCTCGAACGCCTGCTCGCCGAACAGTTTCAGGCCGCGCTGGGCCAGGACGTTTTTCACCTCGACCACGACACCCTTGGAATTGGCGCTGGTGTCGGTGAGCAGGGCCGGTGCCTTCGAACCAAGGTCGCGGGTGGCGATATCGATCATCGCCTCGGCCTGGGCGCGCACGCCGGAAAAATTGCTGAAATGGTAGGGCCCGAAGGCCGGGGTCAGCTCGGCAGCACCAGCGGTCGTGAACTGCACAATCTTCGCCTCGGTCGTGACCGGCACGGTCGCAATGGCCAAGGAGCCGAAAGCGGGACCGAAGACGAAGTCGACCTTTTCGCGGAAGGCCAGGCGCTTGGCCTCACCCACCGCGATGGTGGCATCGCTCTGGTCGTCGCCCGAGACCACGACGACCTTGCGGCCCATAATGCCGCCGGCATCGTTGAGGTCCTTCAGCGACATGTTGAGCGCGGTCATCGAACTGGCGCCGACCACGGCGCCGAAACCGGTCATGGAAAACAGCGTGCCGATCTTGATCGGTTCATTGGCCGTCTGGGCAACCGCCGGCAGGCCGATAGTCGCGGCAAAAGCGGAGATAGATATAAAGCGGATAGCGGCCTGGGCGCGGCCAAGCCTGGATGTCCGGCACATGGTTTCCTCCCTGTGTAGCCGTCGCATTTTTTTAGTGCCGCAATTGAATAGGGCGGCAGGCGAGCGGTCAACGGCTATCGGGAAGCCCGAAGTCGTCAGGCTTCAGCAGGCACCGGTGTCAGGACCGGATTTCCGGCGAAATGGGCCTCAAGGTTCCGCACTGTGAGAACAACAATATTCTCGAATGCCTCGATGGTATTGCCGCCCTGGTGCGGCTGCAGCACCACGTTCGCCATGCCGAGCAAGGCTGGCGGCACATGCGGCTCACGCTCGTACACATCGAGGCCGGCGCCGCCAAGCCGACCATCAGTCAGGGCCTGGACCAGTTCCGCCTCGTCGATGATCGAGCCGCGGCCGACATTGACGATGGCGCCATCAGGCCCCAGGGCGTCGATCACCTCACGTCCGACCATGCGGCGCGTGCCCTCGCCGCCCGGCGTCGCGATGACGAGGAAATGGACGCGCCGCGCGAGCTCGACCAGGTCGGACACGTAGGTATAGGGCACATCGGTACGCGGATGCCGGTTGTGATAGAGGACCGGCATGTCGAAAGCGGCCGCGCGCTTCGCCACTTCCAGCCCGATGCGGCCGAGACCGACAATGCCGAGGGGGCGGCCGGCGACACCGCGGATCATCGGCAGCTTGCCTTTGCTGACCCAAAGACCATCGCGCAGGTAGCGGTCGGACGAGGTCACCTGGCGCGCAAGGTCGAGTACCAGAATCATCGCCAGTTCGGCGACGGCCACGGTGTTGGTGCCGGGATTGTGGGTGACTGTGATGCCGCGCCGGCGGGCCTCGGCGATATCGACGCTTTCGTAGCCGGCGCCGGTATTGGCGATGATCTCCAGACTCGGCAGCAGGTCGAGCAGGGCCGCATCGGTGCGGCGCATGCCGGTATAGGTCACCAAAGCCCTGATGTCGCGGCCGACAACGCACAGGAAAGCCTCGCCATCGGCCTCGCGCCAGTAGCGGTGCAGTTGGAAGGAACGTTCAAGCTCGCGCCCGAGCTTGGGCACAGCGCCCATCATCAGCAGCTGGGGCAGCGACTCTTTCGGCTTGTCGGACAAGATGCGGCACCCCGGTCGTGGCAGATGGCGGGGGAAAATACCGCCATCCCCGCCGTGGCCGCCAGCAGTTCTTCGGGGCTATTGCATGAACCAGCCGTGGCTGACGACCACCGACTGGCCGGTCAGCGCATTCGACGGGAAGCCGGCAAAGAGCAAGGCGAGTTCGGCGACATCCGCTGTGGTGGTGAACTCGCCGTCAACTGTTTCCTTGAGCATCACTTTCTTGACCACGTCGGCCTCGCTTATGCCGAGCTCCCTGGCCTGTTCGGGGATCTGCTTCTCCACCAGCGGCGTGCGGACGAAGCCGGGGCAGATGACATTGGCGCGCACGCCGTGCGCCGCGCCTTCCTTGGCCACCACCTTGCACAGGCCAATCAGGCCGTGCTTCGCGGTGACGTAGGGCGCCTTGAGGGGGGACGCCTCCTTCGAATGGACCGAGCCCATATAGATGACGGTGCCGCCGCGGCCACTGGCGTACATGTTGCGCAGACAGGCGCGGGTGGTGAGGAAGGCGCCATCGAGATGAATGGCCAACAGCTTGCGCCAGTCGGCCAGGGACAGATCCACCACCGGATCGATGTGCTGGATGCCCGCATTGCTGACAAGGATGTCGATGCGGCCGAACTTGCGCATGACCTCCGCAACGCCGGCATCGACCTGCGCCTCGTCGGTCACGTCCATCGCGACACCCATCGCACCGCCACCGCCTTTCGCGATCTCGTCGGCGACGGCATTCGCACCGTCGAGATTGAGGTCGGCGATCGCCACCTTCGCGCCCTCGCGCACAAAAGCGTGGGCGATCTCCTTGCCGATACCGCTGGCGGCGCCTGTAATGATGTCGACCCTGTCCCTGAGACGATCCTTGGCATGTGCCTTTCGCAACCCAGCGGCTGCGACTCTAGGCCCAATATCGGCACTGTCTCTGCGGCATCAGGTCCGGGCACTTACTTGCGTCTGCAGCGTTTGGCATGGTGCAATAGATTGCCCAGCAGAACGATCCGGAGCGTCCGGCAGATTGTAGCCTTAAATCGAGCCAGACCATGACTGACCGAACATTGCCGGACGCGCCTGGCCCAACCAAACGGGCAAGCTTTCTTGCCCGCCTCGGCCGCGGCCTCGTGACCGGCGCGGCCGATGACGACCCCAGCGGCATTGCCACCTACAGCCAGGTTGGCGCGCAGTTCGGCTACGGCCTGACGTGGACCATGCTGTTCAGCTTTCCGCTCATGGCAGTTATCCAGGAGATCAGCGCACGGATCGGCAGCGTAACGGGGTTCGGCATTGCGCAGAACCTGCGCCGCCACTACTCGCCATGGATCCTGCGCGGTGTCGTGCTGCTGCTGGTCGCGAACGTGATCAACCTCGGCGCCGATCTCGGCGCCATGGGCGCGGCTTTGGGGCTGCTCATCGGCGGTCCTGAACTGCTCTACGCAGCCCTGTTTGGCGTTGTCTGCATTCTGCTCGAAGTCTTCATCAGCTACGCCCGCTACGCGGCCGTACTCAAATGGGCCACGCTGTCGCTATTCGCCTATGTGGCGGTGGTGTTCGCGGCACATGTGCCGTGGGGACATGCGCTGTACAGCACCTTCGTGCCGGTTCTCGTGTTCGATGGCGCCCATGCCATGGCAATGGTGGCCATTCTCGGCACCACGATCAGCCCCTACCTGTTCTTCTGGCAGGCGGGACAGGAGGTGGAGGAACAGCACCGGCGGCACGTGAAGCCGTTGTGCGTCACGCCGCGCCGCGCGGGACCCGAACTATCCCGCATCCGGATCGACACGATCACGGGGATGGGGATTTCCAACCTCGTCGCCATCTTCATCATCTTCGCCACCGCGGCGACGCTGATCGGCGTCGCACTGAACTTCAGTTCCATCGACCCGATCCGGGCGCTGTACTGGAGCGCCGTCGTCAACGGGGTGCTTTCAGCCCCGCTGATGGCGGTGATGATGGTGATCGCCGTCAACCCGCGCATCATGGGCCGGCTGACGCTGCCGTGGCCCATGGTGGTGATGGGATGGCTGGCGACGGCCGTCATGGCGCTGGTTACGGTGGGTTTCTTCGCCATCTGAGGCGGGCAGAAAGGACTGGATGCGGCCGCTATGCTGACACAAAATGTCAGCTATGCCGAATTCAGGACGTCATCGTGTCACGCGCCCAACGCCTGCTTGATCTGATTCAGTTGTTCCGGCGCCACCGCGGACCGGTCAGCGGCGGAGCCATGGCCGATGAACTGGGCGTGTCACTTCGTACGGTCTATCGCGACATTGCGACGCTGAAAGGCCAGGGCGCAGCCATCGATGGCGAACCGGGCATCGGCTATGTGCTGCGGCCCGGCTTCATGCTGCCGCCGCTGATGTTCTCGGAGGAGGAGATAGAGGCGCTCGTCCTGGGCTCACGCTGGGTTGCGCAGCGGGCGGACGACCCCCTGGGCAAGGCCGCGCACAACGCGCTGGCCAAGATCGCCGCCGTCCTGCCGCGCGACCTGAAGGACAATCTCGACAATTCATCCCTGCTGGTCGGGCCGGGCGAAAAGCTGGCGACCGGCACCGTCCACATCCAGGCCGTTCGGCAAGCGATCCGTACCGAGCACAAACTGCGCATCGATTATCGGGACGGCAATGGCAAGGTGACGCGGCGCCTCATCTGGCCCTTCGCCATGGGTTTCTTCGACAAGGTGCGTGTCGTGGTGGCGTGGTGCGAGCTGCGCCAAGGCAACCGCCATTTCCGGGCGGATCGCATCGTGGCGCTGAAATCTTCAGTGCGAAAGTATCCCCGTCGGCGACTGGCGCTGCTGAAAGAGTGGCGGGAAAGCGAGAATATATCGCCGCAGTGACCGCTGACAAAAACTGTCAGTATCAGACTTTAGGTTCTGCCCTATCGAAAAGGGAGAACACCATGTCGCACACCGCACCGAAATTCAGCATTGCCCTGCTTTATGTCGGCAACCCACCCGACAGCGCCCACTTCTATGCCGGCCTGCTGGGCCGCGAGCCGGTCGAAACATCGCCCACCTTCGCGATGTTGCCGCTAGAGGGCGGCATCATGCTGGGCCTGTGGAAGCGGCAGGGGGTTGGAGCCCGCCGCGACCGCACCGGCCGGTGGCAGCGAGATCGCCTTTACCGTCGTCGATGCCGAGACTGTGCGCGCCACCCATGCAGCGTGGCAGGCGCGCGGCCTTGCCATTGCCCAGGCGCCGGTCGAACTGGATTTCGGCCACACCTTCGTGGCGCTGGACCCCGACGGCAACCGCTTGCGGGTTTTCGCACCGGCGCCATAAAGAAATGGGGCTGCCCGAAGGCAGCCCCATCCCAAAGCGTAAGTGCCTGAAAGGCTGGACTAGAAGTCCATACCGCCCATGCCGCCCATCCCGCCCATGCCACCGCCGCCCGGCATCGGCGAGCCCTTGGGCTCCGGACGCTCGGCGACCATGGCCTCGGTCGTGATCAGCAGGCCGGCGATCGACGCCGCGCCCTGCAGGGCGATGCGCACCACCTTCGTCGGGTCCACGATGCCGGTCTTGATCAGATCGACATACTCGCCGGACTGGGCGTTGTATCCCCACGTCGTGCTCTTCGATTCCAGCAGCTTGCCGGCGACGACCGAACCGTCGACGCCCGCATTCTCGGCGATCTGCCGCACCGGCGCCTGCAGCGCGCGGCGGACGATGTCGACGCCGACCTTCTGGTCGGCATTGGAGCCCTTCATGCCTTCGAGAGCGCGGATGGCGTAGATCAGGGCGGCGCCGCCGCCCGGAACGATGCCTTCCTCGACCGCGGCCTTGGTGGCGTGCATCGCGTCGTCGACGCGATCCTTGCGCTCCTTGACCTCGACCTCGGTGGCGCCGCCGACCTTGATCACCGCAACACCGCCGGCC
>CANJGB010000033.1 GCA_947473805.1 Alphaproteobacteria bacterium
CTCGCTGCAGTACCGGCCACCGGCGCCGGAAACCATCTTGCCGCGTCCTGTCGGTCCCGCCTACGCTACGCTCCGGCGCGACCGACAGGACGAATCACACGGGCTGAATCTCTCACAACCCTTGGATCACCGTTAGGGGTCAGACCACTCTGCTCGCGGGTCTGGCCTGCATCGCTGCCGCCGGTCTTGCCGAGGCGGGAGGCGCTGAATGTCGCGCCCTCCATGACATGCTGGGCGAACATCGCCAGCGCGACCTCAATGATTCCGGTCATGAACAGCATCAGCACCGGCGCCACGAGCGCGAAGTCGAGCGAACTGATGCCCTCCTCGCGCCGCCAGAGGCGGGTGAGCAGGCGCTGTGGTCCCATTGGGTGGATATTTGCTTTGCGCATGTCCATGACGGTGACGGTCTGGACATGCTTGTGCCGCGGCGCCGCTTAAAGCCGGTCTAAACGATCCATGCGCTTTGCATCTATTCTGTACGGATTGCCCTCAGACAGGCCGGTTATACCGCCGGGATAGCGCGTCCAGTTCGGCCCGGCCGCGGCGCATTCTTCGGTACCGCCACAGGGTACGACCCAGGCCCAACGTCAGCGCTGTCGCGCTGCCCAGTAAAACCGCGATGATCACGATCGGAGAGGCCGTCAGGATCGAGGCCATAGCTGCTGTACCAACCGCCGCGAGAGCCATGGCCAGCCAGGATGCCGTGCGCGCAGCCCGTTGTATCTGGCCGTTCAGCGCCTTACGTGCCGGCACTGAAAGGATCAGCGCCAGGTTCTCGTCCCGGATGGGATTGTCAGCGGCGCTGCCGCGCATTGGCGTCGGTCTGCAGCAGGCGCTCGATGTCGCGCCGGTCACGGCGCAGGGCCATGTCGTTCATCAGGCACAGGGCAAAGCGGCCGCCGACCCAAAGCAGGAGTAGACCGGACGGGAGCGTCACGAATGGCAGCCAGTCACGTCGCCCGCCCGAAAAGGTGTCTGGGCCCAGCAGGCTGGCAATTGCCAGAACGGCCAGCGCCAGGGTGTAGAGGCCGGTCAGGATCATGGTGCGGCGGTTGGCCTGGTGCCTTGCGGCGACGGCACCCAGGGCCCCGGCACGGGGCACGGTGGCACCGGAAATCGATTCGCTGAAATCGCTCATGTCCCAGCACAGCATGACCGGCGGGGCTGGTGCCGTGACGACCGTCACGGCTTGGCGCGCCAGCGGCCAATCTGGTCAAGCAAGCCTGAGGTCGAACTGTTGCCGGCAACCGCCGTCCCGCCTTCAAGCGTCGGCAATATCCGACCGGCCAACACCTTGCCCAGTTCAACGCCCCACTGGTCGAACGAGTTGATGCCCCAGATCACGCCTTGCGCGAAAATCTTGTGTTCGTAGAGGGCGATCAGCATGCCCAGTGCGTGCGGGTCCAGCGTCCGGAGCAGGATCGAGTTGCTGGGCCGGTTGCCGGGGAAGACCTTGTGCGGAACCAGGGCAGGCGCCACGGGCTCGGCTTCCACCACCTCGACCAAGGTCCGGCCAAAGGCCAGGGCCTCGCTTTGCGCCAGGAAATTCGCCAGCAGCAGCGGGTGGTGCCGACCGGTCTCGGTCGCGCTGGTTGCCGCGGCGATGAAATCGGCGGGCACAATCTGCGTGCCCTGGTGCAACAACTGGTAGAAGGCATGCTGCCCGTTGGTGCCCGGTTCACCAAACAGGATCGGCCCGGTCGCATGTGACACCGGCTTGCCGTCGCGCGTCACGCCCTTGCCGTTGCTCTCCATGTCGGCCTGTTGCAGATAGGCCGGGAAACGCGCCAGCCGCTGTTCGTAGGGCAGCACCGCATGGTGCGACCAGCCGAAGAAATTCACATACCAGATGCCGATCAGCGCCAGCGTCAGCGGCAGGTTCTGCTCCGGCGGCGCAGTGCGAAAATGCTCGTCCATCTCGTGCGCCCCGGCCAGGAAGTTGCCGAACTGCGTTGGCCCGATGGCCAGCATCAGCGACAGGCCCACTGCCGACCACAGCGAATAGCGCCCGCCGACCCAGTCCCAGAAGCCGAACATGTTGTCGGACGCAATGCCGAAGTCGCGCACCTTGGCCGCGTTGGTAGAGACAGCCACGAAGTGTTTTGCAACGGCATCGGCGCCGAGTGCGCGAACCAGCCAATCCCGCGCCGTGCCGGCATTTGCCATCGTCTCCTGCGTCGTGAACGTCTTGGAGACGATCACGAACAGCGTGGTGGCGGGGTCGAGTTTCTCCAGCGTGTCGGCGATGTGCGCGCCGTCGACGTTCGACACGAAATGGAACGTCAGGTTCTTCTGCTGGTACGGCGACAGCGCCTGCACCGCCATGGCGGGGCCGAGGTCGGAACCCCCAATGCCGATGTTGACCACATCGCGGATTAGATTGCCGGTCGCGCCCTTCCACGTGCCACCGCGCACGGCGTCTGCGAACGCGCCCATGTGCGCCAGGACCGCGCGCACGCCCGGCATCACGTCCTTGCCGTCAACAAGCATTGGCCGGTCCGACCGGTTGCGCAGCGCCACATGCAGCACGGCACGGTTTTCGGTGTTGTTGATCGCTTCCCCGCCGAACATCTTGGCGGTGGCGCCGGCGACATCGGCCTCGACGGCCAGCGTGCGCAGCAGGCGCAGCGTCTCGCCATCCAGCCGGTTCTTCGAGAAGTCCAGAAACAGGTTTCCCAGGCTCAGGCTGAACTTGGCGAAACGTTGCGGGTCACCGGCGAAGAGGTCACGCAGATGAACCCGCTCAATGGCCCGTTTATGGGCGGTGAGGGCGACCCAGGCGGGGGTCTTGGATATGTCTTTCATGGCTTTAACTATATCCGCATTGGTCGCGAGGAACCGGGTTGTTGCATTGCAGCATGGCGGATTTCGGGCGGAACTAGGCGCTTATCCGTATTGATCGACTACGAACAAGGTGCAATGCTTTTGAGCGCCGGTCGATAAATAAGGGCCGGTCAGTCAAGAATCGAGGGAGGGGTTGATATCATGAGCGCAATGGCTGAGGCCGGATCGGGCCGCGTGGTGACGCCGAAGGAAGAGCGGAAGGTAATTTTCGCCTCCTCGCTGGGTACCGTCTTCGAATGGTACGATTTCTATCTTTACGGCTGGACGGCGGCACAGATCGGCAAGGCCTTCTATTCCGCGTTTGACGCCAACACCCAGTTCATCTTCGCCCTCCTCACCTTCTCCGCCGGCTTCCTCGTGCGTCCGTTTGGCGCGCTGGTGTTCGGCCGCCTCGGCGATCTTGTCGGGCGCAAATACACCTTCCTCGTGACCATCACCATCATGGGCCTCTCGACGTTCCTCGTCGGTCTGGTGCCGGGTTACGCAACGCTCGGCTGGCTCGCGCCCGCCATCCTCATCTTCCTCCGGTTGCTGCAGGGCCTTGCCCTTGGCGGTGAATATGGCGGCGCGGCAACCTATGTGGCGGAGCACTCGCCGCGGGGCCGGCGCGGCTTCTTCACCTCGTGGATTCAGACGACGGCAACCATCGGCCTGTTCATGTCGCTGCTCGTGGTCTACATCGTCCGCAACAACGTCACACCGGCGCAGTTCGAGGATCCGGGCCTGTGGTCGGGCTGGCGCATTCCGTACCTGCTCTCCATCGTCCTGCTCGGTGTATCGATCTGGATCCGGTTGACGCTGAGCGAATCTCCCGCTTTCCAGAAGATGAAGGATGAGGGCAGGCGCTCCAAGGCGCCGTTGTCCGAAGCCTTCGGCAACTGGACGAACGGTCGGATCGCGCTCATAGCCCTGTTCGGTCTGACGGCCGGCCAGGCGGTGATCTGGTACGGCGGTCAGTTCTACGCCCGCCTGTTCCTGGTCAATACGCTGAAGGTGCCGGCAAACACGGCTGACGAGGCGCTGATCATCGCGTTGATCATCGCCACCGTCGGCTTCCTGTTCTTCGGCTGGCTTTCCGACAAGATCGGCCGCAAGCCGATCATCCTCGCAGGCTGCCTCCTCGGCGCGGTGACCTACCACTGGACGTTCGCCATGATCACCCACGCCTCCAATCCGGCGCTGGAATCGGCCTTGGCGAGTGCACCGGTGTCTGTGGTTGCCGATCCGGCGGACTGCAACCTGCTGTTCGACCCGGTCGGCGGTCGCGTCTTCAAGAACTCCTGCGACGTCGCGCGTCAGGCACTCATTGCCTCGTCCGTGAACTTCCAGATGGAGAAGGCGCCGCCAGGTACGGTTGCCAAGGTCCGCGTGGGTCAGGCGTCGTTCGACTCCGTCAACGGCAACCCTCTCGACGGGGCCGCTTTTGCCACCCAGCGCGCCGCCTTCGTGAAGTCGGTGACGGACGCCGTCAGGGCCGCTGGCTATCCCGCCAGTGCCGACCCCAAGGCGATCAACACGCCGCTGCTGATCGCGCTGCTCGTTTACCTGGCCATTCTGGTGACCATGGTGTACGGGCCGATCGCCGCGGCGCTGGTTGAACTGTTCCCGACCCGCATCCGATATACCGGCATGTCACTGCCGTACCACATCGGCAATGGCTGGTTTGGTGGTCTGTTGCCGCCAATCGCTGTCGCCCTCGTGGCGGCAACTGGCGACATCTATGCTGGCCTTTGGTATCCGATCGCGATTGCGTCGATGACCTTCGTCATCGGCCTGATCTTCGTGCCGGAGACCAAGGACCGCGACCTCACCGCGGACGACTAGACCGTCGCTGCATCCACGACGACGGCCGTCCCGCAAGGGGCGGCCGTTTTCGTTTCAGCGGGTCCGGCGCTGCGTCACCTGCGGCAGGAAGGCGCCAGTAAGCATAAGCGCCAGTGCGGCAAGGGCGTTGCCTGTGACCGGTTCCGCCAGCCACACCGCAGCGAGCAACGTGCCGATCGGCGCGACCATCGGCAGGAACAATCCCATTCTCGCCACCGGCACGGTGCGAAGGGCGTAATTGTAGAGCACAAAGGGCAGGCCGTTGGCGAAGACGCCCAGGCTGATCACCAGGACAAAGATGCCTGGCGTCATGGCGGGAAGCGGCGAACCGCCAATTGCGGGCATGGCGACGAGGGCCAGGACCATGGCGACGGTAATCTGCATGGCCGAGGTCACCATGGGGTCGCCGCCGCCGGTTGCCACCTTCCGGCCGAGGACCTGGTTGAGGCAAGAGACGAAGACACTCAAGATAAACATCGCATCGCCGATCAGCGAGGTGGCACCGAGCGTATTGCCACCGACCAGCACGAACGCACCTGTGAGAGCGAGCGCCGCGCCGATCCAGATCGTGACGCCGATACGTTCACCCAGAAATACGCGGCCCATCACGGGCGCCACCGTGGGCGAGATGGCCCAAAGCACAACCGCGTGGGTGGCGGAACTGTACGCCATGCCGCCGATCAGCAGCATGCTGACCAGGAAAGGCTCGCAGATGCCCATGATGAACGGCGCCCGACCAGCGCCGCGCACACGCTTGAGCCGGCCAGTAAGCGCCACGATGAGCCACAGCACCAGCGCAGAGGCTGCGAAGCGCAGGAAGGCGATCTCGGTCGAGGCCAGGTCATCGACCAGCGCCTTGATGCCGACCGTGCCGAAGGCCCAGCAGGTGCAGGCCAGCACCATCGCGGCGGGCGGCAGCAGGGCCCTCACGGGCTGACCTGCCGCATGTACGTCCGGCTCCCGACATGCCGGAGGAAGGCCACGCCACAGGTCCAGCACCACGCGGCGAGGACCAGACCGGCGACAGGCAGCAAAAGCATCACGCACCTCGTTGGGGCGGGAGTGTGGTGCGGCATCGTTCCCGCCGCAACCGGTTTGCGCGCGGCGGTTGAGTGCCGGGCCAAGCGCCGCCATACTGCGGGCAGCCCCGGGAGGCCCCATGACCGTCGCGCTCACCGTCGTCCTCGTTCTCGTCTTTCTCGTTCTTTTCGTCCTCTATCTCGGCATCAAGATCGTGCCGCAAGGCTATCAGTGGACGGTCGAGCGGTTCGGCCGCTACCGCACGACGCTGAAGCCGGGCCTGAACCTGATCATCCCGTTCGTCGACCTGATCGGCCACCGGATGAACGTGCAGGAGCAGGTGCTCAACATCCCGTCGCAGACGGTCATCACCAAGGACAACGCGACGGTCACCGTCGATGGCGTGGTGTTCTACCTGGTCATGGTGCCCGAGCAGGCGGCCTACCAGGTGGCCGACCTCAACTCGTCGGTCATCGCCCTGGCGCTGACCAACATCCGCACGTCGATCGGCGCCATGGACCTGGACGAGGTGCTGTCGCGGCGCGATGAGATCAACGTCCGCCTGCTGAATGTGCTGGACGCCGCCACTGGACCCTGGGGCACCAAGATCACCCGCGTCGAGCTGATGGACGTGCGCCCGCCGGACGACGTGGTGGCCAGCATGGCCAAGCAGCTCAACGCCGACCGCGAGAAGCGCGCCCGCGTGCTCGAGGCCGAGGGCTATCGCCAGGCGGAGATCCTCAAGGCCGAGGGCGAGAAGCAGGCGCAGATCCTGGCCGCGGAAGGCCGGCTGGAGGCCGCCACCCGCGACGCCTCGGCGCGCGAACGCCTGGCCGAGGCCGAGGCCATGGCGACCAAGGCGGTCTCTGAGGCCGTCGGTGCCGGCAACGTGCAGGCGCTGAACTATTTCGTAGCGCAGAAATATGTCGAGGCGCTGCACGCCATCGGCACCGGGCCGAACGCCAAGCTGGTCATGCTGCCGGTCGAGGCCAGCGGCCTGGCCGGCTCCATCGGCGGCATCAGCGCGCTGGTCAAGGACGCGCTGGGGCCTGATGCCGTCGCAAAGGTCGGCCCGTGGAACCGGACCTGAGCCGTGGCTGACTTCGCGTCACTGCTGCCGGATGCCGGCTGGTGGGCCGTGGCCGGCGGCCTGCTGCTGTGCCTTGAGCTGCTGTCGCCGGGCATCTTCCTCATGTGGCTGGGCATCGCGGCGGGGATCACGGCGCTGGTCGTCGTAGCGGTGGCCATGCCGCTCTGGACCCAGTTCCTGCTGTTCGCCGTTCTTGCTCTGGCGTCCGTCTACGTTGGCTGGCGCTGGTACCGTAGCCGGCCCATGGGCGGGCAGGGTCAGTTGCGCGAACCGTCGGACCTGATGATCGGCAGCACGGGCACGGTGGCCGATCCGATCCGCCATGGCCGCGGCAAGGTCAGGGTCAACGACTCCCTGTGGCTGGCCGAGGGCCCCGACCTCGACACCGGCGCCGCGATCCGCGTCACCGGCCAGAACGGCACCACGCTCAGGGTGGAAGCCGCGCCATAAGACGAAACGCCAAAGAGGAAACATGTCGATCAAGTGGATTTACCTGGCCAAGCGGAACCCGGCGACCGACCACATGGAGTTTCGCAAGCGCTGGCGCGAACATTCGGCGCTGGCCAGCCAGTTTGCCGCCACCATGGGCAAGCATTTCACCGGTGTGCGCCAGTGCGCCAAGGTGCAGCGCGCCGACCTGCCGCCGGAACTGGTCAACGACTATGACGGCGTCGCCTTGTTGTGGCTGCGCAGCATGGAGGACATGCGCGGTGTCTGGACCGACCCCAGCACCACTGGCACGATGATCCCGGACGAGCCGCGTGTCTTCTCGACCCAGGTGCTGAAGTTCAGCCTGTTCTGCCAGGAATGGGCGGAGTTCGACCGCGGCGAGGGGGCGTTCGCGCTGCTCGCCTTCGTCAAGCGCAAGGCCGGCACCTCGCGCGCCGACTTCATCGCCCGCTGGCGCGACCAGCACGCGCCGATGCTGCTCAAGGTGCCGGCGGCCGACCGGCTGGTGCGGCGCTACCGCCAGAACCACGTCTTCATGGACCCGCCGCCGGGTTACGACTTCGACGGTGTCGCCGAATTGTGGTTCGACAGCGTTGATGACGCGCTGGCGCTACTGCGCGATCCCGATTATCGCGCTAGTATCGTCGGCGACCTCGCCACGTTCACCGAACCGTCTGCCGCCGTCACGCTGCTGATCGAGATCAACCATCGCAAGGTCGATCCCAGCGCACCGGCGACCGGCCCGCTCGTCCTCTCGCGCTGAAGGTAAGTTCATTGACCCAGACCCCCGTGGCGCCTGCCGTCGCGCCGCTGTTCACGCCTTTCAAGCTGAACGGGCTGACCCTGCCCAACCGCATCGTCATGGCGCCGATGACGCGTTCGCATTCGCCCGATGGCGTGCCAGGCGATGACGTGGCCGCCTATTACCGCCGCCGCGCCGAGGGCGGTGTCGGCCTGATCGTCACCGAGGGCGCCTGGATTCCGCACCCCGCGGCCGGCAACGATCCGAACGTGCCGCAATTCTATGGCGACGACGCGCTGATCGGCTGGGCCAAGGTGGTCGAGGAGGTGCATGCCGCCGGTGGCCGCATCTTCCCGCAGTTGTGGCATGTCGGCGGCATCCGCCGGGCCGAGAATGGCCCCAACGAGGGCGTGCCGCCGGCCAGCCCGTCCGGCCTGTTCAAACCAGGCAAGCAGATCGGCGCGCCGATGACGATTGAGGAGGCCGAGAACGTCATCGACGCCTTTGCCACCGCGGCTTCGACGGCGCATCGCCTCGGCTTCGACGGCATCGAACTGCACGGCGCGCACGGCTATCTCATCGACCAGTTCTTCTGGGCCGGCACCAACCTGCGCACCGACCGCTTCGGCGGCGACCTCGTCGCGCGCACGCGCTTCGCGGTCGAGATCATCAAGGAATGCCGCAAGCGCACCGCTTACAATTTCCCCATCGTGCTGCGCTTCTCGCAATGGAAGCAGCAGGACTACGCCGCGAAACTGGCCGAGACGCCCGACGAACTGGCCGCGTTTCTGGCGCCGCTGGTGGCGGCCGGCGTCGATGGCTTCCACTGTTCGACGCGCCGCTTCTGGGAGCCGGAATTCGCGGGCAGCGACATGAACCTGGCGGGCTGGACCAAGAAGCTGTCGGGCAAACCGGCGATCACCGTGGGCTCGGTCAGCCTGGACCAGGACTTCTTCACCTCGCTCGCCGGCAAGCCGGCGGAGCGCACGACGGCCGATCTTGGCCGCCTGGTCGAGATGCTGGCGCGTGGCGACTTCGACCTCGTCGCCGTGGGCCGCGCCCTGCTGCAGGATCCGAACTGGGTGCAGAAGGTGCGGGCCGGACAGCTGGACCAGCTGGCGCCGTTCGACCCGGCCGTGCTGAAAGTCCTCACATAAAAATTTCCGACGAGCGAAGTCGCGGAAATCCGCCATTCCCGTGGCGACAGCCAGCTTAAACCCGCTATCTCCCGCTTAGATTCGCCACGCCCCGCTTAGAATCGAGCGATCTGGCTTAGATTCCACAGCTTCCGCTTAAATCCGCTATCGCAGCAGCGGCGCAAAATCGCTTCACGATGGGCAAGAACGAAGACCCTTGGGGCGGCGCAAGACTAGCGCAATATAGGAATAAAGTCAAGATCAAACTGGCGCGTCCGGCGCGGGCGTGGTAAAATCTGAGCCATGAAATATCTCCACACCATGGTGCGGGTCAGTGACCTCGACGCCTCGATTGCCTTCTTCAATTTGCTGGGCCTGAACCTGATCGACCGGCGCGACTATCCTCAAGGGCGCTACACGCTGGCGTTCCTTGCCGCACCGGGCGACGAGAGCGCGCAGGTCGAGTTGACCTACAACTGGGACCCGGAGGTTCTTGGCGGCGCGCGCAATTTCGGCCACCTGGCCTATCGTGTCGATGACATTTACGCCGCGTGCCAGCGGCTGCAGGACGGCGGCGTCACCATCAACCGTCCGCCGCGCGACGGCCGCATGGCCTTCGTGCGCTCGCCCGACAACATCTCGATCGAACTGCTGCAAGCCGGCGCGTCGCTGCCGCCGCAGGAGCCGTGGAAGTCGATGCCGAATACCGGGGTGTGGTAACGGTTTTACGCGCCTCACGCTTCGACAGGCTCAGCATGAGGCAAATTAAATATTTCTAGACCTTCCTCATCCTGAGCTTGTCGAAGGGTGACGACGCCTCTCAGGCGACGGCCGCCTTCTTCTTCACCTTTGGCCAGCGTGCCGCGGCCTTGGGCAGGATCTGTTCCACCACGAGGCGGGTCTGCGCCAGCACGTCGTCCTCGCCGCTGGCCACCGGCCGCAGCACGAATTTCGACAGGCCGGCATCCACATAGGCGCTGATGCGGTCCATCACGGTGGTGGCGTCGCCGATGGCGAAATAGTCCAGCGGGTCGCGCTGCACGCGCTTGCGATAGGCATCCATCACGCGCGCGACGCCCGGATCGTCGGGCCGGCCGAAGCGAAACGGAATGCCGATGCCGAAATGGTCCTCGTCGATGCTGCGGCCGAGGGCCGCGGCCTGGGTGCGGATCGCCTGCACCAGTGGTGCGATCTCGGCCGGCGTCTCGGCGGCGGCCTGCCAGCCGGTGCCGATCCGCGCGGTGCGCTTGATCGCGGCCTCGGACGAGCCGCCGATCCACAGCGGCAGGTCGGCCTGCACCGGCTTCGGATTGATCGTGGCCTTGTCCAGCTTGTAGAAGCGGCCATCGAACGTGACCTCGTCCTCGGCCCACAGGCGACGGATGATCTCGAGTCCCTCGTCGGTGCGGGCGCCGCGCGTCTTGGTGTCGATGTTCATCGCCGCCCATTCCAGCCCGGTCGGGCTGCCGATGCCGAAGGCCGGCAGCAGGCGGCCGCCGGACAGCATGTCGATGGTGGCGCACTGCTTGGCGACCAGTACCGGGTCGCGCAGCGCGACCGACAGCACGTTCATGCCGAACTTCATCTTCCTCGTGCGGCCGGCCAGCGCCGCCATGACGGTCATGGTTTCCAGCACCGGTTCGCGGCTGATGATGCGGTCGCTCTGCCACAGGGAGTCGATGCCGCCGGCTTCGCACAGGTCGACCCAGCGCCAGAAGCCGGCGCCGTCCCTGAACGGCAGTTCCATGATGCCCATGCCGACGCCGATGTTGCGCATGGTCAGATCCCCTTGAACACGGGCGGGCGCTTCTGCGCCATGGCGCTCAGCGCCTCGCGGAAATCCTCGGTGCGGCCGGCGCGCGCCATGCCGTAGCTTTCCTTATCGATCACCGTCTCGACGCTTTCGGTTTCAGCGGCCAGAAGGTTCTGCTTGATGAGGCGCGTTGCGACGGGCGAGCCGGCGGCAAGGCGGCGGGCCAGGGCCATGGTTTCCTGCATCAATTCCCCCTCGGGGACGACCTTGCTGACGATGCCGAGGCGGAGCAGCTCCGCCGCGTCGACGCGGTCCCCCAGCCACATTAACTCGCGCGCCTTGGTGGGTCCGACAAGGTGGTGCAGGTAATAAGTTATGCCGCCATCGCCGGGCAGGCCGATCCTGGCATAGGCCGTGGCCATGAACGCGGCATCGGACGCAATGCGAAAATCGCAGGCCAGGGCATAGGCGGCGCCCATGCCGGCCGCCGCGCCATGCCACATGGCGATGGTTGGCTTGGGCATGGCATGCATCAGGCGCACCGCGTCGCTGCCGCGATCAACCAGGTCGGTGCGGATTTCGATTTCGCCCCAGACCGGCGTGCCGGCCCATTTCTGCGCAATGGCGTCGTTCGGGTCCAGCGTGCCGAAGCTCTTGATGTCGCCGCCGGCGCTGAAGGCGCGGCCGGCGCCGGTCATCACCACGACGCGCACGCCGGGGTCGAGCGCGGCATCGCGCACCGCCTTGTCCAGCTGCGGCCAGGTGACGCCGTTGATGGCGTTCAGCGCCTCGGGCCGGTTCACGGTGATGGTGCAGATGCCATCGCCATCCAGCGACGTGAGAACCTCGGACATGGACGTTTCCCCGCAGCGTTTTGCCGAGGATACACGAAGCCCGGGCGAACTCTAATGGCCCGTCAAAGTCGGCCTCATCCTGAGCTTGTCGAAGGGTGAGGCCGCCGCACGGCCGGTGCCGCCGTCACGCTTCGACGGGCTCAGCATGAGGAATGAAAGAATGGAGGGTGGCGTCAGCCCTCGCCGTGGAAGTGGTCGTAGATGCGCTTGGCGACGCCGGTGCTGATGCCGGCGACCTTTTCCAGGTCGGCAAGGCCGGCCTCGGCGATGCCGCGGGCGGAGCCGAACTGCATCAGCAGCGCCTTTTTGCGCGTCGGTCCGATGCCGGGAATTTCGTCGACGGTGGAAATGCCGACCGCCTTCGAGCGGCGCGCGCGGTGGCCGCCGATGGCGAAGCGGTGCGCCTCGTCGCGCAGGCGCTGCAGGAAATACAGAACGGGGTGGCGCGGTTCCAGCGTGAAGGGCGCGCGGCCCGGGCGGTGGAACTGCTCGCGGCCGGCATTGCGGTCGGGGCCCTTCGAGATCGCGATGAGCGCCACGTCCACGATGCCGAGTTCCGCGAGCACCTCTTCGCCGACCTTCAACTGGGCCGGGCCGCCGTCGATCAAGACAAGGTCGGGCCAGTTCTCGGTCTTCTGTTCCGGGTCCTCCTTCACCAGGCGGCCGAAGCGGCGCAGCAGGACCGAGCGCATCATGGCGTAGTCGTCGCCGCCCTTGGCGATTTCATCGGACAGGTTGAATTTGCGGTAGGCGTTCTTGATGAAGCCGTCGGGCCCGGCGACGATCATGCCGCCAATGGCCTGGCGGCCCTGGATATGGCTGTTGTCGTAGACCTCGATGCGGTTTGGCGGCCCGTCGAGGTCGAACAGTTCGATCAGGCCGTCGAGCAGCAGGCGCTGCGAGGCGCTTTCGGCCAGGCGGCGGGCCAGGGCCTCGCGCGCATTGGTCAGCGCGTGCTCAACGAGTGACTTGCGGGTGCCGCGCTGGGGCACGGCCAGTTCGACCCTGTGGCCGGCCTTGATGCCCAGCGCCTCGGCGATCAGCGCCGGCCCCTCTGGCGCGACCGACAGCAGGATCTGCTTCGGCACCGGGCGGCCGTCGTAGAACTGGGCCAGGAAGGCGGCTATGATCGCATCGACCGGCTCGTCGGCGCCGTGCCGCGGGAAATAGGCGCGGTTGCCGAAATTCTGTCCGGCGCGGAAGAAGAAGATCTGGATGCAGGTCTGGCCGGCATCCTGGTGCAGGGCGACGACATCGGCCTCGCCGAGCCCTGAGACATTCACGTCCTGGTGCGCGGTGATGTGGGCGAGCGCGCGGATGCGGTCGCGGTACAGCGCCGCCTCCTCGAACTCCTGCCGTTCGCTGGCGGCCTGCATGCGCTGGTTCAGCGCCTTGGTTGGGTCGTCGTTGCGGCCGGTGAAGAAGTCGCGCGCCTCTTCCACGATGGCGAGATAGTCGTCACGGCCGATGCGGCCGGTGCATGGCGCGGTGCAGCGCTTGATCTGGTACTGCAGGCAGGGCCGCGTGCGCGTCGCGAAGTCGCTGTCGGTACAGGTGCGCAAAGGGAAGGCGCGGGCCAGCGCGGAGAGCGTGCGGTTCACCGCCCAGGTTGAGGCGAAGGGACCGAAATAGTCGCCGGGCCGTGCACGCGCGCCGCGATGCTTGGCCACCTGCGGATAGTCATGGTCGGCAGTGATCATGATGTAGGGGAACGACTTGTCGTCGCGCAGGAAGACGTTGTAGCGCGGCTTCAGCCGCTTGATCAGGTTGGCCTCGAGCAGCAGGGCTTCCGGCTCGGTATGGGTGGTGACGATCTCCATCGAGGCGGTGCGCTCGACCATCCGCAGGATGCGTTCGGTCAGGCCGGTCAGGCGGGTATAGCTCGTCACCCGGTTCTTGAGGTTGCGCGCCTTGCCGACGTACAGCACCTCGCCATCGGCGGCGAGCATGCGGTAGACGCCCGGGCTGCCCGGGAGAGTCGCGAGCTGGGCGCGGATCACCTCCACGCCCTGGCGCGGTGTCTCGGTTGCCGGAAGCTCGTCGTCGATCATTGCGGGGCGTCAGCTTGCTGCATTGCGGGAAGTAGCGGCTTTTTCAGGCAGAATGACCGTCGGATGACAGGTGCAATTTGGGGGTAACAAATGGCCTCGTTGCGGCACTGCAAAACCTATCCACGGAATCTGTGGATAAATCTGTGAGCAGGTATGCGCCAAGGCAATGATTCCAAGCTAAACCCGGCAGTTTGAACGCCTTGATCAAAAAATAGGCAAAATACAAGTATTTGAAAACACTGGTAAATTTTTTGCCCCGTCATTCGATTGTCGTGCTCCCGCCACAATCACGCAGCGATTCGCTATTACCACCGGGCGGAAACACCGCTGTGTACAAAACCCGTCGACCGGGCCCGACGGGGGTCCGGAGCAGCGGTGAAGTCAAGAAAAAATCGTCGGTCATTTGACGAATTTATGATGCCCGTAGGGGAAAGCTAGCGTTCCCGGTGCAACAGGACGCCGACACCGTCGGCGGCCGGTACGGCTTCGGGCTTATCGATCCGCACCCGGACCTTTTCCACCCTCGGATCGCCCAGGCAATGGTCGGCAATCCGCTCCGCCAGGGTTTCGACAGTGTCGATATGGCCGGCTGCAACCAGCCGTGTGGCGGCCTCGGCCGCTAGGTCGTAGCGGACAAGGTCGGCCAGGCGGTGGGAAACCGGGTGGCCGGTGGCGAGGTCCATTTCGATGTCGATGACGATAGGCTGCCGGCGGCCTTTTTCCTGGTCCCAGATGCCGATCTCGGCCTCGAGCCGGAGGCCGCGCACGAAGACGGTGAACATGCTCGTCCTACTTGTCGAGTTGCGGGCCGGGGACCAGCGGCAGGTGCTGGCCGCCATCGAGCGCGATCATCTGGCCGGTAATGCTGCGGGTATCCACCAGGTAGCGCACCGTGGCGGCAACCTCGTCGGGCGTCGCGCCCCGCTGCAGCGGCGTGGCCGCGACCTGGCGTTCGAACTGGCCCGGCTTCTGGTGCGCGTTCGCCAAAGTGGGGCCGGGGCCGATGCCGTTGACGCGGATGCGCGGCGCCAGCGCCATGGCCAGCGTCTGGGTCAGCGTCCACAGGCCCGTCTTGCTGACGGTGTAGGACGCGAAGAAGGGCGACAGCTTCCACACCCGCATGTCGATCAGGTTGACGATATTGCCCTCGGCCGCGTCGGCGGGCAGTTGCTTGGCAAAAGCCTGGGACAGGAAGAATGGCGCGCGCAGGTTGATGTCGAGCTGCCGGTCCCAGCCGCCGACCGTAGCGCTGTCGGCCGTGTCGTACTCGAAGATCGAGGCGTTGTTCACCAGCAGGGTCAGCGGGCCGATGGCCTGCTCGGCCTCGGGCACCAGGGCGGCCACGGCGGCGGCATCGGCGAGGTCGGCCTGGACGGCAGCGGCCTTGCCGCCATGGCTGCGGATCTCGCGCACCACGGCGGCGGCATCATGGCCCGAGCCGTTGTAGTGCACGGCGACCGCCCAGCCGTGGCGGGCGAGGTCGAGGGCAATGGCGCGGCCGATGCGGACGCCGGCGCCGGTGACCAGGGCGTTCTTCATGGGCAGGGAAATAGCATGCCGCATGCCCTCCCGTAACCGCGCATTGCCGCACCGCAACCGGAATGCGCGAAACATCGTCCAGTAAATTCTCTGGCAATTTAGCGGGAAAACCCCAATAATTCGCTTTTTTCGGCGGGTTTTGCGCCGGACACCTTCTCGCCCCTAGGCGGCCTACTGGTCTCCTGTGCGCTGGCAGGTTCGATAAAGGCAAACCGTTCGAGAGAGCGGGACGCAAAGCCTCCGGCCCAAGGACTGTCCGTCAGGACGCCGTCCGGGTAGCGGGGCTGCCGATCCGGATGCTGGCAATTTGGCGAGTCTCATTCCGTCCGATAACCAGTTCCCGACAGCGTCCCTTCCTCGCGCGTACGCGGAGTCGGGGCATGGACGGCACAAGGATGGCGCGGCGTCACAGGTTGGAGAGCAGGCGGTTCCTGTTCTGGTCGACGGGCGTTGCCGTCACGGCCCTCGCGGCGTCCGCGTTGATCACCTTTTGGATGGCCGGCGCCCTCGGCGTGTGGCTGGCCGTCATGCCGGTCCTGCTCTGCGGGATGGCGGCGGTGAAATATCTTGGCTGGCGTTATATCGACATCCTGGCGCGCGAGAACACGTTTCTCGACGACCAGAACATGCGCATGTCCGAGACCATCGCGACCCAATGGGCGGTCATGCACGCGGTGCCGGCGCAGATCGCGCTGCTCGACCGCGACGGCAACGTGGTGGCGCTGAACCGCGCCTGGCAGCAGTTCGGCATGCGGGTCGGCAAGGGCGATGCCGATTACGGCACTGGCGCCAATCTCATCGACCTGTGCGAGGCGAGCGACGGCCCCTACGGGCGCGACGGCGCCGAGATCGCCCTGGCCCTGCGCGAAGTGGTGAGCAAGCGCCGCCCGTTGCAGGCGCTGGAATACGCCAACCGCTGGACCGCCGAGCAGAGCTGGTTCCGCCTGATCTTCGCGGCGCTTGACCACGAGGGCGACACCGCCGCGGTCGTCGTGCAGCTCGACATCACCGACATGAAGCGCGCCGAAATCCAGTTGAAGCAGAAGACCATCGCGCTGCAGAACGTGACCAGCGGCATTCCCGGCATCGTCTATCAGTTCATCGCGCACGGCGCCGGCGATGTGCGCTTCACCTTCGTCAGTCCGCAGATCACCCGCATCCTGGGCTACGAGGCGGACGCCATCGTGCCGCATAGCGGCCTGCCGTTCCATGCCATCGCCCATCCCGACGATCGCGAGTGGATGACGCGCTCGAAACAGGACTTCGTGCGCGACGGCATCGACGGCGACACCTGGCGGGCCGAGTTCCGCGTCCTGGCCCGGACCGGCGAGGTGCGCTGGGTGCAGGCCTTCGCGCGTCTGACGATTGCGGAGACGGGCGACAAGATTGTCGACGGCGTGATGCTGGACGTGTCCGAGTATCACGCGGCGGCCGAGAAGATCACCGAACTGCAGCACAACGATCCGCGCTCGGGCCTGTTCAACCGGCAATACCTGCTGGGCCAGATCGGGGCGACGCTGAAAGGGTTGCAGGACGGCGGCGATCCCTGCGCGCTGATCATCGTCGAAGTCGGCGACTTCAACGATATCGTCTCGACCTACGGCGTGCCGTTCGGCGATGACGTGCTGCGCCTCGTCGGCGCGCGTCTGACGGAGCTGGTGCGGCGTCACGACACCGTCGGGCGGATCGAGAGCGCGCGGTTTGGCGTACTGGCGACCGACATCTCTAGCGCTGATGTGGCGGTGAAGCTGGCCAACAAGCTGACCAGCGGCCTGCGCGGCATGTACGCACTGCCGGGACAGGAAGTGTCGATCCGGGTGCGCGTGGGCCTGACCTTCACCGACCGCGCCGGCCGCGTGCCGGTCGAGATCCTGCGCCAGGCGATCGTGGCCCTGAACCATGCCACCCGCGATTCAAGCGACGGTGTGGTGCTGTACGCCGACCATATGGGCCAGGAACCGGAACTGCGCATCCGCATCCGCAGCGCGCTGGCGACGGCGCTGTCGCGCAACGAATTGTTGTTGCGCTACCAGCCGCGGGTCGACATCAAGACCGGGGTGGTGGTCGGCTGCGAGGCGCTGATCCGCTGGAATCATCCGGTGTTCGGCATCCAGCCGCCGAACCGTTTTATCGCCATCGCCGAGCAGTCGGGCATCATCATCGAGATCGGCCGGTGGGTGATCAACGAGGCTTGCCGCCAGGTGGCGGCCTGGCGCCGCGCCGGCCTCGAAAACCTCGTGGTCTCGGTCAACATCTCGGCGGTGCAGTTGCAGCAGGACTACCTGCCGGCAGTGCTCGAGGATGCGTTGGCCGCGGCGGGGGTGCCGGCGGCCAGCCTGCAGCTGGAGATCACCGAGTCGGCGTTCGTCGGCGCCGACGGCGACATGGCGAAGCATCTGGCGGCGATCAACGACCTGGGCATATCGCTGGCGATCGACGATTTCGGCACTGGCTATTCGTCGCTGTCATATTTGCGCGAACTGCCAGTCGAGATGGTCAAGATCGACCGCGCCTTCATCGTCGATGCCGCGACCAGCCAGAGCGATGCTGAAATCGTCCGTTCCATCGTGGCGATCTGCCGGACGCTGGGGCTGCAGGTCGTGGCCGAGGGGGTCGAGACGCAGGAACAGCTGGCGTTCCTGGCCAGTGCCGGCGTCGATGAGGCGCAGGGCTTCTACCTGGCCCACCCGATGGAGGCCGCGGACTTTGTCGCCTTCGTGCGGGATTTCCGGCCCGCATCGCTGTCATCACCGCCGGCCCGGCGGGCCTAGTTCCGCCAAAGGGGGCAAAACCGCGCCTAAACCCTTGACCGGGAGACGCGGCGGGAGTCCACTGCGCTTCCCATGCCGATCTATTTCCCGATCGCCGAACTTTCGATCGATGCGTTCCTTTTGCTCGCCATTGGCGGCTTCGTCGGATTCCTGTCCGGCGTGTTCGGCGTGGGCGGCGGCTTCCTGCTGACTCCGACCCTGATCTTCCTCGGCGTGCCGCCACCCGTCGCCGTCGCCACCCAGGCGCCCCAGATCGTCGCCAGTTCGATGTCCGGCATGATCCCGCACTGGCGCAACGGCAATGTTGATTTTGCCATGGGGGGCGTGCTGGTCGGCGGCGGCGTGATCGGCGCCGGTCTAGGCGTCTGGCTTTATGCCTTCTTGCGCGATGTGGGCCAGATCGACCTGGCGATTTCGCTGCTCTACGTCATCCTGCTCGGCTCGGTCGGCCTGTTGATGCTGATCGAGGCGGTGCGCGCGCTGGTCGAGGTCAAGCGCCCCGGTGCGCCGCGGCGTCGACGGCTGCACGAGCATTACTGGCTGCACAGCATGCCGTGGAAGGTGCGCTTCCGCGTGTCGCGCCTTTACATCAGCGTGCTGCCGGTGCTGGGCATCGGCATGTTCGCGGGCATCCTGGTTGCCATCATGGGTGTCGGCGGCGGCTTCCTGCTTGTGCCGGCGATGATCTTCATTCTCGGCATGCCGACCATGGTCGCGGTTGGCACGTCGCTGTTCCAGATCATCTTCGTCACGTCGGTCGTCACCGTGCTGCATTCGACCTCGAACTACACGGTCGACATCCCGCTGGCCCTGCTGGTCGCTGCCGGCGGCGTGGTCGGGGCGCAATGGGGCGTCAAGGTCGGCCAGCGGCTGAAGGCCGAGCAGTTGCGCATCCTGTTCGCGCTGCTGGTCCTGGCGGTGGCGATCAAGATTGCCGTCGACCTGACGCTGACGCCTGACGAGCTTTATTCAATCATTCCGGTCCTGCAGGCCTCCTAGGCCTCGCCGCGATAACCGCCCTTGCGTTATGCAGGTTGCCGGTTTATTCGGCTGAAATACTGCCTGTTCGACGGGCGGGACTGGATCGCCGCTCGTCCAATCGGCAGTTTCCACCCCGATGCCCGCGAAAATGGCAGCGGCAATTCGGGGGAACGCCACAATGCCTAAAATCCTATCGCTCGTCGGCATTGCCGGCTGTGGTGTCGCTGCGGCCGGCGCCCCGGCTATGGCGGCGGTCGAACCCTCGGCCGGCAGCACCGCCTGGGTGCTGACATCCACGGCGCTGGTGCTGTTCATGACCTTGCCGGGCCTGGCGCTGTTCTACGGCGGCCTGGTGCGGGCGCGGAACGTGCTGTCGGTGCTGATGCACTGCTTCGCCATCTGCTGCGTCGTGTCGCTGCTGTGGGCGCTGGTCGGCTACAGCCTGGCGTTCGGCGAGGGTGGCTCGTTCATCGGCGACCTCAACCACGTCTTCTTGCGGAACCTGGCCGTGGTTCGCGCCGGCACCGAGGTGCCCGAAGGCGTGTTCGCCATGTTCCAGATGACCTTCGCCATCATCACGCCGGCGCTGATCGTTGGCGCGTTTCCCGAGCGGGTGAATTTTCCCTTCGTCGTGCTGTTCAGCGCCGCGTGGCTGCTGTTCGTCTATGTCCCGGTGGCACATTGGGTCTGGGGCGGCGGCTGGCTGGCGCAGATGGGCGTGCTCGACTTTGCCGGCGGCATCGTCGTGCATACCACCGCCGGCATCTCCGCCCTGGTGGCGGCGGTGATGGTGGGCGCGCGCAAGGGCTTTCCGGCGACGCTCATCCCGCCACACAGCCCGATCCTGACCATGATCGGCGCCGGCATGCTGTGGGTGGGCTGGTTCGGCTTCAACGGCGGCAGCGCGCTGGGCGCCACCAACGTTGCCGGCAATGCCATCCTCGTCACCCACCTGGCCGCGGCGGCCGGCGCGGTGACGTGGCTGGCCGCGGAATGGATCAAGGTCGGCAAGCCGACCTCGGTCGGCATCGTCACCGGCTGCATTGCCGGGCTGGCCACCGTCACGCCCGCCTCGGGCTATATCGGGCCGGGCGGCGGCATGGCGATCGGCGCGGCCGCCGGCCTTGTCTGCTTCAACATCACCTTGGTGGTGAAGCAGCGTTTCAAGATCGACGATTCACTCGACGTCTTCGCCGTCCATGGCGTTGGCGGCATGCTGGGCTCGCTGCTGCTGTCCGCCTTCGCGCTGCCGTCCCTCGGCGGCGTCGGCCTTGCCGAAGGCATGGACGGCCTGCACCAGCTGGGCGTGCAGGTGCTGGCGGTGGTGGTGGTCGGCCTGTGGTCGGGCATCGCGACCTACGTTCTGGTCAAGCTGCTGGGCGCGGTGACGCGGGTGCGTGTCACCGAGGAGCAGGAGCGCGAGGGACTCGATCTGGTCAGCCACGGCGAGCGCGGCTACGACCTGAACTGAGCGGCGTGACGCGGGCTACCTGGCTGTACTGAACACCAGGTAGCCCGGCGCGCCATCGGGCAGCACCGCAACCGGCACGTTGCGGACGGACAGTTCCTGCAGCGCGATCTTCTCGGCCTTGACCAGAATCACCTTTATCGTGCCGTTCGCGGTCGCCGCCTCGAGGCTGATACCCTTGGTGCTATCCACGCCGGCGCGGCGCGAGAAGGCGTGGCTGAGCAGGACCATCGACGCGCCGGTATCGACGACGAAGCGGCCCGCAACGCCGTTCACCTCGACGGTCGCAAGGATGACTTTTGTGTCAGGCGGAAAACGCAGTTCCGCGCGCGCGCCGGCTGGCACCGGGCAATTGCCCAGCCTCGACAAGCGGTTCAGCGTTGAATCGATCTGCGGCGTGCGCCGGCCCGCGGGTTCGAACGACACATAGGTACGCACCGGCACCATGGCCTCGCAATACCGCTTCTGCCGTTCCAGCAGGTTGGCCAGCTTGTACCAAGACTCGCGCACAATATATTGCGGCTGCGGGAAGATGGAGATGGCCTGCTGATAGTCGGCGGCGGCGTTCTCGAGCTGGCCCAGGCGTTCATAGGCCTCGCCGCGCGACGCCCAGGCGCGCCCACCGCCGCCGCGGGACGGCTTGTAGGGGGCGAAGCGGGGCTCACTTTTAAGCTGGGGACGATCAATCATGGAGCGAAGAATATATTTCGGATCAAATTCTATCCCAGGTTATAGCCCTTCGGGGATGAACTCAACCATGACCTGCGCGTTCCCCCCGGGTGGAGGACATGACATGGGTTTTCCCGTCGCTGCTTTCGGTTTCATCGTCTGTCTGGCCACCACGGGCGCCCTGGCGCAGGTGGCGGTGCCGGCCGGCATGACCATGACGTGTCAGTTCAGCGCCGGTCCGCGGGCAGGCCAGATGCGCGATCTTGCCGGCCTGCCCGGCATGGCGCCGTTTGCCATTGGCGGCGCCTGTTCCGACAGCAACGGCAGTACCGGCATCGGGGTCACACCCTCTGCCGCGCCTGGTGTTCCGCCTGGTGCGCCACTGCCCGAGAACATGACCCTGTCCTGCCAGTTTTCCGCCGGCCCGCGCTCGGGACAGGTCGAGCGTTTCGGCGCGGCATCTGGCGTCACGCCCTTTGCGGTGGGTGAGGCCTGCGCCGACGGGCGCGGCAGCACGGGCCTTGGCGTCAAGTGAACCGCGCGGGCGGCGCTAGCCATGGACCAGGGCCGGGCAACCGGCTTATGGTTCGCCGGATTTGAACGGGAGGTACGCATGGCCGGCAAGGTGATCGACAACACCGCGAAGAACCGCTTCGAGCTTGAGGTCGAGGGCCACACCGCCTTCATCACCTACCGCCGCGACGGCAAGACCGTCGACATGCTGCATACCGAGGTGCCGAAGGAGCTGGGCGGCAAGGGGGTTGGCGGCACGCTGGCCCAGGGCGCGCTGGACATGGTTCAGGCGAGCGGCGACAAAGTAAAGCCGTCGTGCCCGTTCATCGCGAAGTACATCGACAAGAACCAGCAGTACAAGGCGCTGCTGGCCTGACGGCGGCGCGGCCGGGGGAACCAATGAAAAAATTCTGCGTGTTCGGCGCCGGCGCCATTGGCGGCCATTTGGCTGGCCGGCTGTACAAGGCCGGCTTTGACGTCTCCGTCGTCGCGCGTGGGCCGCATCTTGAGGCGATGAAGAAAAACGGCCTGAAGGTGAAACTGCCCGACGAGACGATTGAGGCGAAGGTCCGCGTTGCCGGCAATGCCAGCGAACTGGGCCCGCAGGACGCGGTGATCGTGGCGGTGAAGGCGCCGGCCATTCCCGGCACGGCGAAGGACGTCGCCACGCTTCTGGGCCCAGACACGCCGGTGGTCTATGTGCTGAACGGCATTCCCTGGTGGTACCACTACGGTGAAAAGGGTGCGAACAAGGACAAGCGCCTGCCCCTGCTGGACGCGGATGACGCGGCGTGGAACGCCATCGGGCCGCAGCGCGTGATCGGCGGCATTGCCTGGTCATCGTGTACGGTGACCGAGCCGGGCGTGGTGTTCGTCGAGCGCAACATCAACCGCTTCGTGCTGGGCGAGCCGGACGGGTCGATCTCGCCGCGCGTGCAGGAAATTGCCCGCGCGCTCGAGGCTGGCGGCGTGACGGCGCCGGTCACCGCGCGCATCCGCGACAATATCTGGGAGAAGCTGGTCCTGAACGCCGCCACAGGGCCGATGTCGATTCTGGTGCAGGCCGCCTTGCGCGACCTGTTCGCCGAAACGGCCGCCGTCGACATCAGCCGTGCGATGATCGCCGAGGGCCAGGCCATGGCGCGCGCCATGGGCTGTACGACCGAGCCGGACAAGCCGTTCGACTTCGATGCTTTCCTCAAGCAGGTCGGCGCCAGCAAGCACAAGCCCAGCATCCTGCAGGACCTGGAACTGGGCCGGCCGATGGAGATCGATGCGATCTACGAGGTGCCGCTGCAGATGGCGCGTGCGGCTGGTGTGCCGGCGCCGGTGTCCGAGATGATGGTCGGCCTGGCGAAGGTGCGCGCGCGGGCGGCCGGGATCTACTAGGCCGGCTTTATCCGCGCTGGTCCGGCCAGCCACAGGCAAAGAGAACCGCTTCAGAAAAGGTCGATCCTCCTCTAGTCTTTTCCCGCGCAATCCATAAGCGACAAAGAAAAGGGGAAGAAATGACCAAAGAAAGGGCCGGCCTTATTCAAGGCTTTCCGGCGAGGATGACGTCGTTTGCCGTGGCGGCGTTGCTCGCGGCATCGGTCGCTCCCGACGCGTGGGCGCAGTCCTATCCGACCAAACCCATCAACCTGATCATTCCCTTCGCGACCGGCGGCGGTTCCGAGCGCGTGTCCCGCCTGATCGCGGCGGAGGTGGAAAAGACCCTGGGCCAGCCGATGATTCCGGAGTTCCGTCCGGGCGCGTCGGGCTCGCTCGGCGCGGCCGCTGCGGCCAAGGCCGCACCCGACGGCTACACGCTGACGCTGGCGGCGGCCGGCACCATGACGGTGCTTCCGCAAGTCGATAACAGCCTGGGCTACGACCCGGTGAAGGACCTGCAACCGGTCGTCAACATCTACTCTGCGGAAATCCCGATCAGCGTGCGGGCGGACTCGCCCGCCAAGAACCTGAAGGAACTCATCGCGCTGGCGAAGGCCAGTCCGGGCAAGCTGACCTACGGCCATTCGGGCAATTTCGGCATTCCGCACATCGCGATGGAATTGCTGAAGAACGTGACCGGCACCCAGATTCTGGCCGTGCCGTACCGCAGCGAGGGCCCGGCAGCACTCGGCTTCCTCAGCGGCGATACCGACATCGGGACAGTCGGCTATGCCTCGATCGCTGGGCACATCAAGGAGGGCAAGGTCAGGGTCCTGGCGCAGCTGGGCCGTACCCGCGTCGCGCAGATGGCCGATGTGCCGACCGCCATCGAGCAGGGCTTTCCGAACCTCACGATCAGCTCGTGGGTCGGCATGCTGGCACCGGCGAAAACGCCGCCCGACATCGTCGCCAAGCTCAACGGCGCGGTGGTCAAGGCGTTGCAGGTCTCGACGATCAAGGACGCGATCGAGGGCCTTGGCTATGGCGTGATCGGTAACAGCCCGCAGGAATATGCGGCACAGATCGGCTCGGAGATCGCCGCGTTGAAGAAAGTCATCGACGAGCAGAACCTGGCGAAGCTCGAACGCTAGAAAAGCCGGCGGCGGAAGCTAGATTGCTTCCGCCGCGACGGCGGCGCCCTTCATGGCGCCATCGATGTAGCCGACGCCCTCGCAGTCGCCGACGGTGAAGACATCCAGCCCCGCGCCGCGCAGCGCGGTGGCCAGCGTCAGGTCGCCGCGCGCGCCCTTGGCGACGATGACGTGGTCGGTGCCGATGGAGCGCCGCTGGCCGGTGTCGGTAAGGTAGTTGACGCTGCGCTCGCCGATGCCGATGTCCTGCACGCCGCGCAGCAGGGGCACGCCCATCTCCTTCAGTTCGTGCAGCATGCGGTAGCGCCGGACGATGGGCATGCCCGCGCCGAACCGGGGGATGTCGTCGATCACCGTCACCGTGCGGCCCCGGTGGCGCAGGAATTCGGCCAGTTCGAGGCCGACAAGATCGCCGCCGATGATGACGATGCGCTTGCCCAGCGGCATCCACGCCTTGCTCGACTCGCGGATGAAGCCCGGCATGGCGGTGAGGCCCGCCACCGCGCCCAGCTTCGATGCCAGGCGCGCGCCAGCACCGATGCGGCCGGCAAGCCCGGGCGCTGATGGGTCGGCCAGCAGGTTGCGCAGATCGTCGCCGGTCAGCACGCAGGGGCTGTCCACGCCGGGAATGGCCGGTGCTGCGCGCACCGCGCCGGTGGCGACGACAATGGCGTCGGCGCCGAACGCGCGGACGCTGTCGATGGTGGCCTCGGTGCCGAGCTTCACCTCGACGGGCGATTGCTCCAGTTGCCGGTGCAGCCAGCGCAGCAGGCGTTCATTGGGTTCGTACGCAATCGACGCCAGGCGCAGCGTCCCACCCATGCGCCGCCCGCGCTCGACCAGGGTGACGGCATGGCCCTTCAGCGCCAGGCGTCGCGCGGTCTCCATCCCGCCTGGACCGGCACCGACGACGACAACCCGTTTCTTGCGCGGTGCGGCGGCGACGGCGGGCACATCGATTTCGTTGCCCGTTTCCGGCCGCACGGCGCAGCGGATCGAACCGCCGAAGGTCAGCTGGCTGATGCAGGTATAGCAGTAGATGCAGGGGCGAATGTCGTCGCGCTTTCCCGCCGCCAGCTTGTTCGGCAGGTGCGGTTCGGCCAGCAGCTTGCGGCCCATGGAAACGAAATCGAACCTGCCGTCGGCGATGCCGCGGTCGGCCACTTCCGGTTCGATCCGGCCGGGCGTAATGACCGGAATGTCGATGGCCGACTTGATGATCGCGGCATTGGCGATCAGCAGGCCCGGGATATGCGGCGTGTGCGAGTTCGACTGGCCCAGGCCGAAGGCGGGGTTGTGATAGGCGCTGGCGGTGATGGCGTTGGCGCCGGCCTCCTGCGCGAGGCGCGCGGTAATCTTCGCGTCCTCGACCGTGATGCCGTGATCCTGGAAGAATTCCTGTGAGTCGATCTTGCACCAGACCGGAAAGTCGCGCCCGACCGCGCTGCGGATGCCCTTCAGAACCTCGACCAGCATGCGCGCGCGGTTTTCGACCGAACCGCCATATTCGTCGGTGCGCTGGTTGGTATTGGGCGAAATGAACGAGGAGATGAGATAGCCGTGGGCCGCGTGCACCTCGACCCCATCGGCGCCGGCCGCCTGCGCCCGCGCGGCAGCGGAGGCCCACATGTTGACGGCCTTGCCGATATCCTCGTGGGACAGCGGATTGTAGGTGAGGGGCGGGGCGCCCGCGCCGCCGGTCATGGCGATGGTGCCGGAGCCCAGCGCAATCTCGCTCTCCAGCATGGCCTCGCCGACGTCGGACGGTTTCAGGCGGGGTTTCGAGGATGTCCACAGCGGCCGGACCGCCTTGATGTCCTGGCGCGCGTTGGGGCCGGTGTGGTTGAGCTGCACTGCGATCTTGCCGCCATGCTCGTGCACGCCCTCGACGATGACGCGCATCCCGTCGATATGGCGGTCCTCGGACAGGGCGAGCACGTTCGGCCGGCCCGCGCCGAAGGGATAACCGACGGAGACGGCCTCGGTCATGATAAGGCCGACACCGCCTTTCGCGCGCTCGGCGTAATACGCGCGCAGGCGCGCGCCACCGATGCCGCCGCCTTCGGCAAGGTCGGAGCCCATCGCGGTCATGACGATTCTGTTCCGGAGCGTCATCGAGCCGATCCGGCCGGGCGACAGCAGGTGCGCAAAACTGGAAGCCATTCGGCTGTTTCCCCCGGTTCTTCCGGCCGCTTTTGCGCGGCTCTGCGGAAATGTTAGCTGGGGGCTGTGGGCCCGGCAACGCTTCTTTGCCGCAGCGCCGCGTTGCGACCGCGCGGGGACGGGGCTAACCTGATCAGGCCATGAAATAACAAAGAACCGATGGAGGGAACGCGTGGCCAATACATCGACACATCTCTACGGGTGCGCCCGATGACCGACATGGAGCGGATGTTCATCCAGCATGAATGCATGCAGCTCATCGTGGCGTTTCACCGCTACGCCGACGAGTGGAACCACGAGGGCATGCTGAACCTGTTCGCGGAGGATGCCACCTTCCATCACTACCGTATGGGCGATCTGGTGGGTCACAAAGCCATCAAGGCCTACCTCGACTCGAAGGAAACCTCGTCGGCGACAACCAAGCACGTCACGACCAACATGTTGGTCCAGGTCCATGACGGCGATACGGCCAGCGGCTCGTGCTACTGGACCTTCTACGTGTCGCCGCCAGGCAGTACCGAATTGCCGCACCTGCTCAAGGGGCCGGCGTCGCTCGGCATCTACGAGGACCGCTATGTCCGCACGCCCAAGGGCTGGCGGTTCTCCTATCGCCGCAACCAGCCGATCTTCAGTGCGCCGCACCGGGCGGACTACCAGCACCTCAAGGCTGATCGCCCGAAGGCCTGATCCAGTCGGTCAGCGCGGCTTCTTCCCAGTCGGGCGGGCCATAGACCGTATTGGGCAGCGGCGTCATGATGTGGGTGTCGCCGCCGGTGACGAACTCCGCCGAGCGGCGCTCCCAGTCGACAATGCGCTGATCGGCAACGCCTTCGTCGGACAGGCCGCGTGTCGTGTCGCGGTCCTTGTGGAACTGCACCCGCGCCGGCACCGAGGTCGCCCACACCATCACAACTTCATGCTGGTTGTTGGTCACCTCGTACAGGCCGGTGGGCTCGTGGCCATGGGCGCGCATCATCGGCACGCGTTCCTCGGCCACGGCGGCGAGGAAGTCGAACTGCGATCCGGGGCGGACGGTCAGCAGTTCATGCATGAACAGCGTGCCGCGAATGCCGCGTTCCTTGATCTGCTCGGTCGTCGGGCTGCCGGGCACGCCGGCCAGCAGGCGGTCGAAACCGCTGGTGCGCCACTTCGCCGCCTTGTCCCACCAGTCGCCGTAAAAGGCCTTGCGCCGCTTCAGGTTCAGGCGGTCCACATTGCTGGCCCAGCCGTCCCAGCCGCGGGTGCCGATGTCCCAGATGTTGATGACCTGCGGCCAGCGGCCGCCGCCCATCGAGCAGATGTAGAAGGTGCCCTGCAGCTTGTGCATTTCGGGCATCTGCTGGACCGGGTCCTGCCACAGATGCTCCATATAGGCGTACTGGCCCTGGCCGACGATATCGATGATCTCGTGGAGATAGATGCTCCGTTTGGCCATGGCGCTTCTGCCTATTTCTTCTTGTCCCAGTCCAGAAAGCTGTTCGACGGATCGAAGCCGGAGGCGGGGCCAAAGATCGGCGCGCCGTATTTCGCGCGTCGCGAAACAGGCTTTTGGCCGTCGGCATCCATCACGCCATAATGTTCCGCCAGTTCCGCGGTCCAGAACGTGCTGCCGGAAATCTTCATCAGGTCGGCATCGCGCCACGCCGCGTCGATAATGCGGCCGCCAAACTCAGGCGTCTCCGTGACCTGCTCGCCGCCCGAGGCCTTGACCCATTCAGGGGAAAGTTTCATCGCCTCGATGGTGCGATCGGTGCGCACCAGGCCGTGCCAGAACGACAAAGTGGCCACGTTGTGCGGCACGACCTCGTGGGCGATGTCGTGCGCCAGCTTGTCATGGCCGACCTTGCCAACGCCATAGGGCAGGGGATGCATGTGCCGGTTGGCGCCGGGGCCCGACGTGAACACGATGAGGCCGCGGTTCTGCCGGATCATCATGGGGATCGCATAGTACGAGGCGACGTAGGAACTGCGCAGGCCGATATCGATGGTGGAGTGCCACAGGTCCAGCGACCGCTCCCAGTATTTGCCGGGGCTGGATGCACTGTCGGGCATGCCGAACGCGTTGTTGACCAGCACGTCGATGCGGCCCTGTTCACGCTGCACCTGCTCAAACAACGCCTTGGTCTGCCCGTCGTCGGCGTGGTCGCAGGCGACGGCGATGCCCTTGCCGCCGCGCCGCGTGATCTCGGCCGCGGTATCGGCCAGCGTGCCCTGCCACTTGCCGGTGGCCTGGGTCATGCCGCGGCCGGTCACGTAAACGGTGTCGCCGCACGCGCCCAGCGCCAGCGCGGTACCCCGGCCAATGCCCCGGCTGGCGCCGGTGACGACCACGACGCGGTTCGATGTCATGCCGCTTTTCCCCCGATGTTCGATTGGCCCTGGCTCAGTTCGGCAGCAGCCACGAGCAGTTTTCGACGAACACCTTTTTCATCACTTCGGGGCCGAAGCGCAACAGGCGATTGCTGACGTCGCCCATCGGGTTGCGGCCGCCCTCGGGGTGCGGGTAGTCGCTGGCGTAGCAGTAGACTTCCGGCATGTTGAACTGGTCGATGTAGATATCGACCGGCTCGATATCGAACAGCGAGAAGCGGCAGTTGCGGCGGATATAGTCCGACGGCTTCATCGACAGGCGCAAGTTGCCCTCCATGTTGCCGAGCGAGAACTTGCGCTGGTGCTCGTGCCAGAAGTCGAGATTCTGCGCCAGCGGGCCGACCCACTGCGCGGTCACTTCGCAGGCGCCGAAGCGCAGGCCCGGGTGGCGCTCGAACACGCCGCCCAGCACCATGGTCGCCAGGAAATTCTGCACCGGCAGGTGCAGGGTGGACAAAGTCCATGGGTCCATCTGGAATTCCTCGCCGGCCTTCCAGCCCTGGAACTGTGGTGCGTCGCGCCACTTGGCCGTCTTGAGGAATTCGAAGTCGGCGCCGACATGGGCCAGCAGCGGCACGTTGGCCGCCGCCAGCAGGTCCCACAGCGGGTCGAGCCTGGGATGCGCCGGCGACACGCCGCCGGGCAGGGCGGCGCTCGGGATCCACACGGCGCGTACGCCGGCATCGACGACACGCTTCACTTCCGCATAAAGGTCTTCGACATTGTCGGCCAGCGCGATGCCGACCTGGCGCAGGCGGTCGGACTTGCGCGCGATGCGGATGCAGAAGTCGTTGTGCGCCTTGATCAGCTTCAGGGCATAGGCCTTACGGTCGCCCTCAATGCTGCGGTACATGTTCGGGAACGCATCGGCGCGGAAGAAGAAGCTGGTGCCATACAGGCCGACGCTGCCCGAGAAGACGAGCTGGCGGTCGATGCCGGTGAAGTCCATTACCTCCAGCCGGCGGTCCCAGTCGAATGCGCCGGGCGCCTTGGCGAACTTGGTGTTCCACACGGTGTCGGCGCTGATCTCGGTATCGTCGGCGGCGACGAAGGCGCGGATCGGCATTTTCGAATTCTCGTGCGCCTCGACAAACGGGCGCACCACGGAACCGAACTGCTCCTCCCACATGTTCACCGGGGTGTATTCATGGCTGTCGGCATCCAGGATGGTGCCGGCATAGGGCTGCAGGACGGTCGGAATGGGGCTGGTGGTCTGGGTCATTATTGCTCTCCCTTGAATCATTCTACGCCCGATCCTCGGGCACCACATTACGCTTCCTGTCAGGCCGCCGCAGCGAGTTGCACGCCGTCATCGTCGAAGCGCGCCACGCCGCCCGTAACGTCGGCGCGCCCCAGGGCCAGCAGCATCGTCGCCGGATCGGGCGGCAGGGCCGACCAAATCTGGCGGGCAACCACATCGACCGGCACCGCGCCCCCGGCCTCGATCCGTTGCCGCATCGCGGTGGCGGCAGGATAGAGGCTGGCATCCATGGTGGCGACGGCCCGGCTCATGGGCGTATCGACAAAGCCGGGGCGCACGGCGACGAGCCACGGCGCGCCCGTCCGGCCCGCATATTCCCGCCGCACCACCCGGACCCATTGCTCGATGCCGGCCTTGGCGGCGCAATAGCCGGAATGGCCGGGGAAGGGCACGGCGGCGCCGCCCGCCGACATCATGACCAGGCCCATTTCGACGTCCGGCCGGGCGGCGCGGAGGAAGGCGGCGCCGAGCGCAATCGGCGCCACCGCGTTCGCCACCAGTGCATCGGCGTAGTCGCCGGCATCGACCTTGTCGAGCAGGCCGACACCGCGCGTGGAAACGGCATTCTGGATAAAGATCGCGCGCCGGCCGCGAAAGGCGGCAAGTTCAGTGGCGAAATGGCCGCGACCGCCGCCCAGCTCGCCCGGTCGCCGAGGTCGAGCGGTAAATTCTCCAGGTCGGGATGACGGCCGCGCGACAGGTTGACGATGCGCGCACCGGCGTGCGGCACATGGCGCGCAAGCGCCGCGCCGATGCCCTGGGTCGCGCCGCTGATCCAGACCAGCGTGTCAGTCATTGGCAACCGGCCGCGCTACCGAGGCGATCTTTCCCGTCGACTTGTAGCCCAGCACATCCATGAAATAGGCGAGGGCGTCCTCGCACGAGGCGGGCTGGCTGGCTGGCGGTTCCGACATAATTTCGCCCATGCGGTCGCGCAGGCTTTCGACGGTCATGCCGGCGTCGATATGCCCGCGGGTTTCGCCAATGACGGTGCGGGCGACGCGGCCGCCACCCACGACGAAGAACTCGCCCGTTACCGGGCAGTCGTCGTGGCCCAGCAGGGCGACCAGGGGGGAGGTCAACTCGGGCCGCATGGTCTTCAGGAACCAGGTGCGGAACTCGGACTCCGACATGTTCTCGGCCATGCGCGTCGCGCCGGCCGGCGCCGTGCCGTTCACCTTGATATTGCGCGCCGCACCTTCGTGCGCGAGGCCGCGGACAAGGCCGATATACGACGCCTTGGCGGTAGAGTAGGGGATGCTGCCGCCCATGCCGTACATCGCACCCGAACCGACGATGACAACGCGACCGTAGTTTTGCTCGCGCATCAAGGGCCAGGCCTCCTGCACGATGGCGTAGGCGGCGCGGGTGTTGATGGCCAGCAGGCGTTCCAGCCGGTCGAGATTCTCTTTTTCGAATGGCATGCCACCCAGGGTGAAGCCGGCGTTGTGGACGACGGCATCGATCCGGCCGAAGGCGGCCACGGCCGCCTTGACCGCACCGCGCGCGCCGGCCTCGGTGCTGAGGTCTTCGACATAGGGCACGGCCTCGCCGCCGGCCTCGCGGATCAGCCGCACGGTCTCCTCGGCATGGGTGGTGTCCGCGCCGGTGCCGAACAACGTCGTGCCGACATCGCTGACGACGACCTTCGCGCCACGCTTTGCGAACAGCAGGGCATGCTCTCGCCCCATGCCCCGGCCCGCGCCGGTGACCAGTACCGCCCGCCCGTCGAACCGCAATTCAGCCATGCCTATTCCGCCACGCCTTCGAACTGGCGCAGCTTGCGGCGCTGGCCCGGCGGCATGGCGTCGCGGCGGTGCTGCAGGCCCACATTGTCCCACACGCAGATGTCGCCCACCTGCCAGTGGTGCGTAATCACCGGCGCATTCTCCCGCGCATGGGCCAGAAGTTCGTCGATCACCTGCTTGCTGGCGTCCAGGTCCATGCCGGCGATGCGATGGGTAAATTCGTTCACGTAGAGACAGCGCCGGCCGCTGTGCGGATGCGCCCGGAACACCGGATGCATGCTGTCAGCCAGGCGGGGATACTTCTTCGTATCCATGGTGCGCGGGTCGAGGTTGACCGTCTGCTTGTACTCAAGCGGCCCGCGCTTCTCGAGCGGCAGCATTTCGTAGGCCGTGTACATGTCGCGGAACTGGGTCGGCACCGAGCCGGGCTCGAACTCGATCGCCTCCAGGATGCTCATGATCTTCGCCTGCGGGCGCTGGAAGTGGTCGCTGTGCCAGACCAGTTCGGTCTGCCCCTCGTCGGTATTCACGACGTAGTTGAACTGGCCCTTGCGGTGCACCTGGTCGGCATCCTTGTCGGTAAAGGTGCCGTAGTGGAACCTGCCGTCGAACGTCTCCGACACCAGCTTGCCAAAGGGCCGGAAGAAGTCATCCAGCTGGTCGTGGGTCGGCGAGACCTGGCCGCGGAAAATCAGCAGAAGGTGCCGGCGCAAGGCGCGCGTCAGGGTCTGCACCAGGGCACGGCTGGGCACGCCCCATTGCAGGCCGTGGATTTCGGCGCCGAACGGCGCGGACAATGGCCTGACCTCGACGGCGTCGGCGCGAATTTTCACCATGCTGTTCATTGCGGTTTCCTCCCGTATCGGCGCTCACCATGAAGCGGCCGGTGGGGCAGCGTCCAATGCTTTTTGTTTACCGGCCTATAGGATTATTGCATCATCGGGCATGATCATAAGACATTTGCCGTATTTCGTGGCCGCCGCCGAGGAGGAGAATTTCCAGCGCGCGGCGGCCCGTCTGAGCATCAGCCAGCCGGCCCTGTCGCGGCGCATCCAGGACCTGGAATCCGAACTGGGCGTGACGCTATTCGAACGCGCGCAGGGTCGCGTGCGTCTGACGGAAACCGGCCGCGCCTTCGCGGCGGAAACGCGGCGCATTGTCGATGAGGTCGAGACGCTGACCCAGCGGATGCGGCAATCCGCCAAAGGCCTGCGGCAGATCCTGCGCATCGGCTTCAACGAGAACGCCATAAGGCACCGCATCGTCACCGACGCCATACGCACCTTCCGCACCGCCAACACAGATGTCGATCTGCAACTGGTGCCGCTGTCGTCGGCCGAGCAGCTTGTCGCATTGCGCGCCGGACGCATCAGCGCCGGGTTTCTCCACCTGGCGCGGCACGACGTGACCGATCTCGCCCGCCGGCAGATCCGCGATGACGACCAGTATGTCCTGGCCATGCGCAAGGATCACCCGCTGGCGGGCAAGGGAGCGATCCGGCTGGCAAGCCTGGCCGACGAAGAGATGATCTGGCCGTCGCACGACCTGGTGCCGGCGCTGCACGACCGGCTGATCGAGGCGTGGACGCGGGCTGGCCTTAAGCCGCGCATTTCCATGGAAACGACCAGCAGCGACACCACGTTCAGCGCGGTATCGGCGGGCCTCGGCATTGGCCTGGTCAGGCTGTCGCAGTCTGGGCGCGAGCCGTCCGATGTGGTGCTGCGCAAGCTGGCCGATCTCGCCATCCCCTTGCACTTCGATGTCGCGTGGCTGCGCAGCAACCGCTCACGCCTGCTGCGCAAGCTGCTCGACGCGTTTCCGGCCGCAAGTGCCGGCGGAAAGGTCAGAGCGGCGAGCGGTTGAGCGTCTTGATCGGGCCGCGCGGCCGGCCGGACAATTCGGCGATCTTGCGGTCCTGCGCCTCGATGATCGCCTTCGCGGGTTCGTCGCCATCCAGGCCGCCCAGCTCGATGCTCGGCACCTTGCGGTTCGAGGTGCGCGAGCCGTCCTGGTAGTAAACGTCGAACATGACGAACTCGCCCTCAGGCGCTTTCTTCTTCTTCTGTGACTTGGCCATGGTGAAATCCTGTCCGCGGCCAAAGGCCGCCCGGGCGCTGCGTGCGCGAAATGGGGTTGGGTTGGAGTTGACCCATTATCGCATGGCGGCCGGTTCAAGGGCAACCGCAGCTGCCGGAATCTGCCGTTTCCGGTGCTTTTCGCTGGCTAAACGCCCCGCCGCGTCTTTCCTCCCGCGCTTTTTCCGCCGGCGCCCTTGAAGCTACGCGAGCCGGCGCGGCCCTTGGTGCTGCGGCCGCGCAGCGGCGGGCCGGCGCGGCCTTCGGAGAACCCCGCCGCGAAGGACGGCTGCTGGATGGCGATTTCCAGGTCGGCGGCTTCCAGCCGCTTGACCTCGTCGCGCAGCCGCGCGGCCTCCTCAAACTCAAGGTTGCCGGCCGCCTCGTGCATACGCTTCTCGAGGTCGGCGAGGTGGGCCTTGAGATTGTGGCCTACTAGGTTCTGGCCCTCGGAATCGACCGCGACGGTGTAGTGGTCCTGCTCATAGACGGTCTGCAGCACGTCGCCGATATTCTTCTTGATGCTCTCCGGCGTAATGCCGTGCTGCTCGTTCCAGGTGCGCTGCCGGTTGCGCCGGCGCTCGGTTTCCTTCAGCGCGCGGTCCAGGCTCCCGGTCATCTTGTCGGCATAGAGGATGACGCGGCCGTCCACGTTGCGCGCGGCGCGGCCGATGGTTTGCACCAGGCTGGTCTCGCTGCGCAGGAAGCCCTCCTTGTCGGCATCGAGAATGGCGACCAGCGCGCATTCCGGTATGTCGAGGCCCTCGCGCAGCAGGTTGATGCCGATCAGCACGTCGAACACACCTAAACGAAGGTCGCGGATGATCTCGATGCGCTCCAGCGTATCGATGTCGCTGTGCAGGTAGCGCACGCGCACGCCGTTCTCGCCCAGATACTCGGTCAGGTCCTCGGCCATGCGCTTGGTCAGCGTCGTGACGAGTACGCGCTGGCCCTTGGCGGCGGCGCTCTTGCACTCGCCCATCAGGTCGTCCACCTGGTGTTCGACCGGGCGGATGATGGTCACCGGGTCGATCAGGCCCGTCGGGCGGATGATCTGCTCCACGAACACGCCGCCGGTGCGCTCCATCTCCCACGCGCCAGGCGTGGCCGAGACGAACACCGTCTGTGGCCGCATGATGTCCCACTCCTGGAAACGGAGCGGGCGGTTGTCGATGCACGACGGCAGGCGGAATCCGTATTCGGCCAGCGTCGCCTTGCGCCGGAAGTCGCCGCGGAACATGCCGCCGATTTGCGGCACCGTGACGTGGCTCTCATCCGCAAATACGAGTGCGTTATCCGGCAGGTATTCAAACAGCGTTGGGGGCGGGTCGCCCGGTCTGCGCCCTGTGAGGTAGCGCGAATAGTTC
>CANJGB010000034.1 GCA_947473805.1 Alphaproteobacteria bacterium
CGCAACCGCAGGCTTGCCCGCGACTTCGAACGCCATGCCCGCAAGGTGGCCGCCTTCGTCCGCCTCGCCATGATCCGCATCATGCTCAGGCGCCTCGCAAAGCCAACTCACTCAACGGGAATCTAAACTTTCCGGAACGGCTCTTAGACTAGATGCGCGGCGCGAGGCAATAGGGTAATTATCTTGCGTTATGACTCGCTCAGGGGCAATTAAGTTATGGATGATCGTTCCATGACCTCCACGGCTCAGGCCACTTTACCGCAGCGCGACAAGCCGTGGCTGTTCCGCACCTATTCGGGACACAGCTCGGCGACCGCCTCGAACGAGCTCTATCGCACCAACCTGGCGCGCGGGCAGACCGGCCTCTCGGTCGCCTTCGACCTGCCGACCCAGACCGGCTACGACAGCGACCACATCCTGGCCCGCGGCGAGGTTGGCAAGGTGGGCGTGCCCATCTCGCACCTGGGCGACATGCGCACCCTCTTTGCCGACATCCCGCTGGCGAAGATGAACACCTCGATGACCATCAACGCCACCGCGCCCTGGCTGCTGGCGCTCTACATCGCCGCCGCCGAGGAACAGGGGGCGAAGCGCGCCGAACTGAACGGCACGGTGCAGAACGACCTGATCAAGGAATACCTGTCGCGCGGCACCTACATCCTGCCGCCGCAGCCCAGCCTGAAACTGATCAGCGACGTCATCAGCTTCACCTATCGCGAACTGCCGAAGTGGAATCCCACCAACGTCTGCTCGTATCACCTGCAGGAAGCGGGGGCGACGCCGGTGCAGGAACTGGCCTATGCGCTGGCGACGGCGGTTGCGGTGCTCGACACCGTGAAGGCCGGCGGCCAGGTGCCTCCGGCGGATTTCGGCCAGGTCGTTGGCCGCATCAGCTTCTTCGTCAATGCCGGCATCAAGTTCGTCACCGAATTGTGCAAGATGCGCGCGTTTGCGGAACTCTGGGACGAGATCACCCGCGACCGCTACGGCGTGACCGAGGAGAAGTACCGCCTGTTCCGCTACGGCGTGCAGGTGAACTCATTGGGTCTGACCGAGCCGCAGCCCGAGAACAACGTCTATCGTATCCTGCTGGAAATGCTGGCCGTCACCCTGTCGCGCTCGGCGCGCGCCCGCGCGGTGCAGCTGCCGGCGTGGAACGAGGCGCTTGGCCTGCCGCGCCCGTGGGACCAGCAATGGTCGTTGCGCCTGCAGCAGATCGTCGCCTACGAGACCGACCTGCTGGAATATCCCGACATCTTCGACGGCAGCACCGCCATTGCCGCCAAGGTCGCCGAGCTGAAGCGCGAGGCCATGGCCGAACTCGCGCGCATTGACGCCCTGGGCGGTGCGGTGGCCGCGGTCGAAAGCGGCTACATGAAACAGGCCTTGGTCGAGAGCCAGACCCGGCGTGTCCAGGCCATTGCCAGCGGCGAGATGATCGTCGTCGGCGTCAACAAGTTCACCGAAAGCGCGCCATCGCCACTGGTCTCCGGCGACCAGGAGGCGATCATGAAGGTCGACGCCGCCGCCGAGGCCGAACAGATCGCGCGCCTCACCGCGTGGCGCGCCCGGCGCGACGGCAAGGCGGTCGAGGCCGCGCTGGCCGAACTGCGCCGCACCGCGCAGGAAGGCCGCAACATCATGCCGGCCTCCATCGACGCCGCGCGTGCCGGGGTCACGACCGGCGAATGGGCGGCGGTCCTGCGCGAGGTATTCGGCGAGTACCGTGCCCCCACCGGCGTCGGCGCCGCGCACGCCAATCGTGACGAGCCGGCGCTCAAGGCCTTGCAGGCGCGCGTGCAGGCGGCGGCGCGCAAGGTCGGCCGCCCGCTGAAGGTGTTGATCGGCAAGCCCGGCCTCGACGGCCATTCCAACGGCGCCGAGCAGATTGCCGTGAAGGCGCGCGATGCCGGCATGGAAGTGGTGTACGAGGGTATCCGCCTGACCCCGGAACAGATCGTCGCCGCCGCGCTTGAGGAAAGCGTCCACCTCGTTGGCCTGTCGATCCTCTCCGGCAGTCACGTGGCGCTCGCGACCGAGGTCATGCGGCTCTTGCGTGCCGAGGGTCTGGGCGACCTCCCCGTCGTTGTCGGCGGCATCGTCCCCCCGGAAGACGAGAAGACCTTGCGCGCCGCCGGCATCGCCGCGGTCTTCACGCCCAAGGACTTCAACCTCGACACCATCATGTCGGCATTCGTCGACATCATCGAAGCGGGTGCAACGAAGGCTGCCTGAGGGCCCGCCCCACGCTTCGACAGGCTCAGCATGAGGCTAATGGTAAACCTCTAGGTCGACCTCATCCTGAGCCCGTCGAAGGGTGAGGGCGCATCACCACTGCATCCCCAAAAGAAAAACCCTCCCCCTTTTCAGGGAGAGGGTTCGGGTAGCGAGACCTTTGTGGATCAGGCGGCGGCGCCGGTCCATTCCACGATGTGCTGGCTGCGGTCCATCGGCTTGCCGGGCATGACCGGGCCGGTCGAGGTGCCGAGATACATGAAGCCGATGATTTCGTCGGTGGCCTTGAGGCCGAGAGCCGCCTTCACCTTCGGATCGTAGGTCGGCGCGCCGGTCTTCCACTGCGCGCCGAAGCCCTGTGCGTTCGCCGCCAGCATGACATTCTCGGCCGCCGCGCCGCCGGCCAGGATCTGCTCGATTTCCGGAATCTTCGGGTGGTCCTTCTGCACGGTGGCGACCACGGTGATGATCAGCGGCGCGCGCAGGGGCTTCTCGCGCTCCTTCTGCAGCACCGCGTCCGACACGCCCGGCTCGCGCGCCTTCAGCGTCTCGACCAGCACGTCGCCGAACTTCTCGCGCGCCGCGCCGCGGATCAGCACGAAGCGCCAGGGGCGCAGCTTGCCATGGTCGGGTGCGCGCAAAGCCGCGTCGAGGATCGCGTCCAGCGTTGCGCCCTCCGGCGCCGGCTCGGTCAGCATGGGGGCGGAGGTGCGGGTCTTCAGCAGGTTCAGTGCGTCCATTTTCTTCGTTCCTTGGCGCAAAAAAGATGCGGGATCATAGCCGCTTTGCCGCCGCGCGCCAGTGGGCGGCTGCCAGGCCAAATTCCCCTCATCCTGAGCCTGTCAAAGGGGTGAGGGGGCATCCGCGATTGGCCCGCCCCACGCTTCGACAGGCTCAGCATGGGGCTACGGGGAAATGGACGTTATCCCGCGCATTTCGCGTACGACACCGCGCCGATCTCGCGCCCATCGTAGCTTTTCAGCGCCTGCCAGCGGTAGCACGCGCCCGCCGGCTGCGGCCGCTCGCCGCGCATGAACACCGGTTGGCCCTCGCCGGGCAGGGCGGCTTCCGCTGCGGGCACCGGCGTCATCGACTCGACACGAGCCTGGGCACCCTCGGCGATGCAGTCGTGGCGGCTGCCGTCCGGGTCGCGCAGGCGCACCTGCGCCATGACGCGGTCGGTCGGCCAGGCCTTCAGCACCAGGGCGCCCTCGTCCTTGTGGTCGCGCAGGCAGGCGTCGATGGCCGGCAGCAGGTCATCGATCGTCGCGGTCCAGTCGTCCGCCGGCTTGGTCGCGCACGAAGCCAGCAGCAGCAGCGCCAGCGCGCTAGGCCAGAGCCGCATCGGCAGAGACCGCTTCGAGGCCGAGCGCCTGTGCCACGGCGTCGAAGGTGACGCGGCCGTTCCAGATATTGAGGCCGCGCCTGAGGTGGATGTCATCGTTGAGTGCCCGTTTCCAGCCCTTGTCCGCCAGCGCCAGCGTGAAGGGCAGGGTAGCGTTGTTGAGCGCGAAGGTCGAGGTGCGCGCCACAGCACCGGGCATGTTGGTGACGCAATAGTGGATCACGCCTTCCTCGACATAGGTCGGCGAAGCGTGCGTCGTGGGTCGCGAGGTCTCGAAACAGCCGCCCTGGTCGATGGCGATGTCGACCATCACCGCGCCCCGCTTCATGCCGCGCACCATGTCGCGGGTCACCAGCTTCGGCGCCGCCGCACCCGGCACCAGCACCGCGCCGATGACGAGGTCGGCCTCGCGCACCTCGGTCTCGATGGCCTCGACGGTCGAGAAGCGCGTGTGCAGCTGGCTGCCGAACTGCATGTCCAGCTCGTAGAGGCGCGGCAGCGACTTGTCGATGACGATGGTGTGCGCCTCCAGCCCCATGGCCATGCGCGCCGCGTTGGTGCCCGCGACGCCGCCGCCGATGATGACCACCTTCGCCGCCGCGACGCCCGGCACGCCGCCCAGCAGCACGCCCAGGCCGCCCTGTTCCTTTTCCAGCAGGTGCGCGCCCACCTGCACCGCCATGCGCCCGGCCACCTCGCTCATCGGCGCCAGCAGCGGCAGCCCGCCGCGCGCGTCCGTCACCGTCTCGTAGGCGATGCCGACCGCGCCTGACGCAACGAGGCCCAGCGCCTGTTCGCGGTCCGCCGCGAGATGCAAATAGGTGAACAGCACCTGGCCTGGCCGCAGCAGCGCGATCTCGACCGCCTGCGGCTCCTTTACCTTGACGATCATTCCGGCGCGGGCGAATACGTCCGCCGCGCCCGGGGCAATCGCGGCGCCGGCCGCCACATAGGCCGCATCCTCGAACCCGATGCCGAGGCCCGCGCCGGTTTCGACCAGCACCTGGTGCCCGTGGTGCACCAGTTCGCGCACGCTGCCCGGCACCAGCCCGACCCGGTATTCGTGTGTCTTGATCTCCCTCGGCACGCCGATCAGCATTTGCGCCTCCACTGTCTTGAGGTAACGCCGCCGCGGCGAAATTGAACCACGCCTGTTTCCCACCGTCATGCCCGGCTCTTTCAAATCGTCATGCCCGGGCTTGTCCCGGGCATCTCATGCCGGCGGATAAAGATGCCCGGGACAAGCCCGGGCATGACGGTCTCTATAGACATGGGATTATAGTCACGGCCCCGCCGCGAAACAGATTGTCCACCAGCGGCCATCTACCGGTCCCGGCCCGCACCCGCCATATTCACGGTCAAAGGAGAGTTCCCATGACCACCGCGACCCTGAGCCAGACCCGCCCCGTCGCCACCATCGTGAAGGGCATGCCCGCGTCCGACGGCGCCGGCGTGCGCCTGCTGCGCCTCGTCGGCCAGCCAAAGCTGCAGATGCTCGATCCGTTCCTGATGCTCGACCATTTCGACAGCGACAAGGCCGACGACTATCTCGCCGGCTTTCCCGACCATCCGCACCGCGGCTTTGAAACCGTGACCTACATGCTGGACGGCAAGCTGGGCCACGAGGACAACAAGGGCCACAAGGGCGTTATCGGCACCGGCGGCGTTCAATGGATGACGGCCGGTCGCGGCATCGTTCACTCGGAAATGCCGCTGCAGGACAACGGCCTGATGCGCGGCTTCCAGCTGTGGGTCAACCTGCCCGCGAAGCTGAAGATGATCGAGCCGCGCTACCAGGAGTTCGAGGCGACGCAGATCCCGGTCGAGATGCGTGACGGCGCGACCGTGAAGGTCGTCGCCGGCAACACGGCGCGCGGCACGTCGGGCCCGGTCCAGGCCGAGCAGGTCGATGCGCGCTACTTCGACATCGCGCTGCAGCCTGGCGCCACGTTCGATGAACCGGTACCTGCTGATCACAACGCCTTCCTCGCCGTGTTCGAGGGTGGCCTGAACGTCGAGGGCCGCCTCGGCACTGTCGATGCCGTCAGCGTCGGCGTTCTGGGCCCGGGCGAGCGCGTGTCGGTCACCGCCGGCGCCAAGGGCGCGCGCTTTCTGCTGCTCTCCGGCCGGCCCTTGGGCGAGCCGGTTGCCTGGGGTGGCCCGTTCGTGATGAACACCCGCGAGGAAGTGATGCAGGCCTTCCAGGACTTCAACGACGGCAAGTTCTAGCCGCGACTCGGACCTGCGCTGAACCGCCTCACCCTTCGACGGGCTCAGGATGAGGCTAATGAAAAGCCATTAAGTCGCCCTCATCCCTAGGCAAAGCCGAAGGGTGGGGGCGCATCGCTCCCGCCCCACTGGATTTCCCGCCCCCCAGCCTGTACCCAGTGGCGGTGAATCACCCCGCGCCGACAACCCAACTCGACCAGGCGCGCGCCGTGCTGGCGGCGACGTTCGGGTTCCACGACTTCCGCCCCGGCCAGGCCGACATCGTGTCCGCCGTGCTGAATGGCGAGGATGTGCTGGCGGTGCTCCCCACCGGCGCCGGCAAGTCGCTGTGCTACCAGTTGCCCGCGCTGCTGCGCGGCGGCCTCACTGTCGTCGTGTCGCCGTTGATCGCGCTGATGCGCAACCAGGTGGCGCAGCTCGACGGCTACGGCATCGCCGCCGCCTGCCTCAACTCCACCAATTCGCCCGAGGACAATGCCCGCGCCATTGCGGGCGTGCGCGACGGTTCGTTGCGTCTGCTCTATGCCGCGCCCGAGCGCCTGCGCCTGTCCGGCACGATAGACCTGTTGCGCTCCGCCAACGTCACCATGCTGGCCATCGACGAGGCGCACTGCATCTCGCAATGGGGCCATGACTTCCGGCCCGACTATCTCGTCCTCGGCGACCTGCGGCGCGAACTCTCGGGCGCGCAGACCATCGCGCTGACCGCCACTGCCGATGCCGCGACACGGGCCGACATCGTCAGCCGCCTGTTCGCCGAGACGCCGCGCATTTTCGTGCACGGCTTCGACCGCCCGAACATCCGCCTCGATATCCGGCCGAAGGAACTCGCCACCGGCCAGCTTCTGGCCTTCATCGAGGCGCACAAGGGCGAGGCCGGCATCGTCTATTGCGGCACCCGCAAGAAGACCGAGGAACTGGCCCAGAAGTTCCGCGCCGCCGGCCACCGCGCCACCGCCTATCATGCGGGGCTGGAGGCAAGTGTGCGCGAGGCCGCGCAGGACCTGTTCCTCAGCGCGCCGGGCGTCGTTGCCTGCGCCACCGTCGCCTTCGGCATGGGCATCGACAAGCCCGACGTGCGCTTCGTGGCCCATGCCGACATGCCGAAATCCATCGAATCCTGGTACCAGGAAATCGGCCGCGCCGGCCGCGACGGCAAGCCCGCCGACACGCTCACGCTGTACGGCCTCGACGACATCCAGTTCCGCCGCCAGCAGATCGCCTCAGGCGACGCGTCCGAGGAGCAGCAGCGCGTCGAGCGCCGCCGCCTCGATGCCGTCGTGGCGCTGATGGAAAGCCCGCGCTGCTTCCGCCAGACGCTTTTGTCCTATTTTGGCGAGACCACGCAGCCATGCGGCAATTGCACCATCTGTTCCGGCGCGGTGGAAATGGTCGATGGCACCGTGTCGGCGCAGAAAGCCATGTCCGCCATGCTGCGCAGCGGCGAGCGCTTCGGCCGCGAGCATCTGATCGACATCCTGCTGGGCGAGGTGACGCCCGGCATCACCCGCCACGGCCATGACGCGCTGCCCACGTTCGGCGCCGGCAAGGAGCATGACCGCAAGGACTGGCGCGCCGTGCTGCGCCAAGTCTATGCCGCCGGCCTGGCCGAGGTCGATGTCGCCGGCCACGGCTCGTGGCTGGTGACCGATGCGGGGCGCGACGTGCTGTATGGCCGCGCCACGTTCGCGATGCGCAAGTTCGACCGCAAGGCGGCCAAGCGCGCCCGCCGCGGCGCCGCCGCACCCGCCGACATGTCGAATGCCGATGCCGCCTTGCTGGCCGACCTCAAGGCATTCCGCAGCGTGCAGGCGCGCGAGCGTTCGGTTCCCGCCTATGTCGTCTTCTCCGACCAGAGCCTGATCGACATGGCCGCCCGCCGCCCGCGTACCCTCGCGGAGTTCCGCGAGGTCCACGGCGTCGGCGACGCCAAGCTCCGCGCCTGGGGCCCGCTGTTCATCGCCCGCATCAAGGCCTTCATCGACATGGAGTGAGAAGGGCGCGGTCTATGGCCCGCCCCACGCTTCGACGGGCTCAGCATGAGGCTAGTGGGGGAATCGATTCAAAAGTAGTCCTCATCCTGAGCCCGTCGAAGGGTGAGGCGCATTTCCACCCTATCCGCTCCGATTTCGCCCGCGCGCCAAAAGCCGCAGGGCATCCAAATCGCCCCGGATCAGCGCTTCTTTCTTCACCCGGCTCCAGCCCTTCAGCCGTCGCTCCACCGTCACGGCATCCGCGATGCTGTCGAAGCCTTCGGAAAACACCATCGTCACCGGTCGCCGCGCTGCGGTCCAGCCACCGAATGTCCCATCATTGTGTTGCGCCAGTCGAAGCTCCAGCGAGCCGCGCGTGCTGCCGACGTAATACGAACCGTCGGCACAACGCAGGATATAGACCCACGCATTCATGGCCCGCCCCACGCTTCGACAAGCTCAGCATGAGGCTAGTGGGAAATTGGGGAGTGTAAAAGCGGTCACATGTAAAAGTGGCCCTCATCCTGAGCCCGTCGAAGGGTGAGGGCGGCCCAAAATCCCCCACTGGATTTCCCCGCACCGTCGCGCTACGCAAGTGCCATCATGAACTCCGTCCTCGCCAATCTCCCGACCACGATCTTCGAGGAAATGTCCGCGCCAGCACAATGCCATCAACCTCGGCCAGGGCTTCCCCGACGATCCCGGCCCGGCCGATGTGCGCCAGGCGGCGGCCGACGCGGTGCTGAACGGCTACAACCAGTACCCGTCGATGATGGGCATTCCCGAACTGCGCCAGGCCATTGCCGCGCACTACGCCACGCACCAGGGCCTGACGCTCAATCCCGAGACCGAGGTCATGGTCACCTCGGGCGCGACCGAGGCCATTGCCGGCGCGCTGTTCGCGCTGCTCGAACCGGGCGACGAGGTGGTGCTGTTCGAGCCGGCCTACGACGCCTACCTGCCGCTGGTGCGCCGCGCCGGCGGCATTGCCCGCTTCGTGAAACTGCAGCCACCGCACTGGCGCTTCACGGCGGAACAGGTGCGCGCCGCGATCACGCCGAAAACCCGTGTCGTCCTGCTCAACAATCCGCTCAATCCCGCCGCCGCCGTCTATACCCGCGCCGATCTCGAAACCCTCGCCGATGCGCTCCAGGGCACGTCAGCCGTCGTGGTGTCCGATGAAGTGTGGGAGCATGTGGTGTTCGACGGCCACCGGCACGTCTCCGTGCTGAACGTGCCGGCCTTGCGCGACCGCGCGGTGAAGATCGGCTCGGCCGGCAAGATCTTCTCGCTCACCGGCTGGAAGGTCGGCTTCGTCATGGCGCCGCCGCACATCTTGCGCGTACTGGCCAAGGCGCACCAGTTCCTCACCTTCACCACGCCGCCCAACCTCCAGGTCGCGGTGGCGCACGGCCTGGCCAAGGACATGGACTATTTCACGTCCATGCGCGCCGACCTCGCCGCGAAGCGCGACCACCTGGCGAAAGGTTTGCGCACCGCCGGCTTCCCGGTCCTGCCCAGCGCGGGGACGTATTTCCTGTGCGTCGATCTCGCGCCCATGGGCCTGAAAGACGACGCCGCCTTCTGCCGCCGCCTGGTGACCGAGGCCGGCGTCGCCGCGATCCCGGTCTCCGCCTTCTACGCGGAGGGCGACATGAAAAGCACGATCCGCTTCTGCTTCGCGAAAAACGAAGCAACGCTAGACGAGGCGGTGCGGCGCATCACGGCGGCGGCGGGGAAGCTGATTTAGCTTTCACCACGACAGCCCTCATCCCGCGCGAAGTCAAAGGGTGAGGGATCGCGAAGACGCGGCAAACCCTCCGACACCACCGTCATGCCCGGGCTTGTCCCGGGCATCCACGCCCTCGTCGCTCAACACTCCTGCCTGTGCATCGGTGGCCAGAGGTTGGCGCGGATTTTCTTTCCGTCGATTTCCAGTTCGTGCCAGCGTGGCGGGGATAAATTTGCCTTGCCCTCTTCCAACGCCTGACCTGGGTCGGCGCAGACGGTTGGGAAGTCGCCCACCGCGATCCATTTGTCGTCGCGCCGGCTGAACATTACCAATGGCGCCCGGCTTGACGGCGTAGTGGTGCTGGGGCTGTCGCTGGCACTCTGCGTAAACGCCTGGATCAGGATTTCCTCTGCCCCGTCTCCATCCATGTCACGCAGGAACGCGCGGCAACTAGTGGTGCTGTTGAGCATCATGCAAGCAGGAAGGCGGTATTTCAGCTGATAGTCGTTCCAGTCTTGGTTCAGAAAATCTGCCGGCAAAGCACGGCCGGCCGGGAATGCCATGATCAGGTCAGCCAACTGCTTTGGCGGCGCAACCATTTGCGGATTGTAACGCGACTTCATGGCCAGCGCGCGTGTCGCACCGCTGCTGAAGGCCTCCCGGTTGTCGGCTTTCAGCCTTTCCAGCACGGTGCGTCCATAGCGGGCACCGTCGAATCGCAGATTGGCGAAGTCGAATCTCTCTGGCGGTATTGCGCCGGACTCTAACCGGGCGACCTGGCTCTGCACGGCGATACGCGATGGATCGGCTAGCGGAGTCAGCAGCATCAGCGCCACCGCGATGATCGCGTAGGCCGTGACAGTGTTCACCACCGGCAGTGGCCGCAGCCACGGGCCGGGCGCGATCGCTGCCCACGCATAGCCTAGCGCGTAGCAGGTGGCGATGATAATGGCGGCGGCGAGGATCACGCGGTCCGTGGTCCAGCCGTACTGCGCCACGCGCAGATAAGCAGCCCAGGCAGCGATTGCCACCAATGGGACGAGCAGTACGGCGCCCATGCGTGCCGTCCAGCGCAGCACCGCGCCGGGCATGCGCTCAGCGTCGCCATCCTGATATGTCGCGTTGATAAACACGATAATTGCGCCGGCCATCGTCAGCACGATTAACGCCGCGCGGCGTGTGTTCCACAATGGCTCAAGCCCGGTGAACGGCAGGTTGGCGATGAAGCCGAGTGCGATCAGTGCGACTAGCGGCAGCAGCCATGAAAACAGTGTCAGCACCAGCGTTCGCGTGCCGCGTACCAGTACGGCCCTGACGTCGGTCACGTGGAGCGCGCAGGCGAGCGCCAATGCCGTAACCGGAATGTTGAACCATGATTTTTTCAACAACGTGGCGAGGAACTTGAGCTTGATCAGTTCGAATAGCGATGCGCCGAGCCACAGCATTCCCCAGAACAACCCGACAAAGACAGCGGCCAGACCCAGTTGCAGCGCCAGTTTCCATGCCGTGTCAAAGTGCGCCCCGTGCGAGGCGATGCGGCGGCGCTCGACGTCCGCTGGAACGATCAGGCTGTGTGCGATGAACAGCAGCGCTGCCGTGCTCAACAGCACGATCCCCGAAGGGTACGGTAGCAAGTCTGAGCTGACGCCCTCGAGTGCCGCGCCCCGCAGCGTGTCATGCAGGCCGAGGCCAGCGACAATGATCGCGGCAATGGCGGCCCAGGCCGCGAGCCGTACTGGCCGCATCGTGGCTGCGGCGGTCAAAATCAGCATTGGTACGAACAGTGCGATCATCACCAGCGGCACAAACAAAACGCCCTGCGTCGCCGGCCATGCCTTGGCTTCGTAACGGTTGAACAGCAAGTAGAGCGAGAGGCCCTGCAAGAGACCTGTTGCGATGCGCACAGCCGCGACCGATGAAAAGGCGGAAGGGCGAACGCTGATAGGCATGGTTTGACTCCCTGTTCCCGCCTCAACCTAGCATTGTGCCAATGGCTAAAATTAGGCGATGCAGTGGGGCCGAAGTCTTGATATTTAGCCTATCATAGGTTATATAACCTACTTTACTTTTGTGCTTCAACCGCTCTTTGTCGTCGTCGATACAGCATAGCCGACGTCTCTCGGTCTAATCGGGCGTGTCGAGTTTTTGCGCGTGGCCGCGGCGACATAACGAGGGCGCTCGTCGTCACCCACAAGCGGCTCGGCGTGGATGCCCGGGACAAGCCCGGGCATGACGGTGGGATCTAGTGGGGAAGACCGTCTGTGGCGCTCCGAACCCTTGGCGTGCTCCGCGTGCTCCGCGTTTAAAAGCCCGTTCGAAACTGCACAAAGCGCCACCGAAACTCACTCAAACGCCCTTCAAACTCACCAAAGCGCATCCGAAACCGCACCGAGCGCCACCGAAACTGCACCGTCTGCCAGTTCCAAACCGTACAGGACTGGATCCAAGCGCAGCCGGACCGGCACCGAAGTGGCTCGAACTGGCACCCGGTGTGACGCAAATCCGGCGGAAATCCGCCAGTCCGGCCTACGCCGTCTCTTTCAGCACATCGGCCAGCCGGCCGAACAGTTCCTCGATGCGCGCCGGGGTGATGATCAGCGGCGGGGACAGCGCGATGGTGTCGCCGGTCACGCGGATCAGCAGGCCGCTCTCGAACGCGCGCACGAACGCGTCATAGGCCCGCGCCCCAAGCTGGCCGGCGCGCGGTTCCAGTTCGATGCCGGCGACGAGGCCCAGGTTGCGCACGTCGATGACGTGCGGCAGGCCGCGCAGCGCATGCGCCGCGCGCTCCCACGGGGCGGCGAGGTCGGCGGCGCGCTGGAACAGGTCCTCGGCCGCGTAGAGGTCGAGCGTCGCGAGCGCCGCCGCCGCCGCCAGCGGATGGCCGGAATAGGTATAGCCATGGGCGAACTCGATGCCGCCCGGCACGTCGGTAATCGCCGCGTGCACATGGTCGCGCACGCCCACCGCCGCCATCGGCACCGTGCCGTTGGTCAGGCCCTTGGCCAGCGTGATGAGGTCGGGCTGCACGGCGAACCGGTCGGCGGCAAAGGCTGCGCCCAGGCGGCCGAAGCCGGTGATGACCTCGTCGAAGATCAGCAGGATGCCATGCCTGTCGCAGATGGTCCGCAGGCGTTGCAGGTAGCCCTTCGGCGGGACCAGCACGCCGGTCGAACCGGCGACGGGTTCGACGATGACGGCGGCAATGTTGCTGGCGTCGTGCAGGGCCACGAGGCGCTCCAGCTCGTCGGCCAGTTCCGCGCCATTCTCCGGCTCGCCCTTGCTGAAGGCGTTGCGCTTGATGTCATGCGTGTGGGGCAGGTGGTCCACGCCGGGCAGCAGCGTGCCGAAGGCCTTGCGGTTCGGCGAAATGCCGCCGACCGAAATGCCGCCAAAACCGACGCCGTGATAGCCGCGCTCGCGCCCGATGAAGCGAGTTCTGGTGCCTTCGCCGCGCGCGCGGTGATAGGCGAGCGCCATTTTCAGCGCGGTGTCCACGGCCTCCGAGCCGGAGTTCGCGAAGAACACGTGGTTCAGGTCGCCGGGCAGCAGGGCGGCCAGTTTCGCCGCCGCCTCGAACGCCAGCGGGTGGCCCATCTGGAACGGCGGCGCGTAATCAAGCACGCCGGCCTGTTTGCGGATCGCCTCCACGATGGGCGCGCGGTTGTGCCCGGCATTGACGCACCACAGGCCCGCCACGCCGTCCAGCACCTGGCGGCCGTCGGGCGTGAAATAGTGCATGCCCTCGGCGCGGGCCAGCATCCTCGGCGCGGCCTTGAACTGCCGGTTCGCGGTGAACGGCATCCACCACGCCTCGAGATCGTTCCGCCCGCTGCCGTCCATGACCCTGTCTCCGTGTTGCCTCGCAATCCTACCAGCCGCGTCGGACGGAAACATCCATGGACCGGGTGAGCGGCAGCCCCGCTGTGAGGGACGTCACAAAAGGGTGCCGGGCCGCCTCCTTTTTGCCGCTTCCGGGGGTATAATGGCCGTCAAAGCACGCCCCCAGGGGACAGGGAGAAACCGGATGAAAAAGCTTCTTATCGGCGTCGGCGTTGTCGTCGTCCTGCTGATCATTGCCGCGGTCGCGGCGCCGTTCATCATTCCGGTGGAGACGATCAAGAACCAGGTCATCGCCCAGACCGAGGCGGCCACCGGGCGGAAGCTGCGCATCGACGGCCCGGTGAAGCTCTCCGTCCTGCCGGTGCTCGCCATCGAGGCCAGCCAGGTCGGCTTCGCCAATGCGCCGGGCGCCGCCACCAAGGACATGCTGACGCTGTCGAAGCTGCAGGTCAGCCTCAAGCTGCTGCCTTTGATCTCGGGCGAGGTCGCGATCAACCAGTTCATCCTGATCGACCCGGTCATCAACCTCGAGGTCGACCGCAACGGCCGTCCGAACTGGCAGTTTGCCACGCCGCCCGCCGGCAGCGCGCCGGCCACACCGGCGCCCGCGCCGGCCGCCTCGTCCTCGTCCTCGTCGTCCGGCGGCATGGGCCTGGCGCAGATCCGTCTCGGCGACGTGCGCCTGGAAAACGGCAAGCTGACCTATCGCGACGCCAAGGCCAACACGGTCCAGACGCTGGAGAACATCAACGTCAAGCTGAAGCTGCCCTCGCTCAGCGAGCCGTTCGACGTCGACGGCACCGTCACCTGGAACGCCAAGTCTGTGCGCGTCACCGCCAATGTGAAGAACCCGCAGGCCCTGCTGGTCGACGGCAAGGCCAGCGACGTGGTGCTGAACGTCACCAGCGAGCCGGTGAAGGTCAGCTTCAACGGCTCGGCCAAGATCGCCGCCCCGCTGACCGTCGGTGGCGCCGTCGATCTCGACGTGCCGTCGATCCGCGGCCTCGCCGCCTGGACCGGCAACCCGATCCAGTTCCCGGGCAACAATCTCGGCCCCCTGCAGATCAAGGGCAAGGTCGGGGTCAACGGTTCGAAATACGCCTTCACCGACGCCGTCGTGAACATCGACGCCATCAAGTCGAAGGGCGCCGTCGAATTCGACGGGTCGAACGCGAAGCCCTATATCAAGGCCGCGCTCGACGTCGAGATGCTCGACCTCAACCCCTACCTGCCGCCCGAGAAGGCGCCCGGCGCGAAGCCCGCGTCCGGCCCCGCGGCGCCGGCCGGCGGCTCGTCGGCGGCGAAGGCCGATGACTGGAGCGACGACCCGATCGACTTCTCGGGCCTGCGCGCGGCCGACGCCGACCTCGCGCTCTCGACCGGCGGCATCAAGGTGCACAAGATCGAGGTGGGCAAGAGCGCGCTGAAGATCGCGCTCAAGAACGGCCGCATGGTCGCCGACCTCACCGACCTCAACCTGTACGAGGGCAAGGGCGTGGGCCAGGTCGTGGTCGATGCGGCGTCCGGCAATGCCGCCGCGATCACTTCGAACTTCAAGCTGGCAGGCCTGCAGATTGCCCCGCTGCTCGAGGCCGCAGCCGACTTCAAGATGATGACCGGCAAGGGCGGCTTCGACATCGATGTCGCCACCCGCGGCGGCACCCAGCGGCAGCTTGTGTCGGCCCTGAACGGCAAGGGCGGTGTGAAGCTGAACGACGGCACGATCAAGGGCATCGATCTGGTGCGCGTGCTGTGCAACCCGCTCAAGGCCATCGAGGCGCTGGGCGGCAAGCTGGATTCAAGCGCCAGCACCGCGTTCTCGGAAATGGGCCTGACGCATACCATCACCAATGGCGTGCTGAAGAACCAGGACATGGCGCTGCTCGCGCCACTGTTCCGTGCCGAAGGCGCGGGCACGGTCGATCTGCCCAAGCGCACGGTCGATTACCGCGCGGTGCCCAAGCTGGTCGCGTCCTGCACCGGCCAGGGCGGCGATGCCGGCAAGATCGGCCTCGCCGTGCCGGTCAAGATCGAGGGCCCGTGGACCAACGTCTCGGTCCGCCCCGACTTCAACCTGATGGAACTGTTGAAGGGCGCCAACCCCGTTGACGCGATAAAGGGCCTGATCCCTGGCAAGGGTGGCAGCACGACCGGCACGACCTCGGTCGGCAGCAGCGGCGGTGTCGGCGGCGCGCTTAAGGGCCTCTTCGGCCGCTAGGGTCAGCGGCCTCGCAGGCGGAAGCTCTCCGCCCGCGAGGCCGCGAACGCGGTCACGAACAGCCCGGTCAGCAGCATCCAGCCGGCGGGGCGCAGGCCGCCCATGGCCGGCGGATTGAAGTTCGCCAGGAACACGCGCTCGAAGCGGAAGTTGCTGGCCAGCGCGTACCACGAGGCCTCGCCCAACGCCGTTACCGCGGTCAGGCCGATGGCCATGGCCAGCAGCACCGCAGGTGTCACCTCGACCCTGGCCCTGTCCAGCGCCCGCCACGTCATCAGCCACAGGAAGAAGCCGCCCATCAGCACGGGCTCCGACACGTTGCTTTTGGACTGCAGCATGAAGTGGATCACCGCGATCACGCCGATCGGATAGGCGAGGGTGTGCAGCCGCCGCCAGTTCTTGCCCAGGCGCTTCATCATGCCGTCGGTCGAGGTGATCGCCAGCGCCAGCAGGCCGACCAGGCCGACAAAGCCGATGGTCAGGTAGATGCGCAGTACGATCTCGCTCGCGACCTTGCCCAGGTCGAACTTCTGGTCGACGACGTACAGGCAGAAGTGAATGACGATATAGGCTGCCGCCGCCACGCCCAGCATGCGGCGCACGAAGATCAGCTTGGGCCAGAAGAACAGCCGGCGGAACGGCGTCACCGCTAGCGACAGCAGCAGGAAGCGCACGCCCCAGTCGCCCACCGTGTGAATGGCGATGGTGACGGGTCGCGGTCCCAGCCCCTCGACCGCCCAGGTGATCGCCGTGCCGACGCCCGGGAACAGCACGAACAGGAAGCACGCCGCCTTGAGCGGAAAGAACCGCCCGGCCCGATCGTACCAGGGGAAGAAGCGTTTATAGGGTGATTTCGCCACGGTCTGATGATGGCACGGCTGCGGCGCGCGAATGCGTCAAATCAGAGCACAAAGCCGTGATCGCCTCAGCGGACAGGTGGGGCGTACATCAGCCCGCCGCGCGACCACAGGTCGTTCGGCCCGCGCTCCAGCCTTAGCGCCGACTTGGTGCCAACATTGCGGTCGAACATCTCGGCATAGCTGCCGACGGCGGTGATGGCGCGCGCAGCCCAGCTGTCGTCCAGACCGAAGCCCTTGCCGATACCCGGCTCCAGGCCCAGCAGCCGTCGCACCTCGGTCAGGTTCGACGTGCGGTTCGCCTCCACGGTGCCGGCGGTGATGTCGTACTCGTCGGCGAGGATGAGGGCGTAGATCGTCCAGCGCAGCAGGTCAGCCCATTCTGCATCACCGTGGCGGACCAGCGGCGCGAGGGGTTCGCGCGAAATGGTGTTGCCCAGGATGGTGTGGGCATCGGTGGCGCCGGCCCGCCGCGCGCGCGATGCAGCCAGTGCCGAGCGGTCGGCGGTATAGGCGGCGCATCGCCCGGTGAAATAGGCGTTCTCCGCCGCCGCCAGGTCGGGCAGGGGCAGAGTCTTCAGATCCAGCCGCCGGCGGGCCGAATACTCGACCAGGTTCGCCTCGCTGGTCGTGCCCTGTTGCACGCAGACGGTCGCGCCCGGCAGCTTGTTGATGTTGTCGACACCTGCCTTCTTTGGGACCATGAAGCCCTGGCCGTCGTAATAAACTACCGGGCCGAACTCGAAGCCGAGCTGCGTGTCCGCGGTCAGCGTCATGGTGGTGTTGCGGCTCAGCAGGTCGACCTGGTTGCGGCGCAGGGCGTCGAACCGCTGTGCCGCGTTCAGCGGCACGTAGCGCACCTTCGCGGCGTCACCCAGCACGGCGGCGGCAATGGCGCGGCAGATGTCGACGTCTAGGCCGCTCCACTTTCCCTGGGCATCGGCGGCGGAAAATCCCGGCAGGCCGGTATTGACGCCGCAGTTCAGCTGGCCGCGCGCCTTCACAGCTTCCACTGTCGGTCCGGCAAGGGCGCCGGTGGCCGCGGCCAAGGCGGCCGCGATGGCGATGATCAGGATGCGCATGGGACCCCCGGACGTTCAGACGGCATTGCTGCGGGAAAACGGCAGCACGACGCGGAAACTGGAGCCGCGTCCGACGCGGCTTTCCACGCCGACGACGCCGTCATGCGCCTCGATGATCCGGCGCACGGTCGATAGCCCCAGGCCGTTGCTTGCCTCGCCGCCGGTCGGCTTGTTGCTCAGCCGCGAGAAGGTGCCGAACAGGCGATGCAGTTCGGCGTCGGGAATGCCCTGGCCCTGGTCGGTGACCGATACGATGGCAGCGACCCCCAGCTTGAACAGGTCGATCCAGATGCGGCTGCCGGGTGGCGAAAATTTGAGCGCGTTGTCGAGCAGGTTGTCGATCACCTAGGCCAGGCGTTCACGGTCGCCGGCCACTGGCGGCAGCGCCTCGTACTGACTGACGATGATGATGCCCTTGGCCTCGGCCATGCCGCGCAGGCGGTCGATCCGCTCGGCGATCATCCCGGCCAGGTCAACCGGCGCGACGCGCAGGTTCACGCTGTGGCTGTCGATGCGGGCGATGTCGTCCAGCTTGTCGAGCACATCCAGCACCTCGCCGGACATGCGCATGATCTCGCCGATCATGGCGCGCTGGCGATCAGGCTGCAGGTCGCGTTCCATCAGCAGGCTGGCGAGACCGTGCACCGCGCCGATCGGACCGCGCAGGTCGCGCGCGGCGAGACCGAGCGAACGCGTGTGGTCAGCCTCGCGCTCCGCCAATTCGCCATTGGCGGCCTCGAGGTTGAGAATGCGCAGTTTCAGCCGCTCTTCGAGCGGTGTCTCTGCCGGGTCCTGCTGCTGGTCCATGGAGCCTTCTACCCCCAGGCTGCTCCAGGCGAAAGACTAGCCCGAAGGCCGGTCGCCGCCAAGCCCGTGCCGCTACAGCGGCAGAATCACGCGGAAGCTCGAACCCTTGCCGACCTTGCTTTCGACGCCGACCACCCCGTCATGCTCCTCGACGATGCGTTTGACGATGGACAGGCCAAGGCCGGTGCTTTTCTCGCCGGCCGTGGGGCGAACGCTCAGGCGGGAAAATGCCCCGAACAGGCGGTGCAGTTCCGCCTCGGGAATGCCCTGGCCGCGGTCGCTGACGGCGACCACCGCGGCCACGCCCAGCGCTGAAAGTTCAACCGACACTTTGGTGTACGAGGGCGAAAACTTCACCGCGTTGCTGATCAGGTTGTCGAATACCTGGGCCATGCGCTCGCGATCGCAGCGCACGGGTGGCACTGTCTGCCGGTCGAAGTTGATCTCGATGTGTTTCCGCCCGGCGGCGATCCGCTGCAGGTGGATGCGTTCCTCGACCAGTTCGCCCAGGTCGATGGGCGCGATGTGCAATTCCAGCTGGCCGCTTTCGATAGCCGAAAGGTCAAGCAGGTCGTTGACCAGATCCAGCATCTGGGTGGAGACGCGCGACACCTCGTGCAGCAATTCCCGCTGCTGGTCGGCCGGCAGGTTCATTTCCAGCATCAGGTCGGCCAGGCCCTTGACCGAGCCGAGCGGGTTGCGCAGGTCGTGCGCCGCCATGCCGAGGAAGTGGTTCTTGAGCTCGTTGAGTTCAGACAGCCGCACGTTCGCAGCTTCCAGTTCGCCGATGCGTCGGCGCAGTCCGTCTTCTGTTTCGTGTTTGGCGTCGTCGACGCCGGCGCCCCCGTCGGTCATGGGCGCAGTGTAGCGGCTTTCCCGGGACGGTTCAGCCGAAGACCTTTTTCAGCAGGTCGGTGGTGCGCGCCGCCGGATTGGTTCGGATCGCGGCCTCTTCCTGCGCCAGGTAGTGGAACAGGCCGGCCAGGGCGCCATCGAGGGTAAAGTCAGTCATGTTGAAGCCCCCAAGCATGCTGGCGAAGCCACCCGCCTGCTGTTTCACGCCGTTGAGCGCCTTGACCGCGCCGGCATCGCCCAGGCTCTTGTCGATGATCGGGCGGAATGCCTTGCCCAACGGCTCACTGGTGGTGCGCTTGAAATACTGGGTCGCTGCGTCCTGCGGTCCCTGCAGGATGCCGCGCGCATCGTCGATGCTCATACGCGAAATGGCGTCGGTGAAAATGTTCAGCGCCTTGGGCGCGGCGGTCTCCGCGCCGCGGTTCATGCGCAGTTCCAGATCATCCAGCATGCCGCCCGGCCCCGGCCATTTTTAACGCCGGCCGCACGCGCTCCACCGTCTCGGGCAGGGGAATGTGGATCGTCGGATCCTTCAGGTAGCCGTCGGTCTTGCCCACGCGGCCGATGGTGCGCTGGGCGCCGATCTTCAGCGCGTCCTTCAGGCCGGCCCCGATATCGCCGGTGCTGAGGCCGCCGGTGGCCGGAGCGCCCGACCCGCCGCGCTGATCCAGCAGCTTGCGTCCCTGGTCGAGGAAGTTGCCCTGGGCTAATGCAGTGCCTGGAACAAACAGGGCCGCAACGATCAGATGTCGGCGGGAAAGCATGTCAGGCCTGCCGTGCATTGGTGAGGCGGTAGTAGAGTCGTGCCGGTGCGTCGAGCAGTTCAAGCCGGCCCTTGATCAGGACCTGCTCCGGGGTGAAGGGCAGGGGCGCCGTGGCGGTCACGTCGATCAACTGGCTCAGATCCCGCGTTGCGCAGGTGGCGCAGTGCCAAGCATAGGCAGAGAGCAGGAAACGTGTCTGCCGGTCGCCCGCTTCGTAGGGGAAAATGAAACCGGCGAGGGTGACCTCGGTGCCGTCCAGCTGCCGGACCGTGTCGGGAAAGCGATTGTCCACTGCCTCGGCCAAGGCGTTCCACGACAGGGCGCCGCCCTCCGGCTCGACCGCGCGCAGCGGATGGTCGATCTGCCGGACGGAGAAGGCGTTGGCTGCGACCGGCACAAGGGCCGGGGCGGCGAACAGCGACAGGAAGCGGCGGCGGTGCATGGCTGACCTCGGAAACTAGATCGTCCCGTGAGGCTAGGCCCGAAGCTGCGGCCAGACAACCTGGCGTCTGGCCGCAGCCGGTAGCCGCCTCAATACATGTGCTGGCCGCCGTTGACCGACACGGTGGAACCGGTGAGGAACAGCGCGTCGTCGGCGACCATGAACAGGACCGCGCGGGCGATTTCTTCCGACTTGCCCAGCCGGCCCACGGGAATCTTGGCGACGATCTTTTCGAGCACGGCCGGCGGCACGGCCGAGACCATGTCGGTGTCGGTGTAGCCGGGCGCCAGGGTATTCACGGTGATGCCCTTGGCCGCGCCTTCCTGGGCAAGCGCCTTGCTGAAGCCATGCAGTGCCGCCTTGGCGGCCGAATAATTGACCTGGCCCATCTGGCCGGCTTGTCCGTTGATCGACCCGACATTGACGATGCGGCCGAAGCTGCGCTCGCGCATGCCCTCGATGACGTGGCGGCACATGTTGAAGCAGCCGGTCAGGTTGGTATTGATGACTTCGTGCCACTGCTGTGGCGTCATCCGGTGCAACATCGTGTCGCGGGTGATACCGGCGTTGTTGACCAGAATCTCGACCGGGCCAAGATCGGCGACCACTTGGGCGACCCCCTTCTTGCTGGCCTCGAAGTCACCAATGTCCCACTTGTAGACGTTGATGCCGGTTTCCTTCTTGAACGCCGCCGCCTTCTCGTCATTGCCGGCATAGTTGGCTGCGACCTTGTAGCCGGCATTCTTCAACGCGATGGAGATGGCGGCCCCGATACCCCGGGTGCCGCCAGTAACGATGGCGACGCGACTCATTTATTCCTCCCGTAACCCTAGGCTCGCAATTTCGCTCAGGTGCGCTCGACGCACATGGCGATACCCATGCCGCCGCCGATGCACAGCGTGGCCAGGCCCTTTTTCGCATTGCGCTTCTGCATTTCGTACAGCAGCGTCGTGAGGACGCGCGCGCCCGAGGCGCCGATCGGATGACCGATGGCGATGGCGCCGCCGTTGACGTTCAGCTTGTCGGGGTCGAACCCCAGGTCCTTGCCGACTGCGCAGGCCTGCGCGGCGAACGCCTCGTTGGCCTCGACCAGATCGACGTCGCCGACCTTCCAGCCGGCCTTTTCCAGCGCCGCGCGCGACGCCGGGATCGGGCCGATGCCCATGATCGACGGATCGACGCCGGCCTGCGCCCACGAGACGATCCTGGCCAGCGGCTTGATGCCGCGCTTCTTCGCCTCGTCGGCGCTCATCAGCACCAGGGCGGCGGCGCCGTCATTGATGCCCGACGCATTGCCGGCAGTGACCGTGCCCGCCTTGTCGAAGGCCGGCTTCAGGTTCTTCATGCTCTCGGGCGTGGTGCCATGACGGATGTATTCGTCATTCTCGACGACGGTATCGCCCTTGCGGCCCTTGATGGTAACCGCGACGATCTCGTCCTTGAACTTGCCGGCCTTCTGCGCGGCCTCGGCCTTGTTCTGGCTCTTCACCGCGAAGTCGTCCTGCTGCTCGCGGGTGATCTGCCACTGGCGGGCGACGTTCTCGGCGGTGACGCCCATGTGGTAGCCGTTGAAGGCGTCCCACAGGCCGTCACGCAGCATGGTGTCGAGCAGTTCGAGGCCGCCCATCTTCTGGCCGTTGCGCAGGTGCGCGGTGTGCTGCGCCTGGCTCATGCTCTCCTGCCCGCCGGCGACGACGATCTTGCTGTCGCCGTTCAGGATCGCCTGATAGCCCAGCGCAACCGAGCGCAGGCCCGAGCCGCACAACTGGTTGACGCCCCAGGCCGGCACTTCGACCGGCAGGCCGGCATTGATCGACGCCTGGCGGGCCGGGTTCTGGCCCTGACCGGCGGTCAGGATCTGACCCATGATGACTTCGCTGACATCGGCCGGCTGCACGCCGGCGCGTTCCAGCGCGCCCTTGATCGCGATGCGGCCCAGCTCGTGTGCCGGAACGCTGCTGAGTGCGCCGTTGAACGAGCCGACCGGCGTGCGGGCAGCGGCGGCGATGACGACCTCGATCATGGGGTGGCTCCTTTGGAAAAAGGGGGGTGTTTGCGGGCACCATAGCCTTGCGTTCTGCGGCGCGGAAGGGGCTTGGGACGTCCTTGCGCCAGAATCCAGTCCCGCAGCGGCTGCCAGACATCGGCCTCGGCCCGACTGCCGACGATCATGCCCACATGGCCCAAAGCCGGTCGGTGGACGAGGGCGGCCGGAATGGCCTGAGGCCCCTCGGCCAGCGCCAGGGCCGAGGCCGGCGGGACGATCCGGTCCTCGCCGGGCACCATCACCAGCGCGGGCAGCGACAGCCGCGCCGGCTCGACAGGCACGCCCTCGACCTGCCACCGGCCGAGGCCGGGCAGGTTGTCGCCATACCAGCCGGACAGGCATTCCTCGGCCACCGGGGCGCTCAGCGACACGCCATCATTCAGCCAGTCTTCCAGGGCGACGAAATCGGCCGCTTCAGGGCTGTCCGGGTCCATGGCGGCGAAAGCCGAGAACTTGCGCAGGCCAAGCGTCGGGTCCAGCGACAGGAACAGCAGCTGCAGCATGTCCACAGGCATGCCCTGGGCGGCCTTCAGGGTGGCGGCGACGCCGTGGCGGAACGTGCCGAATACCCGGAATCCGGTAGGCGTCCCCGCATGGAAATCCCATGGCGTCGCCAGCAGGCCGAGCGCGGCGACGCTTTCCGGCCGGCGTGCGGCCGCTCCCAGCGCCAGATTTCCACCCATGCAATAGCCGACCAGGACCGGTGGGCGGCCGGCCTCGGCGGTGGCCGCGGCGATCGCCCGGTGCAGGCGGGCGATGTAGTCGTTCAGGCCATAGCCCAGTTCGACACCGCCCGGCGGGCCCCAGTCCAACAGCCAGGGCCGGATGCCAGCGGCTGCCAGATAGCGCATCAGGCTGCGGCGCTCCGACAGGTCCAGGATATAGGCGCGGTTGACCAGTGACGGCACGAACACGACCGGGATGTCTTCGGCGTTGCGGCCATAGTCGAGCAGGCGCGTCGATCCTTCGCGCCAGGCCAGTGGCGGCTCAGTGACCTCGCGGTGATAGGGATGTGCCTGGTAGCGGCGCAGGCCATCCATGTAGGTCGCGATCCGGCCGTGGACGGCGGTGCCGAGAGTGGCGCTGAGGGTGGCGAAATCAGTCTTTTGGAGGTCGGCGCCGAGGCTTGCTGCCTCCGCGGCCAGCTTCGGGTGCCAGGGCAGCGAGCTTTGCCTCGCACTCGGCAAGGCGGCGAGCGAGCTCAGCAATATCCCCGTCGCGGTCGTCAGGTGCGGCCCCAGCGGCCGGGGGCCGCGGTGGAACGGGTTGAGGTTGCTGCCGGTCTCTGCCATCGGGCCTTTCATTCGCGTCGGGGCCATTCGCGCTGGGGGCGGCGGGCATGGCCCGGGCCAGGGCGTCCCACCAGCCAAACCAGGTGCTGGTCGCCTGGCCAAGGTTCGGGTCGACGCCGGCCAAGCCGGCCTGCCGAATCCAGAGGTCCAGAAACCGTTCCGCCACGGCCTCAGTCTCCGGCCTGCCCGTCTCCTGTGTCATGGCGAAGGAGGATAGCCCCGGGAGCGGTTTGCCGCCATCTTGCGCGTTGCAGCAATTGTATGTGAAATGGCCCCGCCGACGGATTGTCGCCCATGGGAAGGAACGTCGCTTTGAGCGCACCTGAACAAGAAAAGCCTGTAGCTGAAGAGCCCATTCGCATCAAGAAATACGCCAACCGGCGGCTCTACAACACGGCGACGTCCAGCTATGTCACCCTCGACCACCTGTGCCAGATGGTCAAAGAGGGCAAGGATTTCATTGTCCACGACGCCAAGACCGGCGAAGACATCACCCGTTCGGTCCTCGCCCAGATCATCTTCGAGGAAGAGGGCAAGGGGCAGAGCCTGTTGCCTATCAGCTTCCTGCGCCAGATCATCAGCTTCTACGGCGACAGCCTGCAATCGCTGGTGCCGAGCTATCTGGACGTCTCGATGTCGGCCTTCCGCAAGAACCAGGAGCAGATGCGCCAGTACGTGCAGACCACGTTCGGCGAGATCTTCCCGTTCCGGCAATTCGAGGACATGGGCCGGCAGAACATGGCCATGTACCAACGGGCCATGGCCATGCTGAACCCGTTCGCGGCAATCGAGGCCGAGAACGAGGCCAACAAGGACAAGCCGGCGGGGGAAGAAGGCGAAGACCTGAACGCCCTGCGCACGAAATTGACGGCGCTGGAAAAGCAGCTCGACAATCTGTCGAAGCAGAAGCCCTAACCCCGTCCCATCAGGTTATTCCGCCGTGTTTGAGCGTTAACCACGTTCATGCCTTGTGGTATGGCGTCTTTACCGTATTTTAACGATGCGTCCACGGCGTTAACAAAAACAAAGGCAGGAAATGGTCGGCGGCGCGGCTGGCATATCCGTCCCGACGGTAATCGATCGCGTTGCCCTGGTTCGCTATGACCGGGCGGCAGCGCTTCGTCGTCGCGCGCCATTGGATGCGCCGGTGCTGGAGCCGGTCATGACCGCCATGCCGGCGGCGCGACGTTTCGACCGCGCGTCGTTCGTTGCCCATGTCATCGGCCAGAAAGAAGACAGCGAGACCTTGCCGATGGCGGACTTTGTCCGCGCGGGCGCTGCCTATCGGTCGACCACCGCCGCCCTGTCACAGCCGGCCTTCCTCCTTTCCGTCTGATCGAACCCGGTTGACCTTTTCGCGCCACGGGTGATTGTTCGCCTGTGGCCGGGAAAATCTTCGATCTGCTGGTTGTGGGCGGCGGCATCAATGGCGCCGGCATTGCCCGTGACGCGGCCGGGCGCGGCCTCGCTGTCATGCTGGTCGAGCAGGGGGACCTGGCGGGTGCGACTTCGTCCGCCTCAACCAAGCTGATCCACGGCGGCCTGCGCTATCTCGAACATGGCGAATTCCGCCTCGTGCGCGAGGCGCTGCAGGATGGTCTGACCCCTAACGGTGATCCAAGGGTTGTGAGAGATTCAGCCCGTGTGATTCGTCCTGTCGGTCGCGCCGGAGCGTAGCGTAGGCGGGACCGACAGGACGCGGCAAGATGGTTTCCGGCGCCGGTGGCCGGTACTGCAGCGAGGA
>CANJGB010000035.1 GCA_947473805.1 Alphaproteobacteria bacterium
ACAGGCCAGCCTCGCAGCAGACCCATAAACCTCCGCAGAAGGATGTGCTCAACAGCAACAAGACCTACCGGTCAGGCCGCCGCCCACACATCCCTTCCATCAAACAACAATGTCAAAGAACAAATCCCAACCTCGCGGCGGGAGGCGGGCTTATAGGCCGCGCCCGAAGGCATGTCAAACTTCTTTTGCAGAAGTTCCGCTAACCCGAAAATAATAGGCCGATCATGCACTTCGCACAAGATATCGGCCCGCCGGAATCGACGCCGACTCCGCTTCAGTAGTAGCCTTTTCACGTGGCCACACCACTCACAACCCCTTGGGGGTTAGAGTGAGCGAAACGACAAGGCGTGGTGAGGAAAATGGCGTCTCCCAAGATCGGACTCGCGCTGGGCAGCGGCGTGGCGCGCGGATGGGCCCATATCGGCGTCCTTCAGGCCCTGGAACAGAACGGAATCGTGCCCGACATCATCTGCGGCACCTCGATCGGCGCCCTGGTCGGCGGCGCCTATCTGGCCAATCACCTGCAGACGCTGGCGGACTGGGCCATGAGCCTCAACCGCATGCGGCTGGTGCGCTATCTCGACGTCCAGTTCGGCGGCGGCGGCCTGATCGCCGGGCGCCGTTTGACCGCACTGCTGCAGGAAAACCTGCAGGGCATTGCCATCGAAAGCCTGAAGAAGCCCTTCGTTGCCGTCACGACCGAACTTTCGACCGGCCACGAATACTGGGTGCAGAAGGGCAGCCTGGTCGACGCGCTGCGCGCCTCCTATGCGTTGCCGGGCGTGTTCGCACCGGTGCAGATCGACAGCCGCTGGCTGGTGGACGGTGCGCTCGTCAACCCCGTGCCGGTTTCAGTGTGCCGTGCCCTGGGCGCGCGTCTGGTGATCGCGGTGAATCTCAACGCCGATGTGTTCGGCAAGAGCCGCGTCAGCGGCGCCAAGCCGGGCGACAAGGGAACATCCTATGCCGAGGAACCGGGCCTGGAAGCGTTGACCGGCAGGCCCGGCAATATCGTGATGCGCCAGCTGTTCGGCCACGACAAGAGCGGACCCAGCATGTTCAGTGTGATGGTCGGTTCACTCAACATCATCCAGGACCGGTTGAGCCGTTCGCGCCTCGCCGGCGATCCGCCGGACGTCGTGGTGGCGCCGCGCCTGGGCAATATCGGCCTGCTGGAATTCCACCGCGCGGAAGAGGCCATCGCCGAGGGCATTCTCGCGGTGGAACGCGCGATGCCCGGGATGAAGGATGCGCTGGCGGTCCTCTCGACCTGAACCTGCGCCGCCTAGCCCGTGGCGATGTATTCCTTCAGCGAGCGCGCCTCGAGCTCGGCCTCGCCGATCCTCGCCTTGACCACGTCGCCGATGGAAATGATGCCGGCCAGGCCATCGCCCTCCAGCACCGGCATGTGGCGGAAGCGGCGTTCGGTCATGCGCTCCATGACGGCCTGGATGGAATCGCGCGGCGAGCAGTAGACGACGTTGCGCGTCATCAAGTCGGACGCCTTCTGCTTCAGCAGCGCGGCGCCGGCGCGGGCAATGCCGCTGACGATATCGCGCTCGAAGATGACGCCGAGCACGCGGCCGTCGTCCTCGCGGACCAGCAGGGCGCCGATCTTTTCCCGCGCGAGCGTGGCCACGACCGATTCGATCGTGTCATCCGGCCGGGCCGCAATGATGCGGCCCCCTTTTCCCTTGAGTATCTCGGCCACATTCATGGTGCGCCCTCCGTTTTTTATGGGGAGTCGCGAAACCATGCCGACGGTCGCCGGCACGCCGGACTCCGTACAGGCAGCACTTTTGCCACCTGCGGGCGATCATGCGCCCGGGAGTGCAACGGCGCAAGCGAGGCCGGGTTTCAGCGGGGTATGTGGTTTTTGGTGGCGGGGGCGAGAGTTGAACTCGCGACCAACGGCTTATGAGTCCGCTGCTCTACCACTGAGCTACCCCGCCGCGGCCGGCAGAGATAGTTGCCGGTGCCGGTACTGTCAAGCTGCAGGAGACAGACGTTCCGCCGGCGCCGTGCGAACGATCCAGCCGCCGCCCAAAATGCGGCTGCCAGCGTAGAAAACCGCCGCCTGGCCGGGGGCGATGGCGGCCTCGGGGCGATCGAGTTCAAGCCGGGCCGAACCGTCCGCCCCGGCGAACACCCGGGCGGCGACGCGCGGCTGGGTCGAGCGCAGCTTGACCTCGACTGCAAGGCCGCCGGGACCGGGCGGCGATGCCAGCCAGTTGACCTCGCGCACCTCGACATGAGCGGCCAGCAGCGCTTCCTTGGGCCCGACCACGACCTGGCGGGCATTGGCGTCGATACGCACGACATAGAGCGGCGCGCCCTGCCCGCCGCCCAGGCCGCGGCGCTGGCCGATGGTGAAGTCGACCACGCCCTGGTGCCGCCCGAGGACCTGGCCGGACAGATCGACGATGTCGCCGGGCTCGGCCACGGCGGGGCGCAGCTTGCGGATGGTCGCGCCGTAATCGCCATTGGGCACGAAGCAGATGTCCTGGCTGTCGGGCTTTGCGGCGGTGACAAGACCGAAGCGGGTCGCCAGCGCGCGCACCTCGTCCTTCGGCATGTCGCCGAGCGGAAAGCGCAGCAGGTCGAGCTGCGCCGGCGTGGTGGCGAACAGGAAATAACTCTGGTCGCGGCGCGGATCGGCTGCCTGGTGCAGTTGCACTTCGTCGCCCGTCTGCACCCGGCGCACATAATGGCCGGTCGCCAGCACATCGGCGCCGAGATCGAGCGCGGTGGCCATGAGATCGTTGAACTTCACTGTCTGGTTGCAGCGGACGCACGGGATCGGCGTCTCGCCCGCCGCATAGGTGTCGATAAAGTCGTCGATCACCGCGGCGCGAAAACGATCCTCGTAGTCGAGCACGTAGTGCGAGATGCCGAGCTTCGCGGCCACTTCGCGCGCGTCCTGGATGTCCTGGCCGGCGCAGCACGCGCCGCGCCGCGAAACCTGCTTGCCCTGGTCGTACAGCTGCAGCGTGATGCCGACCACGTCATAGCCCTGCTCGACAAGCAGCGCCGCGGTCACGGAGGAATCGACGCCGCCAGACATGGCGACGACGACCCGTGTGGCGGCTGGCGACTTGGCAATCCCGAGCGAGTTCATGCCGGCAATATAGACACGGTGGGGCCGCGCGCAATGCGCCGCGACCGGCAAAAGTTGCCGCCCGGTGACAAGCCCGGCGACAAGAAACGGCGGATTTCCGCGGGTCGAGCTCTGGCTCACCGCTTGCAAATGGTCGCCCGAGCTCAAAGGTGTTCCGTCCATGTCCGATATGAATTTCAGTGTTTTGCCAGCCTCACCCGCCCCTGCCCGGTCGCGGGCGCCGGACTCTGCGAAAGAGGTCGATGGCGCGCGACAGGAATCGTTCGCGCAGGCGCTGGCCGATACCGCACCCGAATCCTCGCCCGCCGAGACCGTGCCGACTGAAGCCGCCGTAGCAGTAACTGCGCCGGTAGCGCCGGATGCCGAAACCCCGCCTGTGGCCCAGGCGGCGCCCGTCGTGACCCCGACCGCAACCGTCGCTGCAGCTTTGCTCGATGTGCAGACCGTCGCGCCGGCCATGGCCACGCCGACGACGACCGCAACGACCGTGGTGCAGCCCACCGCTCCCGCAACCCCGACGGCGGACGCGAGCGCGACGTCATCCGAAACGAAGCCTGCATCGGTCGAACCAGAGAAGGCTGAATCGTCGGACCCCGCACCGACACCTGCCGACCCGGCCATTGTCGTTGCCACGACCACATCCGACGCGACAACCGCTGTCCCGATGATCGCGGCGGCAGTTCCGGCAACGCCCGCGCCGGCACCCAAGACATCCAGTGCGGACTCCGCAGCGGACAAAACTTCGGTGCGGCGTGACGCATCCGCCATCACCGCGCCGGTGGGCAGCGCGCAGATCGCCAATACCGCGGTGCAGCCGGGCAACAATGCCGCCGATGGCGGCGAGACCGGCTTTGGCAGTGGCACTTCTTCCGGCGGCGACACCGCGGCCAGCACGGCCGGCAGCCCGTCCGATTTCGCCGCGCTGGTCGCGACGCCGACCGATACCCCCGCGCAGCCGGCACTGCCGACCGACGGCATCCCGCGCCCCGCCTTCCACACCGCCGGCGCGCTGCGTATCGACGGCGCGACGGCAGACCGCATTATTGCCCAGGGCCCGGCGCCGGAGCAGGTGGCCGTGCATCTGGGCCGCGCCGCCGCCAATGGCGACCAGAACATCCAGATCCAGCTGAACCCGGGCGACCTCGGCCGCGTCGATGTGCGGCTGGAGTTCCAGGCCGATGGCCGCGCGACGGCGCATATCACCGCCGACCGCGCCGACACGGTGGCGCTGCTGCAGCGCGATTCCGCAACGCTGGACAAGGCGCTGCAGGACGCCGGCTTCAAGACCGACGGCTCGAGCCTGAACTTCAACCTGCGCGACCAGCAGCAGCGCGGCAGCGCGTTCGCCTGGCGCAACCCCACGAATTATCCGCAGGCCGGCGGAACCGAAACCCCCGCCGTGCCCGCTGCCCTCGCCGCAAGCTACGTGTCGTCGGGCAGCGCCTCGCTCAACATCGTCGTTTAACCCCTGGAGGGACCCATGGTCACCAGCGTCGGAGCAGCCTCATCCTCGGTCGCCAGCAATAGCTCGGCGGCAAGCCAGAGCAGCAAATCGCTCGCGCAGAACTTCGATACGTTCCTGAAACTGCTGACCACCCAGTTGCAGCACCAGGACCCGTTGCAGCCGATGGATTCGGAAAAATCCACCGAGCAGTTGGTAAGCTTCTCGGGCGTCGAGCAGCAGATCGCCGGCAACAAGTCGCTGGAATCCATGGTCGCCCTGCTCAGCGCCGGGCAGTCGGCCTCGGCCGCCAACATGATCGGCAAGTCGATCGACGCGACCGGCGACCAGGTGGCCGTCAAGAACGGCACCGGCACGTGGAGCTACGAACTGCCGCGCGAGGCGAAGACCGCCACCCTCGCGGTCTTGGATTCCAACAACAACGTCGTGTACATCGCCGACGCCGACAAGGCCGCGGGCGCGCACGACTTCACCTGGACCGGCAAGACCAATGCCGGAACCCAGCTACCCGATGGTACCTACCGCCTTGTCGTAACCGCCGAAGATGCCACCGGCACCAGCATGGATGCGAAGCTTGCCGTGCGCGGCGTCGTTGACGGTGTCGAATATGTCGATGGCGCTACGATGCTCACGGTCGGTTCACGCAAGGTAAAGCTGGCCGACGTGCTGTCGATCAAGGCGACAACCGCGTCAAATTAACTATATGGCTTAGAGGTTTATTAAACGGGCGCGATTAGTTTTCTGGCCTACACGAGATGTGGAATTGATCCATGCAAGATCGCGTACAGGAAAACAGTGATGCAGTCGCCACGCTGGCCGACCTGCCCCCCGCCGACACCAAGCGGTGGGTAATTCGCCGCAAGGCGCAGGTCGTGACTGCGGTGCATAGCGGGCTGATCACCCTTGAGGACGCTTGCAAGCGTTACACGCTGACTGTCGAGGAATTCCTGTCGTGGCAGCGCGCCATCGAGAGCTACGGAATTCCCGGCCTCCGCACTACCCGCATCCAGCATTACCGCCCGCAGAGCGGCAGTTCGCCGGGCTGAGCCTTGCGGCCCGGCTCCCGGGCGGTTTTTCTGCCGATCAACTAGGTCGGCAGAAATTGCCCTGACCCGGCAAAATTTACCCGGCAATTAACCGCTTGTTCACCGTCCTGCCCCTACCTTGATGCGGACGCCGGCACATTGCCGGCCTGCGCAAGGGGTGCTAGGTGGCGAACCTCGTCAATACGTTGAAGTCGGTCGGTCCGGGACGTCTACTGGTGCTGATCGGAACGGCCGCAGCCCTGCTAGGCCTGTTCGCTTTTATCGGCACCCGCGTCACCCAGCCGTCGATGAGCCTCCTGTTCAGCAACCTGGACCTGCAGGAATCGGCGCAGATCGTCGCCAAGCTCGAAGCCATGAAGGTGCCGTATCGCCTCAGCGGCAACGGCAACGTCATCCTGGTGCCGGAAGAACAGGTCCTGCGCCTGCGCATGTCGATGGCGGAATCGGGACTGCCCAGCGGCGGCTCGGTCGGCTACGAGATTTTCGACCGTTCGGACTCGCTCGGCGCCACCAGCTTTGTCCAGAACATCAATCACGCCCGCGCCCTTGAAGGCGAACTGGCCCGCACCATCCGCGCCATTGACGGCATTCAGGCGGTGCGCGTGCACCTGGTCCTGCCCAAGCGTGAGGTGTTCGCCCGCGAGAACCGCGAGCCGTCGCGCGAAGAGGCCCTGTTCAAGGGCTACACCGTCGTCGATCCGGCCACCGTCATCATCACCCACCTGACCGAGGTGCTGAAGGACAACATGGCCGACCTGCTGACCTATGCGGAAACGCAGAAGCTGCTGGATGACCTGCCGAAGACGAACCAGAAGCTGATTTCGGACCTGGTCCCGGCCCGCATCACCGTCAACGGCGTGCAACGCGTGCTGCAGAACCTGCTGGCCGAGCGCGTATCGATCCGCGACCTGTCGGGCATCCTGGAGGCGATCACCGAGGCCTGCGGCTTCACCCAGAGCGTCACCCAGATCACCGAGCATGTGCGCGGCCGCCTGGCCCGCCAGATCAGCAACGCCAATGTCTCGCCCGAGGGCTGGATCCCGCTGGTCGCGCTATCGCCGCAATGGGAGCAGGACTTCGCCGAATCCCTGGTTGGCCAGGGCGAGGACCGCCAGCTCAGCATGGCGCCGAGCCGGCTGCAGGAATTCATCGCCAATGTCCGCCAGTCGTTCGACCGGCTGGCGGCCGAGGGCCAGATGCCGGTCCTGCTGACCAGCCCCGGCATCCGCCCCTATGTGCGTTCGATCATCGAGCGGTTCCGGCCGGCGACCGTGGTGCTGTCGCAGGCCGAGATCCATCCGAAATCCAAACTGCGCACGCTGGCGCAAATCTAAGGCGGCACGCAAATGAGGCTCCGCTCCTTCACGGCGAAAACGATGCGCGAGGCGATGACCCAGGTCCGCGAGGCCATGGGCGACGACGCGATCATCATTTCGACCCACCGCAATGCGCGCGGCGGCGGCATCCAGATCACCGCCGCCATCGATCCGGCGCGCAGCGGCGGCGAGAAGGCCGAGACCGCACCGCCACCCCTGAACCGCGCCGAACTGGCCGAGCGTCTGGCACGGACACTGGCCTGGCACGGCATCCCGTCGCGCCTGGTCGAGCGGCTGAGCCTCGACGCCCTGGCCCTGCCGACCGGCGATCCTGAACTGGCCCTGGCCGGTGCGTTGGACAGCGCGTTCCGGTTCCAGCCGCTGAAGCGCGAAACGCGCCGGCCGCTGATGCTGGTCGGCCCCAGCGGTGTCGGCAAGACCGTGACCATTGCCAAGCTCGCGGCGCAGGCAACGCTGGCTGGCGAGACGGTCACCGTCGTCACCACCGACGCGCTGCGCGCCGGCGGCTATGAACAACTCGACGCCTTTATCCGCCTGCTGAACCGGCCGCTGTTCACCGCCGACACCCCCGATGAACTGGCCGCCGTTGTGCACCGCGCCGGCCCGTCGGGCCACGTGCTGATCGACACGCCCGGCGTCAACCCGTTCAAGTCAGGCGAACTGGACACCACGCGCGAGTTCACCGCCGCCACCAATGCCGAGCCGGTCCTCTGCCTGCCCGCCGGTGGCGACGCGGTCGAGGCCGGCGAGATTGCGGTCGCATTCCAGCTGGCCGGCGTGCGCCGCATGATCGCCACCCGGCTCGACGCCGCCCGTCGCATCGGCGGCCTGCTGGCCGCCGCCGACACCGCCCTCCTCGCCTTCGCCGCCGCCACCGTCAGCGCCAGCGTCGCCCAGGGCATGCATGCCATGAGCGCGAAATCCCTCGCCCAGCTTCTGCTGCGCGATCCCGACAGCGACCGCGTATCCACCCTGTTCGAAAAGGCGCACGCCGCATGACCACCCAGATGCTCGACCGTCCCGCGGTCCATCCCGCTGCCCATCCGCGCCGCAGCAACATCGTCGCCATCGGCTCCGGCAAGGGTGGCGTCGGCAAGACCTGGCTGGCGATCACCCTGGCGCATGCCTTTGCGCGCCGCGGCCTGCGCACCCTGCTGTTCGACGGCGATCTTGGCCTGGCCAATGTCGACATCCAGCTGGGCCTGATGCCGGACCGCGACCTGGGCACCGTGTTGGCCGGCAATGCAACCCTGGCCGAAGTCGTCACCCATACCGACGCCGGGTTCGACGTCATCGCCGGCAAGTCGGGCAGCCTGTCGCTGGCCAGCCTCGCAGTGCCGGAACTGGTCCGCCTGCGTGCCGACCTGCTGGCGCTTTCGGCCCGCTACGATCAGGTCGTCATCGACCTCGGCGCCGGCATCGACCACGCGGTCCGCATCCTGTCGGGCGCCAGTGCCACGCCGCTGGTCGTCACCAATGACGAGCCGACCGCGCTGACCGACGCCTATGCGCTGATCAAGCTGACCTTGCAGGAAGATCCGCAAGCCGCGCTCCGCGTGGTGGTGAACAACGCCGCCAGCCCGCGCGAGGGCGAGCGCACCTACGCCAAACTGCTGCGCGCCTGCGAGGGCTTTCTCAAGATGTCGCCGCAACTGGCCGGCGTGGTGCGCCGTGACACCAAGGTGCGCGACGCGATCCGCCACCAGATGCCGCTGCTGATGCGCCACCCCGGCGCCGACGCCGCGCAGGACGTGGAAGCCATTGCCGATCGCCTGGTCCCGGTGCGCACGGCGGCGGTCAGTTGAGAAATATTTCGCCAAGCCTTTGATTTTGCACGGCTGAGGCGCTTATTGGTCCCTAGCCGGCCTTGATGCAGCTTACTGGCGCTTATTTCGGTGCATCTGCGCACCCGTTATGCTTGCCAGAAACACCCGTCCCGCGCATGTAGATAGGACCCTTCCCCGCTTGCGGTTCAACCTAAGTCGGGATCGGGTGGGGAAATTCAAGAGGCCGCGCGGAAAACATGCTGCCCTTCGACACGTTCATCGCGCTGGCCCTCTTCGCCTTCGTGTCCTCGATCACGCCCGGTCCCAACAACCTGATGCTGCTTGCCTCGGGCGTAAACTTCGGCATCCGCCGCACCGTGCCGCACATGCTGGGCGTAGCACTTGGCTTCATGCTGATGATCGTGCTGATCGGCCTTGGCTTCGGCCAGCTGTTCGCGCTGTTTCCGTGGCTGCACACGGCGCTGAAACTGATCGGCGCGCTGTACATGCTGTATCTGGCCTGGAAGCTGGCGCATGCTGGCGGCATCGGCGACGCCGCCGCCGACGCCATGCCCATGACGTTCCTGCAGGCCGCTGCCTTCCAGTGGGTGAATCCCAAGGCCTGGGCAATGGCGGTGACGGCGATTGCCGCCTACACACTGGCAGACAATTTCACCGCCAGCGTGCTGATGGTGGCGCTGGTGTTCGGCATCATCAATCTGCCCTGCGTCTCGTCATGGACGCTGTTTGGCGTCTGGCTGCGCCGCTTCCTGTCAAACCCGCGCACGGTTCGCATTTTCAACCTGACGATGGCGGCATTATTGGTGGCCAGCCTGTGGCCGATGGCCGCCGACCTGTTCTGAGAATACGGCTTTCCCGCCGCGTGCTTCCGGGGTCAAATACGGCAACAAGAAGCGGGGGAAGCGATGTCGGCAAAGCCGATCAAGATCTACTGGGCCATGGGCAACATGAAGGAAATGCCCGGGCGCACCGAGCATGGCGCACTGTTCGAGCGCACGCTGAAACCCTATGCGCAGGGCCTGGTGGCGCCCGGTACGGACGTGACCATCGGCTGGATGAAGCAGGCGGGCTCCTCTTACAACTCGATCTACCTGTCGATGCTGAACGACATTCATGTGGTGCGCGACATCCTGGATGCCGAACGCGACGGCTTCGACGCCGCGATGATCGGCCCGCACTGGGACCCCGGCCTGTATCCGGCGCGCGAGGCGGCCGGCATTCCCGTCGCCGGGCCCTGCGAATCCGCGATGATGTTCGCCATGACGCTGGGCAAGCGCTTCGCGGCGGTCACGACCAGCGAAGGCATCGTGCCGTTCATCGAGCGCGCCATCCGCGCCTACGGTTTCGAGAACCGCGCCGTTTCGCGCCGGCCGGTGCGGCCGTTCAACCCGACGTTCGACGAGATCGCCGACGCGCTGGAAGGTGGCGGCGATGCCTTTTTGACGAAGTTCACCAATGCCGCGCGCGGCCTGATCGACGATGGCGCGGACGCCATTCTGGCCGGCGGCCAGTTGTTCGGGCCGATCTTCGCACGGCACAAATACTTCACCATTCCCAATACGGGGGTGCCGGTGGTCGAGGTGGCCGCCTGCGGCCTGAAAATGGCCGAGGCCCAGGTGGCGCTGCGCCGCGCCATTGGCCTGGACAAGAGCCAGCAGCCCGGCTCGCCTTTCCGCACGCCGGATGCAAAGGAGATCGACGGTGTGCTGAAAACGTTTGGACTGCGCTGAGTACTTTCCCGACCCAGAAATAAAAACAAAACGGAGGAAACATGAAAAAGATGAAACTGCTCGGCCTCCCCATGGCCGGCGTCCTGGCGCTGTCCGCGCCTGTTCTGGCCCAGGCCTGGCCATCGCGCCCGGTCACGTTCATCGTCACCTCGGCACCCGGCGGCCCGCACGGCGTGGTCGCCAAGCTGATCGGCGACCAGCTGGAAAAGAAGTGGGGCCAGCCGGTCATCGTCGACTACAAGGCCGGCGCCGCGGGCCTGCTGGGCAGCGACTTCGTCAAGCGCGCGGCGCCCGACGGCTACACCGTGCTGTTCGGTGCGGATTCGCTGACCACCATCCGCATTTTCGTGAAGAACACCGACTTCGACATGGAGAAAGACCTGGCGCCGATCACCATCGCCGCCTACACGCCCTTCATCGTCCACACCACGTCGAAGGTGCCGGCGAAGAACATGAAGGAGTTCATCGCCTATGCGAAGACGCAGCCGGGCAAGCTGAACTACGGCGTGATCGGCCAGTCGCAGCAGATGCTGGACAGCATGATCCTGACCCGCACCGCCGGGCTGGACATGGTGGCGGTGCCCTATCTGGGCGCGGCGCCGCTGCTGACCGCGCTGCTCGGCGGCGACCTGCAGCTTTATGTCGGCAGCTATTCCGCCTCGGCGCAGCACATCAAGGCCGGCTCGCTGGTGCCGCTGGCGGCCGCGGGCGACCAGCGCAACGAGGCGCTACCCGATGTGCCGACGCTGAAGGAACAGGGCATCGATCAGCTGGCCGGCTTCTGGTACGGCTTCTTCGCCAACAAGGACACGCCGCGGCCGATTGCCGACAAGCTGACCGCCGACATCCGCGAGGCGATGCAGAAGCCCGAGATCGTGGACGAGCTGCGCAGCAAGTTCGGCCTCTACGTGATCGCCTCGACCCAGCAGGAAATGGCGCAGCGGGTGGCGCGCGAGATCAAGATGCGGACCGAGGCGGCGAATGCCGCGAACATCCAGCCGCAATAGAACCGGCAGGCGCACAAAAAGAAAGGCCGCCGGAAACGGCGGCCTTTCGCATCTGTAGCTGGAACGTGATCAGCGCGAGTAGAACTCGACGACCATGTTCGGCTCCATCTTCACCGGGTACGGAACGTCGGTGAGCTGGGGCACGCGCTTGAACGTGGCCTTGCGGGCGGCCTCGTCCATCTCGATGTAGTCAGGCGTATCGCGCTCCTTGCTGTCGAGGGCGGCGATGACGATGGCGAGCTGCTTCGACTTCTCGGCCAGCTCGATCACGTCGCCTTCCTTGACGGAGTAGGACGAGATGTTGACGCGCTTGCCGTTGACCTTCACGTGGCCGTGGTTCACGAACTGGCGCGCGGCGAACACCGTCGGCACCACCTTCATGCGGTAGACCACGGCGTCGAGACGACGCTCGAGCAGGCCGATCAGGTTTTCCGAGGTGTCGCCACGACGGCGCGACGCCTCATCGTAAATCTTGCGGAACTGACGCTCCGTGATGTTGCCGTAATAGCCCTTGAGGCGCTGCTTTGCGTAAAGCTGGATGCCGAAATCGGTCGGCTTGGTGCGCTTCTGGCCGTGCTGGCCGGGGCGGTATTCGCGCTTGTTGATCGGGCTCTTGGCCCGGCCCCACAGGTTTTCCTGGAGGCGGCGGTTGATCTTGTACTTGGACTGAAGACGCTTCGTCATGGTTCACCCGTTTGTTGGCCGTCCTTGATCAGCGGACCCACCCTCTAAGTCTTTGAAAGACCTGGGCAATACCGACCCCATGGTCCGGGCCGGCAGGCATGGAAAATCCCGGCCATCCAAGGGAAAGCCGGGAAGCGGCGCACTATAGCCATGGAAAGCGCGGGGTCAAGGTCTGGGAAAACGACCTTGACCCCCACCCCCTAGCCGTCATGGCCGGGCTTGTCCCGGCCATCCACGCCTTTATCGTCAGGCCATGAGCGGCGGCTGGGTCTACATCGTCACGAACAAGGCTAATGGCATTCTCTACGTGGGTGTCACCAGTGACATCGCCCGACGCGCCTGGGAACACCGTGGGGGTCTGGTCGAGGGGTTCAGCAAGCGTTACGGACTGAAAATGCTCGTCCATGTCGAACGATTCGATGAAATTGGCGCCGCCATTCAACGTGAGAAGAACATCAAACACTGGCCGCGCAGCTGGAAAGTGAGATTGATCGAAACCCATAACGACGAGTGGCGCGATTTGTACGACACGCTGGCCTGAAAGGCGTGGATGGCCGGGACAAGCCCGGCCATGACGGAGTGTAGGAAAAGTCCCTATTCCACACCGCTCGGCGGGGGTTTCCAGCCGCGGGGGCGGCGTTTGGTCCGGTTGCGGCCATTGGCCAGGGCCTTGATGACGCCGCGCAGCGTGCGGACGTCCTGTTCCAGCATGGCGCCCCGCTGGAACGAGTTGCGCAGGTTACGCACCATGGAGTCGCGCTTGTGCTCGACCACGGCGAAATAGCCGGCCGCTTCCAGTTCGGCCTCCAGATGCTCGAACAGGCCGACCATTTCCTCGCGGTTGGCCGGGCGGGTCCGGCCGGTGTCGAACTGTTCGCCCGGCGTGGCGTCGCCGCCGGTCGCCCATTCCCAGGCGACGAGCAGCACCGCCTGGCCCAGATTCAGCGAGGAGAATTTCGGGTTCAGCGGCGCGGTGATGATGGTCTGCGCCAGCACCACATCGTCGCTCTCAAGCCCGGTGCGCTCGGGCCCGAACAGGATGCCAGCGCGCTCGCCCGCCGCAATCTGCCGGCGCATCTCGGCGGTGGCATGGCGCGGCGTCATGACGGGCTTCAGCATTTCGCGCGGGCGCGCGGTGGTGGCATAGACATGCGTCAGGTCGGCAATCGCCGACTTCACGTCCGGAAAGATGACAGCCTTGTCGAGCACGACGTCGGCGCCGCTGGCCATGGCATAGGCGCGGGTGTTGATCTTGCCCTGGCGCGGCGCGACGAGGCGCAGTTCGTCCAGCCCGCAGTTCAGCATGGCGCGCGCCGCCGAGCCGATATTCTCGCCCAGTTGCGGATTTACCAGGATGACGACCGGCACGCCGCTCATCGGCTCAATCGCCGCTGCGCTTTCCCGGCACACCGGCGGGCGCGCCGTCGCGGTGCAGCTTCCAGATGATGCTGTCCATCAGCGCGACGAACGCCGCATCGACGATGTTGGGCGACACGCCGACGGTGAACCAGCGATTGCCGGCGCCGTCGCGGCTCTCGATCAGCACGCGGGTGGTCGCCTCGGTGCCGCCGTTGAGGATACGGACCTTGAAGTCGGCCAGCTCGAGGTCGGCGATGTAGGACGAATACTTGCCGAGGTCCTGGCGCAGCGCGTGGTCCAGCGCATTGACCGGACCGTTGCCCTCGCCGACCGACGAGGTCGACTTGCCATCGACCTCGACCTTCACCACGGCCTCGGACACCGTGATCAGTTCGCCGCGCGCGTTGTAGCGGCGCTCGACGGTGACGCGAAAGCGGTGAACGTTGAAGTAATCCGGCAGAAGGCCCAGGGCGCGGCGGGCCAGCAGTTCGAAACTGGCCTCGGCGCCATCGAACGAATAGCCATCGGCCTCGCGCTGCTTAACTTCGTCGAGCAGACGGTCGACCTTGGGGTTCTTCGCCTCGACCTCGATGCCGGCCTCGCGCAGGCGGACCAGCAGGTTCGCGCGCCCGGCCTGGTCGGACATCGGGATCTTGCGGCGGTTGCCGACGCTTTCCGGCGGCACATGCTCGTACGTCGCCGGGTCCTTCTCGACCGCCGAGGCGTGCAGGCCGCCCTTGTGCGCAAAGGCCGACGCGCCGACATAGGGCGCGTGCCGGTTCGGCGCGCGGTTCAGCAGTTCGTCCAGCAGGTGCGAGACCGACTTGATGCTGCGCAGCTGTTCCAGCGACACGCCGATTTCATACAGGTCGCACCACGGCTTTTTCAGCAGCAGCGTCGGGATCATCGACACCATGTTGGCGTTGCCGCAGCGCTCGCCCAAGCCGTTCAGCGTGCCCTGCACGTGGCGCACGCCCGCGCGCACCGCGGCCAGAGAATTGGCCACCGCATGTTCGGTGTCGTTGTGGGTGTGGATGCCCAGGCGGTCGCCGCCGAAACGGTCGGCCGCCATGGCGGCGATGCGCTCAACCTCATCCGGCAGCGAGCCGCCATTGGTGTCGCACAGCACCATCCAGCGCGCGCCGCCGTCAAATGCCGCCTGCAGGCAGTCCATCGCATAGCCGGGGTTCAGCTTGTAGCCGTCGAAGAAATGCTCCGCGTCGTACATCGCCTCGCCGCGGCGCTTCTTCGCCTCGGCAATGCTGTCGCCGATCAGCTTCAGGTTTTCTTCCAGCGTGATGCCGAGCGCGGTCTCGACCTGGTACGACGACGCCTTGCCGACCAGGCACGCCGCATCGACCTTGGCGTCGATCACCGCGTTCAGCGCCGGGTCGTTGGAGGCCGAACGGCCAGGCCGCCGGGTCATGCCGAAGGCGACCAGCTTGGCGTGCTTCAGCTTGGGCGGAGCCTCGAAAAAGGCGGTGTCGGTCGGGTTCGCGCCGGGCCAGCCGCCCTCGATATAGTCGAGGCCGAGGCGGTCCAGCGCTTCCGCAATCAGGCGCTTGTCCTCGACCGAAAAGTCCACGCCCTGGGTCTGCGCGCCGTCGCGCAGCGTGGTGTCGAAGAGATACAAGCGTTCGCGGGCCATGACATCCTCACCGGACCCGCCTGCGTGGCGGGTTTCGGCGCCTCGTATAGCACCGGAGAGGGGCGGTTGTCCGGCCCGGAGATTGGGCCGGGACCGGCCTACATGTAGAGCTTTTCGGTTGCCGGCAGGCCCTTGTACAGGCCGGCGACGAACTCGCCATAGCCGTTGAACAACAGGGTTGGCACCCGCTTGTTGGTACCGATGACCTCCTCGTCCGTCTGGCTCCAGCGCGGGTGCGGCACGTCAGGGTTCACATTGGCCCAGAACCCGTATTCGCTGCTCTGCAGTTCCTCCCAGAAGCTGACCGGGCGCTTGTCGGTGAACGAGAAGCGGACAACCGACTTGATCGACTTGAAGCCGTACTTCCACGGCACGGCCAGACGCAGCGGCGCGCCCATCTGCTTGGGCAGCGGCTTGCCGTAGACGCCGGTCGCCATGAACGCCAGGTCATTGGTCGCTTCGGCCATGGTCAGGCCCTCGACATAGGGCCAGTTGTAGAAACCGCCGCGCTGTCCGTTGGCCACCTTCTCGTCCTTGAAGGTCTCCATGCGGAGATATTTCGCCTCCGGCTTCGGCTGCGCCAGCTTGACCAGCTCGGCCAGCGGGAAGCCGGTCCACGGCACCGACATCGACCACGCCTCGACGCAGCGGTGGCGGTACAGGCGCTCCTCCAGCGGCATCTTGGCCAGCAGGTCATCGATGCCGAGGGTCATCGGCTTGGCCACCATGCCGTCGATCTTCACCGCCCAGGGGCGGATCGGCAGTTTCTGCGCGGCGTCGGCGACATACTTGCTGGTGCCGAATTCGTAGAAGTTGTTGTAGGTGGTCGAATACTTTTCCTCGGTCACCGGCCGGTCGAGCACGAACTTCGGGTTCTGCTTGGCGGGGTAGAGCTTGGTCGAGGGATCGCCGTCCTTGGCCTGGGCCAGGACCGCGGCCGGATGGGTGGCGACACCCAGGCCGGCAAAGCCCGCGGCGCGCAACAGCGACCGGCGGTTGAGGAAAACAGACTCGGGCGTCGCCGCACTTTCCGGCAATTCCCAGCCCTTGCGCGTCCTGACCAACATGTCCGCCTCCCGTATCCGATCCGCCGATCATACGCCAACACCCGGGCCAGCCCAATCAATCCCCCGTGAACGGGATCAGGTCTTGGCCTGGGCCTCCAGCTCCTTGAACAGCAGCGGCAGGCCCACGGCGAAGTTGTGCATGCCGATCCCTGCCGCCAGTTGCAGGACATCGACGATTTCCCGCGCCGTGGCGCCATGGCGGATTGCCGCACGCATGTGGCGGCGGGTTCCGGCCTTGTCGGCGGTGGTGGGCGCGGCGTGCAGCGCGAGGGCGATAAAGGCCCGGGTCTTCGGGTCCAGCGCGCCGGTACGGTGCGGCGTCAGCAGCATGTCGAGATAGGCCATCGTGAATTCCGGCGCATGGCCCAGCATGAAATCGCCCCAGTCGGGCCAGTAACCGGTGCGTTCCACGAATTCGCGCTTGAGCACGGCCTGGTCGGCGGTAGGCGGCGGGATATCAAGCTCGGCCTCGCGTCCCGCGGCGCGGAATTCCTCGACCAGTATATCCACGCCGGTGTCGCAGGTGCGCCCGGTGATCTCGAAGGCCAGTTCGATGGTTTCGTAAATCTCTTCGGGCGTGGTGCCGTGCTTCAATGCCGCGTAATAGTGGCGCACCAGTCCGCGCTCGTAGAGATGGGTGATCGACACGTCGACGGCGATGTAGATCAGCTCGCGGGTCTTTTGCGGAATCGCATTCGTGTTCCACGGACCGGACACGAACCGCAGGTACATCTCGACCCATTCGGGACCGAGGCGCAGCATGCCCTCCTGCATCGGGCCGAAATAGCCGCGTTCGCGGATGATGCGGTCCTTCAACGCCTGCCGGCGTGCGTCCAGTTCAGCCATTCAATCCTCCCCGCGCCCACGTGGACAGGCCGCCAACGCTGGGCTACCGTTTCAGGATAACAAATAACGGGAGGAACCCATGCACCACATTTCACTGACCCGCCGCACGGCCATTTCCCTTGCTGCAGCTGTCGCGCTCGGCGTCGTTGCCCCGGCTGCTTTCGCCCAGGCGGACTATCCGACCAAGCCGATAACCGTCATCGTGCCTTTCGCCGCTGGCGGCAGCACCGACATCACCGCGCGTCTCATCGCCGACCAGCTCAAGACCGAACTGAACCAGACCGTGCTGGTGGACAATCGCGGCGGCGCCGGTGGCGCCATCGGCGCCGCGGCCGCGGCCAAGGCTGCACCCGACGGCTACACAATCCTGCTGTCGGGCACCTCGACGCACGCGATCTCGCCGGCGATGTACACAAACCTGCCCTACGACGCGAACAAGGACTTCATCCCGGTTGCCATCATTTCCGAGGAGCCCCTGGTGCTGGTGGCGCCATCTTCGCTGGGCGTGAAGGACTTCAAGGGTCTCGTCGCCTATCTCAAGAAAAACCCCCTCGCGTATGGCAGCGCGGGCCCCGGCTCGATGGCGCACATGCTGGGCGCGGGCCTGGCGAAGGAAACCGGCCTCGATCTGGATGCGGCGCATTACAAGACCGCTGGCGCGACGGTCGCCGACCTTATCGCCGGCCGGCTGTCGTTCCTGACAGAATCGCCCTCGGTAATCCGGCAGCACCTCGCGGAAGGCACGCTGGTCCCGGTCGCGGCGCTTGGCCCCCGGCGCATGGAGGCGTTTCCGAACGTACCCACCATGGGCGAACTGGGCATCAAGTCGGCCTACCTCACCCGCGGTGCGTGGAAAGGCATCTGGGTGCCCGCCGGCACCCCGCGGCCCATCGTCGACAAGCTGAATGCGGCCTTCAACCGGGCCATGAAGGCGCCCAACGTGGTGACCCGCCTCAGGGAGGGCGTGGTGGAGCCGGTGTCCAATTCGACACCCGAATCCGCCAAGGCATTCATCGCCAGCGAACAGGAGGCCTGGCGCGAGGCGGTCAAGGCCAGCGGCGTCGTCGTCACCAACTGATTGCCCGGCCTCACGGCAATGTGAGGGGGATATGATCGCCGCCGGGCGGGATCGGCCCTATATCTGTCTCCGGTGACAACGGAGATCGATATGCAGACCACGACCCTGTCCCGGCGCGACTGCCTCATGGCGGGTGCGGCCTTTGCCGCCCTGGCGGCGTTTTCCCGGTGGCCGGCCCTGGCCGCCGGTGGCGAGAGGTTCCCGGTCATGAAAACCGAAGACGAGTGGAAGAAGCAGCTGACCCCCGAACAGTTCCAGGTGCTGCGCAAGCATGACACCGAGCGCGCCGGCACAAGCCCGCTGAACAAGGAGAAGCGGGTCGGCACGTTCTATTGCGCCGGCTGCGACAAGCCGCTGTACAAGTCGGACACCAAATTCGAGAGCGGCACCGGCTGGCCCAGCTTCTGGCAGCCGATCGAGGGCGCCATCGGCACGACGACCGACCGCAAGTTCTTCATGACCCGCACCGAGTTGCACTGCGCCAATTGCGGCGGCCATCTGGGCCACGTGTTCGAGGACGGGCCGAAGCCGACCGGCCTGCGCTATTGCATGAACGGCGTCGCCATGACGTTCAAGCCGAACGAGGCCCAGTCTTGAAAACGATCGCCGCGCTGCTCCTGCTGCTCGGGCTCGCCGCGCCGGTGAGCGCGGCGGAGATGGCGCCGCAGCCCGACGTGCCGCCGGGGCACGAAGTGGCGATCTTCGCCGGTGGCTGCTTCTGGTGCATGGAGCCGCCGTTCGACAAGCTGCCGGGCGTGGACTCCACGACCTCGGGCTATATCGGCGGCATGCGGCGTAACCCGACCTATGAGCAGGTCTCCGCTGGCGGCAGCGGCCACGCGGAAGCGGTGAAGATCGTGTTCGACCCGAAGAAGGTGTCCTACGCCAAGCTGCTCGACACCTTCTGGCACAATGTCGATCCGCTGACGGCCAATGCGCAGTTCTGCGACCATGGCAGCCAGTACCGCACGGCGATCTTCACGACCGGCGACGAGCAGATGAAGCTGGCGCTGAAGGCGAAGCAGGAGCTGGAAGAATCAAAGCGGTTCAAGCAGCCGATTGTCACCGAGATCGTGGCGGCGACCGACTTCTATCCGGCCGAGGAATACCATCAGGACTACTACCTGAAGAATCCGATCCGCTATAAATATTACCGCTTCAGCTGCGGCCGCGACGCCCGCCTCGAAGAGTTGTGGGGCAAGCCGAGCAGCTAGGCCGCTTTCACGCCATCGCGAAATTTAGCTCCAGCGTGATGCCGTTCGGGTCCTTCACGAACAGCTGGCGCAGCCTGGCCATCGGCGCCTCGTTGGCGCGGTAGGCCAGGCCGTTGTCGCGCAGGCGGGCGGCGACGGTGTCGTAATCGGTGCATTCGAACGCGATGTGCTCGATCACGCCCGTGCCCTGCATCGAAGCAAGCGACAGGCCGTCGGCCATCTCGCCCAGGCGCTTGCGGATGTCGGCGAACTTGCGCTCGGGTTCGGCGGGATCGACGAACTGCACATGCACGACGGGCGTGCCCTCGCCATCGTAGATCCACGCGCCGCGCAGGCGGTCGCCGCTGGGCGGCGGGCCGACCTTCATGTCCAGCACACGTTCGTAGAACGTGGTCGTCGCATCGAGATCCGTGGTCAGCACGTTATAATGGTTGAGTCGGCGGACCAGCATGGCGTCGCTCCCTGTGCGCGAACCGGAGCAGCATAGTCCGAACCCGCCGCGCCACCAACGGCCGGAGCCGGAACGCCATGTCGAGATCGCCCACTGTCCAGCCGCTGGTCACCGGCCTGCTCGCCGCCCTTGTCGGGTTCGGCAGTTCGTTCGCCGTCATCATCCAGGGCCTGCGAACCGTTGGCGCGACACCGGCCGAGGCGGCATCGGGACTGATGGCCTTGTCCATCGCCATGGGTCTGGCCGGCATTTTCCTGGCTTTGCGCTACCGCATGCCGATCAGTGTCGCCTGGTCCACGCCGGGTGCGGCGCTGCTGGCGACGACCGGCGCGGTCGAGGGCGGCTTCCCCGCCGCTGTCGGCGCGTTCATCGTGGCCGGCGCGGCCCTGACACTTGCCGGATTCTGGAAGCCGCTGGCGCGCGGGGTCGGCGCCATTCCGCCGGCCCTGGCCAATGCCATGCTGGCCGGCGTTCTGCTGGGCCTGTGCCTGGCCCCGGTGCGTGCGGTGGCGGCCTCGCCCGTGCCGGCGCTGGCGATCATCGTGACCTGGGCCGTGGTCGCGCGCTTCAGGCGGCTGTACGCCGTGCCGGCCGCGGTGCTGGTGACCATCGTCCTTGTTGCGACAACGACATCGCTGGATGGCGTGACAGCCGATCTGCTGTGGCCGCACCCCGTCGCCGTGATGCCGGTGTTCAATGTCACCGCACTCGTTGGCATCGCCCTGCCGCTGTTCATCGTTACCGTGGCGTCACAGAACATTCCCGGCATGGCGGTACTGAACGCCAATGGCTATTACCCGCCGGCCGGGCCGCTGTTCGCGACCACCGGCCTTGCCGGATTGCTGGCCGCGCCATTCGGCAGCCACGCGGTCAACCTTGCCGCCATCACCGCCGCGATCTGCGCCGGCCCTGACGCGCACCCCGATCCGGCGCAGCGCTACAAGGCCGCGGTGACGGCCGGCATCGTCTACGTGTTGTTCGGATTGCTGGCCGGTGCGGCAATGGTGCTGCTGACCGCCGCGCCGCCTGTGTTGATCGAGGCAGTGGCCGGCCTGGCCCTGCTGGGCGCGTTCGGCGCATCGCTGGTCAACGCGCTGTCGGTGGAGCGCGACCGCGTAGCCGCCGTGATCACGTTTCTCGTTGCCGCCTCTAGCCTCAGCTTCCTCGGCATTGGCGGCGCGTTCTGGGGCCTCGTCGCCGGCGGCGCGGTGCTCACCCTGACGAGGTGGCGCCGCGCCGCCTGACGCGATCTACTTGAGGCCGGCGCAGAAGCGCTGGATGCGGGTGCAGGCGTCCTTGAGCACCTCGGTCGAGGTGGCGTAGCTGATGCGGAAGTACGGCGACAGTCCGAACGCCTCGCCATGCACCACGGCCACGCCCTCTTCCTCCAGCAGCGCGGTGGCGAAATCGGCGTCGTTGCCGATCCTCTTGCCGCCCTTGCTGGTCTTGCCGATGGTACCGGCGCACGACGGATAGACGTAGAACGCGCCTTCCGGCTTCGGGCAGAAAATGCCGCTGGCCTTGTTCAGCATGTCCACCACCATGTCGCGGCGCTGCTTGAACACCTCGTTGTGCTTCGGGATGAAGTCCTGCGGGCCGTCAAGCGCGGCAACCGCCGCCGCCTGGCTGACCGAGGACGGGTTCGAGGTCGACTGCGACTGCAGGGTCGACATCGCCTTGATCAGCTGTACCGGACCCGCCGCATAGCCGATGCGCCAGCCGGTCATGCAATAGGCCTTGGACACGCCGTTCAGCGTCAGCGTGCGGTCGTACAGCTTCGGCTCGATCTGCGCCGGAGTGCAGAACACGAAGTTGTCGTAGGTCAGGTGTTCGTACATGTCGTCGGTCAGCACCCAGACATGCGGGTGCTTCACCAGCACGTCGGTGACCTTCTTCATGTCGGCCGAGTTGTAGGCCGCGCCCGACGGGTTCGACGGCGAGTTCAGGATGACCCACTTCGTCTTCGGCGTGATCGCGCGCTCGAGATCGGCCGGCTGCAGCTTGAAACCATTCTCCAGCGTCGTCGGCACGATGACCGGCGTACCGCCACCCAGCAGGACGATGTCCGGGTAGCTGACCCAGTACGGCGCCGGGATGATGACCTCGTCGCCGGGGTTCAGCGTCGCCAGCAGCGCGTTGAACAGCACCTGCTTGCCGCCGGTGCCGACAGTGATCTGCTCGGGCTTGTAGTCCAGGCCGTTCTCGCGCTTGAACTTTGCGGCGATGGCCTTCTTCAGGGCCGGCGTGCCGTCCACGTTAGTGTAGCGCGTCTGGCCCGCGTCGATGGCGGCCTTGGCGGCCTCGCGGATATGGACCGGGGTGTCGAAATCCGGCTCGCCCGCGCTGAGCCCGATAATGTCGCGGCCGGCGGCCTTGAGCTCGGCTGCCTTCGCGGTGGCGGCGAGGGTCGGCGACGGCTTGATGCGGCCTAGCGACTGGGCAAGGAAGGACATGGGACGAATCCGGTTCTGGGGTTGCAACGGCGGCGGAAACTACGCTCCGCAGGCCCTCTAGGCAATGCCCGGATTGTGCGGATGCAAGCCTGCCCAAATCCCGCTATCAGGGCGGAAAATGTAACGGAACCAACGGCATAGGACCCCCATTAACCCTTCCCCAACCAAGGAGAAAACACATGACCCAAGACAATAATAAGACTGGCCAGGCCGACAAGGATTCGGCCAACCAGAAGCAGCAGAACCAGGACCAGAACCGTTCGGCCCAGCAGGGCAGCGGTCCGGCCGACAAGAACCAGCAGTCCCAGGGCGGCCAGAAGAGCGGCCAGCAAGGCAGCTCGGTCGGCAAGGACACGGACAATGACGGTCGCGCCGTACAGCCGGGCCACAAGCCGGGCGAAGTGGACGGCAACAAGCAGAAGAACCAGACCCAGAATCGTTAGTCGATTTCCGTCTGATCTGGCGCCCGCCCCTCGGGGCGGGCGCTTTTTCTCTGGGGTGCATGATCTTGCCCAAAGCCCCCTGCCGGCGCATATAAAGTCGGGCATGGCCACCGACATCATCATCCCGGATCCCGACGTTTTCGCGGCGGGATTCCCGACCTTTGTGCCGCACCGTCCGGAGCGCCCGCCGAAAAGCCAGGGCGGGATACCGTTCCAGCTGGAAAGCCCGTTCGAACCGGCCGGTGACCAGGTCGAGGCGATCAAGTCGCTGACGAGCGGCGTGACCGGCGACGAACGCGACCAGGTGCTTTTGGGCGTCACCGGTTCGGGCAAGACGTTCACCATGGCGCACGTCATTGCCGAGACCGGCAAGCCGGCATTGATCCTTGCGCCAAACAAGACGCTGGCGGCGCAGCTGTACGGCGAGATGAAGGCGTTCTTCCCGCACAACGCGGTGGAATATTTCGTGTCGTACTACGACTATTACCAGCCCGAGGCCTATGTCGCCCGGACCGACACCTACATCGAAAAAGATTCCAGCATCAACGAGCAGATCGACCGCATGCGCCATTCGGCGACGCGGGCGCTGCTGGAGCGCGACGACGTCATCATCGTCGCGTCGGTCAGCTGCATCTACGGTATCGGCTCGGTCGAAACCTATTCCGAGATGACGCTGACCCTGAAAAAGGGCGACCGCATCGACCGCAACGCCCTGCTGCGGCGGCTGGCGGAAATCCAGTACCGCCGCAACGATGCCGATTTTTCCCGCGGCGCGTTCCGCGTGCGCGGCGACGGTATCGAGATATTCCCGTCGCACATGGAAGACCGCGCCTGGCGGCTGTCGCTATTCGGCGACGAGATCGAAAGCATCGTCGAGTTCGACCCGCTGACCGGCGAAAAGACGGTGCAGCACGACGAGGTGCGTCTCTACGCCAACAGCCACTATGTCACGCCGAAGCCGACGCTGACCCAGGCGATCGAGCGTATCAAGACTGACCTGCGCCTGCGCCTCGATGAACTGACCAAGGCCGGCCGCCTGCTGGAAGCGCAGCGGCTGGACCAGCGCACGACGTTCGACCTCGAAATGCTGGCGGCCACCGGCTCGTGCGCCGGCATCGAGAACTATTCCCGCTACCTTACCGGCCGTCCGGCGGGCGCGCCGCCGCCGACCCTGTTCGAATACCTGCCCGACAACG
>CANJGB010000036.1 GCA_947473805.1 Alphaproteobacteria bacterium
CCCGGCGAATGTCCTTCAGGACCTGTTCAGCCGGGGCTTTCGAACTCACGGGTTTTGCTCTCATCTTCGTTCCTTCGTCACTGCGATGAGACCAAAACCCTCCTCTAATAAATACCCTAATTCTGTCTCATAGGCGCTGACGGCGTACAGACGTGCTTGGCAACGTCGTCGGCCGGCTGAAGGCCGCCGCTGATGCGCCGGTCCTGCTCACCGGCTCGCACTACGACACCGTCCGCAATGCCGGCAAGTATGACGGCCGCCTCGGCATCGTGCTGCCCATTGCGGTGGCCGCGGCGCTGAAGCGCGATGGTGTGCAATTGCCGTTCACTCTCGAAATCATTGCCTTCGCCGAGGAGGAGGGGGTTCGCTTCGGCTCCACCTATCTCGGCAGCAGCGCGCTCGCCGGGCGCTTCGATGGCTCCGCCCTCGACCGCAAGGATGAAACCGGCGCCACCCTGGCCGATGCGCTCGGCACGTCCGGCGCCGATCCCGCCACCATATCAGCGCTGGCCCGCGACCCCGCTAAACTCCTCGGCTATGTCGAGGTGCATATCGAACAGGGCCCCGTCCTGCTCGATGCCGGCCTGCCGCTTGGCGTGGTCACCGCCATTGCCGGCAATGTTCGCCGTCTCGTCACCGTCACCGGCACCGCCGGCCATGCCGGTACCGTGCCGATGACGCTCCGGCGCGACGCCGCCGCCGCCGCCGCCGAAATGATCCTCGCGGTCGAGCGCCGCTGCGCCACCGCGCCCGGCCTGGTCGGCACCGTCGGTCGCGTCGAGGTGCCGAACGGCGCGGTGAATGTCATTCCCGGTTCGTGCCGCTTCTCGCTCGACATCCGTGCCGGCGAAGATGCGATTCGGGACGCGGCAGTCGCCGACGTCGAGGCCGAGCATCGCGCCATCGCCGCCCGGCGTGGCGTCGGCATCGAGATCACCGAATTGCTGCGCGGTCCCGCCGCACCCTGCGCGCCCGCCATGCGCCACCGGCTTGCGGCGTCAATTTCCCGCTTGGGTGAAAAACCGCGCGAACTGCCCAGCGGCGCCGGCCATGACGCGGCGATGTTCGCCTCCGTCACCCCCACCGGCATGCTGTTCGTCCGCTGCGGCAATGGCGGCATCAGCCACAATCCGCTGGAGACGATGACGGCGGACGACGCCGGTCTTGCCGCACTCACCTTCCGCGACTTCCTGCTCAACTTCGATCGGACCCCATGACGCTCAGTGCCTTCATCGACGACTTCCTCAAGCGCGAGGCCAATGCCCAGGTCGCGTTCCTCGCCGAACTGGTCAAGGTGCCCAGCGACAACCCGCCCGGCGATTGCGCCCCGCATGCGTTACGCGCACAGGCGCTGCTTGAGGGACTTGGTCTCAAGGTCGAGGCGCATCCCGTGCCGGCCGCCGACGTCGCGGCCACCGGCATGATCTCGGCCATCAACCTCGTGGTGCGCGAAACCTTCGGCCCCGGCCCCGTCGTCGCGCTGAATGCCCATGGCGATGTCGTGCCGCCAGGCCTCGGCTGGCGGCACGATCCCTATGGCGCCACCGTCGAGGACGGTCCGCACGGACCCACCATGTTCGGCCGCGGCGTCGCGGTGTCGAAGTCCGACTTTGCCACCTACACCTGGACATTGCTGGCATTGCGCGCGGCCAAGGCCGCCGGCCTGCCCGTGTCCGGCACGCTGGAACTGCACTTCACCTATGACGAGGAGGTCGGCGGCGATATCGGCCCGAAATGGCTGCTCGACCGCAAGATCTCGAAGCCCGATTACGCCTTTTCCGCCGGCTTCAGCTACAACATCGTCAACGCGCACAACGGCTGCCTGCACCTGGAGGTGACGGTCACCGGCAAGCAGGCCCATGCCGCCATGCCGCATACCGGCGTCGATGCGCTGGAGGGTGCCACCGCCATTCTCGCCGCGCTCTATGCCAGCCGCGCGGCGCTCGGTCGCACGAAGTCCACTGTCGCCGGCATCGGTTCGCCCAGCCTCAACGTCGGGCTCATCTCGGGCGGCATCAACACCAACGTGGTGCCCGACCGCGTCACCTTCCGCCTCGACCGCCGCATCATCCCCGACGAGGACCCCGTCGCTGTCGAGGCTGAACTGCGCAAACTGATTTCCACCGTGCCCGTCATGCCCGGCATCACCATCGACATAAGGCGCGTACTGCTGGCTTTGCCGCTGGCGCCGCAGCCGGGCTGGGAGAAGATCGCCGCGGCCCTGCAGCGCCACGGCCGCGACATTCTGGGCGTCGAGATTCCGGTCGAGGGTGTGCCGATCTACACCGACGCGCGGCACTATTCCGCCGCCGGCATTCCGGTCGTGCTCTACGGTGCCGGTCCGCGCACGCTGCTCGAGGCCAACGGCCACAATGCCGATGAAAACCTGCGCCTGCGCGATCTCGCCGCCGCCACACGCATCGTGACGCTCAGCGTGGCCGACCTGCTCGGCGGCTGACCATGGGGCACCTCGCCGTTTGCGGCACGATCCTGCAGACGCCCGCACCCGGCCAGTTGCAGATCCTGCCGGATGCGCTGGTCTTGGTCGACGCGGATGGCGTGATCGAGACCGTGCTGGCGCCCACCGATTCGGACTATGCGGCGGAGAAGCAGGCGGCGAAGCAATCCGGCGCGCTGGTCGAACTCCCGGCCGGCCAGTGCCTGCTGCCGGGCATGATCGACCTGCACATCCACGCGCCGCAATGGCTGCAGCTCGGCACCGGCCTCGACGTGCCGCTGGAGGACTGGCTGCAGCGCTACACCTTTCCGCTCGAGGCCAAGTACGCCGACATCGCCTTTGCGCGGCGCTCCTACACCTCGCTGGTGTCGACGCTGCTCGCCAACGGCACCACGACAGGCGTCTATTTCGCGAGCATCCATCCGGCGGCGACGCGCGTGCTGGCCGACATCTGCCTCGCCCTCGGCCAGCGCGCTTTGGTCGGCAAGGTGGCGATGGATCATCCAGATCTCTGCCCCGCCTGGTATCGCGACGCCTCCGCCGCCGAGGCCGCAACTGAAACCCGCGCCTTCGTCGACTATGTCCACAGCAATGCGGGCAATGATTCCGGCCGCGTCCTGCCGGTCATCACGCCGCGCTGCATTCCCGCCTGCACCGACGACCTGCTGGAGCGGCTCGGCGCGCTGGCGACCGAAACCGGCTGCCACGTGCAAACCCATTGTTCCGAAAGCGACTGGGAGCACGACCACGTGCTGCAACGCCACGGCATGACCGATGCGCTCAGCCTGCGCCGTTTCGGCCTGCTGACCCGGCGTACCGTCCTGGCCCATGGCACGTTCGTCACCGATGCCGATCTCGATGCCGTCGGCGCGGCAGGCGCGGGTTTCGCCCATTGCCCATTGTCGAACGCCTATCTGTCCGACGCCGTGTTCCCCGCGCGCCGCGTGCTGGACCACGGTGTCCATGCCGGCCTCGGCACCGACATTGCCGGCGGGCACGACGCGTCGATCCTCGCCACCTGCCGCCATGCGGTCATGGTCTCGCGCCTGCTGGAATCCGGCGTCGATGCGTCCCTGCCGCGCGGACAGCGTGGCCGCCCTGGCGCCCGCATCGAACCGGCCGAGGCCTTCTGGCTCGCCACGGCCGGCGGCGGCCAGGTACTGGACCTGCCCATCGGCCTGCTGGCGCCCGGCTACCGCTTCGATGCGCTGGCGGTCGAGGTGCCGGGAAATGAATTCGATTCCGGCGATGTCGGCGACCGCTTCCAGCGCATCGTCTTCAACGCAGGTCGCGAACATATAAGAAAGGTCTGGGTCGATGGCGCGGCTGTCCACCCGGCATAACTACCAGGGACGAAACCAATGACCGCATTGCAGGACAAGGCCATTGTCATCACCGGCGCGGGGCGGGGCATCGGCGCGGCCTGTGCGCGCGAGGCGGCCAGCCAGGGGGCGGCCGTGGTCGTGAACGACCTCGATGCCGACCTTGCGGCGCGGGTGGTACACGACATTCGCGCGGCTGGCGGTCGCGCCTCGGCGCATGGCGGCAATGTTGCCGACTGGCATGGCGCCGCGACCCTGATCCAGCATTGCGTCGATACGTTCGGCGGCATTGACGGCCTGGTGAACAATGCCGGCATTTTCCGCATGGCGCATATCGACACGCTGGACGAGGCGGACCTGCGCGACATTCTTCAGGTCAATGTTCTCGGTCCTGCATTTTGTACCCGTCACGCCGTGCCGTTCATGCGCCAGCGGGGCGGCGGCGCCATCGTCAACGTCACCTCCGGCGCGCAGATGGGCATTGCCGCCATGTCCGCCTATTGCGCCAGCAAGGGCGCCGTCGCCTCCTTCACCTATGCCTGCGCCATCGACCTGCGCGACAGCAATATCCGCGTCAACGCGCTGTCGCCCCGCGCCGCCACCCGCATGACCGAAACCGCGCGCGAATTCGAGCGTGTCCACGGCCGCCCGCGTCCGCCGGCCGTGGGCGCACCGTCGGTCGAGGGCAATGCGATGGTCACCTGCTACCTGCTGTCCGATGCGGCCAGGGGCATGACCGGCCAGGTCGTGCGCGTCGATGGCGACAAGCTCTCCATCGTCACCCACCCCGCCGTGCTGGGTCCGGTGATTCCCTGCCAGGAATGGACCCGCGACGTGGTGTTCCGCGCGTTCGAGAGCGACCTGCTGCACCGGCAGCAGCCGCTCGGCGTCGTCGTGCGCTAGGCGGTTTTCGGCAGCATCAGCACCACCAGGGCGCACATCAGATGCATCGCGCACAGCAGGGCAAATGTCGCGCTGAACGCGATGCCTTGCGACTGGATCAGCAGGTGCTGGAACAGCAGCGCCAGTGACACCGTGCCGATCGGCCCGCCCAGCCGCTGCACGATATTCACCGCCGTCGTCGCATTGGCCAGTTCCGATTTCGGCAGCGACGAATAGGCCATCGACAGGCTGGGCACGCCGATGGCGCCAAGGCCGAGGCCGCGCACGAACAAGGTCACGACCAGGAACCATAAGGGCCATTCCTGGCCGAAGAACACGAAGGGCAGGGTGCCGAGAAAGGCCAGTGTCGTGCCGCCCGCGGCTGTCCGACGCGCCCCGAACCAGCCCACCACGCGCCCCATCATCGGCAGCGAGACGGCCATGCCCACGCCCAGCGGCAGTATCAGCAGGCCCGTCGCCGTCGGCCCGATGCCGCGCGCCGTCAGATAATACAGCGGCAGGATCAGCTGCCCGCTGAACGAACCCGCATTGGCCAGGAACTGGGCCGACGCGGCCACCGCGAAAGTGCGTCGCGCGAACAGGCGCAGATCGACCAGAGCCGCCTTGCCCAGCTTCTGGCTGCGCCAGATGAAGGCGCCGACGAGGCAGAGTCCGGCAATGATCTCGGCGCCGCGCAGCGCGCCGCCGCCCGTTGTCATTGCCTGCACGCCCTCCAGCACCAGCACCAGGCCGGGCGAGATCAGGAAGAAGCCGATCAGGTCAAGCGGACGAGGGTTCAGTTCCTCGTCGTTCGGCAACAGCAGGGCCGCCACGGCGATCGCCAGCACCCCGAACGGCGCGTTGATGAAGAAGATCCAGTGCCACGATGCATGTTCCAGGATGGCGCCGGCCACGACCGGACCCATGATCGGCGCCAGCATGACGGGAAATCCCACATAGCCCATGACCCGCGCCATGTTCTCGCCCGCATGCCGCGCCGTCATCATCTGCGCCATCGGCGCGATCAGGCCGCCGGCCATGCCTTGCAGGATGCGAAACGAGATCATCTGCGGCGCGGTCTGGGCAAACCCGCACAGGGTGGAGGCCAATGTGAACGCCGCGAAGCAGCCGAGATACATCCGCTTGGCGCCGAACCGGTCCACCATCCAGCCGGTCAGCGGCAGCATCAGGGCCAGCGCCAGCAGATAGCCGCTGGCTACCCATTGGATGGTGCCCAGCGGCGCGCCCAGGTCGTGGCCCAGGGTCGACAGCGAGACATTCACCGTGGTGGCGCTGAGGATCGACAGGAACGGTCCGAAAAAGACCACCGTGACGATTTTCCAGATATGTGTTTCCGCTGCCGGCTTGTTCACAATCATTCCGCGGCCGTCCTGAATGTGCCGATCATAAGGGGTGGCGCCGTAATACCCCCGCGCCGTTTTCGGCGAAGGACAATTTGGCGCGGGCGCGGTTAGGGGTAAACTGGGTGCAAGGGTAAGGAAACGTCGTAAGGGGTAGGGAATGGGCAGGCTTGACGGCAGGGTGGCGCTGATCACCGGCGCCGGCGCGGGAATCGGCCGGCGCGCGGCGGTTCTGTTCGCCCGCGAAGGGGCGAAGGTCGCGGTGGCGGAATTCGCCGATGATGCGGGGCGCGACGCCGTTGCCGAAATCACCGCCGCCGGAGGCGATGCCCTGTTCGTCCATGTCGATGTCTCCGAACCTGACAGCGTCGAGGCCGCAGTGCGCGCCACCGTCGCCCGCTTCGGCAAGCTCGATACCCTGTACAACAATGTCGGCGGCACCAATCCGAAGGACGGCCCGGTTACCGATGTGCCGATCGATGTGTTCTGGGGCTCGCTGAAGCGGGACCTGTTCGGCACCTTTCTCGGCTGCCGTTTCGCGATCCCGGAAATCATCAAGGCCGGCGGCGGCGCGGTCATCAACACCGCCTCGCTTGTGGCGTTGATCGGCAAGCCGGCGCCATCGCAGATCAGCTACACCGCCGCCAAGGGCGCCATCGTCTCGATGACCCGTGCCATGGCAGTGCAATACGCACCGCAAAAGGTGCGCGTGAACGCCATTGCGCCCGGCATCACGAAGACCGAACGCGTGTCGAGACGCCTGGATGAGAACGCCATTCCCGCCGCCATGCTCAGCCGCCACCTGCTGGGGCCGGGCGAGCCGATGGACGTCGCAAATGCCGCGCTCTATCTAGCCTCCGACGAATCGCGCATGATTACCGGCCACACCCTGCCGGTCGACAGCGGGATGACCATGTCATGAGTACGCTCCTCGGTGGCGGCGACTACGCCTACGAACCGGTGGTCGGCTGGGGCACGCTCCCGCCCGGCATGGCGCTGAACAGCGACGTCGCCTGCGTTGCGGTCGATACCCGCGACAACGTCTATGTCTTCAACCGCAGCGAACACCCGGTCATCGTCTTCGACCGTGATGGCAATTTCCTGCGCACCTGGGGCGAGGGCGTGTTCAGCCGGCCGCATGGCGCGCATATGGGCCATGACGGCTATCTCTATTGCACCGACGAAGGCGACCATACGGTGCGCAAGTGCACCACCGATGGCCGCGTCCTGCTGACCATCGGCAATCCGGGCAAGCCCTCGCCCTATCTCAGCGGCGAACCTTTCAACCGCTGCACCCACACGGCCCTGTCGCCGCAGGGCGACATTTATGTGTCCGACGGCTACGGCAATTCCCGCGTCCACAAATATTCGCCCGATGGCCGCCTGCTGATGTCGTGGGGCGAGCCCGGCATCGACCCCGGCCAGTTCAACATCGCGCACAACATCTGCTGCGATGCCGAAGGCTGGGTCTATGTCGCCGACCGCGAGAACCACCGTGTCCAGGTATTCGACGGCAACGGCCGTTACCAGACGCAGTGGAACAATTTGCACCGCCCCTGCGGCCTGTTCGTCGAAATCGGCAAGGCGCCGGTCTTCTATGTCAGCGAACTGGGCCCGGTCATGGCGGTGAACCTGAAGATGCCGAACCTCGGCCCGCGCATCAGCCTGGTGTCGAACCAGGGCAAGCTGCTGGCCCGGCTCGGGGCCGTGGGCCGTGGCCAGGGTGCGGGGCAGTTCATCTCGCCGCACGGCATCGCGGTGGATTCGCACGGCGACATCTATGTGGGCGAGGTGTCCTACACCACCTGGCCCCGGATTTATCCGGGCGAGCCGGTGCCGACATCCGGCGTGCGGACATTGCAGAAATTGCGGCGTCGCCGGTAAGCGCGCCGGTCTAGACTGAAGCGGACAGGGAGGCCAGCATGGCAGACAAACCGGATATCGAAACGACAATCCCCCAGCATTTCGTGGTCAAGCACCTCGAGCCCGGCTCGTATTCGCCGCACCATTTTCGACCGCATCTCTTGATGCGCGACCTCGGCGTGGCCGACGCGACCAAGGGCGCGATCGGCATCTACACCAGCAAGGTGACCCAGGCCTATTCGTCCGAGGTCGAGCCGGGCGTGCACTACCACATGCCGGACTTCCAGTATTTCTACGTACTGCGCGGCTGGCAGAAGATGTACTTCGAGGGCCAGGGCGAGATCACGCTGTGGACCGGCAGTGGCTGGCTGCAGGCGCGCGGGCTGAAGCACCAGGTGCTCGACCATTCCGAGGATTTCGAGGTGCTGGTGATCAACCTGCCGCACAAGTTCGACACCGTCGAGGTCTAGTACCGCACCATCGCGCGTCTTGCCGCCGGGCATTTCCGCCCGGCCTGAACGGAATATTTTGGCGAAGCTGCCGTCACTTCCGATCCTGGTCGGGCTTAGCGCCATGATGCCGCTCGGCATGCATGTCCTGCTGCCATCGATCCCGGCCATGGCGGGCGAGTTCAACACCTCCGTCGCCACCATGCAGGCGACCGTCACCGTCTATATGGTCGCGGTCGCGATCGGACAGATCGTCTACGGCCCCGTCTCCGACCGCTACGGCCGCAAGCCGCCTTTGCTCACCGGTCTCGCCATCTATTTCTGCGGCAGCCTGATCACCGCGTTCGCGCCGACCACCGAAATCCTTTTTCTCGGCCGCATCGTTCAGGGCGCCGGCGGCTGCGTTGGCATGGCCCTGGGCCGTGCCATGGTGCGCGATGTCTACAGTGGCGAGCGCGCAGTGAACATGCTGGCCCAGGTATCGATGGCGCTGATGGTCGTGCCGGCGCTGGCGCCGACCATCGGTGGTCTGCTGCTGGCCTGGTTCGACTGGCAGATGCCGTTCTTCGTTCTCTCCGGCATGACCGTAATCATGTTCATTGCCTGCGCGCGCCTTGCCGAAACCCATGGCGGCGGCCTGCGTCCGCCCGGCTTTGCCGCCATGCTGGCCGACTTCTGGACCCTGATCCGCCTGCCGGCCTTCGCCGCGCCCGCCTTCGCGGTGGCGCTGCCCAGCGCCGGCTTCTGGGCCTTCATGTCGCTGGCGCCCGCCATGCTGCGCGACAGCCTGCACTTGCCGCCGGAACATTTCGGCTATTACTTCTGGCTCTCGCCCGCCGCCTGGTTCTGCGGCAGCTTCCTCGTCTCGCGGATCACGCCCCGCCTTGGCGGCGAGCGCACGGCGATCCTCGCCGCCGCCATTTCGACCCTCGCCGCCGTCGCCGCGCTGCTGCTGTTCATCGGCGGCCATCCCTCGGCGCTGCTGTTGTTCGTGGTGCTGGCCATTGCCAACGGGACGCAGGCGCTGGCCGTACCCAATCTCCAGGTCCGCCTGCTCAGTGCCGACCCGCGCCTCATCGGCGCGGCGTCGGGGCTCTCCGGTTTCCTGCAGATGATGAGTGGTGCGGCGGCGACGCTCATCACCGGCCAGTTCTATGACGGCACCGGCCTGCCCGGCACCGCGGCCATGGCTGTTGCCATGGCGGCGACACTGGTCGTATTGCTGGTTGCCCGCGCGCCGCGCACATGAGGCGCACGCTTCCCACCATCCCGATCCTCGTCGGGCTCGGTTCGCTGATGCCGCTCGGCATGCATGTCGTGCTGCCGGCTTTGCCGGCCATGGCGCGCGACCTCGACACGTCGGTCGCCACCACCCAGTGGACGGTGACGTTGTTCATGCTGGCTGTCGCGTTTGGCCAGCTTGTCTATGGCCCGGTGTCCGACCGCTACGGCCGCCTGCCGCCTTTGTTCGTCGGGCTCGCCGTGTTCTGCGCGGGCAGTCTCGTCTGCGCGCTGGCGCCCAGCACCACGGTCGTGATGATCGGCCGGGTCATTGCCGGCGTTGGCGCCTGCGCTGGCATGGTGCTGGGCCGCGCCATGGTGCGCGACGTGTACGAAGGCAGCCGCGCGGTCGACATGCTGGCCTATGTGTCCATGGCGCTGATGATGGTGCCGACCATGGCGCCCATCGCATCCGGCTGGCTGCTGGTCTGGTTTGACTGGCGCATGCCCTTCTTTGTCAGCGCCGCCATCGCGCTGGGCCTGACGCTCGTCTGCCTGCGCCTGCGCGAGACGCACACCAACCGCGTCGCACTGCCTGGCTTCGGCGCCACGCTGCGCGATTTCAGCCGCCTGATGCGCATGTGGAACTTCGCCGCGCCGGCCATCGTGCTGGCTCTGCCCAGTGGCGGCTTCTGGGCCTTCCTGTCGCTGGTCGCGCCGATGTTCCGCGACACGTTCGGCCTGCCGCCGACCGACTTCGGCTATTATTTCGCCTCGCTCACTCTCACGTGGTTCATCGGCAGTTTCCTGGTCACGCGGCTCACCCCGCGCCTGGGCGGCGACCGCATCGCGCTCTACGCGGTGATCGGCTCGGCCTGTTGCGGCGTGGCGCTGCTCGCGGTCGGCCTGTCGGGCTGGCGCTCGGCCATCGCGGTCTTCGCGCCGGTCGCGCTGATGAACACGTTCCAGGCCATGGTCGTGCCGAACCTGCTGGTCCGCGCGCTGGGCGCCGATCCGCGGCTGATCGGGGCGGCGTCCGGTCTTGCCGGTTTCCTGCAACTCGCCATCGGCGCCATCGCCACCTTCGCGGTCGGCCAGGTCTATGACGGCACCGCCCGTGCCGGCGCCACCGCCCTTTCGCTGATGTGCTTCGCCGCTCTGGCCATATTGCTGGCCTGGCGGCGGTCGGCGCGCCGCGCGGCTTGACTTGGGCGGCGGGCCTCGGTATTTAACCAACCGGTTATATAGCGTCGGCAAGCTCCATGGATCGCCTCAGCGCCACGTTTTCCGCCCTGGCCGACCCCACCCGTCGCGCCATCCTGGCCCGCCTGGCGCTTGGCGAAACCTCGGTCTCCGAACTGGCCGCGCCGTTCGAGATGAGCCTGCCAGCCGTCTCGAAACACCTGAAGGTGCTGGAGCGCGCCGGCCTCGTCGCCCGTGGTCGCGCCGCCCAGTGGCGCCCGGCCCGCCTCGAGGCCGGGGCGCTGAAGCCCGCGCATGACTGGCTGAACGAGTATCGCCTGCTGTGGGAACAGCGCCTCGATCGCCTCGACGAATATCTGCGGACGCTGCACGCGTCGGACAAAACCTGAGCGGAGACTGCCATGATCAAGACCATCGCCATTGCCGTCGCCGTTCTGCTCGTCGTTGCCGTCGCCATCATCCTCATCGTCGCCTCGACCCGGCCCGACACGTTCCGCGTTAAACGCACCGCCACCATCAAGGCGCCGCCGGAAAGGATCTTCCCGCTGATCGACCGCTTCGAGGCGTGGAAATCCTGGTCGCCCTACGAAAAGCTCGATCCCGCGATGAAGCGTGAACAATCGGGTCCGGCTACGGGCGTCGGCGCGGTTTATGCGTGGGAAGGCAACAGCAAGGCCGGCAAGGGCCGCATGGAAATTCTCGAAAGCGCGCCTTCGTCCAAGATTGTCATCAAGCTCGACTTCCTGAAGCCGTTCGAGGCCCACAACACGGCCGAATTTATCCTGGTGCCAGCCGGCGACAGCACGACTGTCACCTGGGCCATGTATGGGCCACAAATTTTCATCGGCAAGGTCATGGGTTTGTTCTTCGACATGGACAATATGATCGGCAAGGATTTCGCGGCCGGCCTGTCCAATTTGAAGGCCATAGCTGAACGTTAGTCCGGGCCGAACGCTAGACCAGCCACGGGAGCGGCCATGCCAGAGGTAACCGGGTCCGCGAACGAGAATGGCGAGGTGCTGCTGTCGATCACCCGCACCTTCGCCGCGCCGCGCGACCTCGTGTTCCGCGCCTGGACCGAGCCGCAGCACCTGGCGAAATGGTGGGGCCCCGCCGGCTTCACCAATCCGGTGTGCGAGGTTGACGCCCGCCCCGGCGGCGATATCTGGATCGTCATGCGCGGACCCGACGGCATCGACTATCCCATGTCCGGCACGTTCCAGGACTTCCTCGCCCCCGAACGCCTCGTCTTCACCGCCGTGGCCGAGGATGCCGACGGCAATCCCCTGCTGGAATCGCTCACCACGGTCACGTTCCGCGAGGAGGGCGGCAAGACCCGGGTTACCGTCAATGCCCGCGCCGCCGGGATCGCCGCCATCGCCCGCGAAATGCTGCGGGGCATGGAGACGGGCTGGTCGCAAAGTCTCGACCGTCTCGAAGAAACGGTGGCATCGGCCAGGCTTTCATAGTATTCCGCTCGCCCTTTAAATCTCCCCAAAGCCACGTCATTTCCGAAAGCTGCCTATTATGTCTTCGAGTTTCGTGAAGAACGCCATTGTCCTTGGCCTTCTGGCGGCGGTCGGTCCGTTCGCCATCGACATGTACATTCCGGCCCTGCCGACCATCGCCGCCGACCTGCACGCGTCAACCTCGGCGACGCAGATGACGCTGATGGCCTTTTTCGTTTCCTTCGGGGTCTGCCAGCTCGTCTACGGCCCCGTGTCCGACATGGCCGGGCGCAAGCCGCCGCTTTACTTCGGCCTCGGCCTGTTCGCTTTCGGCTCGGTTGGTTGCGGCCTGTCGCCCAGCATCGAATGGCTGATCTTCTTCCGCGTCATCCAGGGCATCGGCGCGTCCGCCGTCATGGTGATTCCGCGCGCCATCATCCGCGACCTGCATACGGGACCCGAGGCGACGCGCCTGATGTCCACCGTCATGCTGGTGTTCAGCGTGTCGCCGATCCTGGCGCCGCTGGCCGGTAGCGCGCTGATCGTGCCGTTCGGCTGGCGGGCCGTGTTCGCGGCGGTGACGGTGGCTTCGGTCCTCGCCATCGTGCTCGTCGCCCTGTGCCTGCCGGAAACCCGCCCGCCGCAGGACCGCATCCGCGTCAGCCTCGGCGCCGTGTTCGGCGGCTTCGGCCAGTTGCTGCTCGACCGCCGCTTTCTTGGCATCACCTTCATCGGTGGCGTCGGCATGGCCAGTTTCTTCACCTTCCTGGCCACGTCGTCGTTCGTCTATATCGGCCATTTCGGCCTGACTCCGGTGCAGTACAGCCTGGCCTTCTCGGTCAACGCCATCGGCTTCATCGGCGCGTCGCAGTTCGCGTCCAGGCTGGGCGCGCGTTTCGGCATGACGCGCACCATCACCGCCGCCGTGGCCTTGTTCTGCTTCTTCTCGATTGCGTTGTTCGTCATCACGCTGGCCGGCGTCGACCGTCTCGACGTCCTGATCGTCATGCTGTTCCTCACCTTCGCCGGCCTTGGCCTGGTCATCCCGACCACCATGGTCCTGGCGCTCGAGGATCACGGCCCCATTGCCGGCATCGCGTCGGCGCTGGGCGGCACGCTACAGATGGTGGCCGGCGGCGCACTGATCGTCGTCGTCAGCCTGTTCTTCGACGGTACGACCTTGCCGATGGTCGCGATCATCGCGCTGTGTGGCATCGGCACCCTGGCCCTGACGCTTGGCACCCTGGGCCGCCGCGCGACGGCGGCGCAGCCGGCGGAGTAAGCCTTTGTCTAGCCCTCTCCCCTGGCGGGAGAGGGCGGGGCGAGGGCCCGCGCCGCACCGGACATCCGGGCGAGGGTCGCGTAAAATCCGCTGGCGCTGAAGAAAGTCATTTCCCGCCGATGAAGTCTTCCGGATTGCCGACTGTTCCCGTGCTGGTCGCGCTCAGCGCGCTGATGCCGCTGGGCATGCATGTCGTGCTGCCGGCGATCCCCGCCATGGCGGCCGATCTCAACGCCTCCATCGCGACGATGCAGATGACGGTCACGCTCTACATGGTGGCCGTGGCGCTGGCGCAGATCGTCTATGGACCGATGTCCGACCGCTACGGCCGCAAGCCGCCGCTGCTCGTCGGCCTCGGTATCTTCCTCGCCGGCAGCATCATCTGCGCCATCGCGCCCACCAGCGGCGTGCTGCTGGTGGGCCGCATCATCCAGGGCGCCGGCTCGTGCGTCGGCATGGTGCTGGGCCGCGCCATGGTGCGCGACGTCTATCCGCCGGAACGTTCGGTCAACATCATGGCCTATGTCGCCATGGCTTTGATGGTGGTGCCGGGCCTGGTGCCGATGTTCAGCGGCCTGCTGGTCGCCTCCATCGGCTGGCGCCTGCCGCTGCTGCTCACCGGCGTCGGTGCGCTCGCCTTGTTCTGGGTTGCCTCACGGCTCGACGAAACCAATCACGCCCGCATCGCGCTGCCCAGTCCGCTGGCCATCGTCAAGGACTTCGCCCGCCTGCTGCGCATGCCGGCCTTCATCGTGCCGGCCATGGGCGTGGCGCTGCCGAACGGCGGCTTCTGGGCCTTCGTCGCCGCGGTACCGGCGCTGCTGACCGACCGCTACCAGATCCCGGTCAGTCACTACGGCTTCTACTTCGTCATCCTGCCCACCTGCTGGTGCATCGGCAGTTTCGCCGGCACGCGGCTGATGCCGCGCGTGGGCGAGGGGCGTCTCGTCATGGCCGGCGTTGCCGCGGTCGCGGTCCTCGCGCTGCTGATGCTGGCGTGGGAGGGCGCGCTGCCGGTGCCGGCCCTCGGCCTGTTCGTCATGGTCGGCCTGATGCACATCGCCCAGGCACTGGCCGTGCCGGCATTGCAGGTCCAGGCGCTCAGCGCCGACCCGCGCATGATCGGTGCCGCCTCGGGCCTGCTCGGGTTCCTGCAAATGGCGGCCGGTGCCGCCGCCACCCTGATCGTCGGCCAGTTCTACGACCGCACGGCCATGCCCTCGGCGGCGGTGCTGGCCAGCACCTCGGTACTGGCGCTGGCCCTGCTGCTCTGGCGTCGCCGCCGCTCGAGGATCAGCTAGGCAGGCGGTAGAACTTCGCCGCGTTGTCGCAGGTGATCATGCGCTGCTGCGCCGCCGGCAAATGGCCGAACTGCTCGGCGATGTACTTGTCTGACTCAGGCCATACGCCGTCGCCGTGCGGGAAGTCCGAGCCCCACATCAGCGTCTCGGCGCCGATCATGTCGACCAGCTTGCTGCCGACGCGCTCGTACTGGAACGAGGCGCGGCACTGCCGGCGCCAGTATTCGCTGGGCTTCAGCTTCACGCCCATGGTGCGGAACTGCTTCTGGTCGTCGAACAGGAAGTCCATGCGGTCCAGCGCATAGGGCAGCCAGCCGATGCCGCTCTCGCCGAAGGCCACCCGCAGCGTGGGGTGCCGCTCCAGTACACCGCCGCCGATCATGCTGGCCAGCAGGTTGAACAGGTTGATCTGGAACAGGGTCGAGGCGACGAACGTGGCGTTGGGCCGCAGTGCGCCGGCATTTTCCAGCACGCCACGCGCCATGACCGGAAAGGCATGGAAATGCACCGGCAGGTCGACATCGTCGATCGCCTGCCACAGCGGCTCCCAGTGCGGGTCCCAGAACGGCTTGGTGTCCCACTGGCAGGGGATCTCGATGCCCTTGATGCCCAGCTTGGCGACGCGGTGCACTTCCTTCACGGCATCGTTGATGTCGTCGGTCGGGATGCAGGCCAGGCCGATATGCCGGTCGGGATAGTGCGAGCAGAAATCCTTCAGCCAGGTGTTGTAGATGCGGAGCATTTCGCGCGACGCTTCCGGGTCGTTCAGCGCGGTCGAAACCGCGAGGACGCCGTAGATCACTTCGGCATCGACGCCATCGCGCTCCATCTCCTTGATGCGAAGGTCAGGATCGCCGACGCGGTTGATGCCCTTGGCGCCATCTTCGTAGATCCCGGTCGTCGCCATCACGTCGAAGCGGTGCTGCATGCCCGGCACGAACTTCTTGCCGATGACGCCGACGCCTCTCGTCAGGCCCAGCGGCGCGTTGTTTTTGGTCGTCCACATCGGACCCTGCGGCCCGTCGACGACGTAGGGCAGGCGGCCCTTCAGCGCGGCGGGGGCCTGCGAGTCGAACAGGTCGGTCGGCAGCCAGTTCAGGTCCAGATGGCAGTCGGCGGAGATGCGGTTGTATTTCATGGCACAGCCCTTGGCAGGTCTTGCGGCGTTTCCGAACCTGACTCTAGCCGGCCAGAACCGGCAGGACCAGCCGCGACGGACATGCCGAATTGTGCAACACCGTTTGCCGTGCGGTGCGGATATCGGCCTCGGTGCCCAGATTCGGGTGCACTGCGGCATTCAGGTTGCGGCCGAACCGCGGAAAATTCGAACTGCTGATCTCCAGCCGCACGCTGTGCCCCGCCTTGAAGCGGTGCGCCGTGTCGGTCAGGCGGATGCGGTATTCCACCGTCTCGCCCGGCGCCAGCAGTTCCTCGCGGTCAAGCCCGTTGCGGTATCGCGCGCGCACCACGCCCTCGGTGATGTTCGCGCAGAAGCCATCAGTCTCCACGTCGACCAGCTTGGCCATGAAGTCCGTATCCGGACCGTCCGTCGCGGCGAACAGCACCAGCTCAACCACGCCGGCGATGTCGAGGTCGGTCTTTAGCGGCAGCGAGGTATAGACCAGCACGTCGGCGCGTTCCTCGACACCCCGCTGGTCACGCACGCCGTCCAGCGTCAGTTCTGCTGCATAGGCGGCGCCGCCCGCTGTCGGCACCGGGTCGCGCGGGTCGTAGCGGTAGTGATCGTCCGGTCCTTCCGCTGCACCGGCCAGCCGGCCATCGCCATGCCGGGAATTGGCGCGGCCGTTGCTGGCCAGGAACAGGTCCTGCGCCACCGTCGCCGGTGGCCACGCATCCGCATTGCGCCACGCATTCTCGCCCATCATGTAATAGCGCGAGGGCTGCGGCGCGGGCCCGCCGCGCAGGTGATGGTCAAAAAAGTCCAGCGCCAGCGCCGTCGTCATATAGGCGTTGCAGTCCGCCGCCGGCCCGAAATCACGCGCGCCGTTCAGCGATGACCGGCTGCCCAGATACGTGTCGTGCGTCCATGGCCCGACGACGAAGCGGCTGCCGTCGCGCACCTTCGCATCGCTATGCCGTTGCAGGGCCGCCCGCACGTCCACATGGCCGGGAAAGAACAGGTCGTGCCAGCCGCCGACCTGCAGCACCGGCACCTTGATCCTGTCCGCCCGCGCCGCGCCGTCGATGCCGCGCCAGTAGTCGTCGTAAGCGGGATGCTCGACCCACTCGTAATACCAGGGCACGACATCTGCGGGCAGCAGCGACCGGTCGGTCAGTGGCAGGGTGCGCACCGCCTTCGGCGCATCGCGCAGCATCACGGCCTGCGCGTTCTTCGCGGCATCTGGAAACCGCGGCAGATTCTGGCGCGACATGGTGCGCGCCCAGCGCAGGCTCCAGGCCAGTTCGAACACGCCACTGCGATACGCCCAGCCCTCGTGGTAATTGCCGCCGGTCAGCATGGTGAAGGCGGCCTTCAGGTGTGGCGGCGCGGCGATCGCGGTCTGCAGCGCGGTCACGCCCATGCCGGAATTTCCGTAAACGCCAACCGCACCGTCGCACCACGCCTGCGCCGCCGCCCATTCCACCATGTCGTAGCCGTCGTCGCCGTGGCCGTGGAACGGTGTCCACGCGCCGCCCGAGCGCCAGGTGCCGCGGCAATCCACCAGCGCCACCGCATAGCCGCGTTCCACCGCCGTCATCACGTTCAGCACCAGACCCAGGCTGTTGCGCAATCGCCGGTCGGTATAGGGCGCGTGCACCAGAACCGGGTGCCTGCCGCCATCGTCTGGCCGCCAGATGTCGGCCGACAGTTTCACCCCGTCGCGCATGGTGACTGCGACATCGGTATCGATTGCCATCTTCATGGTCGTTCCTCCGCGCGCAGGATAGCCCGCACGCCTGCTGCCTGAAAGCCGCGCCGCCGATTGCCACAATGTGCAGGGATTTCGGCCCTTCGCGCAATTGTTCCGGACAAGTTGAGACGGCATAATGAACGGGACTGAACGACAAGAAACCACTGGAGGAATCTCATGACACCGAAGCATTTGCTGCCGGTCGCCGCGCTGCTGTGCGCCGCCGCCGCGTTTCCGGCCCTTGCGCAGACCAAGGAGCCGTTCAAGATCGGCACCCTCTACACCATGACCGGCAACGGTGCCGCCTTTGGTCGCGACACCATGATCGGCACCAAAATGGCGATCCGCGACGCCAATGCCATGGGCGGCATCATGGGACGTCCGGTCGAGCTCGTTGAGGCCGACGACCAGGGCGATCCCACCGCCGGCCTGAACGAGGCCAAGCGCCTCGCTTTCCAGGCGAAGGTGCAGGGCATTGTCGGCCCGTTCTTCAGCACCGTGGCCCAGGCCGTCGCACCCACGCTGAACGACGCCAGCATTATCTACATCGGCCAGGCCGGCGCACAGTCGCTGACGCCCACCTCGGCGCCGACCTATTTCAGCCTCCAGCTCACGGCCGAGGACCAGGGCATGCTGCAGGCGAACTACGCCAAGTCGCGGGGCGCCAAGACCGTTGGCCTGATCGGGGACAACGGCGCCATTTCGCGCACCATCGCCGATGGCATCAGGAAGCGCGCGGCCGAAATCGGCCTCACCATTGCGGGCGCCGAGGAGTACACCTTCGGCGACACCGACATGACGGCGCAGGTGCTCAAGTTGCGCCGCGCCAATGCCGACATGCTGCTCCTGTTTGGCGCCGCCGAAGCCGACATGGCCCGCGTGCTGACCAATATCGCCGAGGCGAACTGGAACGTGCCGATCGCGAGCGGCACCAGCCTGGGCAGCCAGTACCCGCGCCTGGTGCCCAAGGTGCCGGCCTCCGTCGTGCCGAACATGAAGGCCGGCCTCGACCTCAAGGCCTTTACCTACTGCCCGGGCGATCCGCTCGACCAGTCGGACTACACCAAGATCATGGCCCAGCTGCAGGCGTTCAACCCCGCCGATTTCCCCAAGGCTGGCCCGCAGAACATGATCTGGGGTTACGACTCCGTCATGGTCGTCAAGCACGCGGCCGAGGGCGCCGGCACTGCCGACGGCAAGAAAATGACCGCGTGGCTCGAGGAGAACGCGCCAAAGGTCAAGCTGGTCGAGGGTTCGGTGACGGCCAGCAAGCAGAGCCACTTCCTCGGCAATGCCAATACCTACGTGATGGTCGAGCCGCTGGGCGAGAAGCGCTCCGACGGCCTCCGCCGCCGCGCCGATTGCGGCAAGAGCTGATGTAACAAAACCGGGCGCGTTTCGGCGCGCCCGGTTTTCATCGCCCGATATAGTCGCCGAGTTCCGGCAGGTCGCGCCGCGCGAACAAGGCCGCCGGGGCGTCCACCGCGATAATCCGCCCGTCATTTACGAACGCCGCCAGGTCCGGGCCGTGCAAGGCATCGTCCACCTGGTGCGTCACCATCAGCACGGTGAAGCCGCGCTCGGCGCGCAACTGCCCCACCAGCGCCAGCATCTCGCGCCGCTGCGCCGGCCCCAGCGCCGCGAACGGTTCGTCGAGCAACAGCACCGGCCGCGCCCTGACCAGCGAGCGCGCCAGCGCCACCCGCTGCCGCTCGCCACCGGAGAGTTGGGCCGGCAGGCGCTTCTCTACGTCGCGCAAGCCCACCTGCGCCAGCGCCGCGCCGACTTGCGCCCGTTGCGCATTGTCCAGCTTCAGCCGCGGGTCGATGCCCAGGCCGACATTGTCGGCGACGCTCAGGTGCGCGAACAGATTGTGCTCCTGGAACAAGGTCGTCACCGGCCGCTTCGCCGGCGGCACACCGGTCATGTCGCGCCCGTCAATGGTCACGCGGCCCGACAGCGGCGTCTCGAAGCCGGCGATCAAATTCAGCAGCGTGCTCTTGCCCGCGCCCGACGGGCCGGTGACCGCCAGCCACGCCCCGCTGGCGACCTCGAGATCGAAGCGCATCGCCATGTCGGCGAAGCGGAACGTTACCGCCTCAAGCGCGATGCCTGCCCGTTCAATTGTCACCGGGACCCCCCACGATCTTTTCACTCAGGGTGAACAGCCCCAGGCACAATGCCGCCAGCACCAGCGCCAGCGCCGCCGCCTCGTCGATCCGGTACGACCCCATGCGCTGGTACAGCATCAGCGGCAGCGTCGCGGTGTCGCCGCCGCCGAACAAAGCCACCGCGCCCAGGTCGCCCAGCGACAGCGCCAGGCACAGGCCCAAAGCCAGGCCCAGCGGGTGGCGCAGGGCGGGCCAGTCGACCAGCCGGAAGCGGTGCCAGCCATCGACGCCCAGCGATGCCGAGAGCCGCCCGTAGCGTTCCTCTGTTCCCGCCAGCGCCGGGTCCAGTGCGCGGACCACATAGGGCAGGGTCATCAGGGCGTTGATCGCGACGATGACGGCAATGCCGAAGCGCAGCGGGTCGCCGGTGCCGCGCAACAGGATGAACCAGCCGGTGCCCAGCACGAACGGCGGCACGACGAGCGCCACAAGCCCCAGTGACAGGAACGGCATCGCCGCGCGTGGCGCGGTCCGCCGCAGGTGCCGCGTGCCCAGCAGCAGCCCGGCGGAAATCGCCAGCGACAGCAAAGCCGTCATCGCCGCGATGGCGGTGCTCAATGCCATGGCGCGCCACATCGCCGCCTCGCCCAGCACACGCAGCAGCGCCGGTCCGACACCGTCGAGCAACAGCGACAGCAGCGGCGCGGCGACGAACATCGCCGCCAGCGCAATCCACGCGCCGTCACGCCAGGCCGTGCCGGCGCGGTCCGGGCGGATATCGCCGCGTCCCGATGTCGGCGCCGCCGGCATCGGCCGCGCCAGCGCCTGCCATGCCATCAGGGCGGCGATGCACAAGACGAGTTGCAGCACCGCCAGCACCGCGGCGCGGTCGGGCGCGAAGTCGAACCGCAGCGACTGGTAGATCGCGACCTCCAGCGTTGTCGCCGCCGGCCCGCCGCCCAGGGCCAGGACCGGCGTGAAGCTGGTTGCGCACAACAGGAATACCAGGCCCGCCACGCCCGGCGCATGCCGTCGCACCAGCGGCCATTCGATGCGGCGGAAGATAGCATTGCCGTCCATGCCCAGCTGCGCCGACAGCCGCCACGTCTCGCCCGGCACCGCGCTCCACACCTTCAGCAGCAGGCGGACCGCCAGCGGCATGTTGAAGAACACATGCGCGACCAGGATGCCGGTCAGGCCATAGAGCGGCACCCGCGCGCCCATACCTGCCGCGTCCAGCGCGCGGTTGATCCAGCCATTGGCGCCGAACACCGACACGATGCCCAGCACCGCCGCCAGTGTCGGCAGCACCAGCGGCAGCGCGAACAGCCGTAGCAGCAGGTCGCGCCCCATGAAGTCGCCGCGCCGCGCCAGCGCCCGCGCCACCGGAATCGCCAGGCCGGTGGCCAGCAGCGCCGACAGTCCTGCCTGCAGCACGGTGAAGCGTGCCGCCCGCCAGTAATACGCCTCGTTCCACTCCGCGTCGCCGCCGGCCTCCAGCGACAATCCGTAGAACGCCCCGCCTACCGCAAGCAGCAGCAACAAGGCCGAGAGGAAGGGCCAGGTGCGGGTCATGCGGTGCGCGCCGCCTCACCCTTCGACGGGCTCAGGATGAGGCTTGCCGATGGACCGGAGAAAACCAGAAAGTCATCCTCATGCCGAGCTTGTCGAAGCGTGGGGACGCTCACGGTTATTTCCGTTTCACTTGCTCATCGCCGCCAGCCACTCGTCGGTCCACGCGCGCCGGTTTGCGGCCACCTGTTCCGGCGGCAGCAGCAGCGTCTTCGCCGGCTTCACCAGCTTGTCGAACGAGGCCGGCAGGGCCGCGCCCGGATCGCTCACCGGATACATCCAGTTGCCGGTCGGGATCTTGCCCTGGAAGCCCGGCGTCAGCATGAACGCCATGAACTTGTCCGCCAGCGCGTCCTGCTTCGCGGATTTCAGCTTGCCCGCCACTTCCACCTGCAGGTAATGCCCCTCGGAAAAGGACGCCGCCTGGTAGCGCGTGCTCTTCTCCATCTCCATGTGATAGGCCGGCGACAGCGCGTACGAGAACACCATCGGCGCCTCGCCCTTGGTGAACAGGCCATAGGCCTCGCTCCACCCCTTGGTCACCGTCAGCACACGGGGCTTCAGCTTCGCCCACGCCGCCGGCGCGTCCTTGCCGTACACCGCCTTCACCCACAGCATCAGGCCCAGGCCCGGCGTCGAGGTGCGCGGGTCCTGGATGACGATCTTCTGCGCCGGGTCGCCGTCGACCAGTTCCTTCAGGCTCTTCGGCGGCGCGCTCATCTTCTGCGTGTCGTACACCACGGCGAAGTGGCCGTAGTCGAACGGCAGGAACGTATCGTCGGTCCACTCAACCGGCAGGCTCAGCTTCGCCGCCGGCTTGCCATGCTTCGCGAACATGCCGCCCTGGCGCGCCTCGGCAACCAGGTTCATGTCGAGGCCCAGCGCGATGTCGGCGCGCGAGCCCGCGCCCTCCAGCTTCAGCCGGTTGAGAATCGCCACGCCGTCGTCTAGGGCCACCCAGTCCAGCGTGCAGGCGCATTCCGCCTCGAACGCCGTCTTGATCGCCGGCCCCGGACCATACTTTCCGACGAACGACGAATAGGCATAGACGGTCAGCGTTTCCGCGCGCGCGGGCAGCGCGGCGAGCAAAGCGAGAGCGAACAGCGGGAAAAATCTTTTCATTTCATCCTCCAAATCAGGGTTGGAGGAGGACCTGGCGGTCCGCACCCCTCAATCCCTCCGCCGGTGCAAACCGGATCAGGTTCATCGGGTTGGCGAAAGCCGCCTCTCAGCCACACAGGTCACAAGACCGGTGGCACCCCGTTGAGCAGTGCGAGGACTTTAACGGAGGGAGGGTGGGATGTGAAGGGCAGCAGTCTTTAGAGCGGTGCTTAGGTCCAGGGTGGATGTCAGCCGCGCTGAAGCCTGTAGCCAATAATGATGCAGGATATGCCCAGTCCGACAATTGGCCCGCACGCGCTCCAAAGCGCCTGCGAAATTTCTGCGTTGAAATGAAGTGGCGTGCCGACCATGCGCGCTATACCTATCGCCGCGCTCACTGCCACAAGTGTCCAGCCAACTCTGGTACAATTGCGCGCGCGAGATGATTTTTCGATGCTCGACACAACAGCAGTATAGCATGGTAATATAGGAAAAAATACTTGACAATTCACGCGGGTACTGCTACACGCATCCCGCGTTCTTCGCTTCGGTGAAGCTGTCGCACAGTGCATCCTCGACAACAGGGCGTCGAACCCCTGCGCGTGCCGCACACCTCACCCTTCGACAAGCGCAGGATGAGGTGAATGACGGGCGGCGCGCTTTCCCCCAACAGTCCTCATGCTGAGTGAGGTCGAAGCGTGAGGCGCGAGAAGTCTGTTTTGCCGGTCAACTGCAGTGAGAGTGGCGGAACGCCGCCGTTTCAGGTCGAAAACCGGCGCAACAAGCGCACCTGAAACTCGCCAAAGCGCACACGAAACTCACCGAAGCGCATCCGAAACTCATTCAAACGCGGTCGAAACTCACCCAAACGCACACGAAACTGCTCCCCAAAACGACATGGCCCGCTTTACGCGGGCCATCCAGTGTTGCGCTGGGTGGCCCGGTCGAGCCGGGCCACGTCGATGTCTGAGAGCCGTTCCGGAAAGTTTAGATTCCCGTTGAGTGAGTTGGCTTTGCGAGGCGCCTGAGCATGATGCGGATCATGGCGAGGCGGACGAAGGCGGCCACCTTGCGGGCATGGCGTTCGAAGTCGCGGGCAAGCCTGCGGTTGCGGCTGA
>CANJGB010000037.1 GCA_947473805.1 Alphaproteobacteria bacterium
CATCTTGCCGCGTCCTGTCGGTCCCGCCTACGCTACGCTCCGGCGCGACCGACAGGACGAATCACACGGGCTGAATCTCTCACAACCCTTGGATCACCGTTAGGGGTCAGACCAGCGCGCATGAACTGCGGGAAACCGCGATAGGGCTCCATGCCGCGCGTCGAATAGGTCAGCACTTCCTTCACGCCGGTAAGGTCGAGGTTGGGCAGCACCAGCGGGCCGGGCGACGGCTTGAAGAAATCGGTGTCGATACCCTCGTGCAGGACGCTCAGCTTGGGCAGGAAGACATCGGGAAACTGCGAACGCTGGAACTGGGTCGGCACCTGGCCCCAGTCGCTGCTGGCAAGATCGAGCAGAATCGGCGTATTGCGGGTGCGGATGCGGGTGCGGTCGTCGTCGGTCTGCTCATGGTCAGGCAGGAAGTCGGCGTCGGCCCCGCTGGCCTGGTAGTACCACTCGAACAGATTGATCTGGCGGGTATTGGGGAAGGCATCCTTCACAAATAGGGTCGGCCCCCAGCCCGAATGGCCACAGACGACATCGGGGACGAAGCCGCGCTTTTTCAGTTCCTGGCACATCCGCCAGACAGCCTGGCCGTGCAGGATCGCATTTTCGGTGCCACGCAGGTAATGGTGGGTCTGCGGGTTCGGCTGCCGCGAGGGCTTGTAGAGCGCCTTGGCAACGCCCGGGATGGCCCCATCCTTGTTCATGGTCCCGAAGACGACCTGGTTCGCCTTGTCGGCCGCCAGCGCGGTGGCGACATGGCGGTACTGGGCGGGGAAATTGTTGTGCAGGAACAAAACGCGCATGCGCCCCTCAGAATCGCTGAATAGGCGATCTTAACCCAAAAGTAACGGCAACATCGGAACCTGAGCACGTTCAGTCGGCAACAGGCTCAAAAAAAATGCTTAACGGCGCCCTCAAGCAAGAGACCGGGTCGAGCCAGGAGATTCTCCTGCTCGATTATGCCGGTCGTCTGGCCAAACATGCCAAGGACCGCCAGGCGATTCATTTGCATTTGTCGCGCCTGCAGCCGGGAAACCGGCGTGAGCACCATGTCCGCATTGCCGCCAACAGTTTCGAGACCCTGCTGAAGCGCCACGAAGGCCAGTCCTTCCATTTCGGCAATGGCGACCTAGTCCTGCTGTTCAAGGGCGCCAAGCCCGAGGAGGTCGAACAGGCCGTCGGCAAGGTACGCTACCTGTTCAGCGACGATCCGCTGGCCGCCGATGATGGCAGTAGCAGCGGCGGCGTCTCGACCTGGTACGACCTTGAGCGCGACTACATCACATTCCGCGCCATGGCCGAACAGGCCGCGCAGGCGGCCGACGCGCGCCGCAAGGAGCAGCAGAACGTCGCCAACCGTGCCATCGGCCTGCCCAGCGAGGATGCGCCGAAGGCGCCGATGACCGCCACGATGCTGGGCAAGCTGGAACAGGGCGTTGCGTCGATGGACCTGTCCAACCTGATCCGCCGCCAGCCAATCTGCGTCCTGCTGCCGAACATGCCGCCCAAGGTCGTGTTCAACGAGGTCTACGTCTCGATTCCGGAACTGCGCCGCCGCGTACTGCCCGAGGCCGACCTGGTCGCCAACCACTGGCTGTTCCAGCAATTCACGCAGACGCTGGACATGCGCGTCCTCAGCCTGCTGCCGCCGCTTGAGGCCAGCATCACGACGGCGACCAGCCTGAACATCAATGTCTCAACCCTGCTGTCGCCGCAGTTCCTGACCTTCGACACCAAGCTGCGCAACATTACGCAGAAGACGGTCGTGTTCGAACTGCAGCCGATGGATGTGTTTCGTGACGTCGGGGCATTCATGTTCGCGCGCGACTTCGTGCGCGAACGCGGCTATCGCCTCTGTCTCGACGGATTGAACCACCTGACCTATCCGCTGATCCAGCGCAGCCAGATGGGCCTCGACATGGAGAAAATCGTCTGGGCTGCCGATCTGGGCATCGGCGGACGCGACCGCCATCGCGATCGCTTTCGCCAGGCGGTACGCGACGCAGGCCCCGCGCGGGTCATCCTGTGCCGCTGTGACGGGCCGGAATCGGTGGCGTTCGGCCAGGAACTGGGCATCACTCTGTACCAGGGCCGCCACATCGATCGCCTGCTGACCGGCGGCGTGGGCACCAAGGCCGGCGGCGTCGCCGCCGCCTGAGCCGGTCCGCCGCTATTGCGGCGAGCGCTTGGCCAGGATGCGCTGCAGCGTGCGGCGATGCATGCGCAACCGGCGGGCCGTTTCCGACACGTTGCGATCGCACAGCTCGAACACGCGCTGGATATGCTCCCAGCGCACGCGGTCGGCCGACATCGGCTGTTCCGGCGGCGCCGGAAGATCGTTGCCCTGGGCCATCAGCGCGCGCTCGATGTCTTCGGCGTCTGCGGGCTTCGATAAATAGTCCACAGCCCCCGCTTTCACCGCGGCAACCGCGGTCGCGATATTGCCGTAGCCGGTGAGCATGACGATGCGCGCATCGGGACGTGTGTCGCGCAGGGCGGCGACAACCTCGAGGCCCGAGCCATCGGCGAGACGCAGATCGACGACCGCGTGGGCCGGCGGGTCGCGCCGCGCGGCGGCAACGCCGGCGGCAACGCTTTCGGCGCCAGTGACGTGGTAGCCGCGCTTTTCCATCGCGCGCACGAGGCGCACGCGAAACGGTTCATCGTCGTCGATGACCAGCAGGCTGCGGTCTTCGTTGACGGCCAGATTTTCAATCATGATCGGTTATCCAATGCTAGCGGTCTTGGCATCCCCCGCGCGCTCCAATATGGCACGCGGCCACAGGATCGCAACCCCGGCGCCACCGCTTAGTCGGTTTGCGAAGTCCACCCGCGCGCCTGTCTGTTCCAGCAGCGTCTTCGCGATGAACACGCCGAGGCCCATGCCTCCGGCCTCGCGCCGGCTGGTCGTATAGGGGTCGCCGAGCGCCGACAGGATGTCGACATTGAAGCCCGGCCCATCGTCCTGCACGTCGATGCGGATGTCACGATCAGTCCAACTGATCGCCACTTCGACCTTTGACTTCGCGAAATCAACAGCGTTTTCAATGAGGTTGCCGAGGCCGTGAATAATGGCGGGATTGCGGCGAACAATCGGATGGCCCTCGCCGGGCTGCACGTTCAGCACGATCTTCACCCCCGCGCGCTGGTGCGGCGCCATCGCCGCCTCGACCAGGGCGGTCAACAGCGGAAAGGCGAAGGCCTCGCCGCCCTCCTCGGCCTCGGGCCTTCGGGCGAACCGCGCCAAGATGTCGCGGCAGCGCCGCGCCTGCTGCAGCAGCAGCGCGGCATCCTGGCCCAACGGGCTGTCCGGCGGCAGTTCGTTGGTCAGTTCCTTCGCCACCAGCGAGATGGTGCCGAGCGGCGTACCCAGTTCATGGGCCGCCGCCGCCGCCAGCGCGCCGAGCGCGGACAATTGCTGCTCGCGCGCCAATGCCGACTGGGTGGCGGCAAGCGCGTCGGACATGCGACGCGCCTCGGCCGCGACGCGCCATGCATAGATGCCGAGGAACGCCATGCCCAGCACCAGCGCCACCCAGTCGCCGAATACGTAGATCTCGGGCAGGACCAGGCCCTCGTCGCTCCACGGCAGCGGCTCGTGCACGAAGATCAGCAGCGTTGCGCAGGTGAGCGCCAGAATGCCGAGCAGAACCGTGCTGCGCAGGCTGAGGATGGTTGCCGAGATGGTGACCGGCACGAGGATCAACACATAGAACGGATTGCCAAGGCCGCCGGTGAGGTAGAGCAGCAGCGACAATTGCACGAGATCGAAGGCGAAGAACGCGGCCGCGCCCGTATCCCCGAGGCGTGCCGAGGCGGGATAGAAAACGAACAGCGCGATGTTCAGCACCGCCGACGCCGCAACGACCCAGAGCGAGGGCACTAATGGCAGGTCGAACTCGAAACCGAAATGGACCAGCAGAATGGTCAGCGCCTGACCGAACACGGCCAGCCAGCGGACCAGGACGAGCGTCTGCAGGCGCACGGCGCCACCGGTGGAGGCCGGAAACAGGGAACGGGATTCCATGGCCCGAGCATAGCGCGAAGCGTGCGGCCGGGCACGGCATTGACTCTGGTCAAGGCGTCGCGGCTTCGCCATAGTCCCGGCCATGTCAGAGGCCGCCATCGAGGTCCACGCGCTGGAAAAGCGGTTCGGCAAGGTCACCGCCGTCGCCGGCATCGATTTCACGGTGGCGACCGGCAGCATCGTCGCGCTGCTGGGCGGCAATGGCGCCGGCAAGACGACCACCTTGTCCATGCTGCTGGGCCTGCTGCTGCCGAGTGCCGGTACGATCCACGTGCTGGGCGAGGACATGCTGCGGCACCGGCACCGCGTGCTGCCGCGGATGAACTTTTCGTCGCCTTATGTGGACCTGCCGCACCGCCTGACCGTGCGGCAGAACCTGCGGGTCTACGCCAGCCTGTACGGCATGGACCGCATCCCGCAGCGGATCGGCGACCTGGCGGCCGAGCTGGATATCGCCACTTTCCTCGACCGCCCGGTCGGTCAATTGTCGGCCGGCCAGAAGACCCGCGTGGCCCTGGCGAAATCGCTGATCAACCAGCCCGACCTGTTGCTGCTGGACGAGCCGACCGCCTCGCTGGATCCCGACACCGCCGACTGGGTGCGCACCCTGCTGGAGCGGTACCGCGCCAGGCGCAACGCGACCATTTTGCTGGCCTCGCACAACATGGGCGAGGTCGAGCGCCTGGCCGACGATGTGCTGATGCTGCGCGGCGGCAAGATCGTCGACCAGGGCGCACCCGCCGCCCTGGTCGAGAAATACGGGCGCAACAGCATGGAGGAGGTCTTCCTCGACATCGCCCGCAAACAGGGCCTTGCCGCCGAGGAGGCCGCGTGACGACGGCCGGCGACCTGCGCCGTTCAAATCCCACGTTCAGCCTGCGCCGCATCGGCACGCTGGTGCTGCGCTACTGGTACGTGCTGCGCGGTTCATGGCCGCGCCTGGTGGACCTGGCCTATTGGCCAACCTTGCAGATGATCGTCTGGGGTTTCATGACCCAGTTTCTGGCCACGCAAACCAACTACGTCGCGCAGGCATTCGGCGTGCTGCTGTCGGCGGCTTTGCTGTGGGACGTGCTGTTCCGCGGGCAGATCGCGCTGTCGATCTCGTTCCTGGAGGACATCTGGTCGCGCAACCTGGGCCATCTATTCGTCAGCCCGCTGCGCCCCATCGAGATGCTGGCAGCACTGATGACCATGAGCCTGATCCGCACGCTGATCGGCGTGGTACCGGCGTCGCTGCTGGCCATCGCCTTTTTCGGCTTCTCGGTCTATTCGCTGGGCCTGACGCTGGTCGGTTTTTTCTTCGCCCTGATCATGTTCGGCTGGGCCATTGGCCTGATGGTCTGCGGCCTGGTGCTGCGCCACGGCATGGGGGCGGAATCCTTGGCCTGGGCGTCGATGGTCGCGATCATGCCGCTGTGCGCGGTGTACTACCCGGTCGATGTCCTGCCGGTCTGGCTGCAATACGTCGCCTGGGCGATCCCCCCGGCCCATGTGTTCGAGGGCATGCGGGCGGTGCTGGTGCACGGCACGGTGCGCGGCGACCTGCTGGCCTGGGCCTTTGCGCTGGACGCCGTATTCCTGGCGCTGGGCGCGGCCACGTTCCTCTACTGCTTCCACGGCGCGCGGGAACGCGGCCGCCTGCTGCAAAGCGGCGAATAGGCTATACTGCGGCCCTTCGATTCGGGAGTGACGCCATGATGAGAATCGGCCGCCGTTCCGTACTTGCCCTGGCCGGACGTACTGCCCTTGGACTGGCCGCCGTGGGCCTTGCCGCCGGTCCGGCGCGCGCCGAGGGCGAACAATTGCTGGTCGACCAGGCGCGCATTACGGTCGACACGTTCGCCGGCATGGAAGACATGCAGGGCATGCGCAACATGCTGGCCCGCGCCAAGGCGGTCATGGTGTTTCCCGAACTGCTGAAGGGCGGCTTTATCATCGGCGGCGAGGGCGGGTCGGGCCTGCTGCTGGCGCGCAATGGCCAGAGCGGCGAGTGGGGCGCGCCGGCCTTCTACGCCATGTTCGCCGGCTCCATTGGCCTGCAGATCGGCGGCGAGGTCAGCCAGGTCATGCTGCTGATCATGACCGACAAGGGACTGGAAGCGGTGTTCCGCAACGAATTCAAGCTGGGCGGCGATGCCTCATTGGCGGTCGGACCGGTTGGCCGCGGCGTCGAGGCCTCGGCCACCACCAACATGCGTGACGACATCTACGCCTTCTCGATCTCGAAAGGCCTGTTCGGCGGCGTTTCGCTGGAGGGGGCCGTCATCAACGCCCGCCACAGCCGCAACCAGGCCTATTACGGCCGCGCGCTGACGCCGCGCGATATCGTCATGGGCCCGCCGGGCGCTGCCGGCACCGAACGGTTGCGCGGATCGCTGCGCGCGGCGGCCGTTGCCGCGAAGTGACCGGCACGACGTGAATGCAACGCGCGCTGCGTCGCTGGTCCTCGCCATCGGCGCCGTTACGCTGGTGATTCTCGACCGGCGGGCGCTGGATAACGGCCTGCCGTGGGTCGTGCGAACCGGGTTGGCGCTGTTGACGGTCGGTACTATCGGCGCGGTGACGCATGGGCTGGCGATCGCAGCACAAAGCAAGTTGCTGCAATTCGTTGCGGCGCCCCGTGTGGCCTGGCCGGCGATTATTGCCGGTGCCTTTTGCCTTGTCGTCGTGGAGAACCTGGTTTCGTGAGCAAGTCCCCCGCCGCCCGCGGCCTGATCCGCGGCCTCGTCTTCTGTCTGGCCCTGCTCATCGGGGCCGCCATCGTGGTCGGCGCGCGCATGTACTTCGAGCGCCGGGAAGAAGCGAATATCCAGCTGGACCGGCCGTCGATTGGCGGCGCCTTCACGCTGGTCGATCAGGATGGCAAAACCGTCACCGACCGCGATTTCCGCGGCAAGCTGCTGCTGGTCTATTTCGGCTACACCTTCTGCCCCGATGTCTGTCCGACCGAACTGCAGGCCATGACCCTGGTCATGGACGAACTGGGCGACCTGGCGGGCACCAAGGTGGTGCCGCTATTCATCACCATCGACCCGCAGCGCGACACACCGGCGGTGCTGAAAGAATACATGGGCAATTTCCACCCCGCGTTCCACGCCCTGACCGGCACGCCGGAACAGATCGCACAGGCGGCAAAGGCCTATCGCGTCTATTACGGCAAGGCGAAGGACGGCGGCGACACCGACTACCTGATGGATCATTCCGGCTTCGTCTACCTGATGGACGGCGAGGGTCGCTACGCCACCCATTTCCGGCCGAACGCGCCAACCGACGACGTGGTCAAGGCGATCCGCCAGCGGCTGTGAACTAGGTGGCCGCCCCCTGCCCTTTGGCGCACGCCGGCCTATATATTCCAAGTACCAACGTTTCGAGGTGACCATTGCCCTTCCCGATCACGCGCTAGCCGATTCCCGCCGAGCGGCGTTTTTCGGGACGGAGTCTTTATCCCCATGCTGTACAATCTGCACGAATTCCAGCGGGCCGCCCTGACCCCGCTGCGCCTTGCCGCCGAGGCGAACATGATCCTGCTGCGCAACCCGATGAACCCGGTGAGCTACACCCACGGCGCGCGCATGGCGGCGGCGGCGTTCGACGTGTTCGAACACACCACGCGTCCGTACGGAAAGCCCGACTTCGGCCTCGCCACCACGTCGATCGACGGCGTGCCGGTGCCGGTGGTCGAGGACATTCCGCTGCGCAAGACGTTCGGCCAGTTGCGGCACTTCGGCCGCCCGGGCACCGAGAAGCGCCGCGACCCGCGGCTGCTGATCGTCGCACCGCTGTCGGGCCATTTCGGGACGCTGCTGCGCGGCACGGTCGAGGCGATGCTGCCGGACCACGACGTCTATATCGCCGAATGGCGCGACGCCCGCCTTGTCACGCTGCGCGAGGGTGCGTTCACGCTGGACGACTATATCGACTACCTGATCGACTACCTGCGCTTCCTCGGGCCCGACACCCATATCATCGCCGTGTGCCAGCCGGCCGTGCCGGTGCTGGCCGCCGTGTCGCTGATGGCGGCGGACAAGGACCCGCACCAGCCGCGCAGCATGACGCTGATGGGCGGGCCGATCGACACCCGCATCAACCCGACGGTGCCGAACAACCTGGCCACCGCCCGGTCGCTGGAGTGGTTCGACAACAGCGTGACGATGCGCGTGCCGGTGACGCATCCGGGCTATATGCGCAAGGTCTATCCCGGGTTCATGCAGTTGACCGGCTTCATGCAGATGAACCTGGACCGGCACGTGGACGCCCATGTCGAACTGTTCCACCAGCTGGTCCGGGGCGATGGTGATGGCGCCGACCAGCACCGGCGCTTCTACGAGGAATATCGCGCGGTCATGGACCTGCCGGCAGAGTACTACCTGCAGACCATCCGCCAGGTGTTCCAGGAGCACTGGTTGCCCCGCGGCCTGTTCGTCAGCCGCGGCCGCAAGGTCGAGCCGGCGGCGATCCGCCACACCGCGCTGTTGACGGTCGAGGGCGAGCGCGACGACATTTCCGGCACCGGCCAGACCCGCGCCGCCCACGACCTGGCGACCGGATTGAAGCCGCAGATGCGGGCGCACTGGGAACAGCCGGGCGTCGGCCATTACGGCGTGTTCAACGGACGGCGCTGGCGCACCGACATTGCGCCGCGGGTGAAGGCGTTCATCCGCCAGCACGGCGGGGGGCGACACTGAGCGACGAAGCGCCCTTCTGGAAGACCAAGCGGCTGGACGAGATGAGCCGCGCGGAATGGGAGTCGCTGTGCGACGGCTGCGCCAAGTGCTGCCTGCACAAGCTGGAGGACATCGACACCGGCGAGATCAGCCAGACCAACGTGGCGTGCCGCCTGCTGGATATCGGCGCCTGCCAGTGCAGCAACTATCCGCAGCGGGCCAAACTGGTGCCGGACTGCGTGGTGCTGACGCCGGAAAATGTCGGCACGCTGTCGTGGATGCCGAAAACCTGCGCCTACCGCCTGCTGGCCGAAGGCAAGGAGCTGTATGACTGGCACCCGCTTGTTTCAGGCGATCCGGACAGCGTGCACCGCGCCGGCATTTCGGTGCGCGGCCGCGCCATTTCCGAGCGCCGCGCGGGGCCGCTGGAACACCACCTGGTGGACTGGCCCGACGTCTAGAAACTCCAGGGAAAACGCCGTTTTGCGCCGTGCCGGGTGCAGTTTGATGTGCGCTGGGCGCAGTTTCGAAGGCGCTTTGTGCAGTTTCCGATGGCGCTTGAGTGAGTTTCGGTGGCGTTTGAAGCAGTTTCGCCGGCGTTTCGCGCGACTGAAAAGCAAACGGCCGGACAAACGTGGCCCGGCCGATCACCGACATATGGGAGCGCCCTCACCCTTCGACAAGCTCAGGATGAGGGACTGCAGAGATTTTTCTGTAGCCTCATGCCGAGCCTGTCGAAGCGTGCGGCGGTCAGCTACTTCGCGAAGACCATCTTGCGGTCGGCGAAGGCCTTGAACTCCAGCGCGTTGCCGCACGGGTCGAGGAAGAACATCGTGGCCTGTTCGCCCGGCTCGCCCTTGAAACGGACATAGGGTTCGATCACGAACTTCGTGCCCGCGCGCTGCAGCTTCGCGGCAAGGTCGTGCCATTGGTCCATGGCCAGGATGGCGCCGAAATGGCGGACCGGGACGTCATGCCCATCGACCGGGCTGGTCTTGCGGTGGCCGACCTCGTCGGGCGCGAGGTGCGCGACGATCTGGTGGCCATAGAAATCGAAGTCGACCCATTCCGGCGCCGAGCGCCCCTCGGGACAGCCGAGCAGGTCGCCATAGAAGGCACGCGCCTTGGCCAGGTCGTCGACCGGAAAGGCGAGATGGAACAGCGGCTGCGGATTTTGCGTCACGTCAATCTCCCTCACACCACCGCCACATGGATATCGCCAAGGCCGGCGATCGACCCGGTCATACGGTCGCCCCGCACCACCGCGCCGACGCCGGCCGGTGTACCGGTATAGATAAGGTCGCCGGGGCCAAGATGGTAGAAAGCCGAGAGGTGCGCGACGAGTTCCGGCACGTTCCAGACCATGTCGGCCAGGTCACCCGTCTGTTTCACCGCGCCGTTGACCGAAAGCGTGATCGCCCCTGCGGCAAGGTGGCCGCAGATCGTGGCCTGCACGATGTCGCCGATCACCGCCGCATGTTCAAACGACTTGCCGAGATCCCACGGCCGGCCTTTTTCCTTGGCGTCGTTCTGCAGGTCGCGCCGCGTCATGTCGAGGCCCACGGCATAACCGAACACGGCATCGAGCGCGGCCGTTGACGCTACGTCATGCGCCCCGGCGCCGATGGCCACGACCAGCTCCATTTCGTGGTGAAAGTTCTTCGTCGCTGGCGGATAGGGCAAATCGATGCCGGCGAGGTGGATCGAGTCAGGCGACTTGGTGAAATAGAACGGCGGCTCGCGGTTCGGGTCGCCGCCCATTTCGCGCGCGTGATCGGCATAGTTGCGGCCGACGCAGAAGATGCGCCGCACGGCATAGGATGATGACGACCCCCGCACAGGCACGGCGGGGATGGGTGGCGGGGGGAAGCGATATGTCGCAGTCATGCGCCCAGCTTAGCCGCACGCGGCGATTCGTGCTACGTTGCGCGTCAGCGAATCGGTTCGAGGCGGATGACCACAGCACGCGTGAAAACGGCCAATCTCCAGTCCTCGGCCGAGGTCAGTCTTTCCGGCGACCGCATCTCCATATCAGGGCTCGACGCCCCCTTCCGCGTGTGCCGCAACCGCAAGGCGCGCCGCATGCTGCTGCGTGTCGACCATACCAGCGGCACCGTGGTGCTGACCCTGCCGCGCGGCGCCGGCCTGCCCGAGGGGTTGCGCTTCATCGGCCAGCATGCGGCCTGGGTGATTTCCGGCCTTGAAGCGGTGCCGCCGGCGCAGCCCTTTGCCGATGGCGGCGACGTGCCGCTGCGGGGCGTGCCGCACCGCATCCGCCACCATCCCGGTGCGCGGGGCACTGCATGGATCGAGGATGGCGAAATCCATGTCGCCGGCCGGCCCGAACATCTGAAGCGCCGGTTGCGCGAGTTCCTGATCCGCCTGGCGAAGGAAGACTTCGCCGAACTGACGAACGCCATGGCGCCGCGCACCGGCCGCGCGCCGGCCAAGGTGGCGATCCGCGATGCGAAGTCGCGCTGGGGCAGCTGCACGGCGGGCGGCAATCTGACCTTCTCGTGGCGCATGATCCTGGCGCCGCGGCACGTCACCCACTATCTCGTGGCGCACGAGATGGCGCATCTGCAGCACATGAACCACGGGCCGGCCTTCTGGGCCCTGGTGCACGAGCTTGCGCCCGGCATGGACGCCGCGCGGCTGTGGCTGCGGCAGAATGGCGCCATGCTGCACCGCCTCGGGGCCGACCTGAACTAGCCGTCTCTAACGGTCGGCCGGCGGGCCTTCCCACATTGCCGGCGGGCGGCCGGACGGCGGCGGGGCGGTGGATGACGGCGCGGACGAGGCCGGTCGGTTGTTGCCGAACTGGTCGACAATGCGCTGCCACAGGCCACGCTGGTCGCTGTCGCGGGCAGCGATGACGCCGGTCGTGGACAGCGGCCGGGTCGGCTGGCCCTTGACCGCCTCCTGCATGAAGCTTTTCCAGATCTGCGTCGGCAGGCCGCCGCCGGTGACCTTGTTCATCGGCGTGTTGTCGTCATTGCCGACCCACACGGCGGCAACGAGATCGCCGGTGTAGCCGATAAACCAGGCGTCGCGGAAATCGGAGCTGGTACCGGTCTTGCCGGCGACAGGACGGTCGAGCTGCGCGCCGCGACCGGTGCCGTAGGAGACGACGGCGGTCAGCAGGTCGTTCAACTCGCCCAGCACGCCCTCGCCGATGACGCGGGCATTGGTGTCGTTGGCGTGGCGGTACAGCACCTCGCCCGCGCGGGTGCGGATTTCGGTGATGCCATAGGGTACGACGCCGATGCCGCCGTTGGAGAACGGCACATAGGCGCCGGCGATTTCCAGCGGCGTGACCTCGAACGCGCCAAGCGCGATGGAGGGATGCGGCTTCAGCGCGCCGCCAACGCCCAGGCGGTTGGCCATGTCGATGACGCGCTCGCGGCCCACGCGCTCGGACACCTGGACGGCGACGGTGTTGATCGACCGGGCGGCGGCGTCCTTCAGCGTGATGGCGCCGGCATAGCCGGGGTCAAAATTGCGCGGCGTCCAGTTGCCGATGGTGATCGGGCGGTCCTCGAACACGGTGTCAGGCGTCATGCCGACCTCGAGCCCCGCGAGGAACACGAATGGCTTGAAGGCCGAGCCCGGCTGACGGCGCGCCTGGGTGATGCGGTTGAATTCGGATTCGTGATAGTCGCGACCGCCAATCATGGCGCGCACGGCGCCATCGGGACCGAGGGCGACGAGGGCGGCCTGGTCGGCATTAAGGCGTTCGCTGTCGCGGGTCATCAGCGTTTCGACCGCGCGCTGCGCCGCCTGCTGCAGGCGGATGTCGAGGGTGACCACTACCTCGAGATCCTCGGCACGGCGGCCGACATAATCACTGATCGACTCAATCACCCAGTCGGCGAAGTAGCGGCCGTTCGGCGTGGTCTGACGCGAGCGGGCGACAACCGCGGGCTTTACCAAAGCGGTGCGGGCGGCATCGGCCTCGAGGTAGCCGGCCTCGACCATGTTGGCGATCACACGGTTGCCGCGATTTTGCGCGGCGGCGAGATTGGCCATCGGCGAATAGCGCGACGGGGCCTTGAGCATGCCGACCAGCATGGCGGCTTCCTGCAACGTCAGCTGGCGGGCGGATTTCGCGAAGTAGCGCTGCGAAGCGCTTTCGATGCCGTAGGTGCCGGCGCCAAAATAGACCCGGTTCAGGTACAGTTCGAGGATCTGGTCCTTGGTCAGGTTGTTTTCCAGCCAGACTGCAAGCAGCACTTCCTGCACCTTGCGCTTCAGGCTGCGCTGGGGCGTGAGGAAGACGTTCTTGGCCAGCTGCTGCGTGATGGTCGAACCACCCTGCACGGCGCGGCCGGCCCGCATGTTGACCCACATGGCGCGGCCGATGCCGAGGGGATCGACGCCATGATGGCTGTAGAAGCGGCGATCCTCGGTGGCGAGCAGCGCCTGGGGCAGGTAGCGCGGCAATTGCGCCAGCTTCACCGGCTCGCTGTAGAGATCGCCGACCGTGGCGATGACGGCGCCCTGGGGCGACAGCAGCGTGACCGACGGGCGCCGCTCGACACTGTAGAGCCCCTTAACGTCAGGCAGGTCGTAGGAGAAAAACGCGAGGGTAATGCCGGCCGCGACGACAACCCAGATCGCGGCGATGCCGGCCCATTTCAGCAGCGGCCACCAGCGACCATGGCCGCCGGAGGGCGGGCGCGGCGCGGTCTTGCGCGGAGCAGGCTGGGGCCGCCGCTCGCCCTGGAGCGGCTTGCGCGGGCGTGGCTTTGCCGGCGGCATCAGCGGTCCTTCAACTGCGTGAACGGACGCATCTTCAACGGCTGACAGACGAAATCGTCACACGTCCAGGTTCGAGACGTTGAGCGCGTTCGTCTGGATGAACTCGCGGCGCGGCTCGACCACATCGCCCATCAGGGTGGTGAACACGCCGTCGGCCTCGTCCACATGGCTGATCTTCACCTGCAGCAGCGAGCGCACCGCAGGATCGAGCGTGGTCTGCCACAGCTGGTCGGGGTTCATTTCACCCAGGCCTTTGTAGCGCTGCATGGTCAGGCCCTTGCGGCCATGGGTCAGGATGCGCTCCAGCAATTCGCTGGGTGAGCGCACGTCGGCGCGGTCGTCCTTGCGGTGCAGGACGGCGGGGCGCTGATAGATCGCCTGCAACTCGGCCGCCATTTCATTCAGGCGGCGCGCCTCGGCCGCACGGACCAGGGTGGTGTCGAGGACATGGGTTTCGGTATAGCCGCGCAGCAGGCGGCTGAGCTTCACGCCGCCCTCGGCGGTCGCCTCGCCCACCCAGCCGCGCTCGTTCTCGGGCGACAGGCCGTCGAGCCGGCGGGCCAGATAGGTGGCGGTTTCGCCGGCGAGGTCGGGATTGCCAAGGACCTCGGGGCTGAGCGCGCCGAGGATGGCGGCCTGTTCGACCACGAAGCGGTTGTAGCGGCGGCCGATGGCCTCGATCAGGCCGCGGCAGGTGCGGGCATGGTCGGCCAGCGTGCGGAGTTCGGCGCCCTCGACGCGGCGGCCGTCGTGCAGCACGAGGACCGCATCGTCGATGCCGTTGGTGACGAGGTAGTCCTCGAACGCGCGCTCGTCCTTCAGGTACGTCTCGGACTGGCCGCGCTTCACCTTGTAGAGCGGCGGCTGCGCGATATAGAGGTAGCCGGCGTCGATCAGCTCGCGCATCTGGCGATAGAAGAACGTCAGCAGCAGGGTGCGAATGTGCGCGCCGTCCACGTCGGCGTCGGTCATGATGATGATCTTGTGGTAGCGCGCCTTGTTCACATCGAAATCGTCGCGCCCGATGCCGGTGCCCATGGCGGTGATCAGCGTGCCGATCTCGGCCGAGCCCAGCATCTTGTCGAAGCGCGCGCGCTCGACGTTCAGGATCTTGCCGCGCAACGGCAGCACCGCCTGGTTGGCGCGGTTGCGCGCCTGCTTGGCCGAGCCGCCGGCGCTGTCGCCCTCGACCAGGAACAGTTCGGATTTGGCGGGATCGCGCTCCTGGCAGTCGGCCAGCTTGCCGGGCAGTGACGAGATGTCGAGCGCACCCTTGCGCCGCGTCAGCTCGCGCGCCTTGCGCGCGGCCTCGCGCGCCAGCGCCGCCTCGATCACCTTGCCCATGACGTGCTTGGCCTCGGCGGGATGTTCCTCGAACCACGCATTGAGGTGGTCGTTGACGAGGCTTTCCACCACGGGGCGCACCTCGGACGACACCAGCTTGTCCTTGGTCTGCGACGAGAATTTCGGATCGGGCACCTTGACCGACAGGACGCAGGTCAGGCCTTCGCGCGAATCCTCGCCGGTCAGCTCGATCTTTTCCTTTTTCAGCTGGCCGCTTTCGGTCGCGTAGCGATTGATGCAGCGGGTCAGCGCGGCGCGCAGGCCGGCGAGGTGGGTGCCGCCGTCGCGCTGCGGGATGTTGTTGGTGAAGCAGAGCACGTTCTCGTGGTAGCCGTCGTTCCACTGCAGCGCGACCTCGACGGTGATGCCGTCCTTCTCGCCACGGATGCCGATGGGCGCGTGGACGCCCTGCTTGTTGCGGTCGAGATAGGCGACGAACGCCTGGATGCCGCCCTCGTAGAACAGTTCGACAGTCTTCGGCTCGACACCGCGCAGGTCGGACAGGGTGACGCGCACGCCGGTGTTGAGAAACGCCAGTTCGCGCAGGCGATGTTCGAGGGTCGAGAAGTCGAACTCGACATGGGTGAAGGTTTCGGTCGAGGGCAGGAAGGTGACCTCGGTGCCGCGCCTGCCGCCGTCCGGGCCGACAACGACGAGGTCGCCCTCGGGCACGCCGTCGTGGAAGCGCATGTAGTGTTCCTTGCCCTCGCGCCAGATGCGCAGGTCGAGGCGCGACGACAGCGCGTTGACGACCGAGACGCCGACACCGTGCAGGCCGCCGGATACCTTGTAGGAATTCTGGTTGAACTTGCCGCCGGCGTGCAGCTGCGTCATCACCACCTGGGCGGCGGAAACGCCTTCCTCGGCATGCAGGCCGGTCGGGATGCCGCGGCCGTTGTCGCGCACCGTGCACGAGCCGTCGGGATTCAGGATCACCTCGACATTGTCGCACCAGCCGGCCAGCGCCTCGTCGATGGCGTTGTCCACGACCTCGTACACCATGTGGTGCAGGCCGGTGCCATCATCGGTGTCGCCGATATACATGCCCGGCCGCTTGCGCACGGCGTCGAGACCCTTCAGCACCTTGATGGAAGAGGAATCGTAGTCGTCAGCGCCGTTGCCGGCATTGCCCATTGGATCGGTCATGACTTCAGCCTCGGTCGATGCCGGCGACGACGGTCCCGTCACGCACGGCGAAAAATTCAGCGCGGCCCTCGAGGGGGCGGAAAAGATCGGAATCGGTGCCGGTGAACCAGACCTGGCCGCCAAGGGCGAACAATTCCTCAAACAATGCATCGCGCCGGGTGCGGTCGAGATGGGCCGCCACCTCATCCAACAACAGGATTGGGGCAGAACCGCGACGCAGCGCGGTGAGGCGCGCATTGGCCAGCACGATGGCGATCAGCAGCGCCTTTTGCTCGCCGGTGGAACAGAGGCCGGCGGCCTGGTTCTTCTCGGTGTGGCGAACGATGAGATCCGCACGGTGCGGGCCTTCCAGCGCCATGCCGGCGGCGGCATCGACCGGCCGCTGGCTGGCCAGCAGGGCGCGGTAGCGATCCTCGACGGCGACAGCGGGCTGATCCTCCAGCCAGTTTTCGACCAGGCCCAGGACGGCGATGTCCGCCTGCGGAAGCGGGCCGGCATTCTGGCGGAGCGCGGCCTGCAGCCGTTGCGCGCCATCGCGCCGGGCGGCGGCCACGGCGACGGCCTGGCCGGCCATGGTCTCTTCCTGCGCGGCCAGCCAGCGCTGTTCGCCGCCCAGGGCCAGCAGGCGGTTGCGGTCGCGCATGGCGCGCTCAAAAGCGGAGACGCGGCGGGCATGATCGGGATCGAAGCCATAGACCAGCCGGTCGAGGAAGCGGCGGCGGGCGGAGGCGCCCTCGACGAACAGGCGGTCCATCTGCGGCGTCAGCCAGGCCAGCGACATGTGCTGGCCCAAGGCGGCGGGGCCGGAAGCGGGCTGGCCGTCCACATGGACGACACGGCGCTCGCCCTCTTCGCCCTCGGCCAGGCCGGTGCCGATATCGACCGGGCCGGTGGGGCCGGTGATGCGCGCGGCCACGGCCCAGCGACGGGTCGCGCCCTGGCGGCCGGCCTCACCCAGGCGGGCGCGGCGCAGGCCGCGGCCGGGCGCGAGGAAGGAGACGGCTTCGAGCATGTTGGTCTTGCCGGCGCCGTTCGGGCCGGTCAGCACGACGGGGCGGCCATCGAGTTCCAGGCGCAGGGCGGCGTAATTGCGGAACTCGGTCAGGTCCAGCCGGCGCACCATGCAGGCGGCGGTGGCTACCGGGGAAACCGCGGGCGATACCGGATTCAGGGCGATACTCCCGGCCCCGGCACTCAGACGCGCATCGGCATGAGCACGTAGAGGGCGCCTTCGTCGGTCGCGTCGCGCACGATGGTGGGCGAGGCTGCGTCGTTCAGCAGGAAGCGGGCATTGTCGCCCTCGATCTGCTGCGTGATGTCGAGCAGGTAGCGGGCGTTGAAGCCGATTTCCAGCGCGCCGCTGCCGAAGCCGACGGTGATTTCCTCGCTGGCGCTGCCCTGGTCGGGGCTGGTCGCCGACAGGACCAGGCGGTCCTTGTCGAGGCTGAGCTTCACGGCCCGGCTCTTCTCGGACGAGATGGTCGCGACGCGGTCGACGGCCTCGGCGAACGAACGGGAATCGACTTCCATGACCTTGTCGTTGTTCTGCGGAATCACGCGCTCGTATTCCGGGAAGGTGCCGTCGATCAGCTTGGACACCAGCGCCACGTCATCAAACGCGAAGCGGATCTTGGTGTCGGACATCGAGACCTGGACCGCCGACGACGTAGCGTCGATCAGCTTGCGCAGTTCGGCCACGGTCTTGCGCGGCACGATGACGCCGGGCATGCCGGCCGCGCCCTGCGGCAGCGGGGTCTCGACCCGCGCCAGGCGGTGGCCATCGGTCGCAACCGCGCGCAGCACCGGGACGCCGCCGGAGGTGGCGGCGTGGACGTAGATGCCGTTCAGGTAATAGCGGGTTTCCTCGGTCGAGATGGCGAACCGGGTCTTGTCGATCAGGCGGCGCAGCTCCTCGGCCGGGACGGCGAAGCCGTGCGGCAGGTCGCCCGCGACCATGACCGGGAAGTCCTCCTTGGGCAGGCAGGACAGGGCGAAGGTGGAGCGGCCGGCGCGCAGCGTCAGGCGCTGGTCATTGCCGGTATAGCTGAACTCGATCTCGGCGCCGTCCTGCAGCTTGCGGACGATTTCGTACAGCGTGTGCGCCGGCACCGTGGTGGCGCCGCCCTGGCTGACCTTGGCCGGGATCTTCTCGACCACGGCGATGTCCAGGTCGGTCGCCGTCATGGCCAGCGAACCGGTCCCGGCCTCGATCTGGATGTTCGAGAGGATCGGGATCGTGTTGCGCCGTTCGACGACACCCTGGACATGGTTCAGGGCGGTGAGGAGGGCGGTGCGTTCGATGGTCAGTTTCATGGCGTCTAGCTGCGCTCTGCTGGTGCGAAAGCGTTGATTTTCCGGCGCCGGCAGGGGCCGGGACCAGCCCGGCAGCGCGGCTTTGACACCGCCCGACAACCGGGGCCGCACTATAGCAGCAACGCGCCCCTTCTAGCCATTGAATCCGGGGCTTTTGCGGGGCCTAAAAAGCCCGGTTATTCAGGGTATTACGGCCCGCTGGAAGAGGGTCTCAGCTCTCCAGCATGCGGCGCAGCAGATCGATATCCTCGGCGAACGACGAATCGATCTCGCGCAGCTCGTCGATCTTGCGCACGGCGTGCATCACGGTGGTGTGGTCGCGGCCGCCGAACTTGCGCCCGATCTCGGGCAGGGAGCGCGAGGTGAGCTGCTTGGCCAGGTACATGGCGACCTGGCGCGGGCGGGCCACGGCGCGGGCGCGGCGGGCGGAACTCATGTCCGAGAGGCGGATGTTGAAGTGCTCGGCGACCCGCTTCTGGATTTCCTCGATGGTGACCTTGCGGTCATTGGCGCGCAGCAGGTCCTGCAGCACTTCCTGAGCGGATTCCAGGGTGATCGGGCGGCCGACCAGGTTGGAATAGGCCAGGAGGCGGTTCAGCGCGCCCTCAAGCTCGCGGATATTGGACGTGATGCGGTGGGCGAGGAATTCCAGCACCTTGGGCGGGAAGCCCTTGGCGCGGGCGCGCTCGGCCTTGGACTGCAGGATCGACAGGCGCAGCTCGTAGTCGGTCGGGTGAATGTCGGCGACGAGGCCCCAGCCGAGGCGCGAGCGCATGCGCTCCTCGATCCCCTCGAGGTCGGTCGGCGAACGGTCGCCGGAAATGACGATCTGGCGGTTCTGGTCGCACAGCGCATTGAACGTGTGGAAGAACTCTTCCTGCGTCTGCTCCTTGCCGGCGATGAACTGCACGTCGTCGATCATCAGCACGTCGACCGAGCGGAACTGCTGCTTGAACGCCATCGTGTCCTTGAAACGGACGGCGCGGACGAACTGGTACATGAACTTCTCGGCCGACAGGTAGATCACCTTGCGCGAGGGATGCTTCTGCCGGATGTGCCAGGCGATGGCGTGCATCAGGTGGGTCTTGCCGAGGCCGACGCCGCCATAGAGGAACAGCGGGTTGAACGGCACGGCATCCGCCTCGGCGACGCGGCGGGCGGCGGCATGGGCCAGTTCGTTCGACTTGCCGACGATGAAGGTGTCGAACACGTAGCGGCCATCGAGCGGGGCGCCGAAATCGTTCTCCTCGGCGGCCGAGGGGCGCACGATGCTGGACGCGACCGGGCTGCTGGCGACCGGCTTTTCGGCCGGGGCCGCGGCGGCGTGGCCATTGCCATGACCGTGGTTGCCGTTCCCGTGATGGCCATTCGTGTAGTTGGCGGCGGGCGCCACGATGGGCTCGCGCCGCACCGGCATCGGCGGGCGCAGCAGGATGGTGACGTCGCGGAGCGTCGGGCGCTCGGCGCGCCAGAATTCGCGGATGCGCTCGGCATAATGGGTGGAAACCCAGTCGCGCATGAAGCGCGACGGCGCCTCGAGCGTGACCTGCGCCTCGTAGCACTGGCCGAGGCCGAGCGGTTTCATCCAGGAGTTGAAGGCATCGTCGCCGAACTCGGCGCGCAGGCGGGTGCGGACGCGGTCCCATTCGGCGGCGACGGTTGGCGTGCCGCCACGCGGCTGTGTGTTATCGGCCATGGCGGGTCTCAGCTCTGCTTCCAGGGCAGGCCGGTGGCCTTCCAGCCACCCTTCTTGCCGCGCTGGCGGGTATCGTCGAGGTCGCCCTCGAAGCCGCCCGCGACGTTGAACGCCTGCCCGTAGCCGGCCGCCGTCATCGCGATGGCGGCGGCGCGCGAACGCGCACCCGAGCGGCACAGGAAATAAAGCGGCGTGTCGGCGGCGGGCACGCGCCCGGTCACCTTGCGGACGAAGTCCTCGTTGGGACGCATGCCGGGGAAAGTTTGCCACGATACGAGCAGCGGCTCCTTGCCGAGGGCGGCGAGGTCGGGCACGCCGACGAAGCTCCACTCCGCATCGCTGCGCACATCGACGAGCTGCGCGTTGGGTGACTTGCGCAATGCCTCGAACGCCGTCGCGGCGTCGACATCGCCCGCATAGCCAGCCGCCTTATCGCCCGCTCCCGATGACACCCCGATAAACCCCCTGCTCTCACGCAACGCAAAAGTCCCGCCGACAATCGGCGAAGAAATCCCCTGGACCGCTGCCACTAGCGGCGGCGACCGGATCGACAGAAAAACGAAAACTGGATTTCGCGGTGGACTGTACTCTGGGCCGGACGGCGGGGGAGTTTGTCGCGATGGTGGACCACGTTTTTTAGTCTCCCGTGCCAGCCCCGCGCTTGCTGCGCGATGACGATCCGAAGTTAGTGCGACTCGGCGAAGACTCGCAATAGGAGAGTCTTCTGGATTCTGGAAATCAGAACCGCTGTGACGATTCAGCACCCTGTGTATGGCGATAGGCCGGCGGCCCGACCACTACATGTGCATGTCAAGCGGCGCGCGCACGTACCGGGGCGATGAACGAAAAAGAAATAGTCGCAGGCACTAAAGTGAAACCGTCGTGCGACGCGCGGCGGTGCAAAAAGAAGTGGTCATGCGCAGCGTGCGACACCGAAAAGGAAAATGCCGCGCGATGATGCGCGCGGCACAAAAGAACGGCAGTCGTGCAAAATGGTTCGCCAAAAGAAAACGCCGCGCAAAAGCGCGGCGTTCGTATCGTGTCGCTCGCGGGCGGTGTTACGCCGGAACGGAAAGCTTCTTCACGCGCGCCGAGAGACGCGACAACTTGCGCGACGCGGTGCCCTTGCGCACGACGCCCTTGCTGACACCACGGAAGAGCGCCGGCTGCGCCGCCTTCAGCGCGTCCTTCGCCTTGGCCGCGTCACCCGACAGGATGGCGAGTTCGACCTGCTTCACGGCAGAGCGCACGCGCGAGCGGCGGGTACGGTTGACGGCGGTGCGCTTGACGGTTTGGCGGGCGCGCTTTTCCGCCGACTTGTGGTTGGCCATGGAAGGGTTCCGATTAGGCTTGGAATTTCGAAGTGGCGGGTTATAGCCCCATGGGCCAAGGCCCGTCAACAGGGGCTGATTCGCACCGGTTCGGGAGGGCGGCCCACCTCCCCCGAACCGTCATGGCCGGCACAAGCCCGGGCATGACGAAATAAGGAGCGGAGGGTTAACGATGCTTGAACCTGGGCTTCCGCTTCTCGGCGAAGGCGGCCATTCCCTCTTTCTGGTCCTCGGTGGCGAACAGGGAATAGAACAGGGCGCGTTCGGCCTTCACGCCCTCGGCCAGGGTGGTCTCCAGGGCGCGGTTGACGGCGTCCTTGGCCATCAGGATGGCGGGGCGGGACAGTTCGGCCATGCGGCCGGCGACCTTCAGCGCCTCGTCCAGCAACTGGGCGGCGGGGACGACCCGGCTGACCAGGCCGCAGCGCTCGGCCTCGGCCGCGTCGATCATGCGGCCGGTGAGAACCATTTCCATCGCCTTGGACTTGCCGACCAGGCGGGTGAGACGCTGGGTGCCGCCGGAACCGGGGATGATGCCAAGGTTGATTTCCGGCTGGCCGAACTTCGCCGTGTCGGCGGCCAGGATGAAGTCGCACATCATGGCCAGTTCGCAACCGCCGCCCAGCGCGAAGCCCGCGACCGCCGCGACGACCGGCTTGCGGCACCGGGTGATGCGGTCCCACTTGCCGATGAAGTCGCTGAGATAGGCGTCCATGTAGGACATGGTCTGCATCTGCTTGATGTCGGCGCCGGCGGCGAAGGCCTTTTCCGACCCGGTGATGACGATGGCGCCGACCCCGTCGTCGGCCTCGAAGCCGTCGAGCGCGTGGGCCAGTTCACTGATCAGGCCGTCGTTCAGCGCGTTCAGCGCCTGCGGCCGGTTCAGCGTGACCAGGCCGGTCGCGCCGCGCGTCTCCACCAGGATGTTCTCGTAGGCCATGTGTTCCCCCCGCTTGGGCCGTCGCCTCACCCGTCGACGGGCTCGGGATGAGGCTAGTTTGACGTCTTTATACCTAATTCCCTCATGCCGGGCTTGTCGAAGCGTGAGGGCCGCACCAGCCTTGCCGTACCTAACGCTGGCAGGGGGCGCAGTAAAAGGTGGAGCGGCCGGCCTGGACCAGGCGGCGGACCGGCGTGCCGCAGGTAACGCACGGTTCGCCCGCGCGGCCATAGACGCGGAAGTTCCACTGGAAGAAGCCCAGTTCGCCGTCAGCCTGCACATAGTCGCGCAGGGACGAGCCGCCGGCGGCGATGGCCTCGGTCAGCACCGCCTTGATCTCGGGCACCAACCTTTCCGCCCGCGCACCGGCCACGCTGGACGCCAGGCGCTTCGGCGAGATGCCGGCGCGGAACAGGGCCTCGCAGACATAGATGTTGCCGAGGCCGGCGACGACACCCTGGTCCAGCAGCGCCGCCTTGATGGGCGTGCGCTTGCCGGCCAAAGCCTCGGACAGCACCGGCGCGGAAAATTCATTCCCCAGCGGCTCGGGCCCGATGTCCTTCAGCAGGCGGTGCTGCTCCAGTTGATCGCCCTGCACCAGGTCGACCATGCCGAAGCGGCGCGCATCGTTGAACAGGATGGTGGTGCCGTCGTCGATGGTGAAGACGATGTGGTCGTGCTTGCCGGGTGGCGCACCGGGCACGCCCACCACCATGCGGCCCGACATGCCGAGATGGGCCAGCATGACGAGGCCGTCGTCCAGTTCGACCAGGATATACTTGGCGCGCCGGCGCACCCGCACCACCCGCCGCCCGGTCAGCCGCGCGGCGAATTTCGCCGGCAGCGGAAAGCGCAAATCCGCCCGCCACGCCTCGACCTTCGCGAACCGCCGCCCGACGAGATGCACGGACAGCCCGCGGCACACGGTCTCGACTTCGGGGAGTTCGGGCATGGGCGAAAACTATAAGGACGGCTCCTGAAGCACAATCAGATGTTGTTCCCATTTTGTTCTTTTGGCAAAATGGTGTGCGTCGTCAGATCATTTGGGACTGATGGGGCTGTAATTTAGTGGAGGGTTGGCCTCATCTGGTTGGTTGATCTTATGCGGCGAGTTTGCGGTGAAGCAAGCGACGATGTTCGATGGTTTTCTGTTTGATGCGGTGTCGTTCCTGC
>CANJGB010000038.1 GCA_947473805.1 Alphaproteobacteria bacterium
CCCCCGTCGTCCCGCCTTGCGCCAGAATAATCTCAGCCTCGCGCAGCTTGCCGATAATCTCCTCAGGCCCGTGTCTCTTGCCCATTTTCCTTCTCCTTCAGGGTCCAGACTAAAATAGTCGATGGACCACTCTGAAGGGGGCAGATCAGGAAGACGACCGCCGGCATTCCTTGCGCCTCTGCCTGTCCACGCCGCTGCCGCGCTTCGCGCCGGAATTCGAGCAGCGGTTCGGCATGCGCTTCGTCAGCGGCTATGGCCTGTCGGACTTCGGCCCGGTCGCCGCCTTCACGCTGAGCGATCCGGCGTCGAAGCTGGGTTCGTGCGGCAAGCCGCGCTTCGGCTACGAGATGCGCATTGTCGATGGCGACGATTTCGACGTGCCGGTGGGCCAGACCGGTGAGATCGTGCTGCGCACCAACCTGCTGTGGGACATCGCTTCGGGCTATTACAAGAACCCGCAGGCCACGGTCGAGACCTGGCGCAACGGCTGGTTCCACACCGGCGACCGCGGCTATCTGGATGGCGATGGCTATCTCTGGTACGTGGACCGCAAGAAGGACGCAATCCGCCGTCGCGGCGAGAACGTCTCGGCGTTCGAGGTCGAGCAGGTGCTGCTGCGCCATCCGGCCATTGCCGATGTCGCGGTCTACGCTGTGGATGCCGATACCGCCGAGGACGAGGTCGCCGCCGCGATCATCCTCCGCGAGGGCGCGACGTTAAGCGAAGCCGAGTTGATCGAACATGCGCAGAAGAACCTGGCCTATTTCATGGTGCCGCGGTTCGTGCGCATCGAGGCCGACCTGCCGCGCACCCTGACCGGCAAGATCGAGAAGTACCGCCTGCGCGAGGACGCGAAGAAAGACCCCACCGGCATGTGGGACCGCGAAAAGGCGGGGATCGTGGTCAAGCGCTAGGGACGAACCCCGGCGCTACTCGTCGCGGTGGGTGCGCTCGCGGCGTTCGTGGCGCTCCTGCGCCTCGATCGACAGGGTGGCGATCGGCCGGGCTTCCAGGCGCTTCAGGGAAATCGGCTCGCCGGTTTCCTCGCAATAGCCGTAGGAGCCATCCTCGAGCCGCTTCAGCGCCGCGTCGATCTTCGAGATCAGCTTGCGCTGGCGGTCGCGGGTGCGCAGTTCCAGCGCGCGCTCGGACTCCGTCGATGCGCGGTCGGCAATGTCGGGTTCCTGCGTCGTCTCTTCCTGGAGGTGCTGCAAGGTCTGGTTGGACTCGCGGAGGATCTCGTCCTTCCAACTGAGCAGGCGCTGCCGGAAAAACTCACGCATTTGCGGGTTCATAAAGGGCTCGCCCTCGGTGGGACGGTAACCCGGCTTCAACTGAATCCCCATAACGCTCCTTGGTACTCTGGCACGCTACCTTGAGCGGCGCGGAGTATATGAATCGCTCCATCGCTCTGCAAGAGCGATGCCTAAATACACTAAACTATTGAATTTGCTTTATGAATTATCTGTGTACTGGCCGAGCTTCGCCAGTTCGACAGCGCAGCGCAGTTCGATTTCGCCCACTATTTCGGCGAGTCGGGGGTCTGCAACCGCCTGCTTTTCAGCCTTTAGCGAGATCGCCAGCGAGCGCAGGCGGTGGACGGGAATCTCGCCCATCAGCAGGCCGTGGCGAATTTCATCCAGTCGGTCGAGCAGGTCATTGCCGCGCTTGACCGAGCGCTGCCGGCCCCGCGAGGGATCGGGGACTTCCTGCAGCATGAGCAACGCATCGACAGGTGCGAGGTGCGCCGGACCCGAGCTCACCGGCGCCGCGCTCTCGCCCGACTGCAGGTGCGCGCCGAACGCGCCACTGGCAGCCCCCGCACGTTCGGTGCGGCGACTGGTGACCGGGCGGATCGCGGAATTCCCATCGATCTTCATGTGCACATCTTCCGCCCCCTACCCTTAATGCCGGGTAAAGGCCGGCAAAACCTGCCGGGCGGGGCGCTTTGGGCGATGAAAAGTGGCGGTTTTCCGCGCGAATTTCGGTGGCATGCTTTTCGCTAAACAGGCAGCAGGCCCAATACGGGCACCGATATCGCGAAGAATTTCCGGGTTGCCAATGTTCATCCAGCGTCTTTTCGCCCTCATCATCTCGACCGGTTTCGTCCTCGGCGGCCAGGCGGTCGCCGCCTCGCGCATCAAGGACATCGCCGCGTTCGAGGGCATTCGCGACAACATGCTGGTCGGCTATGGCCTGGTCGTCGGCCTCGACGGCACGGGCGACGCGCTGAACAACGCTCCGTTCACCAAGCAGAGCCTGGAGGCGATGCTGGAACGCCTGGGCGTCAACGTGCGCGAATCCGGCAGCTTCCAGACCAAGAACGTCGCCGCCGTCATGGTTACCGCGACCCTGCCGCCGTTCGCCCGCCAGGGCTCGCGCCTCGACGTCAATGTCAGCGCGCTGGGCGACGCGAAAAGCCTGCAGGGCGGCTCGCTGCTGGTCACGCCGCTGATGGGCGCCGATGGCGAGGTTTACACCGTGGCCCAGGGCCCGGTGGCGATTTCCGGTTTCAAGGCGCAGGGCGCCGGCACCACCGTCACCCGCGGTGTGCCGACCGGCGGCCGCATCGCCAATGGCGGTATTGTCGAGCGTGAAATCGGATTCGAGCTGGCCGCGCTGCAGAACCTGCGCCTCACGCTGCGCAACCCCGACCTGACTACGTCGCGCCGCGTCGCCCAGGCGATTTCCAACTTCGTCGGCGTGCCGGTGGCCCGCCCGGTCGACTCCTCCACCGTCCAGGTCGATATCCCCGCCAATCGCCGCGATGACGTCGTCGGCCTGATGACCGACATCGAGCAGCTGATGATCGAGGCCGACCAGGTCGCCCGCGTGGTGATCGACGAAAAGTCGGGCGTCATCGTCATGGGCTCGAACGTGCGCATCGACACCGTCGCCATCGCCCAGGGCAACCTGACCATCCGCATCACCGAAACCCCGCAGGTGTCGCAGCCTGGCGCGTTTGCGCCCGGCCCCGGCGTGCTGCCCAGCATTGGCGGCACGGCGGGCACGGCGCCGCAGACCACCACCGTACAGGTGCCGCGCCTGAATCCCGATGGCACGCCGCTGCGCGACAGCAACGGCAACGTGGTGTTCGACACCCAGACCCGCGCCATTCCCGGCTCGGGCGCGCCCGGTGCGCCGGCTATTCCCGGCGCCGTTGCCGGCGGCGCCAGCACGGTCGTGGTGCCCCGGACCGACGTGCAGGTCGACGACAGCAAGGACAAGCGCATGGCGGTCATGCCGCGCGGCGTCAGCCTGCAGGAACTGGTCAACGGCCTGAACGCGCTGGGCATCGGCCCACGCGACATGATCTCGATCCTGCAGACGATCAAGGCTGCCGGCGCCCTGCAGGCCGAAATCCAGGTGATGTGATGAGCGCACCTGCCGCCATTGCTTCCGCCCCCGCGACCCTGCCCGGTTACGACAAGGCGCGCGAAGTCTCGAAGCAGTTCGAGGCCTTCTTCATCGGCCAGCTGATGGAAACGATGAGCCAGGGCCTGAAGAGCGACGGCCCGATGGGCGGCGGCGAGGCCGAAAAGACCTGGCGCAGCATGCAGAACGAGGAATACGGCAAGATCGTCGCCCGTGGCCGCGGCTTTGGCATCGCCGATGCGATCTACAGCCAGATCATGCGCCTGCAGGAAGCCGCTAAACCGGAGGTCGCCCAATGACCCCGCAGGCGGCGCCCGCCTCGCCGCCCCATGTGGCGGTCGGCAACCTGATCGTCGTCACCGAATCCCTGGCCAGGCTCCTGGCCCAGGAGAACACGCTGCTGGAAAACAACCGGCCCCGCGACCTGCAGCCGCTGCTGGATGAAAAGCAGCGACTGACCCGCGCCTATGCGCGCGAATCCGCCGCCCTCAAGTCCGACCCGCTGTGGCATACGAAAGTGGGCCCGGGCGAGCTGAAGCGCCTGAAGCACAGTACCGGCCTGTGCCAGGAGCTGACCGTTTCCTACGCCCGCCGGCTTACCGCGATGAAGCAGGTGTCCGAGGGCCTCGTGAAGGCCATCGGCGACGCCACCGCCGCCCAGCAGGCGCCGGCGCGCAGCTACGACCGCCGCGCCACTATGTACACGGCGGGGGTCCGCGCCTCGTCACCTGCCGCACCGGTCTCCATCGCCCTCAACCAGCGCATCTGAACCCAACGCCTCTGCCGTCGCGCCGGTGGAAGCGACGCCCGAAATCTGTCCGTCGCGCACCAGGAATCGCCCTAGAGAAACAGAAAAAAGTGCCCGGCAAGAATTGCCAGTGGCGGCAAAGGTCGCCGAAGCAGAATTCGGAAAGACCGATAAAACACCAACAAAATCAACGATCTGAGAGTTGGCACGCTCCTCGCTAAATGATCCACAGGCAAATGGCCGAAGACACTACCCAGAACGGAGAAACGATCATGTCCTTTTCGGTAAACACCAACGGAGCGTCCCTTGCGGCCATCCGCACGCTGGACGCCACCAACAAGTCGCTGAACAACATCCAGAGCCGCATCAACAGCGGTCTGAAGGTCTCGAGCGCCAAGGATGACGCCTCGACCTTCGCGATCGCCCAGGGCCTGCGCGGCGACATCGCCGCCTTCAAGGCCGTATCCGATGCCGTGTCGTTCGGCCAGGCCACCGCAAACGTCGCCCTGAAGGCGGCCGAGACGGTGTCCGACACCCTGAATTCGATCAAGGCAAAGGTCGTCGCCGCCCAGGCGCCGAACGTTGACCGCAATGCGATCCAGAACGACATCGACGCCCTGGTCAACCAGGTGCAGGGCATTGTCGACGCCGCCCAGTTCAACGGCGTCAACCTGCTGAACGCCAGCGATGGCGACCTGAGCGTCCTGGCCTCGCTGAACCGCGCCGACGCCTCGACCGCACCGACGCCGTACAACATCACCGTCGCCGCCCAGGACCTGACGTCCGCCGGCCTCGGCATCAACGGCATCAACGTGAAGAACGGCTTTGCCACGCTGACCGCCTCGACAACCCTGGCGTTCGCGACTGCCGACACGCTGCAGTTCGTCGCTGGCGGCACGACCTTCACCTTCGAGATGATTGATACGGCCGACGTTGGGACCACGGGCACGACCGCGGCTGCCAACATCGCCATCGTGACCGACAGCACCGCCTCGACTGGCGCGAACCTCGCGACCATCAACCTGGCGCTGCAGCAGAACGGTTTCTCGGTCGAATACAACGACACCGGCGACCTGGTCGTCACCAGCACGGCTGGCGCGATCACGGCGGTGACTGACACCTTCGCCACCGGCACCCTGACCGGCACGATTACCGCGGCGGGCGATCCGACCGCGGCGCTGACCTCGATCGAAAGCGCCAGCACAACCCTGAAGAACGCACTGGCCGCGCTGGGCACTTCGGTGAACCAGCTCCAGACCCAGGGCGATTTCGTGAAGGCGCTGCAGGATACGCTGACTGAAGGCGTGGGCACGCTGGTCGATGCCGACCTGGCCGAGGAAAGTGCGGCACTGCAGGCGGCCCAGACCCGCCAGCAGCTCGGCATCCAGGCCCTGTCAATCGCCAATCAGGGCCCGTCGGCGATCCTCTCGCTGTTCCGTCAGTAATGCTTACACGCCTTGCATACGACTTTGCCGCCGGCCCTGCGCCGGCGGCAGGTGGACGCCAGGCAAATCTTTGGCGGCCCGGGCCGGTCTTACGGCGCTTCGGGTTCCTGGTCGCCAAAGCATGGCCAGATAAACGGTCGAACACCGTCCTGCCCGTGCTTTACGCGTTGTTAAGGGCATTTGCCCATACTCGCCGCTTGACACGTTGTCCCGCGACGCAGAAGTGCCGCTGCTCAAACTCCAGAATGGGAGACTTACTATGACTTTCTCGGTAAACACCAACGGCGCCGCGCTTGCGGCGATTAGGACGCTGGAGTCGACGAACAAGTCGCTCAACAGCATCCAGGGCCGCATCAACAGCGGCCTGAAGGTAGCCGGCGCCAAGGACGACGCCTCGACCTTCGCCATCGCCCAAGGCCTCCCTTCCGACATCTCGGCTTTCAAGGCCGTGTCGGATGCGATCTCGTTCGGCCAGGCCACTGCCAACGTCGCCCTGAAGGCGGCCGAGACGGTGTCCGACACGCTGAACTCGATCAAGGCCAAGGTCGTCGCCGCCCAGGCGCCGAACGTGGATCGCGTCGCGATCCAGAACGACATCGATGCCCTGGTCAACCAGGTCACCGGTATCGTCGACGCCGCGCAGTTCAACGGCGTCAACCTGCTGAACGGCACCGACGGTGACCTGAGCGTACTGGCCTCGTTGAACCGCGCCGACGCCTCGACCGCGCCGACGCCGTACAACATCTCGGTTGCCGCCCAGGACCTGACGACCGCCACGCTCGGCATCGCCGGTCTGAACGTTAAGAACGGCTTCGCGACCCTGACCGCCTCGGCCACTCTGGCGTTTGCGACCGCCGACACGCTGCAGTTCGTCGCCGGCGGCACCACGTTCACGTTTGAGATGATTGACACGGCGGACGTTGCCACCACTGGCACGACCGCAGCGGCCAACATCGCCGTCGTGACCGACAGCACCGCCTCGACCGGCGCCAACCTTGCGACCCTCAACACTTCGTTGAAGGCCCACGGTTTCTCGGTCGAGTTCAATGACACCGGCGACCTGGTCGTGACCAGCACCGCTGGCGCCATCACCGCCGTGACCGACACCTTCGCCACCGGCACCCTGACCGGCACGATCACTGCAGCGGGCGATCCGGCCGCGGCACTGACCTCGATCGAAAGTGCCATCAACTCGGTCAAGTCCTCGCTCTCGGCGCTCGGCACCTCGGTGACGCAGCTCCAGACCCAGGGCGACTTCGTGAAGTCGCTGCAGGACGTGCTGACCGAAGGCGTGGGTACGCTGGTCGACGCCGACCTGGCTGAGGAAAGCGCGAACCTGCAGGCGGCTCAGACCCGTCAGCAGCTCGGCATCCAGGCCTTGTCGATCGCCAACCAGGGCCCGTCGGCGATCCTGTCCCTGTTCCGCTAAGGGCTTGGCCCGCGGCGGGAGCGGCAATCGTAACCTCAGACGATTGTCGTTCCCGCCGCGCGGCGGCCCTTGTCGGCCGTTTCAATCATCGACGTAACTGGGGTTCGCAGGAGTACCGACGTGACGGCTGTCGCCGCCCTCGATACCGGACTGGACTGGTCGGCGGACCGTATCATCGGCGACGCCGGGCGGTTGCTGGGCGATCATCGCCCTGCTGACGCATTGCGGCTTCTGACCGACGCGCCAGCCAGCACCCACGACCTTCCCCTGCTGCATCATCTCACCGGCCGCGCCCAGGCGGGCCTGAACAATCCGCTTGCCGCCCTTACCGCTTTTCGCAAAGCGGCTGAACGTGGCGGCGCCTCGGCCGACCTGTTCAACGACATGGGCAACAGCCTGGCGTGGCTGGGCAAACTCGGCCCGGCCGCGGATGCCTATCGACTGGCCATCCGGCTGCAGCCAAACGCCGCTCCGCTCTATCTGAATCTCGGCAACGCGCTCTCAGCCGCCGGCGACCTTGCAGGCGCGGCGCGCGCATTTGCGGAATGCGCCACCCAGTGCCCGAGCGACCCCGTCGCGCGCCACATGCTGGCCGCCTTGACCGGTGGCCCGCCGCCAGACCGTGCCGCCGACGGCTACGTCGCCGCAAATTTCGACAACTTTGCCGCCTCGTTCGACGCGACCCTGGTCGGCAAGCTGGGCTATGAAGGCCCGGCCCTGATCCGCGCCGCCATGGACCGCCAGCTCGGCCGGCCCGAAGGCCAGCTGTATGTACTGGATGCCGGCTGCGGCACCGGCCTGTGCGCGCCCCTGCTCCGTCCGTTCGCGGCCCAGCTCGACGGGGTCGACCTGTCAGCCGAGATGCTGGTCCATGCCCAGGCAAGGCAGGCCTATGACCGTCTGGACCGCGTCGAACTCGGCGCCCACCTGGCCGCCCACCCGGCGCACTGGGATGCGATCGTCGCCGCCGACGTGTTCAGCTATTTCGGCAACCTGGCCGAACCGTTCCGCGCCGCGAAGCTGGCCTTGCGCCCGGGCGGCGCGCTGTTCGCGACCGTCGAGAGCGACGAGCAGGCCGCCGCGGGATTCGTCCTGCGCCCCAGCGGCCGTTACGCCCATACCGAGGCCTTCGTTGCCGCCTGCGCGCGCGATGCCGGCCTGTACCTGGTTCACTACGAGATCCGCACGCTGCGCCACGAACGCGGCCTGCCGGTACCCGCCATGGTTTTCATTCTGGCCGCGGAAGCACCGGGCCATGCAGAGGAGCACCACCAATGACCGTCAACGCCTATAGCCGCGCAGGTGAACTCGCGGCCAACCCCCGCGAAACCGAGTACCGCGCCTTCGGCATGGTCATCAACCGGATGAGCCAGGCTGAATCGCATACCGGAGTAGTTGAGGCCTGCCACCTGAACAACCGCCTGTGGTCGGCGCTGACCGCCGATCTGTCGCGTCCGGAAAACCCGCTGCCGAACGATCTCAAGGCGCGGCTGATCTCGCTGGCGCTGTGGACCTACCGCTACTCCGCCAAGGTGATGAGCGGCGAGGCCAGCCCGCAGCCGCTGATCGACCTGAACCGCGAGATCATGGCCGGCCTGAAAGGCTCCGGCGCGATGCAGCCGGAAATGCAGCTGGCGCACTGAGGCTCTGCCGGGCGACGATCCCGGCCTTCTGTACAATCAATGGCCCGCCTCTGGCGGGCCATTTCGTTTCAGGAGATTATTTTGCCTTGCGGACGGCGGGCTTGCGCGACGCGCCGGCCGTCACACCGATGGCCGGCTTGAGCAGGCGCAGCGCGCGATAGACATCGTTCTCCGCGACCAGCTTGATCAGGTCGGCGATCAGGCCGCAGGTCGTATTGTCCTTGGCCGACAGGTTCTTGGCATAGATCTTCGCGGCCATGTGAACGAAGGCCTTGCGGTGCTTCTGCTCGCCCGCCGTGTCCAGCAGAATGTCCTGGATCAGCAGGTAGAGCTGCGACAGCGGCGTCTTGGCATGCTCGGGCAGCAGGATGTCGCGCTCGTGCAGGAGGCTGGCGCGATTGAGCAGGTGGATCGAAATCCCGTGGTCGGACGCGTTGCGGATCAGCGCACCATTCACTACCAGCCGCTCGTTCGGCCGCAATTTCAATACCAATGCCATGAAAACCGCCGTTGTAGAAAACGCCCGGGGTAGAACAAGCCCTAGGCCAGAATAGACACCAGCCCGCCGGCGCCCGACGAACCGGAACCGCCGAACAGGCCCAGCATCGGATTGCCGCCGCCGCTATCGCTGTTGGCCTTGTCGGTGTTGGCCAGGTAGCGGTTGAGGAAGCGGTCGACATAGGCCGGATCGGAGAATTTCGTCACGTCGAGATTCTTGTCGATCAGCTTGGCCTGCTTGGACGCGGACAACAGGCCCATTTCCTTGGGCAGACCAAGACCGACGCGCACCACTTCGGTCAGCGCCTTGCTGCCAAGTATCTGCAACGAGCTGGTGATGCCCGAGATGTTGCGTTTGAAGTACAGCGCCTCGCGCAGGCCCGGCGTCTGCTCGCCCTCGTACTTTTCGAATTCGTTGGTCTGGTAGCCCTTGACGACGGTCGCCACGAAGGCGGTGGATGAAAACGGCTTGCTGCCCAGGCGCAGAGGCTCCATCGCCTTGGCAAAGGCCTTGTAGCGCGGGTCGTTTAGCTTGTTGGCAAGGGAGTTGCTGTTCGCCGGATCCTCGGTCAGCAGCTTCTTGAGGATGCCCTTGGAATCGACCTGTTCCTCAAGCTGGAACGCGGAGAGGACGAATTGCAGCGTACGGCGGTCCTTCAGCAGGCCATCGACGGTGGTGACCGATGGCGCCTTCTTCTGGAAGTCGGCGATCGCGGCCTTAACAGCCGGCAGCTTGTCGAACTGCGCGGTGAAGCGCTCGGGCTGCGCCGTCACCATCCGATACTGGACGATACTGGAAGTCATGATGCGATCCTGCCTAGGGCCACATTGTCAGGCAAGGCCGTTAACGAAGCGCTAACGATGGGCCGCGCACGCCGCCCTCCTCAGATGAAGTTGAGCAGCGAGGTCTGGCCGAGGTCGCCCAGCATCTTGTAGGCGGCCTGCAGGGCAACCTGGTCCTGGTTCAGGCGGGCGATCGCCTCGGCCATGTCGGCATCCTGCACGTCGCCGATGAAGGATTTCAGCAGCACCGTCTGGGCATCGTGGCGGGTACCGATGTCATCGAGGCGCGCCTGCGCAATGCCGTTGGTCGATACCGCCGTCTGTACTTCGGTCTGGGCCGCCGACAGGACGGTCAGCTGGCCCTCCAGGAAAGTCCGTTGGGCCGGCGTCAGCTCCGCCGAGAACGGACCGCTGGGGCCGGCGTTGAACTCGGCGATGTTCTTGATTGCCGTCATCATGCTGGTGCCGACAGTGTCGGCCAGCGCGCCGTAGGTGAATGTCGCGCCGTCCTCGAGCGACGCCTGCGAGGTAAGGGTGCCGTTGTTGAACGCGTCCGCCGCCGTCGGCAGGGCGATTACGTCGGCCAGGGAGGCGGCGGTTACCGGGGCGGCATCGCTGCCGCCAGCGAACAGGTATTGGCCGTCGAACTGCTGATTCATCGCCGCGGTGAACTGCGAGAACGAACCGTCGGTCTGGACCATCAGGCTGGCCCCGTTTCCGGTCGACAGCACCTTCAGTATCTGGTCGCGCAGGTCCTGCGTGACATTGGCCGCGTTGGTCAGCGCCGTGTCGGTGAAGTCGAGCCGGGTCTTCACCTCGGCGGCCAACGACTTCTGCGTGTCAATGCGCGACAACAGGCTCTGCGCGCCCAGCAGCGGCCCGGTGCCGGCGCCGAGGCCGGCATAGTCCGCCGACTTGTAGCCGGTCGAAACCTGGCGCTGGGTGTCGGCCGAGCGGTCCTGGATCTTGAGCATCTGCTGCCGCAGCAGCATGGCCTGTCCGGCATCGCCAACTCTGGTCATCGCGTACCTCCTGCGCCGCTAGAGATTGAGCAGCGTGTCGAACATGTCTTTGACGGTCGAAATCATCCGCGCCGAGGCGTTGTAAGCCGATTGCAGCGTGATCATGTTCGACAGTTCCTCGTCGAGGTTGACGCCCTCGACGGACGCCAGCCGCTTGACGAGCTCGTCCTGCACCGCCTGCCGGTTGTCGGCCTGCGTATGGGCCGAGGCCGCGGCATTGGCGGCCCGCGACACGATCTGCGCGGCATAGTCGCCAAGCTTCGAAGTCTGCGCGCCAATACCGCCGGCCGCATCAAACGACACCTGGTTGGCCGCCGCACCCGCCAGCGCCACCGCGCCGCGCGCATCGCCGCGCGCCAGCGCCGTGCCGGTCGTCGCCGCCGCGTCGAGGCGGCCCAGCGCCAGCTTGGCCGGCGCCGCCGCGATGTCGGACCGCACCGCAACACCCAGCGCGCGGTCCGTCTTGTTGGCGAGGCCCATGCCAAACAGGTCGGACATCGACACGCCGGTGCCGCCGCGATCCGTCGTGTCGCCGGTCACTGCCAGTTTCCAGCCGGCATTGGCCGCCGATGGCGTCACCGTCAGCGAACCGCTGCTGTCGAGGGCGAAAGTGGCGACGCCGGCGAAACCGGTGTTGAGCGCGGTCACGACATCGTCGAGATCGCCACCCGGCAGGGTCGTCATGTCCAGCGCGAAGCTCTGGGTCGCACCGCCGGGTCCGCGCATTTCCAGCGAGACCACACCGGTCGCAAAGCCGTGCAGGTCAGTTCCGGCCAGGCCGGTCGCGGCATCGGGGCGCACCTGCGACACCATGAGGTCGTTCATGCCGAAAAACTGGCTGAAGCCCGCGCCGCCACGTTGCGACGGCGGGGAGTCCTGGCGGATGGCGACGCCGCCGCTGGGCGCGGTGGCCGTCAGGGTCAGGGCGCCATTGGCAAAGGTCGCGGTGGCTGCACCGCCCAGGCCGGCATTGATCGCCGTGACGATGGCATCGATGTCGGTGAGGCCGGCGGTGGAGAAATCGATGGTGGTATTGGCCACCACGGTGTTGGTCGCGTCGGTCACGAAGAAACTGGCCGAGCCGGTGAATCCCGCGGCGTCGGTGCCCAGCAGGCCGGTATTGCGGCCGGCCAGGGTACTGGGCGCGGGCACCGCGGTGTTTTCGTTGTGGATTGCGTTGATCTGGTCGACGAGCGAGGCGGCGAACTGGCCGACTTGTTCGGCAAGGTTCGGCAGGTCGGTGTCGCGCGCGTCCAGCAGGCCACGGATCGCGCCCGAGGTGATGCCGCTCTCGATCGCAGCCGGCGCGCCGACCGCCTGGCCGGTGCGAGAATCGATACGCGTCGTGGTCAGCGGCGTGAAAGCCGTTTCGCCGGTAACCGCACCGCTCTGGGCGTAGTCCAACCGGTACTGGAAGGAATCGACCAGCGGCTGGCCGTTCGGCAGGCTGACCGCCAGGGTGCCGTTGCCCATGTCATAGGTGGTGAAACCGACCACCTTTGACAGGTCGGCCAGCGCCGAGGCGCGCAGGTCTTCGAGGCCGCTGCTGTCACCCGAGGTGATCTTTGCCTTCACGATCTGCTGGTTCAGGTCGTAGATTCGGGCGATGGCGTCGTTGGCGACCGCCACCTGCTCGCCGACCTGCTTGTCGGCCTCGGACCTGTAGTCCTGCAGCTTCGACGCCATGCGCGCCAGTTCGTCACCGAGAGAGTTCAGGTCGTCGATGGCCGCCAGGCGGTGCGCGACCGACGTGGGGTCGACGGTAAGGCTGCTCAGCCCGTTCAGCGCCGTATCCAGCTGGCCGGCGATGGAGGAATTGTCCTCCGGATTGCCGAACAGGCTCTGCACCAGGTCCTGGAACTGTGCGGCAACATCAAGACGGCCGTTCTCGGCGGTCGAGGCGCGCAGTTCGGTGCTGAGGAAGCGGTCGGTCACCCGGCGGATGTCGGAAATGGCAACGCCGGCCGGCGTGCCGCCAAGGCTGACCGTCTCCTGCGACACCACCTTGCGGGCGTAGTTCGGCGTGTTGACGTTCGCGATGTTGGCCGAGGTGGTACGCAGCGCGGTCTGCGCGACCGACAGGCCCGAGACCGCCGAGTTCATGATCGTGTTCAGGGTCATGGCCGCACTCCTACCCGGCAGGTTCTGCCTCCCAGGAACGCCAAGCGGCAAGCCCTGCCGCGTCGCGATGCGACGGGGATCGTGGCCTGGGCCTCAAGATGCTTGCGTTCGGTGTTCATGGACGCGGACAACCCGTTTGGTTCGAGCAGACATGTGCAATGGGTATGCCAGCGCCGAACCCGGCAGGTTTTGCCGCGTCGTTTCAGCTTTTGCCGCGTGCCTCGACGTACCTGCTCCGCAACGAATCGCGGTTTCGTGCGCCCCCGGCAATTGGCACGCCGGTTGCTATCACATCGACCAACACGATTGACCGACGCATTTTACGAGCACGCCAAGGAGCGCACACCATGTCGATTACTGGAGCAATGCAGGCAGGCATTTCCGGCCTTCAGGCGCAGAGCCTGGCCATGGCCAGCATTTCCGACAACATCGCGAACATGAACACCGTCGGGTACAAGCGAACCGACACGCAGTTCGCAAGCCTCGTTGCCGACTCCAACTCAGCTAACGGCTACAAGGGCGGTGGCGTGCGCGCCGTGAACCTGCCGCTCATCGACCAGCAGGGTCTGCTGCAGAGCACGTCAAGCAAGACCGACCTCGCGATCAGCGGCCAGGGCATGTTCGTCGTGCGCCCGAACGCGACGAGCGGCGCCACCAGCGGCGCGTTCTTCTCGCGCGCCGGCTCTTTCACCGTGAACGAGGAAGGCTACCTCGTGAATACCGGCGACTACTACCTGCAGGGTGAGCAGCTGACCCAGGTGCAGCGCACCGCGGTTCTCAGTGGCAATCCCAACCAGTTGACCGCGACGTCGCTCAGCACGCTGACTCCGGTCAAGGTGGACCTGCTGACCGGCTCGGCCCTGCCGACGACCTCGGTCGATGTCGAGATGAACCTGCCTGCCGGTGCGGCCGTGGGCCAGGTGCAGACAATGTCTGTTACCCTGTTCGACCAGCTGGGCGGCCTCTACACCGCCGACCTGCAATTCACCAAGACCGGCGCTGGCGCCTGGTCGCTGACCAACCCGGCCGGCGGCCTGCGCGACGCGAACGGCACCGCATTGGCCAACGTCGTGACGCTGACCCCGGCGGCCATTGCCTTCAACGGCGACGGCTCGCTCGCCACCGCGACGGCATTCACTATCGACATCGCCGGCGCGACGCCGAACGGCAGTACGTTCTCGCCCAACATCGCGATGGACTTCGGCACCGTCGGCGATGTGGATGGCGTGACCCAGTTCGACGCGCCCTACAACGTCAAGCAGGTGACGCAGAACGGCCTCGCCTACGGTTCGTTCTCCACCGCCGAAGTGACCAAGGAGGGCATCGTCAACGCGCTGTTCAGCAATGGCCAGCGCATTCCGATCTTCATCCTGCCGCTGGCGCAGTTCACCAACCCGAACGGCCTGCAGTCGATTTCCGACAACGTCTTCAGCAGTTCGGCGGAATCCGGCTTCCAGGGCCTGACCCAGCCGGGTTCCGGCTCAACCGGCAGCATCGCCTCGGGCTCGCTCGAGCAGTCGACCGTCGACCTGGCCAAAGAGTTCACCAACATGATCATTGCCCAGCGGTCCTATTCGGCCAACGGCAAGATCATCACCACGGCCGACGAGATGCTCGACGAACTGGTCCGCCTGAAGCGCTAGTCATTCTCCACTGCGGCGACCGCTTGCGTTCGGCGCAGGCGGTCGTCACAGTCGCGGCGTCCACCTGCCCAGGAGACGCCGGCCTTGAGTACCCGAAATCTGGAGAAACTGTTCCGGCCCCGGTCCGTCGCCGTAATCGGCGCGTCCGACCGTGTGTCGAGCGTCGGTCGGGTGGTCATGGCCAATCTGCTGGCCGGCGGGTTCGCCGGCCCCATCATGCCCGTCAATCCACGCCGCGCGTCGGTGGCAGGCACGCCCTGCTATGCCGACATTGCCGCCCTGCCCACCGTCCCGGACCTCGCAATTCTCTGCACGCCGCCGGCCGCGGTGCCCGGCCTGATCGCCGAGCTGGGTGCCCGGGGCACGCGCGCGGCAATCGTGCTGGCCGCCGGCCTTGGCCGCGAGCAATTGCCTGATGGCCGCACCCTGCAACAGGCCATGCTGGATGCGGCGCGTCCCTACCTGCTGCGCATCCTCGGGCCGAACTGCGTGGGCGCCCTTGTTCACGGCATCGGCCTGAACGCCAGTTTCGCCCATGTCGCGGCGACACCCGGCAACATCGCGTTCGTCAGCCAGTCCGGCGCGCTGTGCACCGTGATTCTCGACTGGGCACGGGCCCAGCAGGTTGGTTTCAGCCATTTCATTTCGCTGGGCGATTCCGCCGATGTCGATTTCGGCGACGTCATCGACTATCTGGCCGGGGACGACGATACTCGGGCCATCCTGCTTTATGTCGAATCTGTGAAACATGCCCGCAAGTTCATGTCGGCGGCGCGGGCCGCCGCGCGCACCAAACCGATCATCGCCATCAAGGCCGGGCGCACGCCGCAGGCTGCGAAGGCGGCGCAGTCGCATACCGGCGCACTCGCCGGTGGCGACGATGTGATTTCGGCTGCATTCGCGCGCGCCGGCATTATCCGCGTGGACTCCACCGAGGAACTGTTCGACGCCGCGGAAACCCTGTCGCGGGGCCACGCGATCACCGGGCCTCGCCTGGCGATCCTGACCAATGGCGGCGGTCCGGGCGTCTTGGCCGTCGATGCAATGGCGACGGGCATGGCGCGGCTCGCCGACCTGTCGCCCGCCACGATGGCCGAACTGGACAAGATCCTGCCGCCGACCTGGAGCCGCGGCAACCCGGTCGACATCATCGGCGACGCCCCGGCCGAACGTTATGCCGCCGCACTGCATCCGCTGCTCGCCGACCCCGGTGTCGACGCCATCCTGGTCATGCATGCGCCCACCGCCATTGTGCCATCGGACCAGCCGGCGCTGGCCGTGATTGCCGAGGCGAAGGCGAGCGCGAAGCCGGTGCTCGCCTGCTGGCTCGGCCGTGGCGCCGTGGCGACCGCGCGCGACGCCCTGGCCCATGCCGGCATACCCAGTTACGAAACACCGACCGGAGCGGTCACCGCGTTCAACCACCTGCTGGAATATCGCCGCACCCAGGAACTGCTGATGCAGGTGCCGGCCAATGTTCCCGCCGATTTTGCGCCCGACCCGGCCGCCGCGCGCGCGGTGATTGCCCGCGCCATCGCCGATGGACGACGCCTGCTGACCGAACCCGAGGCAAAGGCGGTTCTTGCGGCCTACGGTCTGCCCATCGCCGCAACCGCCATCGCCGCCGACGCGGATAAAGCCGCCGAGGCAGCGCAGCGCATCGGCTTTCCGGTGGCGCTGAAGATCCTGTCGCGCGACATCACGCACAAGAGCGACGTGGGCGGCGTCGCGCTCAACCTCGATGACGCCGGCGCGGTGGCGGCGGCGGCCACGGCAATGCTGGCGCGGATCAAGACCCATGCGCCGCAGGCCGTGATCGACGGCTTCACGGTGCAGCGGATGATTACGCGCCCGGGCGCCTACGAGTTGATCCTTGGACTTTCGGAAGACCCGATCTTCGGCCCCGTCGTGTTGTTCGGCCAAGGCGGCGTTGCGGTCGAGGTGTTGCGCGATCGCGCCGTCGCCCTGCCCCCGCTCAACATGACCCTGGTGCAGGACCTGATCGACCAGACCCGCATCGCGCGCCTGCTGCACGGATTCCGCGACCGGCCAGCCGTCGATTTCACGGCCCTGAAACTCGCGGTGATGAAGGTCGCGCAGATCGCGATCGACCTGCCGGAAGTGGCCGAACTCGACATCAATCCCCTGCTCGCCGACGGGGCGGGAGTGATCGCCCTCGACGCGCGCATCGTGGTCACCGACCGTGCCTCCGCCGTCGACCGGCTGGCGATCCGGCCGTATCCCAAGGAACTCGAGGAATGGGTCGCGCTGGCCGACGGCTCGCGCGTCCTGCTGCGGCCAATCCGCCCGGAAGACGAACCCGCGCAGACGGACTTCTCCCATCGCCTCACGCCCGAAGACATCCGCTTTCGCTTCTTCTCCGCCATGAAGGAACTGACCGCGACGCAAATGGCCCGCCTGATCCATATCGATTATGACCGGGAAATGGCGTTCATCGCGACCACGGCGGCGGAGAACGGCGAAACGCTCGGCGTCGCGCGCATCATTGCCGATCCGGACCGCCTGCGCGGCGAATTCAGCCTGATCGTGCGCTCGGACATGAAGCGCCGCGGCCTCGGCAGGGTGCTGATGACCAAACTCATTTCTTATGCCCGCGCCGCCGAAATCGGCGTGGCGCAGGGCATCATTCTCAAGGACAACGCGGCCATGATCGCGCTCGTGCAGTCGCTCGGCTTTGAAATTCGCCGTTACATTGACACGCAGGCGGTCGAGGCGGTGCTGGATCTGGGACGCCCGCAATGAATGCACGGACGGAAGCAGTATCCCCCGTCGAGCGCGAGGTCCGCCGCCGCCAGGTGACCATGGCGCTGGCCGAGGACCCGGCCAAGACTTTCGGCATGGCCGCGCTGGTGATCGTGGTTGCGCTGGTCATGCGCGACGCAGCCAACCCCGTCATCGTCTATTCGTGGGCGGTGCTGCAGACGCTGCTCAACCTGTCGGGATTCACGCTGTGGCAGGCCTACCGCCGCGGTATCGACGACCTTGAGCGGACACTGCGGTTCGGACGCTGGTATATCGCCAATGGCCTGTTGTTCGGCTTGTGCTGGGGCATCGGCTCGGCGCTGATGTTCGTGCCGGGCAGGATCGAATACCAGCTGTATCTCGGCGCCAACCTGATGGTGCTCTGCGCGCTTGCCGCGGGCGTGCACGCCGTCCTGTGGCCATTGTTCCAGGTCTATCTGCTGACCTCGACGCTGCCATTCCTCCTGCGTCTGGTGATTGGCGGCGGCCGGACCGAACTGCTCGTCGCGCTCAGCGGCATTATCGGCATCCTGTACTTCCACTTCGCCGGACGCCGGTTCACCGCCCGCTCGGCACAGACGATACGCACACAGATCGAGAACGACCGGCTTGCCGGCCGTCTGGCGATCCTGCAGTCGCGCCTGAGCGGCGCCATCGAGACCGTGTCGGCCGCCTTCGTCATCTTCGACCGGAATGACCGCCTGCTGGTCGCCAACGAAAAATTCCACCAACTGCTCGGCCCGCTGGAACTTCCACTCGTGCCCGGCACAACCGTCTATGCCGATCTGGTGCGCGCCGCCATCGACCGCGGCCTGTTTGTCGAGGCGGAAAGCGCCGCCGGCAGCGCCATCGACGCCGCCATGCTCGGCGTGCGCAAGCACGGCCTGCCGATTGAGCTGCGGCTGAGTGACGATCGCTGGATCCGGCTCGACAGCCGCACGACGGCTGATGGCGATCTGGTCATGATCGTGACGGACGTGACCGACATGCGTTTGCGCGCCGCCGCCCTTGCCGCCGGAGAGCACCGCCTTCGCGCCATCACCGAGACGGTCGCCGACGCCATCGTCACGACCGACGCCAATGGCCTGATCGAAAGTGTCAACCGCGCCGCCGGCCAGATGTTCGGCCACCGGTCCGAGGCCCTGGTCGGCCAGCCGCTGTCCCTGTTGCTGCCTGACGCGACACCCGAGATGATCGCCGGCCTCGACGCGCAGAGCCAGGCCAGCCCCGGTTCGGCAGGGCGCGAATTCGCCGCCCGCCGCCGCGATGGTGGACAGCTTCCGGTCGAGGTCACCGTTGGCGGCGCCGAGATCGACGGCAACCGCCGCTATGTCGCCGTGTTGCGCGACATCAGCGAGCGCAAGGCGCAGCAGGCGCAGCTGACCCAGTCGTCAAAACTGGTCTCATTGGGCGAGATTGCGACCGGACTGGCGCACGAGTTGAACCAGCCCCTGAACATCATCCGCATGGCAGCGGATTCCTGCCTCATCCTGATGGCCGATGGCATGGCCGATGCCGATTTCCAGCGCAACCAGCTGGGCCTGATCAGCGGCCAGACCGTGCGCATGGCCAAGATCATCGAGCATATGCGCGTGTTCGGCCGCAAGGACAGCGCCGACGCGGTGCCGTTCTCGCCGATCGACAGCGTGCGCAGCGCATTGAGACTGGTACAGCAGCAGTTCCGCGTCGCCGACATCGCGGTGTCGCTGTCGGTGCCGGTGGAATGCCGCCAGGTGCAAGGGTTCCCGCTGCGCCTGGAACAGGTACTGCTCAACCTGCTGAACAATGCGCGCGACGCCATCCTGGCGCGGCCGCACCTGGCAGGCGGCGACGGCGGCCTGATCGGCCGCATCGACATTACCGTGCTGGACTCGCCCGATGCCGACGACATTGCCATCGTGGTCAGCGACACCGGCGGCGGCATGCCAAACCAGGTTCTCGAACGCGTCTTCGACCCCTTCTTCACCACCAAGGAGGCGGGCAAGGGGACCGGCCTCGGCCTGTCGATTTCCTACGCGATCATCAGCGACATGGGCGGCAGGCTCTCGGTGCGCAATGGCGCGGAGGGCGCCGAGTTCACCGTCTCGCTGCCGGCGCGGCGCGAGGGTGCGGCGTAGCAGAACTTCCCCAGCGCACCGCCCGGCGCTATCCTGAGGACGGCATCAAACTGAAGTTGGGGAACCGATGGAAAACATCGGGTCGGGCGCCCTTGTCGGCGGTCTGGTTATTTTCGGCCTTGGATTCTGGGCCGGATTCGCTATCCGTGCTTTCATATCCAACCGCCGACGACGGCGACACTGGCCCTGACAGTCCGCAGGAGTCGTGTCGGCACGGACGCCGCTGTGCTAGGCTTGCAGATAACGCCGTCCGGTAGAGAACTCGCACTGCATGAATGCCGTCGTACCCCATGTCCTGCTCGTCGAGGACGAGCCGCTCGCGATCCACACCATGTCGCGCTTTCTCGGCCGGCTGGGGCTGCGCGTGACGACGGCCGGTGACGGACCGCAGGCGGTCGAGAAGCTGACGGCCGACCCCGCCCATGTCGTCGCAACCGATCTGCGCATGCCGCGCGGCGGCGGCCTGGAACTGGTGGCCACCGTGCGCGAGCGCTGGCCGAACGTGCCGGTCATCGTACTGACCGGCTACGGCACCGACGAAATCGAACAGCAGGCGCTGCGCGCCGGCGCCCACAAGGTATTGCGCAAGCCGGTGTCGATCCAGGAGGTCGGCGAAATGCTGCTGGCACTGACCCGCGACCGCGAGGCCACCCAGCCATGAGCAAGCCCACGCTGACGGTCGCCAATACCGAGCGCACGCCGCGTGCCACGAACCGCACCGTGCTGGTGGTCGATGACGACCCCATCCAGACCGGCCAGATCGCCATGTTCCTGCAGAGCCAGGGCATCGATGTGCTGACCGAGAACAACGGCTATGCCGCGGTGAATTCGATCAAGCGGCTGGCGCCGGCTATCGTGGTGATGGATGTCCGCATGCCCGGCCTGGACGGCATCGAGGCCTCGACCCTGATCGGCGGCCTGAACCCGAAGCCGCGCGTCATCCTGATATCGGGCTATCCGGAATCGGTGTTTGCCGCGAACCGCCGCCATACCGATGTTTTCGCCGTCATCGAAAAACCCATCCCGCTGCCCACCCTGTTGCAGTTCATCCGCCGGGCGCTGGGCTAGCCCGGCTTGCCATTGCGGGCCGCCCGCCACACATTGAACACGATGCAGGACCCGTTCGGCCGCTCCGTCAGCTATCTGCGCGTCTCGGTCACCGACCGATGCGACTTCCGCTGTGTCTACTGCATGGCGGAGGACATGACGTTCCTGCCCAAGGCGGAGGTCCTGTCGCTGGAGGAGCTGGAGCGCCTGTGTTCGGTGTTCATCGCCAAGGGCGTGCGCAAGCTGCGCCTGACCGGCGGCGAACCGCTGGTCCGCCGCAACGTGACGAGCCTGTTCCACAATCTCGGCCGCCACCTCGGCCACGGACTGGACGAGCTGACGCTCACCACCAATGGCAGTCAGCTGGCGAAATATGCCGGCGACCTTTATGCCGCCGGCGTACGCCGCATCAATGTCTCGCTCGACACGCTCGACCCGGCGAAGTTCACCGCCATCACCCGCTGGGGCCGGCTGGACCAGGTGCTGGAGGGCCTCGCCGCCGCGAAGGCCGCCGGACTGGCGGTTAAGATCAACGCCGTCGCGCTCAAGGGCGTGAACGACGACGAGTTCGACCGGCTGGTGTCGTGGTGCGGCGAAAGCGGCTTCGACCTCGTGTTCATCGAGGTCATGCCGATGGGCGAAGTCGGCGCGGGCGCGCGTCTGGACCAGTATTTGCCCCTGTCCCTGGTGCGCGCCGCGCTGGACCGCCGCTGGACCCTGGAGCCAAGCGAGTACCGCACCGGCGGCCCGGCCCGCTATTTCACGGTACGCGAAACCGGCCGCCGGCTGGGTTTCATCACCCCGCTGACGCACAATTTCTGCGAAAGCTGCAACCGGGTGCGGCTGACCTGCACAGGAACCCTGTACATGTGCCTCGGGCAGGAAGATGCCGCCGACCTGCGCGCGCCGCTGCGCGCCAGCAGCGACGATGCGCTGGTCAGCGACGCGATTGACGCCGCCATCGCCCGCAAGCCGAAGGGCCATGACTTCATTATCGACCGGCGCCGCGAGGCGGGGCCGCCGCGCTTTATGAGCACCACCGGCGGCTGAACCGCAGCATCCATTTCGCACCTCTCGAAATGGAACAGATTTTGCTGCTAAGCTGCGATTAGGCTCATTCGTCCCAAAATAGATCAGGTAATGCAGGCAAGGCGCGTCATCCCCGCATGGCTATATCCCGAGGAGAGACTCGGGCGCGGGCTGACCCTTGCCACCGGCCTGCATGTGGCGACCGTTGGATTGGGCGTCCTGATCGCGCCGGCGGTGACCAGCTACAGCACCTCGCCCAGCGCGATGGAAATCCTGTTCGTCGATGACAGCACGCCACTTCCTGCAGGTCCGGCAACGCAAACCGCGCAGCTGGCAACGCCGGGCGCCACGCCAACGCCCGAACCGCCGAAGGTGGAACCGCCCAAGGTCGAGCCACCCGTCACACCGCCGCCCGTGGTGCCGCCTGTCGTTCCTCCGGTGGTGACGCCGCCGGTCGTGCCGCCTGTCGTTCCCCCGGTGGTGACACCGCCGGTCGTGCCGCCTGTCGTTCCTCCGGTCGTGACGCCGCCGGTCGTGCCGCCTGTCGTTCCTCCGGTGGTGACGCCGCCGGTCGTGCCGCCCGTGGTTCCTCCTGTGGTGACGCCGCCGGTCGTCCCTCCGGTCGTACCGCCGCCTCCGCCGGTGGTTAGAGCCGTTCCGGAAAGTTTAGATTCCCGTTGAGTGAGTTGGCTTTGCGAGGCGCCTGAGCATGATGCGGATCATGGCGAGGCGGA
>CANJGB010000039.1 GCA_947473805.1 Alphaproteobacteria bacterium
CCTTTGCCAGCTCCACCTCGGCCTGCCGCAGCAGCCCGATGATCTGCTCCGCCGTATATCGCTTCCTTGGCATCGTACCTCCTCCATGTGGAGGCCGAATTCTCCCTCAAATCTTGGAGCCCTTTAAGGGATGCAGACCAAACAATCTCACAGCTTCTTCGATGCGCCCCTGGTCGGCGACGATGTTGCCCAGATGATGCAAGGTCTCCAGGTGGGTGGGGAAGAAGCGTAGCAGATCGCGATAAATGTCCTCCGCGGCCGAGTATTTCTTTTGCGCCCCCAGACAATGAGCGAGCGTAAACCAGAGCACCGGCTCGGCCGGCAGCAAATCTGCAGCGGCACCGCGCAGGTTCCCTTCCGCCTCGGCCAACTTGCCGGTTGCCATCAGCCGCTGGGCTTCTGCCACGATTTCCGCGATAGCCTGGGTCATATGCTCATCGTAAGTTTAATTTAACCATGCAGGCCGATCCTGCTCGGCAATGGCGCTGCGCCGTACTCAAAGTGTCAAGCGGAACCTCGCCATGATGGTTGCCGTTATGCCGTCTGTAAAAGGCCAGAAGTTGGAGGGCTTTATGCGTTTCCTATTTGCACTGCTCGCCGCAGCGTTGCAGCTCACTGCCTGCGATAGTGCCCGATATTTTCAGGGTGATCGCATGTCGCTGGGGCAGGATAGGGAACTGGGCCGTCTCAACACCCAATTGGCCGGTGATCGCGCAGCCCCCTAAAAGTCAGGTCGCTTTTTTCGGCGTCTGATCCTGGCGCGAAGCCAAACCACGCCCTCGGCCAGGACGACCGCGATGAGCGCGGGAACGCCATACCCAATAAAGCCCAGACGTTCATAACTGAACTGCGCCACGTTCGGTGTTGCCACCAGGATAAAGAACAGGATGACGAAACCGGTGATTACGCGCTCGTTGATCATGGGCGGTCCGTATTTCCCGAAACTGGTGTTGGGCGGCTGATTTTACATGCGACGGCGCGCGGGCGCTTGCTTATTTAGGTTGGGCGACAGAGCCATCGTCGCTCTGACGCCTAGGATTTAGCTCCTTAACGTCACGATGCAGTACTGATTTGCGCCGTGCCCGTAGCTCCAGCCGTGATATCAAATCAAAAAATTCAATAACGGCCTGAGGAAGAAATGAGCCCCAAGAACCTGCGCGTCGTATTCGCGATCGAGAAGCCCAAAAAGGTCGAGCCGGGCGTGTTCCACATCGCCGAGACCGACATGCCACGGCCCGCCGACGGCGAGGTGCTGCTAAAAACGCTGTACCTGTCCTGCGACCCTTACATGATCCTGCAGATCACTGGCTGGGGCCGCACCAGTGCACCGACAGAAGTCGGTCGACCGATGCACGGACGCGCCGTCAGCGAAGTGGTGGAGTCGCGGAATCCAGGTTTCAAACCTGGCGATACCGTGCTGGTGCCGGGCTCACATTGGGCGCAGTACACGCTGAGCACCGGTGCAGACCTGATCAAGGTTGATGCCAAGGCGATCCCTGCCTCGGTCTATATCGGCGCGTGCGGGCAGCCGGGTATTACCGCCTGGGGCGGCATGGCTGATATTGGCCGGCCGCGGCCCGGGGAGACGGTCGTGGTTTCTGCCGCCGCCGGTGCTGTCGGCAGCGTCGCCGGGCAAATCGCACGAATCAAGGGCGCGCGCGTCGTGGGCATTGCCGGCGGTGCCGACAAATGCGCGCATGTCGTGAACGATCTGGGCTTTGCAGCTTGCGTCGACTATCGCGCACCGGACTTTGCCGATGCACTCGCCAAGCAAGTGCCGAACGGAATCGACGTCTATTTCGAGAACGTCGGCGGGAAGGTGCTTGATACCGTGCTGCCACACATGAATCGACTCAGCCGGTTGCCGCTGTGCGGGCTGATCGCGCAATATTCGACAGAAGAAGTCTGCTTCAGGAATTTCAATTACCTGATGGACCGGGCGATCCGACTTAGCGGATTCCACACCAGCGATTATGTGCCGCGCAGGACCGAGATCGTCGGTGAACTGGTGGGCTGGGTAAAGGCTGGTGAATTGCGTTACCGCGAAAGTATTGCCATTGGCATTGAGAATGCGCCGAAGGCCTTCATGGCACTGATGGGTGGCGAGAAAATCGGCAAGCAGTTGATCAAGGTGGCGTGAGTCAGCGCGTCTCGCCGACCCCGCCGCCGATACGCTCGCTATACTGCTCCAGCTTCGCGCGATCTTCGATGAAGGCTGTCTTTACGCGCCGCGAAATCAGCCCCAGCGTTTCAAGCTGGCCCAGCACGCGGGCGACGGTTTCGCGCGTCGTTGAGGCCGATGAGGCGATCTGCGCCTGGGTCGGCATCGGGTAAACCAGCCAGGCGCCCTTGCGCACCGGATCGGGTCGCGCCATGCGCAGCAGTTCGACATGAACGCGCTGCACCGCGCCGAGGGTGGCGAGATCCATGATCCGTTCGTCGCAGGTTCGGATGATCCGGGTCAGCCGCTTCAATACCAGCAGGCCAATTTCGGGTCGGCGCAGCATCAAATCCTGGAACCGAGACGGCGGCAGGGCAGCCAGAACGACCGGTTCAGCCGCAATCACCGTGGCCGACCGGGGCTCACCGTCCAGCGCCGACAACTCGCCGAAAAAGCCGCCGCTCTTCACCAGGGCATAGGCGACCTCGCGACCGCTGGCAGAGTAGTTGACGATCTGCACGGTGCCTTCGACCACAAAGAACACGTCGCGGCTCTGGCTGGTGCGGTCAAGCACCTGTTCCCCTGACGCGTGGCGGTGCCAGGCACAGTTCTGCTCCAGTCGAAAAAGTTCTTCGCCTGGCAAGGATGCCAATAGATCTATACCGGAAAGCCGGCTTGCCGCCGAAACCGCCACTTTTGCTCCCCTGAAGCCTGCCAGGCGGGATCATAGCAAGCCGGGCCTCGATTTCACCTGCCCATATACAAGCGCACTTGTGACCGGGATCACAGCCGTGGACCCGGGGGCAGCGTACACAGGTCACCGCATCTTCCTCGGAGGATGCCAACCCCCAAGAGATCCTTCCCCCCGTTTAACGACGGGGGGATTTTTTTGCCGCCCGGGGCTAAAACACAAACAGGCAGAACACCGTTTCCCGGCGCCTGCCTGCAAGCTGTCAACCGCTACCTTATTCTCATCGCGGCGACTGGATGACGCATATATCGTTGCCGCTGCGGTCGTTTACAAGTGACTGATTTATGACCCTTTATTCGTCTTCTCTCCCGACAGGTTTTGCCCGATGAACGCCGCCCCACCCGTTCTGCAACCGCTCGATGCGAAGGCCAAGCGGACCTTCATCATGGGCGTCCTTATGGCAATGCTTTTAGCCGCGCTGGACCAGACCATTGTCGCCACTGCCTTGCCCACGATCGGGCGCAGCCTGGGCGATGTGGACCTGTTGCCGTGGGTGGTCACCGCCTACCTGTTCGCCTCGACCGTCACCACGCCGCTCTATGGGAAATTCAGCGACATCATCGGCCGCCGGCCCGTGCTGATGGCCAGCCTCGGCATTTTCATCTTCGGCTCGCTGCTTTGCGCGGTGGCACCGACCATGAGCATCCTCGTCGTCGCCCGCGCCATTCAAGGTCTGGGTGGCGGCGGCCTGATGTCGCTGGCGCAAAGCGCCATTGCCGACGTCGTGACGCCAACGGAGCGCGTGAAGTACCAGTCCTACTTCGCATCCGTTTTCGTGATTGCAAGCGTTGCAGGTCCAGTGTTCGGCGGCTTCATTGCCGACTATCTGCACTGGTCGGTAATTTTCCTGATCAATCTTCCGCTCGGCCTCGCCGCTATGTGGGTGACCAACCGCGTCTTGAAGCGCGTCATGCAACAGATCCGTCCGCACAAGGTGGATATCCTGGGCGGCGCCCTGATGACCGCGGCAACCATGGCGTTGCTGTTGATGCTGAACTGGACCGGCAATGGGCAGCCGCTGCTGCAGCCCAAGGTAATCGGCGCATTCGTCGCGGCGCTGCTGCTGACGCTGGCTTTCATTCTGCGGCAGCGCACGGCTGTGGAGCCTTTCCTGCCGCTCGACGTGTTGCGCAACCGCACCGTTACCCTCGTCGTAACCGCCGCTTTCTTTGCGGTTGGTGTGGCCATCGGCCTGTCAATCTACATGCCGGTATATATGGAGGTCATCGCCGGCATGACACCTAGCCAGTCGGGCCTGACCATCCTCACTCTGATGGGCAGCATCGTGGCCGGTGCCGCAACCACCGGGCGGCTGATCGCGCGCATTCGCAAATACCAGTACATCCCGATGGTTGGACTCACGCTATCGACCATCGCCCTGCTGGTCCTCGGCCTCGCCGGTCCTATGGCCACGGTGTGGGTGGGCGTCTGTCTGATTGGCACCGGCATCGGCCTTGGCACCATGTTCCCCTTCTCCACCATCACCGTGCAGAACGCGGTGGCACGGCATGACATTGGCATCGCGACCGCTACGGTAAATTTTTTCCGCTCGCTAGGCAGCGCCTTCGGCGTCGCCCTGTTCGGCGCCATCACCACGGTAGCGTTGGGCGGCATTGGCGGGCATGGCCACGGCATCGGCAGCGCGGCGCCGACCGCCATCGACCCGGTGGCGGCGCTGGCGGCATTTCATACGGTTTTCCTCACCAGCGCCGCTGCGCTGGTCCTGGCCTGGCTCTGCGTCGCCCGAATCGATCCCAAGCCTATGCACTGATAGGCTGTGACAAGTATCGGCAGGTTCGGGAACCGCCTGCCTAGTCCACCGTTCGTCCGTCACACCTTGTGTGTCTGGAGGAATTCATGTCACGTAAACTGATCTTGCTCACCACTGTTGCGGCGCTTGCTGCCGGCTCCGCCTTTGCCCAGATGTCGGCACCCCCGGGCCCGTCGAACATTCAGCAGAACAACGTCACCGGCGTTTCGCCCGCCGACTCGAACGCCGTGCCGAACCCGGCCGGTGCCTCGCTCCGCGCCCAGCGCGAAATGCCGTGGAGCCAGAACCTGACCAGCCGCGATCTGATCGGCAAGAAGGTCTTTGACGCTGCTGGGACGCCAGTTGCCGACATCAAGGACGTCGTGACCCGCGTTCCGAACGGCGCCGCGGAAGTCGTCGTGACGACGCCGCAGAACGGCCAGGTCAAGACCGTCGTCCTTCCGCTGACGAAGATCTACATGGAGAAGGACCGGCTGATGACCAACGCCTTTGGCGGCGCGTCGCCGCACAATCTCCCGTCCTATTCTGCTCGCGACTACCAGAAGTACGATCCGAACCGCCGCTTCGGTAGCTAATCAGCCAAGCAAACCAGGAACCCCTTCGGCATTCGTGCCGAAGGGGTTTTTGCTTGTGGTCTTGGCAGGACCGCGTGGGTCCCTTATCTGTGAAGGGTAGCCGCGGGGGACCAATGCGCTGGATAAAATGGCCGGTCATCGCCGGCGTGCTGTTCACATTCTTCGGACCCCTCGGCGTCAGTGCGCTGGGGCAGCAGGGCGACGACGTGCCGTGGTACGCCAAAAGACGCGACAGTTCCGGGCAATCCCCCGACCCAGGCACCCATACGCCCGCCATCATCCAGGTCTTTGCCGCCCGCACCGTCGGTTGGCGGGGCGCCTTCGGCGTGCATACATGGATCGCGGTGAAGCGCAGCGGGGCAGCGGCCTATACCCGCTACGAAGTCATTGGCTGGGGCGTGGACCGCGGGCAGCAGGCCATTCGCCTCGATCGTTCCGGACCCGACAATTACTGGTTCGGCAGCCGTCCCGACCTTTTGGCCGAGGTGCGCGGTGACGGCGTGGACGCGCTGATCGACCGCGTCGAGGCGGCGGTGCGCGACTATCCCTATCCCGACAGCTACCGCACCTGGCCCGGCCCCAACAGCAACACGTTCGTGGCCCATGTGACGCGGCAGGTGCCCGAGCTGCGGGTCGATCTGCCGCCCACCGCGATCGGCAAGGATTTCATGACCAATGGCAGCATTGCCGCAATGGCGCCCAGCGGCACCGGCGCGCAAATCTCGCTGTGGGGCCTAGCCGCGGTAATGTTCGCTGTGGAGGAAGGGATTGAAGTCAGCCTGTTGGGCCTGACCGTCGGCATTGACGTGAAAAACCCGGCGCTAAAACTGCCGGGCCTGGGTCGCGTCGGGTTTTAAAGTTCAGGCTGCCGGGCTGGCGACCCCGGCAGGATTTGAACCTGCGACCTGCCGCTTAGAAGGCGGCTGCTCTATCCAGCTGAGCTACGGGATCGGTGCCGGCCGTCAACCCGAGGACGGAACCGCGGAATTGAAGGCGAAATTGTCCGAATAGGCCCGTCTCTGGAGGGTGCGTTCGTGCGGTGCCTCGACCTCGTACTCGAGGCCGTGCTTGGTCGCGTAGGCAATGGCGGCTTCCGGCGTGGAGAAGCGGAGCGAAAGCTGGCCAGCCGTGGTATGCGTGCCGGTCCAGCCCATCAGCGGCTCGACAAAGCGGGCAGCGCTGGTGTCGAACTCCAGGCGCCAATCCTTCGTGCCGGCGCGGCCGGACTGCATGGCCGTCTTCGCGGGCCGGAAAATGCGAGCCTTCATGCCTGTTTCCTTAGCCGTTTCGGCCCGGACTGACAATGGCCGGGCAGTGCCAGTGTACCACCTTGGACGCCCTGGTGGGAGATCGGGTGTAGGCTCCCCTGCCCGGTCCGGGGCAAAGGAGAGGATCCGATGAAGGTCCTGCTGTTTGGCGCCACCGGTATGGTCGGCCAGGGCGTGCTACGCGAGTGCCTGCTGGCGGCGGATGTGGAGCAGGTCTTGGCCATCGGCCGGGCACCGACGGGTCAGACGGATTCCAAGCTGCGCAACCTGGTGCATGCGGACCTGTTTGACTATCGCGCCATCGAGGCCGAACTGGCCGGCTTCGATGCCTGCTTCTTCTGCCTGGGCGTTTCGTCGGTCGGCATGGCAGAGGCGCCCTACACGCGGCTGACCTACGACCTGACACTTGTGGCTGCCGAGGTGCTGGCGCGGCTCAATCCGCAGATGGCCTTCACGTATGTATCCGGTGCAGGCACTGACAGCACCGAGGAGGGCGCGAGCATGTGGCGGCGGGTGAAGGGCCGCACGGAAAATGCGGTGCGCCGGCTGTTCACGAACGCCTACATGTTCCGGCCTGGGATCATCGTGCCGCTCAACGGCGTGCGCTCAAAGACGACGGCTTACCGCGCCGCTTACGCGATCCTGCGCCCGCTATTGCCGCTGTTGCAGATCGTCATGCCAGGCCAGTTGGTCACCACCGAGGAGGTCGGCCTGGCGATGTTGGCGGTCGCGCGACACGATTGGCCGGCAGCGGTACTGGAGATTGCCGACATCAGGGCCGCGGCCCGGAGCTGAGTTGGGATTTGGAAGTGGTCGGGGCGAGAGGATTTGAACCTCCGGCATCCAGCTCCCAAAGCTGGCGCTCTACCAGGCTGAGCTACACCCCGAATTCGCGCTGGAATACACCACTGCGCGGATTTACGCCACCCGCGGGAATTTTCGCTCCTCGACCATGCTGAACACGGCATTGGCCGCCAGCAGCAGGCGGTCGCGCGAGGTTGCGGTGCCCGTCAGGTAGATCAGCGGCCCGTCGATCCGGGTAATGCGGCAGCGCCCTTCGACCCAGTCGCCGACGCGCGGCGCGGCAATGAAATTACCCACCATTCGCAGTGTGACCGAACCGTAGACCGCCTTGCGCCGGGCGGTTCGGCCGATCAGGGCATCGGCGAAAGTCATCAGCACGCCGCCATGGGCCAGGCCGTGCCGGTTGGCGTGGCGCGGCTCGATACGCAGGCCGATCAGCATGTCGTCGTTTTCGAAGCGGCGGTAGAACGGGCCGACGTCGTCGGTGAAGGGGTTGACGTGGGCGACCTTGAAGTCGGGATGGACGACGGCCGCCTCGGGCGGTGAGGTACCGCGCGGCAGGTCGCGTGCCTCGACCGCCTTGAACATGCCCTCGACGGTCAGCGCCAGACCGTCGGGGCTCTCGATCTGTCCGCAGGCATAGGCGAGACCGGGGCCGGCCGGGCGTGCCGTCGCCCTGCCCTTCACCCAGTCACCGACCTTCAACGGGCGTATGAAGATGGTCGACAGGTTCAACGTCACTGCCGGCCGGTCACCCAACGCGCGCTTGGCCGCGTTGCCCAGCATGATATCTGCAAAGGTCATCATCATGCCGCCATGGGCATGGCCGAACACGTTGCGGTGACGCGGTTCGACGCGGAACGTGGCCTCGAACAAGTCGTCGCCGCAGCGAACGAAAATCGGGCCGACGAAGCTGATGAAAGGGCTGAGCGGACTTATCTCGGCGAAGCCCTCGGGTGCCGTGGCAACGTCTTCAGGGAGCATCGAGCGCGGCGTGCTTGATGAGATCGCCCGGCTTTAGGCCAAGACGCGCGACGGTGCCGCCGTTGAGTTCGAGCACCAGGCGGACCGGGCCCGTGGCGAAGATCGGCGTCTCGTTCTGTGGAATGGCGCGCTCGTGGATGTTGAGCACAGTACCGTCGCCTTTGATGAACAGCATGTCGAGTGGAATGAGTGTGTTCTTCATCCAGAACGACACACCCGATATCTCCTGCTTGTAGTCAAACAGCATGCCTTCGTCGGCGCCCATGGTGCGGCGGAACATCAGGCCGCGGGCCATATCGGCCGGGGTGACCGCCAGTTCGACCGTGAATTTGTGGGTCTTGTTCCCCGAAACGATCTGCAGCGGGCTGGTCGGCAGTTTGCCATCCGCCGCGAAGGCTGCGGCATGCAGGCCGGCCAAGGCGACGAACAGGGCCAGAAGGCCGCGCCGGATCAATGTCATGCCGAACTCCACCACCGCGTTACCCCGTGGAGGTAAACCGGCGCCGGGCAATGGTCAACCGGGAGGGTCGAATGGTCGCGCCGTTCAGGCGACCTGGTCAGGCCATCTGGATTTCGGCGACCTGCGGACCCTTGGGACCGTCGCCGATGCGCACGCGCACGGCCTGGCCGGGCTGCAGTTCCATGAGGCCGACACGTCGCAGGACCTCAATATGGATGAAGATGTCCTGTTGCACCTCGCTGCACGACAGGAAGCCGTAACCCTTGATCGGGTTGAACCACTTCACAGACGCGACCATGAAGTCGCCCACGGCTTCTGGCGCCTGCCGCTCACTGCCGCCAAAGGCGGGACGAACGGGGCGCCGGGGCGCCGATGCACCGGCCGGTGCGGCATCCATCTGAACGACGCGCACCGCCTGCATGCCCTTTGGCCGGCGCACGGCCTCGCACACAATTGCGGCGCCTTCGTCGGCGGAATCGTAGCCGGCATCGCGCAAACACGAGAGATGGAGGAAGACGTCACCGGTGCCGTCGCTGGGGCTGACGAAGCCAAACCCCTTCACCGCATTGAACCACTTCACGGTGCCGCTGATGGTGACGGTTTCGCCGCCATCGCCGGTATCGGAATCGTAGCGCGATTGCATACCCAGACCGTGCCTTACCCCTTAGTTGGAAAAAGGCTAGCACCAAACCGGCAGGCGACAAAGCGTGATTTTCCGCCGATTCGCTGGTGATGCCCCTAGGACTGACGCAAGTCCTCGACGCGGCGGCGCGGCTTCCATCGCGTTACGGCCCGGCCATCGGCCGTGAAGCGGACATCCTCGCCCGGCGGCAGCGGCTTCAGTTCAACGGCGCCGTTGCTGCACGGCGGAGTTGGTTGTTTCGGCGGCTCCGCCCGCTTTGCGACTTCGGGCGTCTGTGATTTGCTGACCAGGCGCTGCAGGCCGCCCAGCGGCAGCGCGCCGTAGCGCCGCCACGCATCTTCGAGAAACTCGAGCGCCTTGGGATCGATCTCGGGCGACCAGGGGTCTGCGATGCCGGCGCGGAGAACGCGATCGACATTCGGCTCCATCGGCAGGCCGGCACGCGCGACGAACGATGCGGGCATCAGTGGTTGGCCGTGGCGGGCCTGGTAATCGGACTGGGCCAGGAAAAGCAGGTATTGCAGTCGGACAAGATCGGGGACGGCCCGGTCGCGGGCGCCACGCTCCAGCAGCCAGAACGCGACGTCGAGCGACGTTCGGGCCGGGTACTCGGCAGGCAAAGTCTGGGTCATGGCGCTGGAGGATGGCGCAGCATCCCTAATGCGCGGTTAACGGCGCTTGTCCCGCCCTGCCCGCCTAGCTATCTAGAGGCGAGGAGGATCACCGCATGGAACTGGCTGGCGAACAACGAATACCGGCCCCGCGGGCCGCCGTCTGGGGTGCGCTGAATGACCCCGAAATCCTGAAAAAGTGCATTGCCGGCTGCCAGAGCCTTACCAAGACCGGCGATAACAGTTTCAGCGCCGTGGTCCAAGCCAAGGTCGGCCCGGTCAGCGCCAAATTCAACGGCAGGGTAACGCTGGCCGATCTCGACCCGCCAAACAGCTACACCCTCAGCGGCGAGGGCCAGGGGGGGGTCGCCGGCTTTGGCAAGGGCTCGGCCAAGGTCAAACTCAGCGATGACGGCGGCGTGACGGTCCTTACCTATGCCGCGACCGCCCAGGTGGGCGGCAAGCTGGCGCAGATCGGCTCGCGCTTGGTCGATGGCGCCGCCGCAAAGATGGCCGAGGATTTCTTCACCCGGTTCAACGAGATAGTCGCGGCGCAGTCTGCGCCGGCTGGAGTGGCGTCCGTGGCCCCGCCCCCTGCTCCCGCGGCCCCAAAAACCGGCCTTTCGGCTCCGGTCTGGATCGGTGCGACGGTTCTCGCTGTCGCCATCGTGCTGGGATTGGTGCTCTACTTCGGGTGAGGTCCTTGGTTTGGCTGGAGGTCGGCGATGGCGCTTGACCGGCGGAACACGGGAACCGAGACTTGAACGGGCGAGAGCGAAACGCCAGTAAGCGGATAGTTTTACATGCCAAATGTCAGCCTGACGGTGAACGGCAAGGCCGTCTCACGCGACGTCGATACGCGCACCCTGCTGGTCCAGTTCCTGCGCGAAAACCTGGGACTGACCGGAACACATATCGGCTGCGACACCACGCAGTGCGGCGCATGCACCGTGCATGTGGACGGGAAGGCGTTGAAGTCCTGCACGGTTCTGGCCTTGCAAGTCGAGGGCAAGACGGTCCGCACAATTGAGGGCCTGGCTGACGGTGAAAAGTTGCACCCGATGCAAGAGGCCTTCCGCGAGCATCATGGCCTGCAATGCGGTTTCTGCACGCCCGGCATGATCATGAGCGCGGTCGACCTGCTGAACCGGCACAAGTCGCCGTCGGAGGAAACCATCCGGCACGAGCTGGAAGGCAATCTGTGCCGTTGCACGGGCTACGCCAATATCGTTAAGGCGGTCCAGGCCGCCGCGTCAGCGCCGCGAGGCTGAGCCATGTATCCCTTCGCCTATCATCGCGCCACGTCGGTCGACAATGCCCTCGCCACCTTGGCCAGTGCGGTAGACGGCAAGCTGCTGGCCGGCGGCATGACTTTGTTGCCCACGCTGAAGCAGCGCCTGGCCTCGCCTTCTGATCTGATCGACCTGGCCGGCATTGCCGACCTGAACAAGATAACCGCCACGGCGACCGTCGTTTCGATTGGCGCCATGGCGCGCCACGCGGAAGTTGCTGCGTCCGAGGCGATCCGGAACGTCCTGCCGGCGCTGACGCAGCTGGCCAGCCTGATTGGCGATCCGCAGGTGCGCAACATGGGCACCATTGGCGGCTCGGTCGCGAACAACGACCCGGCGGCAGACTATCCGGCCGCTTTGCTCGGCCTCGGCGCGACCGTCGTGACCAACCGGCGCAGTATCACCGCCGACGATTTTTTCAAAGGCATGTTCGAGACCGCGCTCGACGCGGGCGAGATGATCGTGCGCGTGGACTTCCCGGTGCCAAGGCGGGCCGGCTACGAGAAGTTCCGCAACCCTGCCTCGCGCTACGCCACGGTGGGCGTATTCGTGGCGGAGACCTCCGGTGGCGTGCGCGTCGCGGTGACCGGCGCCGCGCCGTGCGTGTTCCGCCACAAGGACATGGAAGCCGCGCTGGCGAAGAGCTTCTCGGCCGCCGCAGTCGCAAACATCAAGACACCCGCCACCGGCCTGAACGCCGACATTCACGCCTCGGCCGACTATCGCGCCCATCTGGTTGGCGTGATCACCCAGCGCGCGGTGACGAAGGCGATCGGCTGACATGAGCGTCGCCACGCCCGACCTGCTGGAACAGGCCGCGCAATGGCGCGCGGACGGCCGCCGTGTGGCCCTGGCCAGCGTGGTAACGACCTGGGGCTCGGCCCCGCGCCCGGCCGGCAGCCAGCTTGTAGTTGACGATAGCGGCAGGTTTGCCGGTTCGGTGTCCGGCGGCTGTGTCGAGACCGCGGTGGTGCAGGAAGCGATGGACGTGATCGTCAGCGGAAAGCCGCGCCTGCTGGACTTCGGTGTGTCGGACGAACAGGCCTGGGATGTGGGTCTGGCCTGCGGCGGCAAGATCAAGGTCTACGTCGAGCGCATCGACTGAGCGGGCGCACATGCGCAGCGACATCTTCCAGCAATTGCAGGCCGACCGCGCGGCGAAGATTCCGGTGGCACTGGCGACGCTCCTTGACGGTGGCGAACAGCGGCTCCTGTACCTTTACGGCAAGAAGAACACCAAGGACCTGCCCGCAGCCATTTCAGAGGCTGCGCGGGACGCCATCATCGGAGATCGCGCGGTCACCATCGAGACCGATCGTGGCACCGTGTTCATCAATGTGTACAATCCGCCGCTGCGCATGATCATTGTCGGCGCAGTGCATATTGCACAAGCCTTGGCGCCGATGGCGGCTGTGGCGGGATACGTAGTGCACCTTGTCGATCCGCGCACCGCGTTCGCCAGTGCCGAGCGGTTTCCTGACGTGGCGATATCGTCCGGGTGGCCTGATGAGGCGATGGCGGCGCTGAAGCCAGATTTGCGCACCGCCGTCGTGACACTGACCCACGATCCGAAGCTTGACGACCCAGCCCTGTCAGCGGCACTGAAATCGGACGCGTTCTATATAGGCGCACTCGGCAGCGGCAAGACGCAGGCAAAGCGACTGGAGCGCATGCGGACGCTGGGCTTCCAGGACCATGACACCGCCCGTATCCACGGCCCGGTTGGCCTGCGCATCGGCGCCAAGTCACCGGCCGAAATCGCCATTTCCATTATGGGCGAGATCACCCAGGTCCTGCGCCAGGCCGTCCGCGCATGAAATTCGGCCGGGTCCCGGTGACAATGGCGGCGGGTGCGATCCTCGGCCATTCGGTGAAAACCGGCGGACGCAAGCTGGCCAAGGGGCACGTGTTGACACCCGACGACATTGCAGAACTGATGCAGGAGCGCGTGGGCGAGCTTCTCGTTGCGCGCCTCGACCCGCAGGACATGCACGAAGACGCGGCGGCTGAGGCCATCGGTACCGCCGCGACGGGCGAAAACGTGCGTACGGGCAAGGCCTTTACCGGCCGCGTAAATCTGTATGCCACGGTGGACGGCATCGCCGTTGTCGATGTGGCGCAGGTCGATGCGCTGAACCTGGCCGACGAAGCGATCACCATCGCGACGGTCGCGCCGTGGCAGCGGGTCGAACGCAGCCAGATGCTGGCGACGATCAAGATCATTCCGTTCGCCGCGCCGCGAACGGCGGTCGCCACCGCGGTGGAAATAGCCTCGGCTCCGCCGCTGGTGCGGATCGCGGCCTTCGCGCCGCGCCGGATCGGCTTGATCTCCACCCTTTTGCCCGACACCAAGACCAGCGTAGTGGACAAGACCGAGGCGATCATGCGCCGGCGCGCCGAAGGCATGGGCAGTCGCCTGGACAGCACGATGCGCGTCGCGCACGAGGAAGCGCCCATTGCCGGCGCGCTAGCACAAATGAAGCGCGAGGGCGTCGATCCCATTGTCGTGGTCGGCGCATCGGCCACGGTAGACCGGCGCGACGTGGTGCCCGCGGCCCTGGTAGATGCCGGCGGCGTAATCGAACATTTCGGCATGCCGGTTGATCCGGGCAATCTGCTGCTGATCGGCAAGCTTGCGGGAACCACGGTGATCGCGGCGCCGGGCTGCGCCCGGTCACCGAAAGAGAACGGGTTTGACTGGGTGCTGGAGCGCGTCGCCGCCGGGCTAACTGTGGGGCGGCTGGACATCATGCGGATGGGCGCTGGAGGGCTGCTGAAGGACACCGGGACACGGCCCATGCCGCGTGAAGCGTTGCCGAAAGCAAGTCAGCCGCAGCGCGTGGCTGCGGTCATTCTTGCCGCTGGACGGTCGAGCCGGATGAATGGCCCCAACAAACTGCTGCTACCGCTGGACGGCAAGGCCATTGTCGCCCATGTCGTGGACGCCGTTTTGAAGGCGCAATTGTCGCCCGTAGTTGTTGTCACCGGTCACCAGGGTGATGAAATTCGCGCCGCGCTCGCGGGGCGCCCGGTGGAGTTCGTCGAGAACATTGCCTATGCCGACGGCATTGCGTCCTCTGTCGGCACCGGTATCGGCGCCCTTGCCGCGCGCGCCGATGCCGCGTTGATCTGTCTCGGGGACATGCCACGACTGCAAAGCGACACGTTGCGGCAGTTGGCGGGTGCCCACGATCCTGTGGAGGGCCGCTCGATCTGCGCACCGGTCAACGGCGGCAAGCGCGGCAACCCCATCCTGTGGGATGCACGCTACTTTCCCGAGCTGATGAAGCTGAAGGGCGATACCGGCGCACGACACCTGCTGGCCGAACACGAAGATGCGGTGTTCGAAGTCACGGTCGAGGATGTCGGCATATTGGCCGACGTCGATACGCCGGATGCCTTTGCACGCCTCACCACGACATGACTGACGCGCTGTACCACCGCGACGTCATGCGGTTGGCCGCGGACGCGGTGGGGCATGGACGGCTGGCCAAACCGACAAGTTCGGCGACCGTCACCAATCCGTTATGCGGCGACCGCATCACGATCGACGTGGAGATTGATCAGGGACGCATAAAGTCGCTGAGTCAGGAGAGCAAGGCTTGCCTGCTATGCCAGGCGGCGGCGTCTATGCTGGCGCGCCGCGCGCCGGGACTGACGCTCGCCGCAGTGAACGAGATAAAAGAGGCGATTGAGCACGATATCGCGACGCCGCCGGATACGTGGCCGGAGCTGGCGGCTTTCGCGCCCGTCGCCGACCATAAAAGCCGGCTGCGCTGCGTAACCCTGCCGTTTGAGGCGCTGGGGCGCGCCGCAGCCGGTTAGCGCTTCGGCTTTGGCGGCGGCAGAGCGCCCTTGGCGGCCGGGGCGGGCTGGCGCGGTGTCAGGGCACCTGACTCCTGCAGCTTCTGCATCATCGACTGCATCATGGCGTGCATACGCAGAAAGCCCTCGACCGGCATGACGATGCGCTGGCGAAACTCGTCGGTCGGCTGGCCTTTGCCGTCTTTTTCGGTGGCGGACTGGCTGACGAAATCCATGCGGATGACGCCTTTATTGATGCCGATGCCGCCAATCGTGTCGGCGAACATTTCCTTGGTCATGGAATCCCCGCAAAAAGTGTACCGGACACTAGCCCCGCAGGGCATTTGCCGCAATAACTAGCGCAAGGAGCGGATCATGACCGAGAAAGACCTCAAGAAGGAACTGGACGCCCTCGTGGAGGCGATTGCCCGCGGGCTTGAGATTAAGCCGCAGGATGCGGCTGTGGCCCTTGAACAGGGCACGCTGTTGCTGGATTTCGTGGAACAGGACGGACAGCGCTTGATCCGCGCCACCTACAGAGGGCGTTCAATTGCTGTCGGCGCCGGGCGGCACTGATGTCACCTCGCCTGCGCAAAGCCCTGGGGCTGATTGCGATGCTCGTCGGGCTGATCGTCTATGCCGGCGCGGCGGCGGCAATTGCCGACCACCTGCCGGATCACTGGCTGGTGAACCTCGTTTATTTTACCGTTGCCGGCCTGCTATGGATTTATCCGGCCGCGCGCCTGGTACGCTGGATGCAAGCGCTGGATCCCTACTGACGAAACAGACCGTCGATCAGGGCCGGCGGCAGCCCCAGTCGGCGCGCAAAGCCCGCACGATCGACGGCGGCAGGATCGGCCAGAACCTTGCCCAAGGGGCGCTGATCCATCTTCACGTCCTGAAGGAACTCGCGCTGACTGACCTTGCCATTGCCGTCGCTGTCGAACGCGGCCAGCAGACGCTCGGGACCCAATCCGTCGGCCAGTAACAGGCCCATGCCGATGCTGCTGCGCTCCCGCGCCGGCAACTCCGCGCTACGCCATTGAGTCCAGATACCGAGATTCTGACGCAGATTGAGCACGTCCTGCAGCGTCAATCCCTCGCGCGGAGAACTGGCGGCGAAGCGCCAACCCAGATCGACACAGGACTGCGCCGGCTTCTCGGCGCAGACCGGACCGGCCGCGTCGAGAAAGCTCTGGAAAGCCAATGCCTGAGTGGGCGGCGCAGGCGCCTGCTGTTGCGCGGCCACCGGCAGACCGAGCATGCAGGCAAACATGGTGAGAGCAAAACGAACCATGGCCTTACGGTGCGGGATCATTGGGGTGAAATTGCGGCCGTTACAGCGGGAAGCCGCCATCGACACGGATGACCTGACCGGTGACATAACTGGCGCGCGCGGAGGCCAGGAATGTCACGGCGTCAGCCACCTCCTCCGCCGTTCCCATGCGTTTCAGGGGTACGTTGTTGGCTGCCGCCTTGATGTAGTTGTCGTCAAGGTGACCCATGTCACGCAGTTGGTGGAACATGCCGGCCTCAATCAGGCCCAGCGCCACGCAATTGGCGCGGACGCCGAAACGCCCTTCCTCGCGAGCGATGCCGCGCATCATCAAGTCGACACCAGCCTTGGGCACAGCAGACAGACCGTCTCGTGTTGCCCATCGCGACAGCGCCGTCGTGTGTATGGCGACATACGAACCTTTGGCGCGGCGGACGTGCAACAGGCTGGAGTGAATCAAGTTGAAGCAGGCCATCGTGTCGCCTAGCAGATACTGCTTCATCTCGTCCGGCGTGACGGCGCTGAGAAATTTCTGCGGGACCAGCGGACCCATGGCATAGACCACGGTGTGAATGTAAGTTTGGCGCTTGGCGACGTCGTCGATGAAAGCCTGAACCGCGCCTGCATCTTCGAGCGACAGCTGCGCAATCTCGGCCTTGCGACCCAAAGCGGTTACAGTTTTTGCCGCGGCCTCGGCCTTCTCGCGGTTCTTGTTGTAGGTGAGGACGATATCGGCGCCAGCCGCCGCCAGGGCCTGGCAGATCGCCGAGCCGATGCCGCCACTTCCGCCGGCGACGACTGCCACGCCTTGCGACGGGAAAGCCGGTTTTGTATGGCTGGTCATGACGTTTTCTCCCCACTCAGTCGAGTAATTCCAAGATGCAGCTTGGTAGCAAATCTGGCCAAGCTGTGCATGCCAAACCTTTTGCCAAGCCCGAGTCGCGCAACTTTGCGAAGTTATCCCCAGACAGCGATCATCAAGATGTTTCTCGGCGCTACAACTGCTCAATCATTTGGCAGTCCTGCCAGATGTTTATCGGCGAAGTGCGACAGTGTGGCCACATCCTGCCGTAGCGTCACCGTGGCATAAAGGCCGCGCCGGACGCGAATTTCGTGATGCTGAGAAAATGTCACATCCAAACAGTCGACCTGTGATGAATAACAACAGCGAAGTCGTTGGAGCCCTTTAACTTCAGCGCGACGTTCGGAACGTCGGCAAGCGTGCGTCGGTAGCGTGTCGATGCGAAGGGGAAAATATGAAACTCGACGCGGCAGCAGTTTGGTGCCTGTCGTTGATGCTCGGCTGCATGGCCGGCATTGCGTTCGCGGCCGACACCCCTCCTGTGGCGACCGACCCCCATGCCGCGGTTTTCGCTGAAAGCAATTTCCCCTCGGCCTCGGCCTGCGCGAGCTGCCACCAGAAGGTGTTTTCCGAATGGTCGGCCTCGAACCATGCCTATGCGTCGATATCTCCGATGTTCCACAAATTCGAACAGGCGGTGAATGACCTCACATCGGGCACGATAGGACACTGATTCCCTATTTCAACATTTTCTACGGCAAGGACCGCCCGCAGAGCCTGGCGCGCGATGCCGGTGCCGGCGGTGTGCTGAAGAATACCGGTATCAACTTCGAGACCGACAACCTGACCGGATTCCCCAAGCTGGACGACAGCGCCAACGAAACTTATGGCGGCGCGCTGGGCATCCAGTATCTGTTCAGCCTGAACCAGCAGATCGTTGTCGAAGTGGCGACGGTACAGGCGATGGGCGGCACCAACCTGCCCGGGCGCATCGCCAGGGGCGACCAGTACGCCCTGGGCGCACGCTATCAACTTCCAATTACCAACGCCTGGATTTTCCGCGCCGACGTGGTCTGCATCCCTTAAAGGGCTCCAAGATTTGAGGGAGAATTCGGCCTCCACATGGAGGAGGTACGATGCCAAGGAAGCGATATACGGCGGAGCAGATCATCGGGCTGCTGCGGCAGGCCGAGGTGGAGCTGGCAAAGGGCCGGACG
>CANJGB010000040.1 GCA_947473805.1 Alphaproteobacteria bacterium
TCGAACGGCTCCACGGCATGCGCTTCGGCACGCGACGTCAGGCCAAGGACGAGGTGATGGACTGGATTACCTTCTACAACCATCGGCGGCTGCATTCGACGCTGGGCTATAGCAGCCCGATGGCTTTCGAGCAGAAATGGCTTGCCGGAAAAATCAGCTCGGCGGCATAGTCAGCACGTCAAGGGAAACGTTGAACGAGGGCAAGGTCAGTAATTGGGAATGTGCGGGTTGAGGTGATGCACATGGTGATAGCCGATATTGCCGGTGAACCACTGCAGGATGCGGGGCAGGCGGAGGAATGACGAGCCAGCCAGGGACGCGAGCGTTGCGGTCCACTCCGCCCGGCGCCACCAGCGAACAGCATCAAAGCGGTGTTGCACCGAAAACAGCCAGACGCCAATGATCGAGGCGAACACCATGATCGGCAGCTGCACCGCCGCCATTGCGCCGAATCCCAGGGCGAAGCCGAGAGTCACGAGAATCGCTGCCAGCGCGGCATTGGTCAGATGGACAGCGAGGCGTTCGCGCCGCTAGGCCCGCGGCGTGTCGAACGGCACCCGATAGAGCAGCAGGAACACCAGCGGTGGCAGGATCAGCTGGGAGACCAAGGGATGACGCGAGGCGCGATAGAACCAGCGATGGCGACGCGACAAGGCGTCGTATTCGCGGACTGTCAGGCAGGTGGAGTAGATGTCGAGGCCGCTGCCCCTTTGGTCGAGATTGTTCCAGTTCGCGTGGTGCCCGGCGTGCTGTCGCCGCCAGTTGCCGTAGGGGGCGAAGGTGAACAGGCTGCAGGCAAGGCCTGCCAGGTCGTTGGCCCGTTTCGAGGAGAAGAAGGCGCCGTGCCCGCAGTCGTGCTGGATGATGAAGATGCGCACGACAAATCCGGCCGCAAGGAAAGCCAAGCCCAGTGTCAGCCAGGTTGAGACGCCGAGGCTGGCGTACATGATGGCGCACAGGGCGAGCAGAGGGGCGACCGACGTGAGCAACTGGAGCACGCTTCGTCTAACGGACGGCGCCTGAAATGCACCGGTCGCCCGGCGCAGCAGGCGATCATCGGGCGCAGCATTGCCGGTCGCGGGCGGAACGGGATTGTCCAGATCGGCGGGGCGGTGTTGCACGGCACCTCACAGATGGCGCTTGGTGAGTTTGCTACCATACGCCCGGACTATGTTGGCATTATGTCTTACGTTATGGATGCGACTGGCTTCCAAGTCTCTAATTTGTCACCCGTTGTAGGCGCCCGGACTGCCTATGATTCCCATCCGCGCAATCTAGTGGGGGACGTGGCATGGCCAGAGACTGGCAAGTTCCGCAGCAGCAGCCGAAGCCGGCAGACGATACCGTGCGCCAGAGGACACTCGTGGTCGGCCGGGAAATATCCCTGTCGGGCACGATCAGTTCGTGTGACCGACTTGTAGTGGATGGCAAGGTGGACGCGACGCTCGTCGATTGCGGCCACCTGGCCGTGAGTGAAACCGGGCGATTCGGCGGCTCGGTCGAAATCGCCACGGCGGAGATCGCCGGCTCGTACGAGGGAAAGCTGGCCGTGCGGGGCAATCTGCTGATCCGCTCCACTGGCCGGGTGTCGGGCACCACCGTCTGCGGCGACATCGAGATCGAACTGGGCGGGCGTATCAGCGGTTCGGTTGCCACGACGAAAATGCCGGTTGCGGAAGCGCCACGCGAGAGGTCCGCGCGTTAGAAATGGAACAACGCGGCACGCAACGGCGTTGACCTCCGGGCGACAGGCCCGGGAGAATATCCGACATGAAAGCGCACCTGCTCGGCTTCATCCTGACTTTCGGCTGTTCGACCGTGGCCCTGGCGCAGGGGGCGAACTCCGTCTCGGGGGTCGATGGCTCGACATCGCCCGCCGAGGTGCAGTCAAAGTTGCGGGCAGGGGGGCATACGCCCGTCGGCCCGATGCACCGCGAAGGCGACAAGTGGGTCGGCAGTGCGATCAAGGATGGCCGGCCGGTCGACCTGTCAGTCGACGCAAAGGGGGGTGTCAGTACCGGCATCCCGACACTGCCGCCGGCCACGGACTTTGACCGCGGCCCGGTACTGCCGGCGCAAACCTGCAGCCGCCGCCCACGGGTACGCCCTAGAACCCATATCGTTATCAGATCGGTCGCAACGCAAAAGGGCATTCGACGGCTCGATCGGCACAGGCCTAGGCTTTCCGGACGTCCAGCTTCTTGGATGGGGAGGATACAATGACGGGCCAACTGGCTTCCGGCGCAACCCGCCGTGCGGCGCTCGCCGCGCTTTTTCTCGCAGGTTTAGCAGGCGTTTCCGGGGCACAGGCCCAGGCAAACAAGGAACCGTTGAAAGTTGGCGCCCTGTTCGCCACGACAGGTGCCGGTGCGCAGACCGGCTTGGCGGCCCTCCTGGGTGCACGGATGGCGGCGGCGGAGATCAACGCCGCCGGCGGCATCCTCGGTCGCCAGGTCCAGCTGGTGCAGGGCGATGACGCAGGCGACGCCACGATGGCGGTGACGGAGACAAAACGCATCGTCTACCAGGACAAGGTCTCGATCATGCTGGGCCCGATTTTTAGCCCGACGACGATTGCGGCCGCGAAGGCCGTGATGGTGAACGAGCCCGGGATTACCTACTGGAGTTTCGCGACGTCAAACCAGATCACGCCGGAGCTGGCGCCGACGCTGTTCACTTACGGACCGGGCTCGGACGCCATTGCCGATGCCATGGCCGATTATGCACTCGACGTGAAGAAGGCCAAGGCCGTCGCCATCCTGATCGATGACGCGCAGCAGTCCGTGCTGATCGGTGAACGTATCAAGGTGCGCATGGCGCAACGCGGCGCCACCCCGGTGGCGATGGATCAGTTCCCGATCAACTCGACGGACCTGACGCCGGTACTTCTGCGCCTCCGCGCCAAGAATGCTGACTTCATCCTGTCGCCGCATTCGTTCTCGTCGGACACGGCAACCATCGTCAAGAACATCGACGAACTGGGCTGGAATGTTGATATGGCCGGCAATAACGGCGTCGTCATCACCTATCCGGTCATCGCCAAGGCGGCGGGGCCGGCGGTGAAGCACCTGGTCGCCGGCGTCGGCATCAAGCCGTTCACCTATTGCGCGGCGGACGCGGTGGGTACCTCGGACTACGCAAAGTTCCTGGTCCGGCTGAAGTCCTTCGCGCCGAACATGGATCCGGCGACGCAGATCGTGAATGTCGCGGAAATGTACGACATCCTCTACATCGCGAAGGCGGCAGCCGAGGGCGTGGGCTCGACGGATGGCAAGAAGATGACCGAGTGGCTGGAGAACAATTCGGACAAGCTGAAGCCGCTGGCAGCCTATCCGCACCTGTCGAAGACCAACCACTTCCTGGCCCTGGCTGACTCGCTGACCATGGTCGACAACCTTGGCCAACTCCGCAGCGACGGCCTGCTGAAGCGCGCGGGCTGCTGAACGACGACGGCCCCGGCCGGGAGCGGGCGGGGCCGTTAGTTCGGGCGGGCGTCAAGCATGACGACCGCCAAAACGCAATTCTGCGTCGAGCGGTTGCTCCAGCTGTGGTTAGTGCCGCGCTGGACCAGGACATCACCTTTCGACAGCTTTGTTTCGCCGCTTTCCATCACCGCGTAGATCTCGCCCTCGAGGACGATGACGTAGTCCAGGGTTGGCGTCTTGTGCATCGACGTTTGCCGGATCTTGCCGTCATGGCCGCTGCCGGTCACGCCATGCATGCCGCCGTCGCGCGCCCACTGGTCGCGATAGGTATGGTCCGGCGGAAGCTGCACGATGCGGCAGGTCGAACCATTCGGGGGCAGGGTGGCGCCGAAGGGCGGCACACAGGCGTCGCCCGGGCGGCTGTTGTCGACCGGCATCTCGGTCGTGCGCCAGCATTCCAGCGAGCCGAAGTCGGGTGACTTCGCGTAGGCGAATGCCGTTGGCGCGATGTCGTCCATGACAATCATTGAGCGGCCCCTGGCATCGAGGCCGGTGACGACGCGGCGTACCGCAGGCAGGTTCTTAAGTTCATCCATGGCGTTTCTCCCTGCCGGCCATGTTAATCTGGCCAGGCCATGCCATTCGAGACCGAACTGTACGCGCCGGTAAAGGCCCTGCTGGAAGCGCAGGGTTATGACGTCAAGGGCGAGATCAAGGGCTGCGACGTCATCGGCGTGCGCGGCGACGAGCCGCCGGTCGTGGTCGAACTCAAGCGTGCCTTCGGACTGGGCCTAGTGTTGCAGGGCATCGACCGGCTGGCGGTGACTGATGTGGTTTATCTCGCCGTGGGAGTCTGGCCCAAGAATCTGGGCGATGTAAAGAAGCTGTGCCGTCGCCTGTGCCTGGGCCTGATGGTGGTGACGCCGCCGCGGGTGGAAATCCTGCTCGATCCCGTGCCCTACGCGCCGCGTAAGAACACGAAGCGGCTGGGACGCCTGCTGGGCGAGCATAAACGCCGGGTCGGCGACCCGACCCAAGGCGGTTCGACGCGCCAGCCGATCATGACTGCTTATCGGCAGGAAGCGCTGCGCTGCGCCGAGGTGCTGATCGGGCGGGGCCCGATGACGCTGAAGGCGTTGCGCGCGGCCGCAGATGTGCCGAATGCCGCGCGCATCATGCAGGACGATGTCTATGGCTGGTTCGAACGGGTGGCGCGGGGCACCTACGGCGTCACGCCGCAGGGCCGGCAGGGCCTGGAACGTTTCGGCTGGAAGGAGACGGCGGCCTAGCCCTTGAGTTCTTCCTGGGCGAGTTCCAGTTCCAACCATTGTTCCTCGGCGGCGGCCAGTTTCTTGGTCGCGGCCTCAAGCGCGGCGCTGGCCTTGGCGAATTCGCCCGGGTTGCGCGTGTAGAGCGCCGGATCGGCCATCAGGGCCTGGAGGCGGGCAATCTCGGCGGTGAGTTTTTCCATCATGCCGGGCAGGGTGTCCAGCGCGTGCTTTTCCTTGAAGGACAGCTTGCGACGCGGTTGCTGCGGAACGGCCGCGACCGGCGCGACGGCGGCGGGTTTGCGGCCGGGCAGGGGCGGGCCATCGGTCAATACGCCGTGGCCGCGCTGGGTGACCATGTCGCTGTAGCCGCCGGGATATTCCGACCACTGGCCCTTGCCCTCGAAGGCGATGACCGAGGTGGCAACGCGGTCGAGGAAATCGCGGTCGTGGCTGACCAGCAGCGCGGTGCCGGGATAGTCAGCCAGCATTTCCTGCAACAGGTCGAGGGTTTCGAGGTCGAGGTCGTTGGTCGGTTCGTCGAGGATGAGCAGGTTCGACGGCTGCGCCAGCGCGCGCGCCAGGATCAGCCGCGCACGCTCGCCGCCTGAGAGGCGCGAGATCGGCGTGTTGGCCTGGTTCGGCTGGAACAGGAAGTCCTTCATGTAGCCGGCGACGTGCTTCGGCTTGCCGTTCACGATGACGGTGTCGCCGGCGCCGCCGGTCAGCGCCTCGGCGAGGGTAAGGTTCGGCGCCAGGCTGGCGCGCTTCTGGTCCAGCACGACGACCTGCAGGTTGGTGCCGAGGCGTACGGTGCCGCTGTCAGGCGGCAACACGCCGGTGAGAATGTTCAGCAACGTGGTTTTGCCGGCGCCGTTCGGGCCGACAATGCCAATGCGGTCGCCGCGCAGGACGCGGGTCGAAAAGTCCCCGATGACCGTACGATCACCGAACGACTTGGAAATATTCTCGACCTCGGCCACCAGGCGGCCGGACACATTGCCTTCGGTAACCACGAGGTTGACGTTGCCGGCGGTGCGCGGACGCTCGCGCCGGTCCTGGCGCATCTGGTGCAGCATGCCGAGGCGCTTCTGGTTGCGCTTGCGGCGGCCGGACACGCCGTGGGTCAGCCAGTCTTCCTCGCGGACAATCTTGCGGTCCATCTTGTGCCGCGCAGTTTCGGCTTCCTCGATGACGGTGTCGCGCCAGTCCTCGAAAGCGCTGAAGCCGCGGTCCAGCCGCCGTGTCGTGCCCTGGTCGAGCCAGACGGTGGAACTGGAGAGGTTCTGCAGGAAGCGACGGTCGTGGCTGATAAGGATGAGGGCCGAGCGGGTCGACTTCAACTCGGCCTCCAGCCACTCGATTGCCGGCAGGTCCAAGTGATTGGTCGGCTCGTCCAGCATCAAGATATCGGGCTCGGGCGCCAGCGCGCGGGCGAGGGCCGCACGGCGCTGCTCTCCGCCGGACAGCTTCTCGGGCGGGCCATCGGGGACGGACAATTGTTCCAGCAGGTAACGGGCGCGGAACTCGTCGTCATTGGGGCCGAGGCCGGCCTCGACATAGGACAAGGCGTCGGGAAAGCCGCTCAGGTCGGGCTCTTGCGCCAGGTAGCGCACCGTCTTGCCGGGCTGGACGAAGCGTTCGCCCTGTTCCGGGTCGATCATGCCGGCGGCGATCTTGAGCAGGGTGGATTTGCCCGAACCGTTGCGCCCGACGAGGCACAGGCGTTCGCCCGCGGACAGGAACAGCTCCGCCCCGTCCAGCAGCGGTGTGCCGCCGAACGTCAAGTGAATGTCACGAAGCATGAGAAGCGGCGGCGCCACGGCAAAATCCTGTCTGTTCGCGCCGTACATACGACATGTGGCGCGCCTGATGTGAACTAAATCCGGGGCGCGTTGACACCGGGGAGACGCCTCCCTAGCGTGTGCCACCCCCGAACCCACCGAAAGCCAATACCGTGACCGCCAGCGCCGCAAAACACGCCGACCCGAAGAAAGTCATCATCTGGCGTTACCTGGAGGAGTGCTTCAACCAGGGCAAGGAAGAGGTGGTGATGGAAATTTGCCACCCCGAATACCTCAACCGCTCCTCGGTCATGGCGGTGCCCAAGGGCCGCGAAGGCCTGATCAGCAATATCCGGAACGGGCGCTCGACCATCGAGGGGATGAAGCTGAACGTGATCGCGATGGTGGCCGAGGGGGACGACGTGATCCTGCTTCGCCAGACGCGCGGCAAGACCGGCCGCTATCTGGGCGACGGCGATTCCGATGCTGAGGCGTCGCAGTGGACGCTGGCGGCGTTCGGTTTCGAGGACGGCCGCATCCGCCACCACATCAGCAACTGGGAGCCGTTGCGGATCATGGCGCATGGCGGCGCACTGGACGCCGCGCTGGCCAAGGCGAACGGGCGGCGGGTGCCGAACTTCGCGGGCACCGACCTGAACGTGCGGCGTTTCGAAAGCTATTCGAAATATCCGTCGTACGAAGAGGCTGTGTCGCTGCGCCCGGCCAGCCCGAACGAGCGGCAGCGCAACGCCGCACTGGTCGAGAACATGCTGCGCTTCGGGTTCGGTGCCGGGTCGGTCATGGCGGCCGAGGAACTGGTCGCGCCGAACGCCTATCTCAGCTATGCCGATTTTCCGGACCAGCGGGGGCCGGCGGGCCTCGCCAAGCGGCGGGCGGCCTTTGGCGCCGCGTTCGAGGGCGCGACTTTCGACATCAAGATCCTGCTGGTCGAGGCGGGCAGCGCAGCGGTCCGCTGGGAAATGAAATTGACGGATCATGGTGGGTATCTGGGCCTGCCGGCGACGGGACGCACGATCACCGCGACCGGGTCGGCCTTTGCCCGGATCGAAGACGGCCGGGTGGTAGAGTGGATGGAGGTCATCGACCTGCTGCGGATTTTGCGGCAACTGGGTGGCCTCGCCGCCGTTATGCCAGGCGCCTTTCCCGACCAGTGACCATTTCCGCATCGGACTGACATGAGCAAGGCATTCGTCAAGGAAGACGACGAGGGCGACGAGGACCTGGCTGAGGCGGCGGAAGCCCTGCCGCCGGGCGCGAAGAACTACATTACGCCGGCCGGTTTCCAGATGCTGAAAGACGAACTGGCGGCATTGCGCGCCGAGCGCCCCGTTGTGGTGAACACGGTGTCCTGGGCGGCGAGCAACGGCGACCGGTCGGAAAATGCCGACTACCAGTACGGCAAGCGCCGCCTGCGCGAGATCGACCGGCGGGTGCGCTTCCTGCTGTGGCGGATGGAACTGTCGGAAGTTGTCGATCCAGCCAAGCAGCAGCATCTGGACAAGGCGTTCTTCGGCGCCACGGTCACCTATGTGAACGGGCGCGATGAAGAACATACGCTGACCATTGTCGGCGTTGACGAGGTCAGCCGGCGGCCGGGCCTGGTCAGCTGGATCTCGCCCATCGCCAAGGCGATGCGCGGCAGTCGCGTGGGCGACACGGTCAGGTTCCGCACGCCGGGCGGCGTCGAGGAGATTGAGGTTCTGAGGATAAAATACGCACAGGATTGAGGGAGAAACAAATATGGCCAAATGGCTGAAGACGACGGACTACCTCCGCTTCGAGGTGATTGAGCGGGTTGCGCACATCACCATGAACCGGCCGGAGAAGCGCAACGCGCTGAGTGGCGACCTGATGCAGGAACTGCACGACGCCATGATGGAGGCGGACGACCGCACCGATGTGAACGTTATTGTGTTGCGCGGCGCCGGCAAGGACTTTTGCGCCGGCTACGACCTGCCGGCCACCTATGACCGGCGGGCGGGCGACGAGGCGGGGCGGAACACGTCGTATCGCGGCATTCACGATTCCATCGACGATGTGACCTTCAACATCGAGCGTCAGCACCAGAAGACACTGGCCGCGTACCGGTTGCACAAGCCGGTCATCGCCGGCGTGCAGGGCAATTGCCTGGCCGGCGGCACTGACCTGGTGTTCAACGCCGACATGATCATCGCGGCCGACGACGCGCGCTTCGGCTATCCGGCGACGCGCGGCAACGGCATGCCGCCGAACCACATGTGGCTTTACTATTGCGGGCCGCAATGGACCAAGCGGCTGTTGATGACGGGCGACTGGATCAGCGGAAAAGACGCGGCAAAGATCGGGCTGGTCCTTGAATCGGTGCCGGCGGCGGAACTGGACTTCGCGGTGAACGAACTGGCCCGGCGTGTCTCGCTGATGGACCAGGAGATCATCGCCAACATCAAACGGGCAGTGAACCACGGCCTGGACCTGATGGGCGCCTCGATGCTGCAGCGGCTGGCGGGCGAGGGGGATGCCCGTGCCAACATGGCGCACGGCCCGCGCCGCGAGCAGTTCAAGCGCGACATGGCAGACCACGACCTGAAAACCGCCCTGAAAAACCGGGACGCGCCGTTCGGCGACAGCCAGGCGAAAGTACGTTTCTAGGCCTGATCACCTAGGCGCTTGCAGAACATTGCCGTGACTGGCGGTGCCGTCGACACTCCCGTTATTGTGTTCGACGCCGCGCTTGTCCTGTTGCTGGGCGTCTGGGCCCTGGTCATTCTGGCCCTGGTGCATCTCTAGGCGGTTTTCCGCTGGATTCGGGTGATGTAGAGGCCGGATCCGGCCACAATCACCATGCCGAGCAGCGTCCACCAACTGGGTACGTCGCCAAAGATCAACCAGGACGCGAGCGTCGCCCAGATCAGCTGCGAGTAGGAAAACGGCGCCACAATCGAGGCCGGCGCGACGCTGTAGGCCTGGGTGATCAGGTATTGGCCGGCGCCTCCGACAATGCCGCACAGGCCCATAAGCAGCCAAACCCATATGGACGGTGGCGGGACCCAGGAGAAAGGGACCACCAGGCCGGTGGCCACGGTGCCGACGAGGCCGAGGAAGAACAGGCTGGTCATGGGGTGATCGACGACGCCCAGTTCGCGCGACAGCAACTGGTACGCGGTGCCCGACAGGGCCGCCAGGACCATGGCGAGCGAGGCCGGCTGGAACGCGTCGGTCCCAGGCCGGATGATGATCAGCACGCCGATGAATCCGACACAGGCGACGACGACGCGGCGCAGGCCGACCTTCTCGCCAAGCATCGGGCCGCTGAGCAGCACAATCAGCAGCGGTGCGGCATTGTAGATTGCCGTGGCGTCGGCGACCGGGATATGGCGCAGGCTGTAGACCGCACAAACCGACGAGGCCAGCAGCGACAGGGCGCGGGCGACGTGTAGCCAGGGCCGCCGCGTCTGCACCAGGCGCCAGCCCATGCGCGGCGCCAGTATGACAATCATCAGGGCCAGATGCACCGCATAGCGGACCCACACGACCTCGGCGATCGGCAGGATCTGCCCGAGATACTTGTTCAGCGAATCCAGCATCGCGAAAAACGCCGTGGCTGCGCACATGTACAGCAGGCCCAGCAGCGGCGAGTTTGCCGGTTCGGTCCGGTTCGATTCTTTCATCGGTAGAGCCTAACACCGGCAGACGGCCGGCAGGTATCCAAGCTGTAGCGGTTTCATCGGACACATTCCCGGTCGTAGACTGGGCGGCATGAGGAATGTCGATTTCGACGTAGCGATCATCGGCGCCGGCGCTGCCGGACTGGCGGCGGGGCGGCGGCTCGCGGGCACTGGCCTGGCCGTCATCATCCTCGAGGCGCGGGACCGGACCGGCGGGCGGGCGCATACCGTGGCGGGGCCGGGTGGGGCGGCGCTGGATATGGGGTGCGGCTGGCTGCACTCGGCGGACCGCAATCCGTGGGTGGGAATTGCCGAGCAACTGGGCCTGACGGTCGACCGCGCCGATCCGCCCTGGAACAAACCGGCGGCCAACCGGGATTTCCCGCCGACGGATCAGCGCGCCTATCGCGACGCATCTGAAAGTTTCTACGCGCGGCTGGAAGCGGCGGCGGCAGAGCCCGACAGAGCGGCGGCTGAACTGCTGGCACCGGGCAGCCGGTGGAACCCGATGCTGGAGGCGACCAGCACGTATTACAACGGTGCGGAACTGGAGCGGGTGTCGGTGCTCGACTTCCATCGCTACGAGGATTCGGGCGTCAACTGGCGCGTGGTCGAAGGTTATGGCCGCGCGGTGCGCGATTTCGGACAGGGTTTGCAGGTGAAGCTGAACTGCGCCGTCAGCCGGATCGACCATCGGGGCAAGGTGGTGCAGCTGGAAACGACGCAAGGCATGATCCGCGCCGGCTCTGTCATCGTCACGATATCGACGCACCTGCTGGCAACCGAAGCGATCCGGTTCGATCCGCCGCTGCCGGACAAGGTTGAGGCAGCGCATGTTCTGCCGCTGGGGGTGGCTGACAAGTTGTTTTTGACCCTGGATCGGCCGGATATTTTGCCACCGGAAACGCGGCTGCATGGGTCGCTGACCACGAGCCGGACGGCGTCGTTCCATTGGCGGCCGTTCGGCCGTCCGCTGACGGAAGTTTACTTCGGCGGCGCGCTGGCCATTGAACTTGAGCTGGACGACGCCTTTGTCGCGTTTGCCGTTGACCAACTCGTGGCGCAACTGGGAAGCGACATCAGGTCTTCGGTTCACCCTGTCGCAAGATCTGCGTGGCATTTGGATCCGTGGGCCGGAGGCTCATACTCGCACGCTTTGCCGGGGCACAGCGGCGCACGGGAAATTCTCGCGGCACCGGTGGATGGGCGGTTGTTCTTTGCGGGCGAGGCCTGCTCGATCCACAGCTTCTCGACCACGCACGGCGCGTATGAAACCGGTATCGCTGCTGCGGAAGCTGTGCTGAGGGCGCCCTAGGCCGGGCGGCGGGCGGCGACCAGTTGGTCGAGGTCGGCGAGGTTTTCGTGACCGATCTCGACGTCGTTGCCGGGGTGGCGGTTCTGACCGCGCAGCAGGAAAATCGGCCGCGTCGCATAGGTCGGCACCGTACCGCTGGCGACGGGGATGCCAGGCTTCACTGCACGCACGAACAAAGATGTTGCCGGCATGTAGCGCACCACGAAGCCGGCGCGGCGCTGTCCCGAGGTGTTGGCGTTCGAGCCGTGGACGATATCGACATGGTGCAGCGAGAACTGCCCGGCCTTGAGGCAGACATCTCGCGCGGAGGACTCATCCACCGCATCGTTCCAGATGGCGCGCGACAGCACGCCTGGAACACGATGCTCGTCGGTGTGCGTCAGCAGGCCGCGGCGGTGCGAGCCGGGGATGTAGCGCAGGCAGCCGTTCTCCGGCGTGGCGTCGTCGATGGCGATCCACGCGGTCAGCGTCGCCATCGGCTCGACCGGAAAGTAGTGGCCGTCCTGGTGCCACTGCACGGGTTTGCCGGTACGTGCCGGCTTTCCGAAGATGTTGCTGGCCCAGAGGATGATGTCCGGACCGAGCAATTGCTCGACCATATCGACGAGGTCAGGGGTCGTCGCGACGTCGAACAGCAGATCGCCGCCCGGTGCGCCGTCGATGACGCCGGGGCGGTCGGGCAGGTGACCGATGGGGACCCAGTCGCGTCCCGGCGTCGCCTGGCCAGGCAGGTTCAGGATGCGATCGGCGCCGGCGCGCAGGCGCGCCACTGCGTCGTCCGGCAGGCGGTAGTTCGGAATGACCAGACCGTCGCGATGGTAGGTCTCGATCTCGGCCTGACTCAGCCGGTAGCCCATGGCGTCCTCCCGGGACGTGTACTTTTGCGATTACTTCTTGTCGTAGGTGATGCGCCAGACTGTGCCGTTGCCATCCTCGCTGACGAGCAGCGCGCCGTCCTTGGCCACCGCGATGCCGACCGGGCGACCCCAGACGTCGACATCATTGGCGACGAAGCCGGTCATGAAATCGTCGTAGCCGCCGGTAGGCTCGCCATCCTTCATGCGCAGGCGAACCACCTTGTAGCCGGCGCGGGTGCTGCGGTTCCATGAGCCGTGCAACGTAACGAAAGCATCGCCGCGATACTCCTCCGGGAAGCTTTCGCCATCGTAGAACGCGATGCCGAGCGGCGCCGAGTGGGCCTGGATCAGCACATCGGGTACGGTGACATCGTCCCTGAGATCGGGCCGGCGGCCGGCGAGGCGCGGGTCTTCGTGGTTGCCGATATAGAACCACGGCCAGCCGTAGAACGATTTCGGCAGAACGCGGGTGGCGTAGTCGGGTGGCACGTCGTCGCCCAGGCCGTCACGTTCGTTCACCACGCACCATAGCGCGCCAGTCTCGGGTTGCGTCGCCAGGCCCGAACAATTCCGCAGGCCGGTGGCATGGGTACGCACGTCGCGGCCATCGGGGTCGAAACGCCGCACCACGGCGCGGCCCTCTTCCGGTCCCCAGGCGGCACCGCGGCCATGCTTTGCCTCCAATTCGGCGATGTCCTTCTGGGCCATCGTCGGCATATTGCCGCCAAAATTCGAAGCCGAGCCGATGGACACAAACATCTCACTCCCGTCGGCAGCGACGGCGAGATCGCGCGTCCAGTGGCCGCCGGTGGGCATGTTGGCCACGATCACCTGCGGTGGCGTCGAGGTCTGCACGTCGCCGTTGCGGTACGGGTAGCGTATGACGCGGTGACTTTCGGCCACATAGATGAACTTCGGATCGGGTCCCGGCGGATAGAAGGCGATGCCATAGGGTTGGCGCAATCCGCCGACAAACGGCGTGGGCTTGGGCGCTTTGCCGTCTGCCGTGGCACGAAACATCAGGATGCGGCCTGCACCGGTTTCGGCCAGGAAGACGTCGCCATTTGGCGCAACACGGATCACCCGTGGCTGGTCGAGGCCCGAGGCGAACAGTTCGGCGCGGAAACCGGTGGGCACCCTTGGGCCAGTATCCGCCGGCGGCTTGACGATGCGACCGCGGTTGGACTCGTACGCCCGCCGGAGATCGCTGTCGGGCGCTGGCAAAACGCCCGGGTCGATCCGCCGGCTGGTACCGGGCGCGTCCTCGCGCCAATCAGCCGCCGCCGCTATACCGGCGAAACCGGCAACCGCAAAGCACAGGGTGACGAGAAAGCGAAACACGGCGGGCATCAAACGGCGGACCCTTTGGTATTCACGCATTTCAGGCTGACAGACGGCGGCCCGAAAAAGTAGGAGAGAAGCATCGGCCATATTCCTCCGCTGTCCGGCGCCGGTTTTTCCTCGACGCATTGTGCGTCAGCAGCAGGGCTTCGGCAACCGGGGGATCAGTCGGCGTGGACCGCCACGGCAGGGGCGGCCGCAGAGGTTTCGGCCGGCGCAGAAGGAGCAGCAGGGGCGCGATGCAGATCATCAGCCACATCATCAGATGGAAGTCGTACAGGTAGCTGATCATGCCCGCGTGCTCATCGGCACGAAGATCATGCCCAGACCGAAGCCCTGCAACATGCCGGACACGATGATGGTTCCGCCCTGCGTGTCGGGCGTGAAGCCGGTCATGATTCACAGCGATGCCGTCGCAACGGAGAGACGGAACAGCGGCTGGCCTTTTTCTACGTGCTGGTTTTCGGCCACCGCAACGGAGGCGATGTTGCCGGTCACCTCGGCCGCGACGTTGACCTTGTCGGCCTTCACACAGGCGTGGTCGGTCGACACGTAGCGGCCACCCGTCTGGTAGACGTAGCCGACGATCAGCAGAACGACGAGCGGGCCGCCCAGCATGAACACCGGCCGCGACCACGTGCGCGGCGCGCGAACAGGAGCGGTGGACGGGGCAGGGGGGTATCGACAGCGTCATTCATTTTTGTTGGTCTCGTTCACGAGGGCGGCGAGGTTGCGTTTGATCTTTTCGAGCGCGTTGGTAATGGCATCGAGTTCGGCCTTGGTGAGGCCAGCATTGGCCTCTTCCTTGGTTTCGGCCATGGCGACATTGATCTGGTCGAGGACCGGCGCTGCGTTATCGGCCAGGACCAGCCGCACGGCGCGGCGGTCGGTCGGGTCGGGCAGACGCTGGATCAGTTTCAGGTCGGCCAGCTTGTCGAGCGCGCGGGACAGCACGATGGCCTGCATCTGCAGCATGTCGGCCAGCCCCGCCTGGCGGATGCCGTCGAAGTGCTGGAGATGAAACAGGATGCGCACCTGTTCATAGGTTAGCGCCAGGGACTGCGCACGCTGCGCAAACCGCTTCCGGAACAAGCGGGTGATATCGTTGAAGACGAAGCTGGAGCCCGCCGCGGAAGGATGTTTCGATTTCATATGGAAGCCATATTATAGATAAAGTATATTATTTCAAATGTAGCCCGCGTATGGCTGCCATTCCTGCAATGATGGGCTCTCGCCCCCTTGGACCCGGTTGTCGATGTCGCGGATCGCATACGTAAACGGCCAGTACCTGCCCCACCGGCAGGCCAATATCCATATCGAGGACCGCGGTTTTCAGTTCGCGGACGGGGTCTATGAAGTGATCGCGGTCGTGAATGGCCGCATGGTCGATCTGCCGCTGCACAATGCACGGCTGGAACGCAGCCTGGCCGAACTGACGATCGCGGCGCCGATGTCCATGGCCGCCTTGGCTGGGGTCCTGAAGGAAACCATCCGGCGGAATGGCGTGAAGGAAGGCATCGTCTACCTGCAGGTCAACCGTGGCACAGCCCGGCGGGATCATGTTTTTCCGGAAAATGTGCGTCCGTCGGTCGTGGTGACCGCCCGCCGGCAGCCGGTGGCGAAGGCTGATGCCTCGGCGCAGCGCGGGGTCGCGGTGGTGACCATGCCGGACCTGCGCTGGGCGCGGGTGGATGTGAAATCGGTCGGGCTCCTACCAAATGCCATGGCCAAGCAGGCAGCGAAGAAAGCCGGCGCATTCGAGGCCTGGCTGGTCGATGGCGATGGCTATGTCACCGAGGGTAGCGCGACCAATGCCTGGATCGTCGATGGCGAGGGTCATCTGGTGACGCGGCCGGCGACGTCGGGGATCCTCAACGGGGTAACGCGCGTGACCCTGATGGAAATCGCGAAGCGGGAAGGGCTGACGCTGATTGAGCGGAAGTTCACTCCGGCCGAGGCCCTGGCCGCGCGCGAGGTATTCCTGACCTCGACCACGTCCTATGTCATGCCGATTGTATCGATCGACGGCAAGCCCGTGGGCAATGGCCATCCGGGTCTGCTGACCAGCCGGTTGCGCGTCCTCTACAAGGACCACGTGTCGCGGCAGGTTGCGACCGATTAAGCGAGGGAGAACCTTGCCTAATCCCGTTTGAACTCCTAAGTAAAAATCACTGATCGGACCCGGCGTGTGGCTGGCGTCGGGACCGACCTTATGACTACTCCCCAGCCACAACGTAAAAATACCAATCAAAACAACAAGAAAGGCGAGCTACTATGGCCGCAGAGAAGCCGCAGAACGTGCAGGACGTGTTCCTGAACCACGTTCGCAAGAACAAGACCCCCATCACCGTGTTCCTCATCAACGGCGTCAAGCTGCAGGGTGTGATCAGCTGGTTCGACAATTTTTCCGTGCTGCTGCGCCGCGACGGGCACGTCCAGCTCGTCTACAAGCATGCCATTTCCACCGTGATGCCGGCGGGTCCGATCCAGTTGTTCGATCCGGCAGCGGCCCCGGTTCCGGGCGCGGACGGCGGGCATTGATCGGCGCGCAACGATTGCGTCCGGCATGACAGCCGAACCGGCGCTCGCCGGACGCAATCGTGCGCTTGTCGTACATCCCGAGCTGAAACGGGCCGCGGCAACGCGGCGCCGGCCGGGTGAGTCCAGTCTGGAAGAAGCGGTGGGATTGGCGCGCGCCATCGGCCTCGAGGTTGTCGTTGCCGAGGTCGCTCGCTTTACCGCGTTCAAGCCGGCGACAATGTTGGGCGGCGGCAAGGTGGAGGAGTTCGCGCGCATCGTGGCGGAGAACGCCATCGACGTGGTCATCGTCGATGCAGCGGTCAGCCCGGTGCAGCAGCGCAACCTGGAACAGGCGCTGAAGACCAAGGTCATCGACCGCACCGGCCTGATCCTCGAGATCTTCGGCGAGCGGGCGCGGACGCGGGAAGGCACGCTGCAAGTCGAACTGGCGCATTTGAACTACCAGCGCTCGCGCCTCGTGCGGTCGTGGACCCACCTTGAGCGGCAGCGCGGCGGCTTCGGCTTTCTCGGCGGTCCCGGCGAAAGCCAGCTGGAAATGGACCGCCGGCTGATCGACGAGCGCATCATCAAGCTGAAGAAAGAGCTGGAAGGGGTTGTCCGGACTCGCGATTTGCACCGCCGCACCCGGCGGCGGCACGAAACGCCGGTCATTGCGCTGGTCGGCTATACCAATGCCGGTAAGTCGACCCTTTTTAATCGCCTGACCCAGGCCGACGTCTTGGCCAAGGACATGCTGTTCGCCACGCTGGACCCGACCATGCGGTCGATCCGCTTGCCGGATGGCCGCGGGGCGATCCTGTCCGACACGGTCGGTTTTATTGCCGACCTGCCAACCCATCTGGTCGCCGCCTTCCGCGCCACCCTGGAAGAGGTGTTGGAGGCGGACCTGATCCTGCACGTCCGCGACGTGTCGCACATCGACAGCGACGCCCAGGACCAGGACGTTCGCGATGTATTGGGCAGTTTGGGTGTCGACACAGAATCGTCCGACAAGACTCTGGTTGTCTTGAACAAAGTCGATCTGCTGGACGAGGAGGAGCAGGCACGCCTGCTGGCCAGCCACGAGCGCGGGGCAGGGACGTTGCTGGTTTCCGCCCTGACCGGTTCTGGCTGTGATGAGCTATTGAAAACCATCGCGGCGAAGCTGCCCGGTACGCGCCGCGTGGTTGAACTGACGGTACGCGGCGATGACGGCGCCGCTTTGGCCTGGCTCTATCGCCACGGTCAGGTCGTCAGCCGCGAGGACCGCGACGGCGACGCCCACCTGAAGGTGGGCTTGGGCGACGCCGATCTGCATCGCTTCCGCCAGCGCCAGGCCGAGGCATCCCAGGCTTCCTGACCGCAAAATTTTCGTCGCCCTATTGACAGCGCGCGCGCGGATTTTTATATAGCTGGCACTCAAACGCCGCGAGTGCTAGCGCTCCGGTCAAACCACTGATCTGCAAGCAAAATTCAGGAGGAGTTGATGAACCTCAGGCCGTTGCATGACCGCGTGTTGGTCAAGCGTGTCGAAGGCGAAGCGAAGTCCAAGGGCGGGATTATCATTCCCGACTCAGCGCAGGAAAAGCCCTCCGAGGGCAAGGTGATCGCCGTTGGTCCCGGCGCGCGCGACGAGGCCGGCAAGCTGGTCCCGCTCGACGTCAAGAAGGGTGACCGCATCCTGTTCGGCAAGTGGTCGGGCACCGAAGTTAAGCTCGATGGTGAGGAGCTCCTGATCATGAAGGAGTCCGACATCATGGGCATCATTCAGTAATCGAAGGGAGCAAAGAACATGGCAGCCAAAGACGTACGTTTCGCCGCTGATGCGCGCGCCCGGATGATCAAGGGCGTCGACATCCTCGCCGACGCGGTGAAGGTGACGCTGGGCCCGAA
>CANJGB010000041.1 GCA_947473805.1 Alphaproteobacteria bacterium
CGCCGAATGGACGTTGCCGGGGCGCAGCGCAGAACGCTCCAGATCGCCGAACTGGTTGAACACGAACAGCGGATGATAGCAGGTGCAGGCGAAGTGGCCGTTGTAGGCGGTGCCTTCCTGCTCGCCATGCGTCGGGCTGACACTCGAATCCATATCGAGGACGATGGACCTCGGCGAGCGCCGGCCATGAACGGAGTCGATCCACTGCCCCGAGAGACCGGTGAGCGCGGCAAGGTTCTCGTCACTCACGAGCCACTCGGTCTCGAACCGCCCCATCTGGCTGGTCGAGGCCGCATCGCGCTCGACCGCCTTGCCGCCGCCGATCCAGCGCATCGCAGGATCACGCCCCAGCCGGTCGGCGTCGTTGACGTCCTCGTATCCGGCAAGCCGGCCGAACACCGACTGGCGCAGCATGCCCACCAGATCGTGGCGACCGTTGCGGCCTGTGCGGGCGTCAACCAGGTGCCGGTCAGCGATGGCCATCAGGCCGAGCGCGTCATCAAGCTCGCGGTAGGCCAGCAGTCCGGCATCGGACGTGACGCTCGAACCGTGGAACTCCAGCTTGAGGCGGCGGTCGAAATCGAGCCGGAGAACATCGGATTGGGCTTCACCCGCTGGCGGCGCCATTATCGCCTCGATCCAATGAGATAAGATGCTGAATCTTATAGCTCAAATGGAATCACGCGGGGCAGTGCAATCGTTCATCCGGGTAATGCGGGGGTAAAGCGCCGTCAGTTCCAAGCAGCCCGGCTATGGACGACGGGTCTATTTGCGCCAGGCTCGCAGCCGGCGCGACGCCTCCGCCATATCGGCGGTTGTACCGGCGAACGAGAAACGGACGAAATGGTGTCCTCGCGCCCTGTCGAAGTCGATGCCGGGCGTGGCCGCAATGCCGGTTTCATCCAGCATGCGCTTGCAGAAACCGACCGCGTCGTCAGTCAGGTCCGACACATCGGCATACAGGTAGAAGGCACCGTCGGGTGGTGCAAACTTGGCAAAGCCTGCCGCCGGCAACTCGTTGAGCAGCAAGTTGCGGTTGGCCGCGTAGCGCGCGACGTTTCCGTCCAGTTCTTCCTGCGCGGCAAGCGCACCGATGGCCGCCGACTGTGACACGCCGGGCGGCGAAATGAACAGGTTCTGGGCGAGACATTCGACCGAGCGGAGCAAGGCCTGCGGCACCACCATCCAGCCCAGGCGCCACCCAGTCATGGAAAAGTATTTCGAGAAGCTGTTGATGACGATCGCCTGGTCGGTCAGTTCGAGCACCGTCTCGGCGGGGCGATCGTAGGTAATGCCGTGATAAATCTCATCCACGATCAGCCAGCGCTTGTTGGCGTCGCAGTCGCGCACCAGCTCATGCAGCGCGTCGACGCCCAGCATGGTGCCGGTCGGGTTTGCCGGACTGGCAACGAGGACACCCGCCAGCGGCCCGGCCGCCGCGAGCTCTACGGGCCCGGGCTGAAAGCGCTGCGCTGGTCCCACCGGCAACGCCACCGGCTCCAGCCCCAGGCCCATCAGGATGTTGCGGTAAGCCGGATATCCCGGCTCGGCGATGGCCACCCGATCGCCTGCATCGAAGGCGGCAAGGAACGCCAGCAGGAACGCACCGGACGAGCCCGTCGTCACGACAATGCGGGCGGGCGGCACGTCGACGCGATAGACGCGCTTGTAATGGTCGGAAATGGCGGCCCGCAGCGCCGGTGTGCCCAGCGCGTCGGTATAACCCAACGGGTTGTTCGCCATCGCCCGCTGTGCGGCCTCCAACGCCAGACGAGGCGCACCCGTTGACGGCTGCCCCACCTCAAGATGGATGACATCCTTGCCCTGCCGCTCGCGCTCGGCCGCGGCCTTCATCACCTCCATGACAAAGAACGGGTCGATGGCGCCGCGGCGGGAAACGCGCATCAGCAGGTCGGGTTGACGCGCGACAGAACGCAATTCTTCTCGCGCTCCTTGTCGGTGGATTTCAACGGCTCGCCGAACTCTCCGTAGGAAACGCCAAAGCCACGCGTATCCGCGGCAAACCGGCAACTTGCCTGACCGCTCGGCAGGCCATTACTGCAGGCCATGACATTGACCTGGCCTAGGCGTTGTACCTCGCGGAGGCGCAAGCCCTGGGACGTGAAGGCGCTGGCCAGCGTGGGGTCGAAACTCTGCTCGACCAGCACTTCCGCATTCTGCGGATATCGGAACATCCGCGGCTGCGCCGACGCGATCTGCGCGGGGCGCTGGGTCACCAGCACCTCGCGCACAACTTCCAGCATGGCCGTGACACCGAACTGGCCACCCGTACCGGTCGCGGCGATGAAGCTCTGGTTGACGTTGCCCGCTTGGGCAATGACGAGCGGCGCGATGTAGGGAGTTTCGTCGCCGGAGACGCCAGGCACCGGTACAAGCGTCACACCCGTGCGCTCTCCCACATTGCGCAGCCCGAACGGACGCACGTTGGAAAAGGTGCAGCCAACCGCCTGGCCCCGCGCATCCATCGCGGTCACACCCGTTGATCCCACTGTTCCTACATACGGATCCTCTGCCAGCGATGCGAGGCCCTTGGCAAGGGCATCAGCTGTCTGTTGGCGCTGCAGTTCGCCCATGCCGAAAATGGTCGGATTCACGCCATCGGTCAGCAAAGGCCACAACCGTGCGGCCATATTGCCACCAGGGGTCGATGGCAGCAGCACGCTGTAACGACCAACCTTAAGGTCGTGTGGCGCTCGCCACTGGGGCACATAATCGCGCAGCGCCTCTGGCGTCAGCCGGCCACCAGCGGCATTTGCGTCGGCAATCACCCTGCCGGCCACGGGGCCGGAATAAAATTCGCCTGCGCCACCGACGCGAATGCGCGACAGTGTCGCCGCCAGATCCGGCCGGGTGAACGTCTCGCCTTCTGCGAAGAAACGCCCGTTGGCGGATTGGAACAAGACTGACATGGCCGGGAAATTCAGCAGCTCACCGCCCATGTCGTCGAGCACCCGGACATAGGCCCGGCTGGCCTTGGTGCCGAACGTCGCCAATTGCTCCGCCGGGGAAACGGCCTGTTCCCAGCGTGCCTTGCCGTAGCGCGCCTGCAATACGGCCACGCCGCGTACGGCAGTCGGCAGCGCCACCGCGCCGCCGGCGGGCGATGGCAGCGACATGAAGTCCAGTGCGTCGCCGCGCTTTTGTCCCGGATCGTATACGACGCAGGCCCCACCCCCGCCCAGGCCAACGGCCGAGGGATAGGTCACGGACAAGGCGAAGAACATCGCCGCCACGGCGTCGGCGGCACTTCCGCCATTGGCCAGGATGTCACGGCCGATGCCTGCCGCGACTGGCTCGTCCGCGACGACGCCGCCCGAAAATCCAGCCAGCGGATCGACAAAGGCGGCGATCCGCGAGGCCCTCTCAGGACCGGTCGACACGCTACATCCCGCCAGCCACAGAATGGCCGCAATGGCGGCGCCAAATTGCCGGCTGTGGCCGGATTGACGCTTGCGGATGGTGCCCCTAGGGTGAACCGATGAACCGGATTCAGACACTGTTTTTCCCCACCGGACCTTCATCGGGTCTTTGAGCAAAATGTCGCGGATCGCGTTTTCATGGCTGGGGCCTTCTGTCGTCGCCGCAACGCTTGTCCTGGCCGCACCGTGCTCGCTGGCCCAGGGTCGTAGCGGGGTGTCGCTGATCCGTGATGCGGAGACGGAACATACCATCCGCGAATTCGTGACGCCAGTATTCGAGGCCGCCGACCTCGATCCGCAATCGATCGAAATCAACCTGATCGGCGACAGCAGCCTCAACGCCTTTGTCGCCGGTGGCCAGCGTATCTTCATCAACACCGGCCTGATCCAGAAGGTACGCAATCCAAACGAGCTGATCGGCGTCATCGCCCACGAAACCGGTCACATCGCCGGCGGCCACCTGGCGCGCATCCAGGATGAATTGCGGTCGGCGACGACGCAGTCCATCGTCGGCATGCTGCTGGGCCTCGTTACCATGGTTGGTTCGCCAGCGGCTGGACAAGCAATCATGATGGGCAGCAGCCAGGTTGCGACCCGCAATCTGCTGCAGTACAGCCGGACGCAGGAAAGCGCTGCCGACCAGGCGGGCCTTACGTTCCTCGAGCGGACCGGGCAGTCGGGCCGCGGCCTGGAATCCTTTCTTGAGGTGATTGGCGGCCAGGAATCGCTGCTCGCATCGCGGCAGGACCCGTACATGCGCACCCACCCGGTGACGAGTGAGCGTATCGCCGCCCTGCGCACTCGCATTCAGCAGTCGAAATCACGCGACGCCGTCGATCTGCCGGAATATGTCAAACGACTGAAGCTGATCCAGGCAAAGCTGTACGGCTTTATGGAACCGCTGGGTTCGGTGATGCAGAAATATCCCGAAACCGACACGAGCATTCCGGCGCGCTATGCGCGTGCCATCGCTTGGTATCGCATTCCCGACCTCAATCGCGCGCTGCCGGCAATCGACAAGCTGATCGCGGAACGCCCGTCCGATCCCTATTTCTTTGAGTTGAAGGCGCAGATGCTGTTCGAGAATGGTCGCGTGCAGGAAGCGCTGGAGCCTTCTGAAACCGCGGTGAAACTCCTCGGCAACGAGCCGCTGCTGCGCCTTGCCCTCGGCCAGATCCAGGTCGCGCTCGACAAGCCTGATCTTTACAAGCAGGCGATTGGCAACCTCGAAACCGCCTCGCGTGCCGACCGAGACAACGTCGCAATATGGCAGCAGCTTGCCATCGCCTACGGCCGGGATGGCAATCTCGGCATGGCCTCCTATGCCAGCGCCGAGCGCTTCCTGTTGCAGGGAAAGAAGCGCGACGCCCGCGGTCAAGCCACCGTCGCGCTACGCCTCTTGCCGGCGGGCACGCCGGGGTGGCTGCGCGCGCAGGACATCATGGTCGCGACGGAAAAGGACGAAGACAAGGATGGGCCTCAGCGTCGTCGCTGAGCGCACCTACCGCCATGCCGCGCTTTGCCGCCAATCTAACGTTCCTGTACACCGAGCTTCCCTTTCTCGACCGGTTCGCCGCTGCCGCCCGCGATGGTTTCGAGGCGGTGGAATTCACCTTTCCCTATGCTCACGACCCGGTGGAACTGCGCGAGAGCCAGGATGCCGCCGGTGTGCGCACTGTTCTGTTCAACGCGCCGCCCGGCAACTGGAATGCCGGTGACCGTGGCCTGGCCTCATTGCCCGCCCGCGACCGGGAGTTCGCTGAGACAATCGAGACCGCGCTACGCTATGCCGTTGCCTTGGGCTGCCCGTCCGTCCACGTAATGGCGGGAGTGCCCGGGCCCGGAACCGCGCTCGCCGAAAGTCGCGCGCGCTATGAGGCGCGGCTCAAAACCGCAGCCAACATGGCCGTCGGCAGCGACGTGAACATCCTGATCGAACCGCTGAACCCGCGCGACATGCCCGGCTATCTCCTGTCCCGCCAGCAGGACGCACACGACATCGTGGCGCGTGTCGGCGCGCCCAATCTCAAGGTCCAGATGGATCTGTATCATTGCCAGATCGTCGAGGGCGATCTCGCGACAAACCTGAAGAAGTACGCATCGAAAGCAGGCCATATGCAGATCGCCGGCGTGCCCGAGAGGCATGAGCCATCGACCGGCGAAGTCAATTATCCCTACCTGTTCGATCTGATCGACGAACTTGGCTACGAAGGCTGGATCGGTTGCGAGTACCGCCCGCGCGCCGGCACTTCGCCCGGCCTCGACTGGGTGCGGAAGTATCTGCTCCGCACCTCAACAACGTGAGCAACGGCGCCGCCATTCTGTCCCTGGATCAGGGCACCACGTCATCGCGCGCCATCGCGTTCGATGCCGCAGGCCGCCCCATTGCCGTATCGCAAGTGGAACTGCCGCAGAGCTTCCCGCAGCCGGGCTGGGTCGAACACGATCCGGAGCGAATCTGGACCGACACACTTCATACAGCGCGCGATGTACTCGCCCGCCTTGGGGAGCGCCCGGTCGCTGCCATCGGCATTGCTAACCAGCGTGAAACCACCGTGTTATGGGAGCGCGCAACGGACCGAGCGCTGCATCCTGCCATCGTTTGGCAGGACCGGCGCACGGCGGGTGTGTGCGACCGAATGCGGGCCGATGGCGTCGGGCCAATGGTCGCGGAGCGTACAGGACTGATCCTCGATCCATATTTTTCGGCCACCAAGCTTGCCTGGCTGCTGGACCACGTGCCCGGCGCCCGCGAGCGGGCGAAGCAAGGGGAACTGGCCTTTGGCACCATCGACACATTCCTGCTGTGGCGCCTGACCGGTGGCCGGGTGCATGCGACGGATGCGACGAACGCCTCTCGCACCATGCTGTTCGACATTTCTCGCCAGCAGTGGGATAGCGATTTGCTAGCCCTGTTCGACATCCCACTATCGCTTCTGCCCGAGGTTCGCGATTGCAGCGGTGATTTCGGCACCACAGATCCGGCCCTGTTCGGGCCACCCCATCGCAATTCGGGGCATGGCGGGCGACCAGCAGGCGGCCACCTTCGGCCAGGCGGCGTTCGAACCAGGCATGGTGAAAAGCACTTACGGCACCGGATGCTTCATGCTGATGAACACTGGTGACCGGATCACCCGTTCGACTCACGGCATGCTGACCAGCGTGGCTTGGCGCATGAATGGCAAGGTGACCTACGCCTTGGAGGGCGCAATCTTCGTCGCTGGCGCCACGCTGCAATGGCTGCGAGATGGCTTGGGCATTATCCATGACGCTGCGGAAAGCGAAGGCCTGGCCCGCGGTATCGACGACAATGGTGGTGTCTATCTCGTGCCCGCCTTTGCCGGCCTCGGCGCGCCGTACTGGGACGCGGAAGCGCGCGGCGCAATTGTCGGATTGACCCGCGCCAGTGGTCGGGCTGAAATCGCCCGCGCGGCACTGGAGGCGGTCGCCTATCAAAGCCGCGACCTGCTTGAGGCGATGCGTGCCGATGGGGCCCCCTCCCCCAGCCTGCTTCGCATCGACGGGGGGCTGACCCGCAACGCCTGGGCCATGCAATTCCTGGCCGACATCACCGGCACAACAGTCGACCGGCCCGTGGTGACCGAGGCCACCGCGCGCGGCGCGGCCTGGTTGGCAGGCATGGCGGCCGGGGTCTATGGCTCCATGGCTGAAATTGCGCAACAATGGCGGCTGGATCAGCGGTTCGAGCCGGCCATGGCGCCGGCCCGCCGCGACGGCTTGTACAAGGAGTGGCAGATCGCGGTGCGCCGTGTCGCCACGAGCGGAGTGGATCACGAATGAAACGTCTTTTGCTTGCCCTGATCTGCTGCGCGACCCTCGCCGTACCCTCGGGCTACGCCGCGGACGCACAATCCACCGAGCAGATCGAAAAGATCGTGCGCGAGTACCTGCTGCGCAATCCCGAGGTCTTGATCGAAGCGATGCAGGCCTACGAACTTAAGAAGCGCGAAGCCCAGGCGGCGGAGGCCACCGCCATGGTCCGCCGCTACGCCAAGGAATTGCGTGAGGATCCGAATTCCTACGTGGGCGGAAATCCTAAGGGCGATGTCACCGTAGTCGCATTCTTCGACTACCGGTGCCCGTACTGCAAACAGGCGCAGCCTGAACTGGATGCCGCGATCAAGCGCGATGGCCGGGTGCGGGTGATCTACAAGGAATTTCCCGTATTGGGGCCAGAATCAGTGCTTGCCGCCCGCGCAGCCATTGCCGTGCTGCGCACACAGCCTGGCCGCTATCAGCCATTCCACGACGCCCTCATGACCAGCCGCGGCGCGCTGGGAGAAGCGACGATCATGCAGATCGCCACGGAAGCCGGGGTAAAGACCGCAGACCTCAAGACCGCCATGCAGGACAAGAGGATCGATGCCATCCTGCAGGCCAATCAGGAACTGGGCATGGCCCTGAACATTGACGGCACACCGGCGTTCGTGATCGGCGATCGCCTGATGCCCGGCGCCATGCCTGCCAGCCGCTTCACCGAAGCCATTGCCGCGGTGCGCAACACGAAAACGAAGTAGGGAAGCCCGCGGGCTAGAGCGAGCGGCGCTGCAACCCATCCCGCTCGGCGGGGCTGGGCTTTGTCGTCAGCACCGGGGATACGGCCGCCGCCTTCTTCTTGTGCCGCTTCTTGAACCACAGTCCCACCGACACCGAGACAATCAGCACGCCGAGCATGATTAGCCCGAAGTCGCGGGCAATTTCGCCCAGCAGATGCTCGAAAGTGCGGCCCAGCACATAGCCCGTGCCGGCGAAGATGATGGCCCAGACCACGGCGGCGATGAAATTCAGCACCAGGAAGCGCGGCCACGAAACGTCGCTCATCCCCATGGCGAACGACGCGAAATTGCGCACGCCGTAGATGAAGCGAAAGCTGAGAATGAAGCCGACATGATACTTGTGCAGCATGCCAAGGGCCGCATCCACCGCCGGCGTCCAGCGCGGGAACCGTTTCAGCAAATAGTGACCGTAGCGCCGACCGATGAAAAAGTAGAACTGGTCGCCACAGAAGCTGCCAAGGGCGGCGAACATGATCAGCCATTCCAGATGGATCGGACGGCTGTCGGCGGCAGCGGCGGCGCCGGCAAAAATGACAAAAGTCTCACCTTCCACGAACGTCCACGCGAAGGTCAGCGCGTAGAACCACTCGCGGTAATCGTGAATCAGCTGGAAAATATCCAAACTCAACTACCCTATCGCTGCCGAGGCGATCGGCGCACCGAATGCTTAACGTTCGGCGTCGTCAGTATAGCGACGCTCTCCGTTTTTTTTATTGCATCTCGGTGACACATGCGGCGGCGTGCCGCTGCCTCCCAGTGCGGGCACCATAGCACAAGCGCTTTTCCTCCCGCCAAGAAATGGCGTCTTCCGACGGCGAGTTGAACTCGCGTACCAGGACGCTTGCATGCCGAAATGCAATGTTATAACATTAGCGCCAATGATGAAGTTGATAAAGTATGCCCGCACGATAGCCCTCGCCTCCGTGTTGACCATGATCGGCGCGGCGCAGGCACAGCCAGTGAAGGTGGTGGCGACCTTCACTATTTTGGCCGACCTCACCCGTCAGGTGGGCGGCGAGATGGTTGATGTCTCCACGCTCGTCGGTCCGGACGGCGATGCCCACCACTTCAATCCCGCCCCCCCCGACGCGCGGCGTTTGGCGGCTGCGGATATGGTCGTCGTGAATGGCCTGGGCTTCGAAGGCTGGATAGACCGCCTGATCGCCTCATCAGGGTTCAGGGGCACCAAGGTCCTCGCCACCACCGGCATAAAGCCCCGCGAGACCGGTCGCTCCCGCGACCCCCACGCGTGGAACAGCGTACCCAATGCGCGCATATATGCCCGCAATATCAGTGCCGCGCTCGTCGCGGCGCGCCCGGCACAATCTGCGTTTCTGGAAGAACGGCTGGCTACCTTCGACCGGCGGATGGTCGAACTCGACGCCTTGGTCCGCACCGAAATGAATGTCGTGCCCGCCGCGCAGCGCAAGGTTATCACATCTCACGACTCGCTCGGTTATTTCGGCGCCGAGTATGGCGTACAATTTCTGCCCGTATCGGGCCTGTCGACCGCGGCCGAACCGGGCGCCGCGGCGCTGACGCGGCTGATCCGGCAGATCAAGCAGCAGGATGTCCGCGCGCTGTTCGTCGAGAACATCACCGACCGGCGGCTGATCGAGCAGATCGCCCGCGACACCGGCGCGACTGTCGGCGGCCGGCTTTACACCGATGCGTTGTCCGCCGCCGGAGGCTCGGCAGACACTTACGAAAACATGATCCGGCACAACACGCGCCTGATCGCGGCTGCCCTCAGGGAGTAGCGCTGGCGCTGGGTGCCGGGGCGCTAAGGTCGTGATAGCGCCCGGCATAGAACAGGTGATGTGCGGTCTGGAACAGCGCAATAGCCTGACGCAGCAGGTCGGCCTGCGGCTCCGCCTCGGGCTGCAGGTCCGCCGGACCGATGGTCATGCTCCAGCCGCGCTTGTCACGGCCAGGCAGCAACATCGCGACATCCTTGCCATCACCCAGCGCGACCGAAAAATTGTGTTCCATCGCCACCCTGCCCTTGCCTTCCGGCACGCGGCGTAGGTCAATGCCGAAGAAGGGGCTGTCATAGCTCAGTCCCAGCAGGCCGAGCAGCGTCGGCCCCACGTCCATGCTCGAGCCAAGCGTCTGGTTACGTTCAGCCGCGATGTGCCCCGGCGCGTAGAACAGCAGCGGCACCCGGTACGACGGGACCGGCACCTGTGCGGCACCATACACGCGCGGCCCATGGTCACCGACAAAGATGAATATCGTGTCCTTGAACCAGGGCTTGTCCTTGGCGCGCTCGATGAAGTCACCAAACGCCCAGTCGGCGTAGGTCGCGGCATTCTCGCGCCGTTTCCGTGCCGGATCCTTGTCAATGCGCCCGACCGGATAAGTATAAGGTCGATGGTTCGAAACCGTCAGCAAATGCAGATAGGCCGCTCCGCCATCGGCCGTCATCTGGTCCATCCGGCGCAGCGCCTCGGTGAACAGATATTCGTCGGCAACGCCCCAGATGGTGCTGAATCCCGGATCGGCCACATCGCCCTGGCCCCATACCGGATCGAAGCCGATCGACGACCAGTACGGCCCCATATTGTCGAACGCCGCCAGGCCGCCGTAGAGAAACGACGTCTTGTAGCCGAACCGCTTCAGCAGGAAGGGCAGCGAGTTCATTCCTTCGGACCCGCTGCGGCGCGTGGTCGAAATACCGGGAATGGGCGGAAACGACGTGAGGATCGCCTCCAGTCCCCGCACCGTGCGGTTGCCCGTCGCGTAGACGTTGGTGAAGAAGAGTCCGTCCTTCGCCAGGCGGGACAGGTTTGGCGAAATCTGTTCGCCCTTGTAGGGGCTGTCGAGGTCATCGACGTAGATCGAGCCGAAGCTTTCCTCCAGCACGAACATTACATTGAGTGGCTTTTCGCGCGGCTCGTTGACGACGCGGCGCAGCAGCGGATCCTCTCCCTCGGGCTTCAGGAAAGTCGCATTGTCCTGCGCGACCATCTGCCGGACCAGACGATCGGCCTCGGGCTTCGGCATGGTCAGATAAAGGCCGTCGAAATCCTCGTCGTTGGTCAGTGCGGCACGCAGCAGGCTGTGAATGCCGTTTTTCGCCGCTTCATTGACCTGGCGTTCGCCGAACATGTTGGGGTGCCAGAAATACATGCCGGACAGGCCGACAATGCCCAGAGCCAATGCAAGGCCCGCCCGGCGAAGCCGCGTGCCGCGCGGGACAGGGGCCTGCAGCGCTGCGCTGAAGGGGCGGTACAGCACCGCATAAAGCGCCAAGGCCACCAGGCCCACCGGCGGCAGCACGATCGCCATGTTGAACGATTCACGGATGTTCCCGATCACTTCCCGCGGGAAGATCAGGTAATTTACGGCGATGCTGTTGTAGCGGCTGTCGAACTCGTTCCAGAAGAACAGTCCCGACGCTTCGCAAAACGCCAGCACGCCAAGCATGGCCAGAAGCAGGACATGTGCGCCCATCCGCGCCCAGCGGCGGCGCCACAGCGGCGCCAGGATGAACAGGCCGGCGAGAAACGGTGCGCCGAGGACGAAGCCGGTCGCCACGTCGGCCAGAAACCCGTACGGCAAGGCAAGGAGCATGTCGGCGCGGAAGGCGGCCCCGCCGGCCAGCGATATGCCAAGGACCGCAAGGCGGTCGGCGGTTTCCAATACCAGGAACACGGCCAGGCAGAGGACCCAGAAACGGACCAGGGGATCGAGACGGTCAATATGGCGCATGCGATATTTTACCCTGTTGCGGCGGAGGCTGATACCGCAGATCGGAGAAGAACTTGTTGCGCTTGGCCAGGCGGCCTTGGTCCGCTATAACCGCCCGGCCCCGCAATGCCTTGAAATCCCGAGATGACCCGGACGATTCTCATCCTCAACGGCCCCAACCTGAACCTGCTCGGCCAGCGGGAGCCGGCCATCTATGGCAGCGCGACGTTGGCGGACGTTGAGAAGCTGTGCCACGACACCGCCAAGCGCGTGGGCCTTGCGGCCGATTGCCGGCAGTCGAATCACGAAGGCAAGCTGATCGACTGGGTGCATGAGGCGCGCGGCACCGCCGCCGGCCTGATCATCAATGCCGGCGGGTTGAGCCACACCTCGGTCGCGCTGCTCGACGCGGTCATCGCGTTCGAGAAGCCGGTTGTTGAGGTGCACATTTCCAACATTTTCCGTCGCGAGGAATTTCGCCACCACTCCTGGGTCTCAAGCGCTGCAAAGGGCGTGATCTGCGGATTGGGCATCAAGGGTTACGAACTCGCGCTGGAGGCCATGGCCGAATTGGTGAAGCAATGAAGAAACCGAAAGCGAAAGCTAAGAAGGCGCCCGCCCCCGCGGCGTCGAAAGTAAAGGCGAAGCCCGCCGGTGGCTTGGCCATCGACAAGGCCGCGATCCGCGACCTGGCGAAGCTACTCGATGAAACCGGCCTCACCGAGATCACGTGGTCGCATGGCGCAACCCAGGTAAAGGTGGCCAAGGGCGGTACCGGCGGCTACGTGCAGCAGGCCCCTGTTGCAGCCGGTGCGCCTGCCACGGTCGCCGCCGCACCAGCCGCCAGCGAAGACGATCCGGCGAAGCATCCCGGCGCGGTGAAGTCGCCGATGGTCGGCACAGCCTATGTGGCGCCCGAACCCGGCGCGCCGAACTTCGTCCGCGTTGGCGACACCGTGAAGCAGGGCCAGACCCTGATCATCGTCGAGGCGATGAAGACCATGAACCCGATCCCCTCGCCCAAGGCCGGACGGATCGCCCGCATCATGATCGAGGACAAGCAGCCGGTTGAGTTCGGCCAGGTCCTCATGCTGATCGAATAGGGCCGCACCGCAGATGTTTGACAAGGTGCTGATCGCCAACCGCGGCGAGATAGCCTTGCGCATCCACCGCGCATGCAAGGAAATGGGCATCGGCACGGTGGCCGTGCACTCCACCGCCGACGCGGACGCGATGCACGTGCGCCTGGCCGACGAGAGCGTGTGCATCGGCCCGCCACCCTCGGCGCAAAGCTACCTGAACATTCCCGCCATCATGGCGGCGGCGGAAATCACCGGCGTGGATGCAATCCACCCCGGCTATGGCTTCCTGTCCGAGAATGCCAATTTCGCCCAGATCGTCGAGGCCCACGGCCTGACCTTTATCGGCCCCAAGGCCGATCACATCCGCCTGATGGGCGACAAGATCGCCGCCAAGGAAGCGATGAAGAAGCTGGGCGTGCCCGTTGTGCCCGGTTCGGACGGCGCCATTGCCGACGAGGCGCAGGCGCGTGAACTGGCTGGCCGCATGGGCTACCCCGTACTGATCAAGGCGACTGCCGGCGGCGGCGGCCGTGGCATGAAGGTTGCGCGCTCGGACGCCGAGCTTGCCTCCGCGTTGTCGCAGGCGCGCGCCGAGGCCAAGGCCGCCTTCGGCAATGACGCGGTCTATATCGAGAAGTATCTCGCCCGGCCCCGCCACATCGAGATACAGGTTCTGGCGGACAGCCACGGCAACGTCGTGCACTTGGGCGAGCGCGACTGTTCGCTGCAGCGGCGTCACCAGAAGATCCTGGAAGAAGCCGGCTCGCCTGCCCTCAACGTCGAGCAGCGCGACAAGCTGGGCGCGACCGTGGTGAAGGCGCTTACCAAGCTGGGCTACCTCGGCGCCGGCACGATCGAGTTTCTGTACGAGAACGGCGAATTCTATTTCATCGAAATGAACACTCGCCTGCAGGTCGAGCATCCGGTGACGGAAATGCTGACCGGCCTCGACCTTGTGCGTGAGCAGATCCGCGTCGCCGATGGTGCGCCACTGGGCTACACGCAGAAGGACATCAAGTTTAACGGCCACGCTATCGAGTGCCGCATCAACGCCGAAAATCCGACCACCTTCCACGCCTCGCCCGGCACGGTCGACACCTACCACGCGCCCGGCGGCCTCGGCGTGCGCGTCGATTCCGCTCTCTATACCGGCTACACCGTGCCGCCCTACTACGACAGCCTGATCGCCAAGCTGATCGTGCACGGACAGAACCGCAACGAATGCCTGATGCGCCTGCGTCGCGCGCTTGAGGAATTCGCCATCGGCGGTATCGAGACGACCATCCCCCTGCATCTGCGCCTGCTGGCCGAGGCCGATTTCGCCAACGGCGCCTACGACATTCACTGGCTGGAAGAGTTCATCGCCAATCGCGGATAGGAGCGTCTTGGTCCAGCTCACCGCCGATCTGCTATTACGCGCCTATGCGCAGGGCATTTTCCCGATGGGCGAGGATCGCGACGATCCGGAGATTTTCTGGGTCGATCCACCGCGGCGCGGCGTCATTCCCCTTCAAGGCTTTCACGTCCCCAAGCGGCTGGCGCGGACCGTTGCCGCCGACCCGTTCGAGGTGGTGTGCGACCGCGATTTCGAGGGCGTGATGCGCGCCTGTGCCGAACCCGCGATGAACCGCGAACGCAGCTGGATCAACGACACCATCATCGGGCTGTATACCGAACTGCACCGGCGCGGCCAGGCGCACAGCGTCGAATGCCGGCAGGACGGCGAACTGGTCGGCGGCCTGTACGGCGTATCGATCGGCGCGGCGTTCTTCGGCGAAAGCATGTTCAGCCGCGCCACGGACGCCAGCAAGGTCGCGCTGGTCCATCTGGTCGGGCGCCTATGTGCGGGCGGCTATCGCCTGCTCGACACGCAATTTATCACCAAGCACCTGGCCCAGTTCGGCGCCATCGAGATTTCACGCTTTCGCTATCGTCACCTGCTGGAGGATGCGATCCCGCGGCGCGCCGACTGGCACACCCTGCCCGCTCACTTGCCGGGTGCTCTGGCCTTGCAGTCGATCACCCAGACGTCATAGACGGGATTCTCCAGCGCGTTGAGCGCCGGGCTGGAGGCAAACATCCAGCCGGAGAACACTTTGGTGGGATCGCTGCCCGGGCGCCGCTCGGTAATTTCCAGGAACGCACCCACTTCGGGCGGCTCCTCCGGCGGGCGCTTGTTACAGCTGCGGACGACGATTTCCAGCGCGCCGAACCGCACCGGCTGGTCGATCACCGCCTCGATGGTGCTGATGCGCGCGGTAACCTTGTCGAGTCCGCGCAACTCGGCAATTTTGCGCTCCTGCGCCAGGGCTGGCGTAGCAAGCAGTGCAACGGCCGCGACGAAGGGAAGAATCCTCACGTGGGCCGCCGCGCGGCAAAGCGCAAACGCACATAATCCGCCGTCCAGATACCGGCGCCGTCGCGAAGGATCGGCGTCAGCAGGTCTTCGGTCTCGGCGACAATGGCCGAGCGCGCCGCACCGGCAAAGCCGGCCAGCTGCTGTTGGCAGAACATGTCGATCCAGTGGGCCATGCTGGTCTTCAATACGGTGGGGCGACCGAACAGTTCCACCCGTTCGACCGCGAAGCCCGCCTCTTCAAGCACGGCCCGATATTCGTCCGGCGTCGGAAAGTACCAGGGGCTCAGCGCCGCACCCTCGACGCCGCGCTTCGCCAGCACCGCGTGCAGGGCTGTGCGCACCGCCGCCATGTTGCCAAATCCGCCGAACTCACCGACGAAACGCCCGCCGGGCTTCAGCGCCAGCAGAACGTTGGCCGCCACGACCCTGGGCTTCAGCATCCAGTGCAGCGCCGCGTTCGAGAACACCGCGTCGAACTCGACATCGAACGTCAGGTCTTCGCCGGCCACGACGCGCGCGTCCAGCCCGCGGCCCACGGCCAGCGCAATCATTTCAGGCGAGGCATCGACGCCCACCACGCTGGCGCCGCCGGCGGCTAGCTTTTCAGTCAGCGCGCCGTCACCGCAACCCAGGTCGAGGATGCGCTCGCCCGCCCGCGGCGCCAGCAGGTCGAGCACCGGCAGGCCCAGGTCGGGCACGAACGAGAAATTCCTTACGTAGTCGCCAGCTGCCCAGCGTTGCGTGGCGCCGCTGCTCATGGACGCCTCAGTTGGCGGGCTTCTCAGCGCCGCTCGGCGACCCGATGCTGTAGATCGCCTTGCCCAGGAGGTCGAGCAGGCTGACTGACCCCTGCGTGTACTTGATCTCGCCGCCCGGCTTCAGCATGTCGGCGCTGCCGCCCGGCTCGAGCGCCACGTAATTGCCGCCCAGCAGCCCCTCGGCGGCGATACGCGCGGTCGAATCGTCAGGCAGCTGCACGCTGCTGTCGACCGAAAAACGGACCACGGCCTGGTAGGTCTTCGGGTCCAGCACCTGCGCCGTGACCGAGCCGATCTTGATGCCGCTCATGCGGACGTCAGCGCCCGAGGCAAGGCCATCGACCTTGTCGAACTTCGCGACAATTTCATAGCCGCCCACCGCGCCGCGGACGCCCGATGCGCCATAGGCAAACAGAAGGAAAACGACGGCGACCGCGACGACGACCGCCCCGATCAGGGTTTCTACAAGATTGTTGGCCATTTCGACTCTATTCCGGTTGCCATGCCTCGTAGTCGCCGGTGGCGGCCGGCCGGTGGCCACCCTGGCTCATATGACCCGCCGGCTTGTAGGCATAATCGGTGCCGGTCAGGTTGGGCAGGTGTTCTTTCTGCCACGGCCGCACCGGAAGGTTGTCCGGCGGCGGGTCGTTCATGGTGCGGTGCAACCAGGCGTGCCACTCGGGCGGCACTTTCGAGGCTTCCGGTTCGCCCTGGAACAGGACCCAGCGGTCGGTCGGGTCGCTCTTGGCCTGGTAGTAGCGGTTGCCGAACTTGTCGGCGCCGACCGCGACTCCGCTCAGCCATGTCTTCAGCCGCGTTCCCAACAAACTCATCGTCTTGGCCTGTCCCGCAAAATCGCGGTGACTATGGCACCAGCCCCCGCTGCCGTCCAGTTTGGCGCATTTTTCCGCCGCCGCTTTGCCCTGAAACAATCAGCAACAATCTCCAAGCCCATTTACTGCCTGCAAGATTCCCGCTGGCGATATTTGAAGTGTCACTTGAGGAAACACCCTCAAGACCGCTACATCTAGTGGTAATTCAAAATTTGTCCACAATCCCTATTGCTGGCCTAGGCGAAGGCGACTAGGATTGGTGCTCAAGGGGCGATCACCACCAACATGTTGCGTCGGTTGCGACATAACTCGTTGAGTTCGGGCGATTCGCCGCAGTCTGAGGGAGCGTTTTGATGCGGATCGCACGGCATTTCACCTCGGCAGGCAAGTCGCCGTACGACCGGATCGAGTTTCGCAAGACCACCAGCGAGATCCGCAACCCGGACGGGTCCGTGGTGTTCCGCCTGGCCGACATCGACGTGCCGGCCCAGTGGTCGCAGGTCGCCGCCGACATCATTGCCCAGAAATATTTCCGCAAGGCCGGCGTCCCCGCCCGCCTCAAGCCGGTCGAGGAAGACGACGTCCCGGCCTGGCTGTGGCGCCACAAGGCGGCCGACAAGGACACCAAGACCGGGTCCGAGACCGACGCCAGGCAGGTGTTTGACCGGCTGGCCGGCACCTGGACCTATTGGGGCTGGAAGGGCGGCTATTTCGACGCCGAGGAAGACGCCCAGGCGTTCTACGACGAGCTGCGCTACATGCTGTGCCAGCAGCTGGCGGCGCCGAACTCGCCGCAATGGTTCAACACCGGCCTGCACTGGGCCTATGGCGTCGATGGCCC
>CANJGB010000042.1 GCA_947473805.1 Alphaproteobacteria bacterium
CCGCGCCGGTCAGCTGCGCGGCGGTGTTCGGGCGTCCACATCGGGCATCTCCCACATCCGATTCGGATGCCCGTAAGCGAATCACAACTGATTCCTCCGACTCAACAACTTTCCGGAACGGCTCTAAGATCCGGAAGGTGGCGCGGGTACGCTCGACGGCCACAGCGAGTACCGCGCACCTAGCGATATCGGGAGCGCCAAAGCGGGTGTGCGGAAACCACGCAGCCACTTCATCCGCGGTTACCGGCTGATTAGACGCGCCGCTCTTCTTCTCGGCCATCGGGCACCTACTAGGTCGCTGCTGGAGCAACCTTAGCGGCCCGGCAAGAGACCTACTACCAGCGCCCTTAGACGCGCATTACGGTGTAGGTAGGAGTGTATGTTTGATCGGGCATCCCGGAGATTAACCCAGCGTAATCAATTGGTTAGCCTAAGGGAATGGCGGAGGGGGCGGGATTCGAACCCGCGGTAGGGGGTAAACCCTACAACGCCTTAGCAAGGCGCCGCCTTCAGCCACTCGGCCACCCCTCCGTATCTTGGGGATGGCTGAAGTTTGCACGGCGCCAGCGCGGGCGGTTCTACAGGTCGCCCCCCAAGCGGTCAAGCAACGAACCCCTTGAGGCCGTTGCTGATTTCCGTCGCTGCCCTTGAAGGCCAACGCGCTATGCCTATTTTCCTATATCAGACTCCGCGGTGGAGAAAAGGTCATGGCGCAGAAATCGAAAATTGAAGACGCGCGCAGAGTTGCGCAAGGCCGTGCAGATGGTGCGCAGGCGTGCCCGCACAGCGCCAGACAAGCTCCAGTAAGGCCGGATAAGGACCAGCAAGGACCGTTTCCCGAAAAGGCCGAATGGAATCAATGAAGCGGAAATTTTTTCTTCGCCGCGGCACCTACGCGATGCCGATGTCCGCACTTTCCCTGGCCCCGGTGAGCGCCAAAAGTTCGTCCACACTGGTCGCAAACACGCAATGCGGATGGCCCGCTGCCGCATGCACGGTGTCGAAGCGGCGCAGGCTGGCGTCCAGCACCATGGGCAGCGGCACCGGGTGCGCCAGTGGTGAGACGCCGCCAATGGCAAAGCCGGTCGCCTTGCGCACGATGTCCGCATCGGCGCGGCCTACCTTGCCGGCAAGGCCGAGCGCTGCCGGCAGAGCCGCGGTGTCGCAGCGGCGGTCACCGGCGACAAGCGCCATGACCGGCCGCCCGTCGATCAGGAACACCAGCGACTTCACGATGGCGCCGACCGGGGCGTTCAATGCCGTGGCGGCCTCCTGCGCTGTGCGGGCGCTGTCGGGCAGCGCCACAACCTGCGCCTTGCTGCCGGCTGCCGCCAGCGTGTCACGCACCCGCTGCACCGACGGGCGCGACAGATGATCCTCGCTCACGGTTTCAGCCCGAAATGAAACGAGGTGATCGCCATGCGCTTGCGCAGGTAGAAGCGGTGCGCATCTACCCGGTGCGTGCCGGAATCGAGGTGGAAGTTCACGCAGCCCCTTTGCCGCGCCTGGTCCACCAGCCAGTCGAACAGCGCATCGCCATGCCGCTGCGACCGCTCGCTGGCCAAAGTGACAAGGTCATCGACATAAAGCGCCAGGCCCCAGGCCAGGTGCTCGTTGATGCGCCAGCCGCCGCAGGCGACGACGCGGCCCCTGCCCTCATTCTCGGCGCGATAGGCCAGGTGATAGCCACCCGTGCGCTGTCGCTGTACGCGCGCCACCAGTTCCGCCGCGTTCGCGATATGCGGCCGCAACTCCCTGATGACCGGATAGCAGCGCGCGATATCGGCGTCGCTCTCCGCCAGCGCGATCGCGTAGGTCACGATGGCCTAGCGGCGCACCGTGGCGGCGTTCTGGCCGAACATGTTGCGGCGCTGTTCCTCCGGGTCCACCGGCGGTGCGGCGGCCTTGATCCTGTCGCCCAGCGCATAGGCCGCCACTGTCGCCGGCCGCGCCCGGATCGCCTCGTACCAACGCTTCAGGTTCGGGAAGTCGTCCAGGTTCTGGCTCTGCATCTTGTGCGGCACCGTCCACGGGTAGCTCGCCATGTCGGCAATAGTGTACGGGCCGGCGACAAACTCGCGGTCAGCCAGGCGCTTGTCGAGGACGGCATACAGGCGTGCGGTCTCGTCGATGTAGCGCTTCAGCGGATATTCCAGCTTTTCCTTGCTGTAGTTCGCGAAATGGTGGTTCTGCCCCGCCATGGGGCCCAGGCCGCCCATCTGCCAGAACAGCCACTGCATGGTCTCGAACCGGCCGCGCACATCGGCCGGCAGGAACCGGCCGGTCTTTTCGGCCAGGTATTGCAGGATGGCGCCGGACTCGAAGATCGAGATCGGCGCGCCACCATCGGCAGGGGCGCGGTCGACAATCGCCGGCATGCGGTTGTTCGGCGCGATCTTCAGGAAGTCGGGCTTGAACTGCTCGCCCTTGGCGATGTTGACCGGCACGATCTCGTAGGGGAGGCCCGTTTCCTCCAGGAACATCGTGATCTTGTGCCCGTTCGGCGTCGGCCAGTAATGCAGTTCGATCATGATGCGACCCTCCATAAGTCCCGGAACACATTGCGCGGGCGTGCCTCAGGGTCAAGCTCGCCGATTGACCGCCGCAGCAAGGCCATCGTAATCAGGAACCTCGCGCCTGCAACCTTTTCGCGGAGTGCCGCATGACCGCCGAACTCATTGCCCGGATCGACCGGCTGGAATCCCTCGACGAAATCCGCCAGCTGGTCTCGAAATACGGCATCGCGCTGGATCACCGCGACATGAACGCCCTGGTGGGCCTGTTCCCCGAGGACATCCAGGTCAGCAAGACAGAGCGCGGCCGCCCCGCGCTGCGCAAGTGGCTGGACGAAACCATGCGCGTGCAGTTCGACGGCACCTCACACCATGTCGGCAATCACGTCATCGAGTTCGACGATGCCGACCACGCCCAGGGCATCGTCTATTCAAAGAACGAGCACGAGACGGGCGCCGAATGGGTCATCATGCAGATGATGTATTTCGACCGCTACGAACGCATCGCCGGCCGCTGGTTCTTCCGCCGCCGCCTGCCGCTCTACTGGTACGCAACCGATCTGAACAAGCCGCCCATCGGATCGCGCAAGATGCGCTGGCCCGGCCGGGAACCGTACGAGGGCGGCTTCCACGATCTCTTTCCGTCGTGGAAGCAGTTCTGGGAACGCACCGGCGACCCGGACACCGCCGTCCCCGCCCCCGCCCCCATCGGCAAGTTCATCGAGACCATGCGTGGCAGCGGCAAGGCGCCCTCGGTGCGCGTGCGGTGATCCGTCTCACGCTTCGACAAGCTCAGCATGAGGCTAGTGATAAATCTTTAAGTCGTCCTCATCCTGAGCTCGTCGAAGGGTGAGGACGTGACTCTAGCGCTGCCCCGGCACCGCGATGGACTGCACGCCGTAGCCCGTCCAGGCAACCGGCGCACCGGCCTTCTGCTCTGCCTCGACGGGCGGCAGCTTCGGATCCCATAGCGCGGCAACATAGCGCCGGCCGGTAATTCGGTCGCCGGCGGGCGAGCACAGATACAGCACCGGCGGCGCCAGGCTTTCCGCCTTCAGCATGCTGTCCGGCGGCAGGTTGTAGCGTTCGGTCATGCGCGTCGCGGTTGGCCCGCCCGGCACAACGACATTGGCGGTGACGCCCGTGCCCTCCATGTCCAGCGCCATGCCCGACGTGTGGGCCTCCAGCGCGGCCTTCGAGCCGCCATAGGTCGAGAGCTTCAGCATGGTGCTGAGACCCGTGGTGATGTTGATAATTCGGCCCCACTTGCGCTCCATCATCCCGGGCGCCAGCAGGATCGCCAGCATCTGCGGCGCAATGCTGTTGATGTCGAAGAAGCGCCGCAGCATTTCCTGCGACACTTTCCAGAACGGGATCGCAAAGTCGGTCGATGTGGGATCCAGCGCGTCGCTGCTGATGCCCGCGTTGTTGACAAGGATGTCGACATGGCCGAACGCCGTGTTGGCGGCATCGACAATGCGCTGCGGCGCCTCACGGTCGGTCAAGTCGGCCACGATGGCCACGGCGCGCTCCCCCGCACCGCTGGCCTTGATGGTCTCGTCCAGCGACGCGCGGTCGGTGGATGTGAGGGCGACCCTGGCGCCAGCGCGTAGCAGTTCAAGCACAATAGCGCGGCCAATGCCGCGACCGCCGCCGGTGACGAGCGCCGTGCGTCCGTTGAGGTCAACGTGCATTTGGGTCCACCTGCAACAGGATCTTGCCGCGCATGCGCCCGGCCTGCAGCCGCCGATGGGCTTCCGCCGCCTGCGCCAGGGGCAGGATGTCGTAGGCCGGTGGCTTCACCTTGCCAGCGACCATCAACGCGGCAATCTCCTGCAACCGCGTCGCCACATCCTCGCGCTTCATGGTTGAGAACAGCACTGGCACATCGCTCTTCCCCTCGGGTAGCACCTCGCCAGGCACCATGGTCGAGATATAGACATACCGGCCACCAGGCCGCGCCATGTCAGGCCCGTTCAGCATCGTGCCGATGCCAACTGCGTCATAGACCAGATCGACCCCATCTGCCGCCCAGTGCCGTAGGCCGGCTGCCACGTCGCCGGCATAGTCGATCACATGTTCCGCGCCGAGGCTGCGCACATAGTCCATGTTCTTCACGCTGCAGGTCGCCGCTACCCTGGCGCCAATGGCGCGGGCGAACTGGACCGCGAAGCTGCCAACCGATCCGCCGCCGCCGTTGATCAGCACCGTTTCGCCGGCCTTCAGCGCGCCGGTGTCGAACAATCCGGCCCAGGCGGACAAAGCCGCCGTCGGCACCGTCGCGGCGTCCGCCAGGCTCAAACCGTCCGGCACGTGGGCGACGGAGTCACCACCAGTGACCGCGAACTCGGCATAGGTGCCCCACTTGCCGTTGCCGTGCTGCGAGCGGACGAAGACACGGTCGCCTGGCTTGAAGCCAGCAACGCCCCTGCCCACTTGCTCGATGACACCGGATCCGTCGAAGCCCAGCACCAGCGGAAACGAATAAGCAAAATATGGCAGCGGCTTAAGCCAGCCCTCGCGCGATTTCCAGTCCGCCGGATTGACGCTCGCGAACGCCATGCGCACCAGCACCTCGCCCGGCCCAGGCGCACGCGGCGCAAGATCGACCAGGCGCAGCACATCGGGCCCGCCGAACTGCTCTATCGCAATGGCCCTCATGACAGCACACTCTCGTGAAAACGGCAGAATACGTGGCACTTTGCCGTGGCCACGATGCGCTCGGTCCCCTCGGGATCGAACCAGCGATCCACGAAACCCCAGTGATAGGGGTGCATCATGTAAGGCCCGGTCAGGCCCTCGAGATTGTCGTATTCCTGTTCCCAGACATGGGTCCACGGCAATTGGCCGCTGCCCTCTGTGACGCGGCTCAGCGTCCAGTTGCGGATCGACGAGATATAGTCGGGCATGGCCGCCAGTTCACGTTCGAACCGCGCCACGGTCTCTCCCGGCGTGCCGTCCTCGATCTTGAGCAACAACGTGCGATAGACGCCGTTCGCTATGCCGGGCGACCGGACCTCGCTCTGGCCAGGCGCATAGGCCGCGCTGTCGACGCGCGCCGCGGCCTTCAGCAGCGGCGTTACGTCCTTCACCCAGTGGGCGCGCGTGCGGCATGTTTCCCATGCGTCCTGGTCGCGGAACTGCAGGTGCCACAGCAGGTCGCCGCCATTCATGCTGCCGGTGATCATCGGCTCCAGCAGGTGTCGCGCCACCATCGGGCTGGCCGCAGCGGCGCGGTCCAGCGCCGCCTTCACCGCCGCGACATCGCTGCCCGGCTGCAGGTGGATCAGCTGCGTCCACCTAAACATCCGCGCCCTCGCCGAACGACGACAGGAAAGCGCGCCGGCGGCTGACAGTCATCGTATCTGATTCTGTCCACCAGTCGGACACGCTCGGGTCGTTGCGCATGCCGGCGCGCATCGCCCACCAGCCGGCCGCACCCGGCACCGACCACAGGAAGCAGACGGTATTCGACCCCTCGCGCAGCAGCAGCGGCGGCGTCAGCCACACCTGTTCCAGCGTCATGCCCCGCTGCTTCGCATTGGGGGCGTAGCGCGCCATGTAGGCGTCGCGATAGGCCACGGCCATGCCGGGGCGAACCACGGCCTCGTCGAGGATGAAGACCTTCCCGGTCGATGGCTCGGTCGATGGAGTATCCGGCACTTTAGCCCTTCGCTTGGCGTTTCCCGCTGCCATCGTCGCGACGGCAGCGGGAAACCGCAAGCGGAAAACTTACGGCGCCAGTTTCTTGCGCAGCAGGTCGTTCAGTGCGGCGGGGTTGGCCTTGCCACCCATCGCCTTCATCACCTGGCCGACGAAGAAGCCGAACAGCTTGTCCTTGCCGGAACGATATTCCGCCAGCTTGTCGGCGTTGGCCGCAAGAATGGCGTCGATGGCCTTGTCGATGGCACCGGTGTCGGTGACCTGGCGCAGGCCCTTCTCGTCGATCACCGCCATGGCGTCCTTGCCGCTTTCCAGCATGGCGGCGAACACCTGCTTGCCCAGACTGTTCGACACCGTGCCGTCGGCGATGACGTCGAGCAGGCCACCCAGCTTCTCGGCGTCGATCACGAAGTCCTGGAGCGACTGGCCAGACTTGTTCAGCGCGGCGAAGAAGTCGCCGGTGATCCAGTTCGACACCATCTTCGCGTCGCGGCCCTTGGCCACGGTCTCGAAAAAGTGGGCACTCTCCTGCTCCGCAACCAGCACGCCGGCATCGTACGGCGACAGGCCGTACTGACTTATGAAGCGCGCCTTCTTGTCGTCGGGCAGTTCCGGCAGGTTGCGACGCAGTTCCTCGACCCAGGCGGCATCCAGTTCCAGCGGCAGCAGGTCCGGATCGGGGAAGTAGCGATAGTCGTGCGCCTCCTCCTTCGACCGCATCGAGCGCGTCACGCCCTTGCCGGTATCGAACAGGCGGGTCTCCTGCGAGATCTTGCCGCCACCCTCGATGATGTCGATCTGGCGGCGGGATTCATACTCAACCGCCTGCTGCACGAAGCGGATCGAGTTGACGTTCTTGATCTCGCATCGCGTACCGAACGGCTGGCCGGGCTTGCGCACGCTGACGTTCACGTCGGCGCGCATCGAACCCTCCTCCATGTTGCCGTCGCAGGTGCCGAGATAGCGCACGATGGCCCGCAGCTTCTTCAGGTACGCGCCGGCCTCCTCCGCCGAGCGCAGATCCGGCTCCGACACGATCTCCATCAGCGCGACGCCCGAACGGTTCAGGTCGATGAAGGTCAGGTTGGGCGACTGGTCGTGCAGGCTCTTGCCCGCGTCCTGTTCCAGGTGCAAGCGAGTGATACCCACTTCGCGGGCCGAACCGTCAGGCAGGTCGATGACCAGCTTGCCCTTGCCCACCACGGGCTGCAGGAACTGGCTGATCTGGTAGCCGGACGGCAGATCCGGATAGAAGTAGTTCTTGCGGTCGAACACGGAGTGCAGGTTGATTTCGGCCTTCAGGCCCAGGCCCGTGCGCACGGCCAGTTCAATACATTTGCCGTTGATCACCGGCAGCATGCCGGGAAATGCCGCGTCCACGAACGAGACTTGGCTGTTCGGCTCGGCGCCGAATGTGGTCGATGCGCCCGAGAACAGCTTCGACTGCGACTGCAACTGGGCATGGACCTCCATGCCGATCACAATTTCCCACGGGCCGGTCGCGCCCTCGACATAGTTCTTCGCGGGATCGGTCATCGTGCTGCCTCCCACCACTTCTCGGGCCGCGCCGTAAAGTTTGCAGCCCGCTCGATCGCCTCGCCGACACGGAAAAGTGTGCTTTCGTCGAACGCCTTGCCGATCAACTGCAGGCCCAGCGGCAGGCCATCGCTGCCGAGGCCCGCCGGCACCGACATGCCTGGCAGGCCGGCCAGGTTGACCGGCACCGTGAACACGTCGTTCAGGTACATCTCGACCGGGTCGTTCGTCTTTGCGCCAACCGCAAAGGCGGTGCTCGGCGCCGTGGGCGTCAGGATCGCATCGACCTTGCCGAACGCCTCCTCGAAGTCGCGCAGGATAAGGGTGCGGACCTTCTGCGCCTTCAGGTAATAGGCGTCGTAGTAACCGGCCGACAGCACGTAGGTGCCGACCATGATGCGGCGTCGCACCTCGGCGCCGAAGCCTTCTGCCCGGGTCCGCTCGTACGTATCGGTCAGGTCCTTGCCCGGCACACGCAGGCCGAACCGCACGCCGTCATAGCGCGCGAGGTTCGACGACGCCTCGGCCGGGGCAACGATGTAATAGGTCGGCAGCGCGTACTTCGTGTGTGGCAGGGTGATATCGACAATCTCGGCGCCGGCGTCGCGCAGCCAGGCAATGCCCTGCTGCCACAAGGTCTCGATCTCGGCGGGCATGTTATCGACGCGGTATTCCTTCGGAATGCCGATGCGCAGGCCTTTCAGGCTCTGGCCCAGGGCCGCCTCATAGTCCGGGACCGGCGCCTCGACGCTGGTCGAATCCTTTGCATCGAACCCGGCCATGGCGCGCAGCATGATCGCGGCGTCGCGCACCGTACGCGTCATCGGACCGGCCTGGTCCAGCGACGACGCAAAGGCGACGATGCCCCAGCGCGAGCAGCGGCCATAGGTCGGCTTTATCCCGACAATGCCGGTAAAGCCCGCCGGCTGGCGGATCGAACCGCCGGTATCCGTGCCGGTCGCGCCCAGGGCAAAGCCCGACGCCACCGCCGCGGCGGAACCGCCCGACGAACCGCCCGGCACCAGCCCGGCATTGTCGTCGCGCCGCCGCCAGGGGCTTTTGACCGGGCCGTAGAAACTGGTTTCGTTCGACGAGCCCATCGCGAACTCGTCGAGGTTCGCCTTGCCCAGCATCACCGCGCCGGCCTTCCACAGGTTGGCCGTAACCGTGGACTCATAGGGCGGGTGGAAGCCGTCGAGGATGTGGCTGGCCGCGGTGGTCAGCACCCCCTCGGTGCAGAACAGGTCCTTGATCGCCAATGGGATGCCGTTGAGCAGCCCCGCCTCGCCCGACTTGCGCCGCGCATCGGCGGCATCGGCCATGTCGAGCGCCTTGTCGGCGGTCTCGGTGATCATGGCGTTCAGCGGGCGCGCCGCTTCCATCGCCTTGATCGCGGTCTGGGTCAGTTCGCGCGCCGACAGGTCGCCCTTGGTCAGCCGGTCACGGGCGCCAGCAATGGTGAAACCGTCCATCACTCGATCACCTTCGGCACGGTAAAGAAGCCGCTCTCGGCATTGGGGGCGTTCTGCGTAACCTTCTCGGCATTGCCGCCATCGGTCACCTCGTCAGCGCGCCAACGCAGCTTCATCGCGACGGTCGACGTCATCGGCGCAACGCCGGTAACGTCGACCTGCTCAAGCTGGGCGACGAAATCGAGGATGCCGTTCAGCTCCTTGGCCATCGGGGCCAGGGCGGCTTCGTCAATACGAAGCCGCGCCAGGCGGGCGATTTTTGCCACGGTGGCGTTGTCGAGGGACATGTGTCAAAAGACCCTGAAATTACGATGAAATTCGGCGCGGAACCTAGCATCGGCCATGGATAGGGGCAACACGCACATGGGCAGCCCGGCCGAACTCAAGGCAGCCCTGAAACCGGGGCAGCGCCTGCTGGGCCTCGATCTCGGCACCAAGACCATCGGCCTCGGCCTCTCCGACCCTACCCTGATCATTGCCAGCCCCCTGTTGACCATCGCCCGGCAAAAATTCACCCAGGATGTGGTGGAACTGCAGGCCGTGATCGCCAAGCATGCCGTGGGCGGATTGGTTATCGGCCTGCCGGTCAACATGGATGGCACCGAGGGGCCGCGCTGCCAGTCTGCGCGGCAGTTTGCCCGCAACCTGGCCGGCAAGATCGACCTGCCTTATTTGTTCTGGGACGAGCGGCTCTCGACCGTGGCGGTCACCCGCACGCTACTGGAGGCCGATGCGTCGCGCCAGCGCCGGGCCGAAGTGGTGGACAAGATGGCCGCCGCCTACATCCTGCAGGGCCTGCTCGACGCCTTGCCCCGGGCGTTCTAGCCCCAGGAATCGACAAAGCCCTTGCGGCGCGCATTGATCTGCGGCGCTGCCGGCTTCAAACCCTCGAGAGGATTGTCGACCACCGGGCGGCCGAACAGGTAGCCCTGCCCGAATTCGACGCCCAGTTGCTCCAGGCGCTTGGCCTGTGGCTCGGTCTCGATCATCTCGGCGATGGTGCCCATCTTCAGGTCGCGGCACAGACCGACAATGGCCCGCAGGATGGCAGTGTCGCGCTGGTCGTCCATCATGCGGCGCACATAGGCGCCATCGATCTTTACGTAGTCTACGGTTAGTGCCTGGATGTATGGCAAGGCCGCTGCGCCGGCGCCGAAATCGTCGAGACAGACCCGGTGCCCGTCACGCCGGAACTGCTGCAGAATGTTGTTGGCGACCGAGAGGTCCTTGATCTGGGCGGACTCCGTTACCTCGATCAGGATTTGCGGCCGCAGCGCGGCATGGCCGGCGACCAGGGCGCGGAACGCGGAGATGAAGATGTCGCTCTCTAGCGACGCGGCCGACATGTTGACGGCGATTTCCGGCTTGATGCCCTTGCGCGACGCATCGGCCAAGATGTCGATGACCTTGCCGCAGACCAATAGATCGATATCCCCTGCCAGGCCGACCTGCTCGGCGAAACCGATCATCGCCGCCGGCGAGTCACTGTCCATTGTCCGGCACAGTGCCTCGAAGTGGTGCACTTTCCGGTCGCCAATGCCGACGATCTTCTGCAATGCCACGGCAATATTGCGGTCGGCCAGCGTCTTCTTCACGGCCTCAATGCGCGCAACCGTGTCCTGGACCAGGGTCTCCATCGAATTGCTCAGCTTGCCGCCAACGAAATGCTCGATCCCCTTGTCTGCGAAGGAGCGTACCGCGAACATTACGACGCGGGCCGCGTCCTCGTCCTTTATGTCAGGCCCGTTCAGCGACATTGATTTCTCTTTGACGCCCAGATCTGCCTGCGGATCGATCTCACGGCCGAGCGCCACAACCCGTTCGCGGATGGCCGCCGGACTGACCGAACTTCCATGCAGGATGCCAAACCGGTCGCTGCTCAGCCTGCCGGCTGTCTGACCGCCGACCGAAAGGCTGCGCAACGTCGCACCCAGTTCGCCCATCAAGCGGTCAACGCCCGCCTTGCCCGTGCGGGCACCGAACTGGTCCAGTTTGTCCAGTTCGACCATGGTCATGTTGACGTCGGCGCCGATCTTGCGCGCCTGCGCCGATTGGGCGCTGACCGTTGAGGCAAAGTCTGCGGTCTCGAGCAGGCCCGTCGCGCTATCGCGCCGTTCCGGGATCATGCCCGGCCGGGCCTTGGCAATGGTCAGGAAGAAGCGTGGCACCCCGGCATCGATCCGGCACCCAGCCAGCATCACGGCGACCGGACCGGATTTGGCCATCAGGCTGACGAGAACAGGCTCCAGGCGGGCATCGGGTCCCAGGCGGCCAAGCAACATGGTGACCAGCGTCCGGTCGCCCTGGGCCAGAAGGGACATCAGCGCCTTGCCGATGATTTCGGTGTCGGCGAAGCCGGTCAGTGTCCGCACTGCGCCCGAAGCAAAGGCGACCTTAAGTTCGTGATCGACTTCCAACAGCAGGTCGGCCGTGGCAAAGGAAAAGGCCAGCAGCCGCTCGCGGTCCGAAAATGGCAGGGGGGCGGAAAGCGCTGACAATTGTCTGTTCCTTGGGTGTAGGGGTTATGGCCATCCTCGCCGCCTATCGTAAAGTTTTCCCTAAATTCGGGACCTAGGATGCTTTTAATCGCCTCGGCGTTGATTCCGGTCTTCCTGCTCATCCTGGCAGGCGCGGCCATGCGCCATTGGCGGTTTCCGGGCGAGGCTCTTTGGCAGCCACTGGACCGGCTGATCTATTACGTCCTCTTTCCTGCCTTGCTCATCCGCAGCCTGGATACGGCGCAGCTGGCCGGCATCGGACTGGGCCCGCTGGCCGCCGCCCTCCTGCTCGCCATCGTGGCGCTGACAGGGGCCCTTCTCGCCCTGCGACCGCTTGTCACGTCCGGCGGGTCGGCTTTTACCAGTGTCTACCAGGGGGCGTTGCGCTTCAGTACCTTCATTGGTCTGGGTGCGGTGGCCGCGCTGTACGGGCCCACCGGCGTCACCGCCTTTGCCTTCGCCATCGCGCTATGCGTGCCGATCCTGAACGTCCTTTGCGTCATGATCCTGGCCCGCTACGCCTCTGCCCATGGCCCGTTGGATTGGCGCAGCCAGGTCCGGCTGCTGGCCACGAATCCGCTGATTCTGGCCTGTCTTTTCGGCATTTTCCTGAATCTGACGGGTCTCGCCCTGCCTGGCGGAGTCGGCGCGACACTGGACCTGTTTGCCAAGGCCTCAATCCCTTTGGGCTTGCTGGCCGTCGGCGCCGGACTGGAATGGCATGCCGTCCGCAGCGCCGGGAACCTTGTGGCGCTGTCGACCTTGGCGCGACTCGTGGCCATGCCAGTTCTGCTCGCCATCACCTGCCGCCTGACCGGTGTTGACGGGGTCGAAAGAAACGTCGCGATCCTCTGGGGCGCGTTGCCCACCGCCAGTTCGGCCTATATCCTTGCGCGCCAGATGGGGGGGGACGCGCCCTTGATGGCCGCCATCATTACGGCGCAGACACTTGCCGCGTTTGCAACCATTCCCCTCGTATTGACGCTGCTGCGATAGGGACGCCGATGAACTATGCCGCGCAGATCAACGACTTCGGCCTGCCGATGGTGGCTGCCTCCGCCATCTACAAGGGTGGCAAGCGAATTGCCGACGTGCCCGTCGATCAGGCCGGCTGCCAGTCCATACCCGGCCAGTTTGTCTGGATCGGCCTGCACGAGCCGACCGAGGAACTACTGGCCGTCGTGCAAGAGCAGTTCGACCTGCATCCCCTCGCCATCGAGGATGCCCACCGCGCCCACCAGCGGCCGAAGATCGAGGTCTATGGCGATTCAATCTTCCTGGTGCTGCGCACCGCGCAGTTGAAGGAAAAGAAGATCATCTACGGCGAGACGCATGTGTTCGCCGGGCCAGGCTATGTGGTTTCCGTCCGCCACGGCCCCTCCAGCTCGTACCAGAACGTCCGCGCCCGCTGCGAGCGCGAGTCCAAGATGCTGGCGCATGGCGAGGACTATGTCCTTTACGCGATCATGGATTTCGTCGCCGATAACTTCTTCCCGATCGTCGACGAGATTGCCGAGGAAGTCGCCGAGATAGAGCAGCACATCAGCGATTCCACTTTTACCAACGACCACATCAACCGCATCTACCAGCTCCGCCGCGAACTGGTGACGTTCCGGCGGTCGGTCTCGCCCATGATGGAAGTCTGCAACCGTCTCGAGCGGTACAGCCTGCCCATGATCGACTCTGAGATTAAGCCGTACTTCCGCGACGTGCACGACCACGTCATCCTGGTCAACGAACATGTCGATGGCCTGCGCGAGGCGCTGGATGCTGCGTTTGAGGCGGCGATGATGCTGTCCTCCGCCAACCAGAACGAGGTGACAAAGAAACTGGCCGCCTGGGCCGCCATGCTGGGCGTGCCGACGGCCATTGCCGGCATTTACGGCATGAATTTCGACAACATTCCCGAGCTGAAATGGCAGTACGGCTATTTCGGGGTGATCGCGCTTATCCTGGGCATTTGCGGCTATCTCTTTTATCGCTTCCGGAAGTCAGGGTGGTTATAGTGCGGCTTTAATGACCGCCGTCGCCCTCCCTACCTACCCTCACCGCCATCTGCTCGGAATCGAAGGCCTGAAGCCGGACGAGATCACCGTCCTGCTCGACCGCTCGGAAGCCTATGTCGAGCAGAACCGGCAAATCGACAAGAAACAGAACGTCCTGCGCGGACGGACGCTGATCAACCTGTTCTTCGAGAACTCGACCCGCACCCGCACCTCGTTCGAACTGGCGGGCAAGCGCCTCGGCGCCGACGTCATCAACATGTCGGAATCCGGGACGTCGGTGAAAAAGGGCGAAACCCTGATCGACACCGCCATGACGCTCAACGCCATGCGCCCCGACGTCCTGGTTATCCGCCACAGCGCCTCTGGCGCCGCCGAACTGCTGTCGCAGAAGGTCGATTGCTCGGTGATCAATGCCGGCGACGGCAGCCACGAACACCCGACCCAGGCGCTGCTCGACGCCCTGACCATTCGCCGCCGGCGCGGCCGGCTGGCCGGGCTGGTCGTGGCCATTTGCGGCGACGTGCTGCACAGCCGGGTAGCCCGCTCGAACATCCACCTGCTGACCGCCATGGGCGCCCGCGTGCGCCTCGTCGCACCGCCAACCCTGCTGCCGGCTTCCGCCGCCGAAATGGGCGTCGAGATCCATCACGACATGCGCAAGGGCCTGAAGGATGTCGACATCGTCATGATGCTGCGCCTGCAGCTGGAGCGAATGCAGGGTTCGTTCGTCCCGTCGGTGCGCGAATATTTCCACTTCTACGGCCTTGATGCCGAGAAACTGGCCTTCGCGAAGCCCGACGCCCTGGTCATGCACCCCGGCCCGATGAACCGCGGCGTTGAAATCGACACCGAGGTCGCCGACGACATCCACCGCAGCGCGATCCGCGAACAGGTCGAGATGGGCGTCGCCGTCCGCATGGCCTGCCTTGAACTGCTGACCCGGCACCTGCCGAACATCAGGACGACCTGACATGGGCAAGATTGATAAGCCCGGGCGCACGCTCTATCACAACGCACGCCTGCTCGACCCGGCGACGGGTCTCGACATCAAGGGCGCACTGCTGACCGACGGCGAGGTCATCGCCGATATCGGCCCGCGTCTGTGCAGTAACGGCGTGCCGCCGGACACTGACGTTGTCGATTGCGAGGGGCTTTGCCTGTCGCCCGGCCTGATCGACATGCACGTCTGGGTGCGCGAGCCTGGCGCCGAGCATCAGGAGACCATGGCGACGGCGGGTCGCGCGGCCGCGGCGGGCGGCATTACCACCATTATCGCCATGCCGAACACCGATCCGGTCATCGACCAGGTCGCGCTGGTCGATTTCGTGCTGCGCTGCGCGCGCGAAACATCGAGCGTTCGCATCCTGCCGATGGCCGCCGCCACGAAGGGCTTGCGTGGCGCCGAGATGACCGAGTTCGGCCTGCTGTCCGAGGCCGGCGCTGTCGCCTTCACCGATGGCGACAAGGCCATTTCAAACGCGCAGGTCATGCGCCGCGCACTGAGCTACGCCACGACCTTCGACGCGTTGATCGTGCAGTGCTGCGAGGAGCCCGACCTTTCCCGCGACGGCGTCATGAACGAGGGCGAGATCGCGCTTCGCCTTGGCCTGGCGGGCGTTTCGCCCATGGCCGAGACGATCATGGTCGAGCGCGACCTGCGCCTGGTTGAACTCACCGGCGGCCGCTGGCATGCCGCGCACCTCTCGACTGCCAGCGCGCTCGCGGCACTGCGCGATGGCAAGGACCGCCGTTTGAACGTCACGGGTGGCGTCGCGCCGCACAGCTTCGCCCTGAACGAGACTTCGATCGGCGAATATCGCACCTTCGCCAAGACCCGTCCCGTGCTGCGCAGCGAGACCGACCGACAGTCCGTCGTCGCCGCCATCGCCGATGGCACGATCGACGTCATCTCCTCTGCCCATTGTCCGCAGGATCCCGAGAGCAAGCGCCTGCCCTTCGCGCAGGCCGCCTTCGGCATCATCGGGCTCGAAACCCTGCTGCCGCTCGCGCTGGAACTGGTCCACAACGGCCAGGTCCCGCTGCTGAAACTGCTCGCCACCATGACCTGCAATCCGGCCAAGCTGCTGCGCCTCGACAGCGGCCGCCTGGCCAAGGGCGCGCCGGCCGACCTGATCGTGTTTGATCCCGACGCACCGTGGGTGATCGACGAAAAGAAGATGCGCTCGAAGTCGAAGAACACGCCGTTCGACCGCCGTCCGGTGCAGGGCCATGTCCGCCGCACCATTGTCGCCGGCCGCAGTGTGTTCGAGCGTCGCCGCGAAACCTGATGGACGCCTATCTCCCCTGGGTTATCGCCGTCGTTCTCGGCTACCTGGCCGGATCGATTCCGTTCGGGCTGGTAGTGACACGCATCGCTGGCGCCGGCGATATTCGCAAGATCGGCTCCGGCAATATCGGCGCCACCAATGTTCTGCGCACCGGCCGCAAGGGCCTCGCCGCCCTCACGCTGCTGCTCGACGGCGGCAAGGGCACTGCCGCCGCGCTGATCGGTCTGCACTGGGGCATGGATATCGCTCTCATCGCCTCGCTCGGCGCCTTCCTTGGCCACCTCTTTCCGGTCTGGCTGAAGTTCAAGGGCGGCAAGGGCGTCGCCACGTTTCTCGGCATCCTGCTGGGCCTCGCCTGGCCGGTCGGTGTGCTGGCCTGCCTGACCTGGCTCGCGATGGCGGCAATCTTCCGCTACTCGTCACTGTCGGCGCTGGTCGCCGCGGTACTTGCGCCTGTTTATGCGTGGCAGCTGGCGCCGCGTATTGCTGAATTGGCCGCGGTTCTGGCTATACTCGTGGTTGTGAAACACCACCAGAATATCCGCCGCCTGGTCGCCGGTGACGAACCGAAGATCGGCGGGAAAAAGCAGGACTGACGTGCTCGGCGCTGCCGAACGTCTCGCCTGGCTGCGGCTCTATCGGTCCGAACGTATCGGTCCCATTACCTTCGCCGGCCTGCTGCGCCGTTTCGGCTCTGCCTCTGCAGCGCTCAGGGCCATGCCGGGCTGGAAAGCGCGCGACGGCAAGCCGCTGACGTTATGCTCGATCGAGGACGCCGAACGCGAACTGGCCCTTGCCGAGAAGGCCGGCGCCCGCCTCGTGGCGAAGGCCGACGCCGATTACCCCGAGACACTTGCCCGGCTCGACGACGCACCTGTCCTGTTCTACGTGAAGGGCGATCTAAACCTTACTGCGCGCCCTTGCATCGCCGTTGTGGGCGCACGCAATGCGTCGGCCATGGGCGCGCGCTTCGCCCGCACGTTGGCGACCGATCTCGGCCAGGCCGGCCTTGCCGTGGTGTCGGGCCTCGCGCGCGGCATCGATGCGGCCGCCCATCGCGGCGCACTGGAGAGCGGCACAATCGCCGTGCTGGGCACCGGCGTCGACATCGCCTTCCCGCCCGAAAATACTGCGCTGTATGACGAGATTGCTGCGCGCGGCGCCCTGATCTCCGACTATCCGCCCGGCACGACAGCGCGGCCGCAGCAATTCCCCCGCCGTAACCGGATCATTTTCGGCCTGTCGCTGGGCGTCGTTGTGGTCGAGGGGGCGCTGAAGTCCGGCTCGCTTAGAGCCGTTCCGGAAAGTTTAGATTCCCGTTGAGTGAGTTGGCTTTGCGAGGCGCCTGAGCATGATGCGGATCATGGCGAGGCGGACGAAGGCGGCCACCTTGCGGGCATGGCGTTCGAAGTCGCGGGCAAGCCTGCGGTTGC
>CANJGB010000043.1 GCA_947473805.1 Alphaproteobacteria bacterium
ACTCGCTGAACTTCGAGGGCAAGAAGAGCAACGTGCTGTCGAACGCGATCTCGCCGGTCGCCGACACGCGCATGACCAAGGGCATCATGCCGGAGAAGATGGTGCCGTGGCTGCGGCCCGAGCACATCGCCACCTCAGCGGTGTGGCTGGCCAGCGAGAACTGCACCCAGACCGACCTGATCATCAACAGCGCGGCCGGCTTCTTCGCCCGCATCCAGTTCTTCCGCAACGACGGCGTCCAGTTCGACCCGGCCCAGCCGGTGACGTTGGAAATGTTCGACGAGAAGGCCGCCGAGATCACCGATCCGAAGACTGCGAAGCCACTGGCCAGCGCCTTCGCCGTGATCGAGCCGAAGCTGAAGGATATGGGCCGGATCTAGCCCGGCACCCGCGCAGGCCGGCGCGCGGCTAGAGGCTGTTGATCGATTTCGCCAGCAGCGCGCAATGTTCGCTGAGCAGCGGCACGAGGCTCAGAATCCGCTTTGGCGTCATGCGGGTTGAGATTGCCGAGATGCTGAGCGCTGCTGTCGGCTTGCCGTCTTTCGCCGGCACGATCATGCCCACACCGGTAACGCCCCGGGTGACGATGTCGCGGCTGACGGCGTAGCCGTTGCGCCGCGCGTCGGCGATGCGGCGCAGGATGTTCTGCGCTGACGCGCCGCTGTAATTGGCGTTCAGCCTGGCGTTCAGCGACAGCGTGTCTCGCACGTCGGTTTCGTCCATCTCGGCAAGCAGCGCCAGGCCGCCAGCGCCGACGCCGAGCGGCGACCGGCTGCCGACATCAAGGGTCAGCGCCTTGATCGGGAAAACCCCCTCACGCCGGCCCAGGCAGACCGCGTCGCCGCCGCTCCGGACGACGATATAGGCGGTGTCGCCGCTCAGTTCGGCGAGACGCTCCAGGATCGGCCGGGCGCGCTCCATGATCACCGGCTTGCGCGCCGCTGCCAGCCCGAACTCGAAGGCGAGGGGGCCGAGATAGTATTGCTTTGACGTTTCGCTCTGGATTACGAGGCGGACGGCAACCAGACTGCGCAGAATGCGATGGGCGGTGGGCCGGGTCAGGCTGACGCCCTTGTAGATGTCGATCAGCTTGGCGCCCCGCGGGCTGCACGAGGCGATGAGGCGCAGGATCGAGACCGCCCTCTCGATGCTTTGCGCGCCGCTCGGTCGTTCCGCAAGGCCGTTTGGATCTGGAACTGGGGACTTTGCCATTTCGCCTGGGCCGTGATGGTCGGTTTTAGGGTTGCTACTTTCCCTTTCTGAGGTCCAGCAGCCGGCGCGACTTGTCACCCTTGCCGGTGCGGGTCAGTTCGGCAAGGCTTCCCGCCTCGACAATCTCGACGCCCACCTTCACGCCAAGGTCCTTGAACAGGGCCCGCTCCATGTCCTTCATCAGCGCATCGGAATCCACGTCCGGCGAGCGCCGCTCGATCCGCACGGTGATCTCCTCGCGCCGGCCCAGGCCCTCGCCGGCAAAATAGGCGACGCAGATGTAGTCGCCGGTTGTGCGTGAATCCTTGGAAATCGCGCTCTGGCACGTAACCGGAAACACGTTGGTGCCGCGCAGCTTCACCATCTCGTCGGCGCGGCCCAGGAACTGCGACAGCTTTCGCGTGCACAGGCCGCAGGCGCACTCCTCGCGCTCGTAGAGGATCATCACGTCACGCAGGTCGTAGCGGATGAACGGCGGCACCGAGCGGTGCAGGCTGGTGAACACCAGGCTGCCCTTCTCGCCGCTGGGCAGGGGCGCACCGGTGTCCACGTCGGTCGTCTCGACATAGACCGTGTCCTCGCTCAGGTGCTTGCGATCCTTGGCGGTGCACTCGAACGAGCACAGGCCAATCTCGTGGGTGCCGTAATTGTCATAGACCGGACAGCCCCAGGCATCTTCCAGCCGCTTGCGCACGGCGCCCTCGGCGTCGGGGCCGAGATACGAATGCAGGAAGCGCGTCTTCAACTGATGCAGGTCAAATTTCTCCGCCGCCGCCACCTCGGCCAGGCGGCCCAGATATTCGCCGCGCGAGAACCACCAGTTCACGCCGAACGCCTTGGCGTATTCCAGCTGCTTCTCGGTCGGGGTCACATTGCCCGAACCCGCCGTCACCGGCACGCAGCCCATCCAGTGGTACAGGCCGGTAAAGGCGTTCCACGACGCGTTAGCCAAGCTGTTGGTATAGGTGATCTGCACCACGTCGCCGGGGCGGGCGCCCTGGGCATAGAAGGCGCGTGCGGCCTGCACACCCTGGACCTCCCAGGCCATGGGGTCGAACAGGGTGACGCGCGGAATGCCCGTCGTGCCGCTGGACGTCTGCAGCTTCAGCGGCATGGTGCCCAGGCCCTCGCGCCCGAACGGGTGGTGATTGCCGAACGGCGGCTGGGCAACGGCAGCCTGGCGCAGGTCATCGCTGTTGAACGAGGGTATTTTCGCCAGGTCGTCCAGGCTTCGGATGTCGCCGGGCTCCAGCCCTGCCGCGCCCCAGCGCTCGCGGTAGAAGGGGATGTGCCAGGCCTCGGCCACCCGCGCCATGAAGCGCTCGTTCTGCAGCGCGCGCAACGCATCGGCAGAGAGGCGGCCGGTGGTTTTCTGGAACATCGGCGGCGGCGGATAGTCCGCCATGAACCGGTCCCAATCCATCGACTTCCAGTAGTACGGTATTGCCGTTTCCATGCTTCGCTCTTCGCCGTGTCTTGAACGCGCCTGACGGTTTTAGATACTCGACCTCGGCAGGAATGGAAAGGCTGATGTCCAGCATATGGACGAGGCATGCAAACGACAGGTGGCCCCTTAATTCGATAGATGCGCAAAGGGTATCTGTGCGTCCACAATATGGTCGGAGACTGAAGGCATTATGCTTGGGCGGCTGAGTTTGCTAGACACGCCAAGCCATCCGGGGGAAAACAGTTCATGCACAGTTTGACAGGAAAAAGAGCCATCGTAACCGGCGCGGGCAGCGGCATCGGGCGGGCCAGCGCGTTGCGCTTCGCTGCCGAGGGCGCGCTGGTCTGCGCCGTCGATCGCGAACGTTCAACCGTTGGCGAAACCGTTGCCGCGATTGTCGCCGCCGGCGGCCGCGCCATCGCTGTGGCGGGCGATGCCGGGGCCGAGGAGGATGTCGCGGCTTATTTCGCCGCCGCGCTCGAGGCCTTTGGCGGGATCGACGTCGTGTTCGCCAATGCCGGAATTGCCGGCACCTATGCCCCGCTGGCGGAGCAGAGCGCCGGCGACTGGCTGGCCGTGTTGCGGGTCAATCTGATCGGCGCGTTCCTCGCCATCAAGCACGCGACCCCCGTGATGACCAAACTCGGCCGCGGGTCGATCATCTGCACCGCGTCCGTTGCCGGCCAGCGCGCCAATGCCGGCCCGTCGCCCTACAGCGCCAGCAAGGCCGGCGTGATCAGCCTGGTCCAGACCTCGGCCAATGCGTTGGCCGGCACCGGCATCCGGGTCAACGCCATCTGTCCCGGCCTCATCGAGACCGGCATGACCCAGCCGATGTTCGACAGTGCCCGCGCCCGCGGCAAGGCCGACCGCATCGGCCAGCTCAATCCGCTGCGCCGCGCCGGCCAGCCTGACGAGGTCGCCGCCATGGCCGTCTTCCTGGCCAGCGACGATGCCAGCTACGTCAATGGCCAGGCCATCGCCGTCGATGGCGGTCTCAGCAGCACCCACCCCTTCGTCCCGTCCCAGCGCGGGGCGACAAAGCGGGAGTAGGTGTCTTTGGCCCGCCTCACCCTTCGACAGGCTCAGGATGAGGCTACTTAAAGCACACTCATGCTGAGCCTGTCGAAGCGTGAGGATCGAGAGTCACGGTAGGAGCAACGTCCATGTCCCCCCTGTTCGATCTCACCGGCAAGGTCGCCATTATCACCGGCGCCAGCAAGGGCATCGGCCGCGCCATCGCGCTGCGCTATGCCGAACACGGTGCGAAAGTGGTGGTCTCCAGCCGCAAGCAGGAGGGCTGCGACGCCGTCGCGGCCGAAATCGTAGCGGCGGGCGGCGAGGCATTCGTGAAAACCTGCAACATCGCCCGCAAGGACGAACTCCAGGCGCTGGTCGATGCCACGGTGGCGCACTGGGGTGGCGTGGACGTGCTGGTCTGCAACGCGGCGGTCAACCCGTTCTTCGGCCGCGCGGCGGACGTGACCGACGAGGTCTATGACCGCATCATGTCCAGCAATGTGCGCAGCAATTTCTGGGCGGCCAACATGGCGGTGCCGCACATGGTGGCGCGCGGCGGCGGCTCGGTCATCATCGTATCCAGCATCGCGGGCTTCCGCGGCTCGACCCATCTCGGCGTCTACGCCATATCCAAGGCCGCCGACATGCAGCTCGCCCGCAACCTCGCCGTGGAGTGGGGTCCGAGGAACGTTCGCGCCAATTGCATCGTACCGGGCCTCGTCCGCACCGACTTCGCGAGGGCGTTGTGGGAGAATCCCGACATCTACCGCCGCCGCACCCGCGACACGCCGCTGCAGCGCATCGGCGAGCCGGACGAGATCGCCGGCGCCGCGGTGTTCCTCGCCTCGCCGTCCGGCGCCTTCATGACTGGCCAGACCATCACCATCGACGGCGGCAGCCTTGCCGGCAGCCCCAACCAGACCGAAGACGCGGACTGATCGCATGTGCGGCCGTTTTTTTACCGACCTGACCTGGTCGGAGCTGCATGCGCTTTACGCCCTGAATGGTACGCCGCTCAACTTGCGCGCCCGCTACAACATTGCGCCGACGCAGGATGTCGAGGTCGTGCGCCTCGGCACCGATGGCAAGCGATACCTCTCCCGTTTGCGCTGGGGCCTGATCCCCGCCTGGGCGAAGGACGCCAAGGGCCCGCCGATGTTCAACGCCCGCGCCGACACCATCACTGAGAAACCGTCGTTCCGTGAGGCCTTCGTCCGCCGCCGCTGCATCGTGCCGGCCAGTGGCTGGTACGAATGGCAGCAGGCCGGCAAGGCGAAACGCCCGCACCTGATGATGCGGAAAGACGGTACGCCGCTCGCCATGGCCGGCATCTGGGAAAGCTGGACCGACAAGGCGACCGGCGAGGTGATCGAAAGCGTCGCCATCGTCACCACGGAAGCGAATGACCTCTGCGCGGCTGTCCACGACCGCATGCCCGTCCTGCTCGACCCCGCCGATTTCCCCGCCTGGCTGGGCGAGGGGCCGGCCACGCCGCGCGACCTGCTGGCGCTGCTGAAGCCCTATCCGCCCGACGCCCTCGAAATCCGCGAGGTCGGCCCCCGCATCGGCAATGTGCGCAACGATGATGCGGATTTGATCAAGCCGGCGGAAAGAACCGACCTGTTCTTTTAGCCTGGCCGCTTCAGCCCGAGATTCTCTCGCAGTGTCCGCCCTTCATACTCATTCCGGAACAAGCCGCGCTGCCGCAGTTCCGGCAGGACACGCGCGATGAAGTCGTCCAGGCCGCCGGGCAAATGCGTGGGCAGCAGCATGAAGCCGTCCGCCGCGCCGTTCTCGAACCAGTCCTGCATCATGTCGGCGATCTGCGCGCCAGAGCCGACGATCACCCGGTGGCCACGTGCCGGCGCGTTCGCTTCGTAAAGCTGGCGAAGGGTCAGGTTATCGCGCCGTGACTGTTCCAGCAGCGCCGCGCGCCGGCTCTTGAAGCCTTCGTTCGGCGGCAGATCGTCGGGCACCGGCCCGTCCAGGTCGTAGCCGGAGAGGTCGGCGCCCAGCATCTGGGCCAGCAGCGCCAGCCCCACCTCCGGCAGGACCAGCGCCTGCAACCGGTCGAACGTCTCCCGCGCCTCCGCTTCGGTGCGGCCCGTCACCGGCACGATGCCGGGCATGACCAGGATGTCGTCCGCGTCGCGCCCGTGGCCCACGGCCATCGCCCGGATCTCGTCGCGGAATTTCCGCGCGCTTTCCTTCGTCTGCTGCAGGGTGAAGATGGCTTCGCCCACGCGGCTGGCCAGCGCCATGCCGGGGCCCGACTGCCCCGCCTGCGCGATCACGGGGTGACCCTGCACGGGCCGCGCCACCGTCAGCGGCCCGCGCACCTGGAAGTGCGGGCCCTTGTGATGTGTCGCGCGCCATTTGGCCGGGTCGAAGAAGCGCCCGCCGGCCTTGTCGAGCACGAAGGCGTCGTCGTCGAACGAATCCCATAGGCGTTTCACCACGTCGATGAACTCCTGCGCGCGGGCGTACCGGTCGTCGTGTGGCACATGACTGTCGCGGTTGAAGTTCTGCCCCTCCGCCGGGTTCGACGAGGTGACGAGGTTCCAAGCCACCCGCCCGCCGCTGATGTGGTCGAGCGAGGCGAGGCGGCGCGCCACGTTGTACGGCTCGTTGTAGGTGGCGGTGATGGTGGCGGCCAGGCCGATATGCGTGCTGTGGGTCGCCAGCGCGGCCACCAGCGTCGCGGGCTCCAGGAAGGCGTGGCCAGCCATGCGGCTGTCGGCCTCGGGCCCGGATTCCCAGGTGGCGAGGCTGTCGCCGATGAACACCATGTCGAACTTCGCCGCCTCCGCCTTGCGCGTCAGGCTGGCATAGTGCTCAAGGTCCATGGCGCCGAACGCGGGCACGTCAGGCAGGCGCCAAGCCGCCACGTGATGTCCCACGTGGTGGATGAACGCGCCGAGGCGCATCTGGCGGGCCGTCGGTCCTTCGTCGTGCACCTATTTTTCCTCCAGCCATCGCCGCGTGCGCTGCACCACGCGTTCGTCCGGGATGCCCACTGCGTACAGGTCGTACAACCCCGTGCGCGCCCGGGCCATCTCGAAGGTGTCAGGTCTGTTGCCCCAGACACGACCGGAGACTTTCATTGACATTTATTCCTATTTGTGGTTGACTGCATTCTAGGTGCCGTCACGAGGCGGCGGCATTGTTCTTCGATCCTTCGATGCGACTTTTTGATCGGCACGGAAGCCCGCTTAACTCCTTCTAAAAGGGGGAAAGCTCGTTACAAACACTGGCAATCTCGTTCCGCGAATAAGCCTATATAAGCCGAAACAAGCCGGAATAAGCCCGGACAAGCCGGAACAAGCGCGAATAAGCCTAAATAAGCCGGACGCTTTGTCCGTCTAAGCATCGCCTGCTTGAACCGTGCGGCACAGGCGGCCACAATCCGCCGCCCTTGATGGGGCGGGAGGAAATGAATGGCGCGGCAGTACCAGCGCATATCCGTCGGCAGCCACGTAAATCCGCTTCCCACGATGTGGGCAGAATATCTGCCGGCGAAATTTCGCGACCGCGCGCCGAAAGTGGTGCTGCGCAATCATCCGCGCCGTGGCGAGGTCGAGATGCTGTCGTTCGAGGGGCGCGAAATGCCCTTCAACTTCATCTCCGCCGATGCCGGCGTGTCGTCCGAAGACGCCGAGCCGGTCGGCCTGAAATTCAGCGACGGCCGCCGCGGCGGTTACGACCCGGTCGCCCGCCTGCCCGACATGGACCGTGACGGCGTCGATGCCGAGGTTCTGTTTGACGGCGTCACCATGCTGGTCACGCCCGACCGCGAGCTGAAGTTCGCGATGATCCAGGCCTATAACAACTGGCTCATCGATTTCTGCCGCACCGCACCGGATCGCCTGCTGGGCGCCGCCTATCTGCCGGTGTGGGATGCGGCGCTGGCCGCCGCCGAGGCCGAGCGTTGCCGCAAGCAGGGCCTGCGCGGCGTTGTCATCCCGACCATTCCGGGCATCGAGACGCCGTACTCCATGCCGGTCTCGCACCAGTACAACCATCCCCACTGGGTGCCGCTGTGGCACAAGCTGGAGGAACTGGAGATGCCGGCGCATTTCCATGTCGACCTCGGCACCCTGGCGAAGGAATTCTATACCGACACGATCATTCTGATGATCGCCAACAAGTCGATGGTGTCGGAACCCATCGCGGTGTTCTGCTGCACCGGCGTGCTGGAGCGCCATCCGAAGCTGAAGATCGTCAGCGTCGAGAGCGGTGTCGGCTGGATGGCCTTCACCGTGCCATGGATGGACCTGACGTTCGAGCGCCACAAGCACTACACCGGCTACGAACTCAAGGAGAAACCCAGCTTCTACTTTCACCGCCAGGTCTATGGCACCTACATCCAGGACATGACGGGCATCCGCAACCGCGACATCATCGGCGTCGGCAACATCATGTGGTGCAACGATTATCCGCATGTGGATGGCATCTGGCCCCGTTCGGCCGAGTCCATCGAAGAACACATGCAGGGCGTGCCGGCCGACGAACGCCACGCCATCCTCGCCGGCAATGCCGTCAAGCTTTACGGGCTCTAGGGAGAAATCACCATGGAAGACCTGGTTATCCGCAACGCGCGCATCGTTGATGGCACGGGCGCGGCCTCGTTCTTCGGCGATGTGGCCGTCAAGGACGGTGTCCTTACCCAGGTCGGCGGCAAGGCCGGAACCGCGCGGCGCGAGATCGCCGCCGATGGCGCTCTTGTCACGCCAGGCTTCATCGACATCCACACCCATTACGACGGCCAGGTCATGTGGGACAAGGGCCTGGCGCAGTCGGGCTGGCACGGCGTCACCTCGGCCGTCATGGGCAATTGCGGCGTCGGCTTCGCACCCGTGCGGCCAGAGCATCGCGACCGCATCATCGACCTGATGGAGGGGATCGAGGACATTCCCGGCCCGTCATTGCGCGCCGGCCTGCCCTGGACGTGGAGCACCTTTCCCGAATTCATGGACGTGCTGGCCGCCGGCCAGTACGGCGTCGATATCGGGGCGCAGCTGCCCTACGCCGTGCTGCGCACCTATGCGATGGGCGAGCGCGGCGCCGACAACCAGCCGGCCACATCTGACGATATCGCCGCCATGGCCGCGTTGGTGAAGGAGGGCATGCACGCCGGCGCCCTCGGCCTCACCATGACCCGCTCGATCAACCACCGCTCCGTCGACGGGCGCAATGCGCCGGGCTACGACGTGACGGCGGAAGAGCCCCTGGCGCTGGCCCGTGCGGTTGGTGAAACCGGTCGCGGCGTACTGGGTTTCAACCTCGACTTCGACGATGTGGATGCTGATATCGCCCTGTTGCGGCGCGTGCGGCGCGAGAGCGGCCGCACCGTCTGGGTCCTGGTGAACCAGCAACTCCATATCCCCGACCGCTGGAAGGCGATCATGGCCGGCATCGAGCGTGCCAATGCCGAGGGCGAACCGATTGTCGCGCAAGTCGCGGGCCGTCCGGTCAGCATACTGCTCGGGCTTACGTCATCGCGCAGCCCGATCTTCGAGAAGCCGAGCTACAAGGCCATCGCGCACCTGCCGCTGGATCAGCGCGTCGCGCGCCTGCGCGACCCGGCGTTCCGGCAGAAGATACTGGCGGAGCAGAGCGGCTATTCCACCGAGGTCAACAAGCTGTACGGCACCCGTTTCGACCGCATGTTCCGGCTGGGCGATCCGCCCGATTACGAGCCGCTGCCGGAAAGCAGCATCGCCGCCATCGCTGCGCGCGAAGGCCGCCGGCCGGAGGAAGTCGCCTACGACATGATGCTGGAGCGAGACGGCCGCGAACTGTTCTTCATGCCGGCGGCCAACTACGCTAGCGGCGACGCCTCGCTGGTGATGCATTTCCTGCAGCATCCCAACACGGTGCTAGGCCTTGGCGACGGCGGCGCCCATATCAGCCGCATCTGCGACACGTCGAACCCGACCTACATGCTGACCCACTGGGCGCGCGACCGGAAACGTGGCCCGACCATCCCGCTGGAACAGGTGGTGAAGTTTCAGACCGGCGATGCCGCGGCCTTCTACGGCCTCGGCGACCGGGGCGTGCTGGCAGTGGGCAAGAAGGCTGACCTGAATATCATCGACCATGCCGCCCTGCACCTTCATGCGCCGGAAATGCGCTACGACCAGCCGGCCGGGGCGCCGCGCCTGGTGCAGCGCGCCGATGGCTATATCGCGACCATCCTGTCCGGCGTACCGGTGCACGAGAATGGCGAGGCGACCGGCGACCTGCCCGGCCGCCTCATTCGCGGCGCTAGATAACTTTCTGCCGCTCGCCGGTGGCGGAGGCCGCGCGGATGACATCCAGCAGGCGGTGATGCTCCACTGCGTGATCGAAATCGCAATCGATCGGGGCCCCCTCGTTTATCGCCTTGCCCAGTCGGCGGTACAGGCCCGCCACGTTCTGCGCGTTGGGCGCGGCCGCGTTGCGCGGCGCAATGCGATACTTATCGGGCACAGGCAGATCCTCGAAAGGCCCGCCGGGCTTCCTGGTACATTGCAGGCGGATGTCGGCGTTCTGGATGCCGGCAGCGGTGGGTGACGTCATGATGATGTCGCCCTCGGTGCCGTTGATCTCCAGCATCAGGCCCAGGCCGTGCATCACGCCGCCGCGCACGTGAAACGTGGCGACCGCGCCGCTCTTCAGCGTGCCGATCACGGCCACCTGGTCGACCGCGCTTTTCTTCAGTACCTCGCCGGTGCCGGCAATCTTCGTTTCGGTGCGGCGCGCCGCCAGCACTGCTGACAGGGTGTCGAAGTTGCCGACCATCTGCGCCAGGGCATCCAGCGCGTGCCCGCCGCTGATGGTCAGCGCCGTGACGCCCATCGCGTCATCGACGAAGAAGCGGTAATGTGGCTCCACCTCGCCGCCCCAGGTTGGCATCGTGGTGATCATCGAACACGACAGGATGGTGCCGATATGGCCCTTTGCGATTAGGTCGCGCACGTACCGCACCTCCGGTGCGGCGCGGCCCTGCAGGCCGATCACATTCTTTACACCGGCCTGCTTTGCCCGGTCGCGCAAGGCGACGGCTTCCTCGGTATTGCGGCCCAGTGCCCATTCGCAATAGACGTGCTTGCGCGCATCCAGCGCCGCGCCGACCAGGCGCACATGCTCGGGTACGCGCACGCACACGGCGACGACGTCAACGTCCGGATGTGCCGCGAGCTTTTGCGGGTCGGCGAAGGCATGCCGGGCGCCATACATTGCCGCGGCCCTGTCAGCACTGTCCTGGCTGGTGTTGCACACCGCTGCCAGTTCAAACTCGGGCAGCAGTTTCAGTGCCGGCACATGCACCAAACTGCCCCAGCCGCGGTCGGGACTTGCGCCGATGATACCGACGCGGATTTTCCTGTTCGTCATGGGCTCAGTAATACGTCTTTCCGCCGTCGACCGTGATGATCGTGCCGGTCGTGTACGAGGATTCCTGCGAAGTCAGAAACAGCGCGGCATGGGCAATCTCGTCCGCCGTGCCGATGCGCTGCAAAGCCGAGCGGCTGGCCGCCACCTGGTCCAGCGTCTTCGGGTCCGGATATAGCGTTTCGGTGATGCCAGTGCGGATCATGCCGGGGCAGATGGTATTGACCCGGATGTTCGGACCCAGTTCCGCCGCAAGCGCGCGGCTGAGGCCGATCAGCCCGCCCTTGGATGAGACATAGGCGGTCTGCCCCACAGTCGGCTGTAACGCGCCGGTGGATGCAATGTTGACGATGGTGGCCCGCTCGGCCTTCTGCAGGTGCGGCAGGGCCGCCCGGCAGATGAGGAACGGTCCGGTCAGGTTAACGGCGATGGTCTTGTGCCATAGTTCCGACGTCAGTTCGCCCAACGGGATGCGGGCGTAGATGCCAGCCGCATTGACGATGCCGTCGAGGCCGCCCATGTCCGTCGCTGCCCGTTCCACGGCGGCATTGACGGCCTTCTCAGACGAGACGTCCGTTTCGATGCCCAGCGAGGAGGTCGCGTCGGCGACCTCTCGCAGGCCATCGCCATGCAAGTCGAGCAAAGCCAGTTTCGCCCCTTCCGCGGCGAACAGATAGGCGATGGCTCTGCCCATGCCGGAACTCACACCCGTCAACAGTATGCGCCTTCCGGCGAGGCGGGCGGTGGCGCCTTCAAGTGTCCGTCGCGGCATGTGTCTAGAGTCCCTTCAATGCGGCGGCGACAAACGAGGGGTCGATGACCTTCTCGTAGGGCAGTGGCTTATCGTAGCTGAGCGTGTTTGGCGTGCTGGCGAAGATTTCCTGCATCTCGCTGGTCATCTTCGTCGGCAGGTTCAGGTTGGGCTGGAACAGGTGTTCCGGAATGCGGGTCAGGCTTTCCAGCGGCACTTCCATTTCCTTGGTCATCGCGGCGGTAACGACCGGATTGCTCATGTACTTGCCCTGCAGGTACTGGCGGTGCATGCGGGCCAGCACGCGGACAAAGGCCTCACCCACGGCGCGCTTCTCGCCGAGCAGCGGCGGCCCGGCAAGATAGACGCCGGTCGAATACTCGCCCTCGTTCAGGAACAGCCATTCGGCCTTGTCCTTGTTCAGGTTGAGCCAGAACGGATCGGTCAGAAAGGCGAAGTTGGTGGCGCCGTTTTCCAATGCGACCACCATGTCCGGGCCGTTCATCTGACGCAGCTGGACGTCGCGCAGCGTGCCGCCCGCCTTCGCCAGTTCGCGCGCGAGGTAAGCGGTGATGGGTGAGCCGAGGCCAACCTGCGTCGGGATCGTCTGGCCCTTGAGCATCGACGGGGTATAGGGCCGGCCCGCGAGGAATGCCTTGGTCACGTAAACGCCCTGCCGGCTTTCCGGCGGGTTTAGGCTGCTGGGCGCAATGATCTTGATATTGCCGCCCTCGGCGACCGAGTTGAAGATGCTGGCGGAAAGACCGCCCACAAATAGTTCGACCTTGCCGGTGCTGAGTAGGACCATGCCGTCAGTCGAGCGCGCAGGGACGTATTCGACCTCAAGATTTTCCTTCTCGAAGTCGCCCGTTACTTTGCCAAGATAGACCGGCGCCCAGACGGCGATTTTCGCCGCCCAGGTGATCTTTATCTTTTCCTTCTGCGGCAATGGCTTGTAAGCGGGCAAGGGCAAGCCTTGAGCATGCGCGACCGCCGCGCCGAGCAGCACCGCGGCAGTTGTGGCAAGGAGTGTCTGGACCAGCTTCATTTTATTCCCTCCCGTTTTGGCCGTTTCGTCGGAAGACTACGGCCTTGTCATCCATTTATTCCCGCATCGTGGCAGCAGCCTATGCCCGCTGACGTCGATATAATGAAGCGGGGGGAGGCTGCCTTCCAGTGTCCTTTTGAATGAATAATTCCTCGAGGTGCATGGTGAAAAACGTCGGATTTGTAGGTGTAGGTGGAATCGGCCGGCCGATGGCCGAGTGTCTGATCCGGGCGGGCTTTGCGCTGACAGTGTGCGACAAGAGCGAAGTCGCGCTGGACGTGTTCCGCAAGCTGGGCGCGCGCACGACGACTGAGGCGTCAGACCTCGCCGGCATGGAGATGGTTGTCTTCATGGTTGCGAATGACGCGCAGGTAAAGTCCGCCGCTTTGGGCGCGGGCGGCCTGTTGCAGGCGGTCGATCCAGCGAAGCCGCCGCTGGTCGCGGTGATGAGCTCGGTCCTGCCAGGTACTGCGAAGGAGGTTGCTGCAGCGCTGGCGGCCAAGAATGTCCGCATGGTCGATGCTCCGGTCAGCGGAGGCGGCGTCCGTGCTGGCGAGGGCAAGCTGACCATCATGGTCGGCGGTGACAAGGCTGACATTGAAGCCATGAGCCCGGTATTCGATGCACTGGGCAACAACGTTTTTCATTGCGGCCCGGTGGGCGCGGGCGAGGCGGTCAAGATTCTCAACAACATCATGGGCGTCACCAGCATGTTCCTGATGACCGAAACGATGCAGATCGCCGGCAAGCTGGGCATCGACCAGGCGTGGCTGGCCAGCGTCATGGAGGTCAGTTCCGGCCGTAACAGCGCAACCCGCGACTACGAGGCGCACAAGGGTATCTACCGGGTCAACGGCCAGACCCCACAATCGGCCAAGGCAGTAATCGACATTTGCCGCAAGGACCTGAGTCTTGCCATGGCGATGGCGCGCGAGGTGGGCGTCGCGACGCCGATGGTTGACGCGGCCGCCACGGCGCAGAACGCGATCGACTACGACGACTTCCGCGCCCGCTGGGTGGAACTGGCTGCCTAGTTAAGCTCGGCCAGCTTTTTCTTCAGGGCCAGCAGGTCGCGCCACGTCTCCCGCTTCTGCTCCGGCTGCCGCAACAGGTAGGCGGGGTGGAAGACGGGCAGGGCGGGGATGACCATGTCGCCGACCTCAAGGTTGAACCACCGGCCGCGCAGGCGGGTAATACCCTCGGTCTTGCTCAGCAGCGTCTTCGCCGAGATTGAACCGACCAGGCCGATGACCTTGGGCCGCACCAGCTCGATGTGGCGCATGACGAACGGCTGGCAGGCAACAATTTCCTCCTGGCTCGGGTTCCGGTTGCCCGGCGGTCGCCAGAAGATCAGGTTCGTGATGTAGCAGCCGGTACGGTCGAGGCCGATCGACGCCAGCATGCGGTCCAGCAGCTTGCCGCTTTCACCGACAAACGGCAGGCCCTTCTGATCCTCCTCGCGGCCTGGCGCCTCGCCAATCAGCATTAGGGGCGCGGCCGGGTTCCCATCGGCAAACACCAGGTTGGTCGCCGTGGAGCGAAGCGCGCAGCCGTCGAATCTTTCCAGCGCCAGGCGAAGGTCGTCGAGCGAGACAGCCCCGGCGGCGGCCGTTCGCGCATCGGCAGGGGCCATGGCAGCGACCGGCGCTGCGGCGACCGCAGGGGCCACAGTGCGTGGCACCGGAACGGCCGCCGCGGGCGCTGCTTTTTGGACGGCAAAACGGTCGACCGGCGTGTCCAGCAACACGTCCTCAACGCCCGCTTCCACGTGGAAGCGCAGCAGGGTGAGGGCGTCGGGACGGGCATCCATGGCGCGGAGCCTAGTAGGTAAAGCCGTCGGGTAAAACGGTTTCTTAAGCGAGTCCGGCCATGATAGCGTCCGCCTCCTCCTGAGCAGGATTGCGCCTCCGAATGGCCGATTGGCGTTTCGCCGGATTGCCCGAGCCCGACGACCCCGAGACTGCCCGCGAACTGGGCGTCGAGCAGGTCTTGTCGATTGGCCGGAACCTGCCCGTGATCCTGGCCGGGAACGGGGTCAATGCCTCGCTGACCGCCTTCTTCTTCCTCGACGTCACCCCGGTGTGGGTTGTTTTGTCGTGGTACGGCTTACTGCTGGTGCTCTGCGCGGTGCGCTACTACAGCATGCGCCGCCACCGGCAACCGGGGAACCGCAGGCCTTTGCGCATACCGGCCCAGGCCATTACCGGCGTGACCCTGTGGACCGCCCTCTTCGGTGTGCTCTGGGGCGGATTTGCCGCCTTCGCTTTCCCGCCCGAGTCCCTGCCACACCAGACGTTGGGTGTATTCGTGGTTGCCGGCATGGCGGCAGGCGCCGCGGCGTCGCTGAGTGCGGTGCCCGCCGCCGCCATGTTTTACATCGTGGTCACGGTGCTACCGATTACTCTCGTCGTGTTTGCCCAGGGCGACCGCCTGCACATCTACATGGGCGTTATGGGCCTCGCCTACATTGCCCTGTTGCTCGGGGCGGTGCGGACCAGCTACCTGACTTTCCTGGAAAGCGTGAAATTGAGGGTGCGGAATTCCGAATTGCTGCACCATGCCGAGGCGGCTAACCGGACCAAATCCGAGTTCCTGGCCAATATGAGCCACGAACTGCGTACGCCCCTCAATGCAGTGATCGGTTTTTCCGACGTCATGCTGTCCGGCTCGTTCGGCCCCCTCGGGTCGGACCGCTATAAAGACTATGTCAAGGACATCAACCGCAGCGGGCACCATCTGCTGACCATCATCAACGACATCCTGGATCTCTCAAAGGTCGAGGCTGGTGCCATGAAACTGACCGAGGGGCGCTGCCGGGTGGCGGACCTGATCTCGGATTCAGTCCGTTTCGTGCGCGACCGCGCGCGCCAGGCGAATGTCATGATCAGCACCACGGTCCCCGACGACCTGCCGGCGTTGTTTGCCGATGATGTGAAGGTGCAGCAGATTCTTACCAACCTGCTCTCCAACGCGGTGAAGTTCACCCCGGCCGGCGGCGCGGTCACGGTCGAGGCGCGCCGGGCAGACGATGGCGGCATCGACCTGCTGGTGCATGACACCGGCCTGGGAATCGACGAGGCCGATCTGCATCGCGTCATGCTGCCTTTTATCCAGGTTGAAAACGCCACGACGCGCAGCCGGGGCGGCACCGGCCTCGGCCTGCCGCTGGCTCGCCAGCTGGCGGAATTGCACGGCGGACAACTCAACCTGACCAGTACTCTGGGTATTGGCACGACCGCCTGGCTTTATTCCCCCCCC
>CANJGB010000044.1 GCA_947473805.1 Alphaproteobacteria bacterium
CATAGAGTTCCACTGTGAACATCCTTCCAGCCCCCCCCATGCCATTCAAAGGCATCGAGACGGCCTAACAGGACCGGTACACTTTTGCGCCGCTATCAAAAGGCGATCAATGCCGGTTCAGTGGTACACTTTGCACCCGCTGTTTATACGCCGGCCCGCGATGCGCTCACGAGAAGGCGGCGATGCCGGTCTGGGTGCGGCCGAGGATGAGGGTGTGGACGTCGTACGTGCCCTCGTAGGTATTCACCGTTTCGAGATTCAGGAGGTGGCGCATCACGTGGTAATCCTCGTGGATGCCGTTGCCGCCCAGCATGTCGCGCGCGACGCGGGCGATTTCCAGTGCCTTGCGAGCGTTGTTCCGCTTGATCAGCGAGATCATTTCCGGCGCCGCCCGGTGTTGGTCCTTCAATTGGCCGACGCGTAACGCGGCCTGCAGGCCAAGCGCGATGTCGGTCTGCATGTCGGCCAGCTTGTGCTGCACGATCTGGTTGGCAGCCAGCGGTCGGCCGAACTGCTTGCGTTCCATCACGTAGTCGCGCGCCTGGTGCCAGCACGCCTCGGCCGCCCCCATGGCGCCCCAGGCAATGCCGTAGCGGGCGTTGTTCAGGCAGCCGAACGGGCCTTTCAGGCCGCTGGCGTTGGGCAGCAGATTGGCCTCGGGCACAACGACGCCTTCCATGACGATCTGGCCGGTGACGGAGGCGCGCAAGCTGAGCTTGCCTTCGATCTTGGGTGTCGAGAGGCCCTTCATGCCGCGCTCGAGCACGAAGCCGCGGATCACGCCGTCCAGCTTGGCCCAAACAACCATCACATCGGCGAACGGGGCATTGGTGATCCACGTCTTGGTGCCGGTCAGTTCAAACCCGCCGGGCACCGCCTTGGCGCGGGTGACCATGCTGCCGGGGTCGGAGCCGTGGTCCGGTTCGGTCAGGCCGAAACAGCCGATCCATTCGCCGGTCGCCAGTTTCGGCAGGTACTTCGCGCGCTGGGCATCAGTGCCGTAAGCGTCGATGGGATGCATGACCAGCGACGACTGTACCGACAGCATGGAGCGGTAACCGCTGTCGACGCGCTCGACCTCGCGCGCGACCAGGCCGTAGGCGGTGTAGCTGGCGCCGGCGCAACCATGGCCGTGGATGGTCGAGCCGAGCAGGCCCAGCTCGCCCATCTCGCGGAAGATCGCCTTGTCGGTGTACTCCTCGCGGAATGCCTTCACCACGCGCGGCAGCAGACGGTCCTGCGCATATTTGCGCGCGACATCACGCACCATGCGGTCCTCCTCGCCGATCTGCTCATCGAGCAGAAACGGGTCGTCCCACTGGAATACGGCTTTGGTCATTGGGTCCATTCGGGTTTGAGAAGCCGGGATCAGGCGATGGGCGTCCGCAGCGGACGGCAATCGGGTGCGAGGCGAAGCGCGGCCTCGGTGCGCTGGACGATGTCGTCGAAGGTCATCCCTTCGAGGATTTCGCGAACCACCAGCACGCCATCGGCGACATCGAGCACGGCGAGGCTGGTATAGATGCGCTTGACCACGCCGGCCGCCGTCAGCGGATAGCGGCACGTCTTGCGCAGGCGCGGCTCGCCCTCGCGCGTCGTGTGTTCCATGATCACCCGCACTTCGCGCGCACCGACGGCCAGGTCCATGGCGCCTCCGACACCGGGCGCGCGGCCGGGGTCATCGACCGTCCAGTTGGCGATGTCGCCGCGCTCGGACACTTCGAACGCGCCCAGCAATGCGACATCGATATGGCCGCCGCGGATCATGGTGAACGAGGTCGCGTGGTCGAAGAACACGCCACCCGGCAGCAGTCGCACCGGCTCCTTCGCGGCATTTACCAGATCGGGATCGACGACTTCGTCCTTCCCGAGGCCGGTAAAGCCTAGCATGCCATTCTCGCTGTGGAGGATTACTTCACGGCCGGCGGGAATGTACGGGGGCACCATGACTGGCACGCCGATGCCGAGATTGACGTACATCCCCTCGTATAAATCCTGGGCGGCACGCCAGGCCATGGCGTTGCGGCTAAGCGGTTTCATCCCGTCACCAGCACGCGATCGACGAAGATGCCGGGCGTCGCCACGGCCTCCGCGTCCAGCGCTCCCAAGTCGACCATCTCGCGCACCTCGACAGCGGTTACGGCGGCAGCGCTGGCCATGACCGGATTGAAGTTCCGCGCCGTCTTCCGGTAGGTCAGGTTGCCCCAGCGGTCGGCACGGTCGGCGCGCACGAGGGCGAGGTCGCCTTTGAGCGGCAGTTCCAGCACGTAGTCACGGCCATTCACGTTCTGCACCTGCTTGCCCTCGGCCAGGCGCGTGCCGACGCCGACAGGCGACAGGAAACCGCCGAGGCCGGCGGCGGCACAGCGCATGCGCTCGCTGATGATGCCCTGCGGCACCAGTTCGACCATCACCTTGCCGGCTGCATAGGCTTCCTGAAACTCGGTTGCGCCGGCGGTCTGCGGGAAAGAGCAGATCAACCGCCGTACCCGGCCGGTGGAGATCAGCTTGATCAGGCCGGACCCGTTGGCGCCGCCGTTGTTGGATACCACAGTGAGGTCGCCCATCCCGCTGGCCACCACGGCGTCCATCAGCCTGGCGGGGTAGCCCGGCGTGCCGAAGCCGCCGAGGAGAATCGTCGCGCCATCACGCAGGCCCGCAATGGCCTCGGCGGCGCTGCCTACCCTTTTATCCAACATGCAGGCGTTCCGCCCTTGTGCCGCGTCGTTTACTGGCAATGCACGAGGGCCGGCACGGCAGCGCCCCCCGCGTTCCGGCGGGCGTTGCGCCAGCCGGGCGGTGTGAGGGGCCATTTTGCCAAGTCTGGCAAGTTTATTGAACGAAAATTGCGGGCAGGCGCTGGCCCCCTGCCCTTTTCAGCCCGCTGGCGCGAAAAACCGCCAATTTGATAGCAAAAAGGGGCGACCTGAAGGTCGCCCCTGTCGTGCTGGCGGGTTGATCAGGCGCCGAGAACGCCGCCACCCTTCTTGGTGATCGCGATGACCGACGGACGCGGCGGCATGCCGGCCTTGAAGTCGGGCCACCGGGTCGCCGGCTCCTCGAAGGTCGATTTGCTCGACTCGCCGGGATGCTGAATGGCGACGAAGAAGGTCTGGTCGTCGGGCGCGAACCACGGACCGCAAATCTCGGCGTCTTGCGGCGCCGCGAAGAAAAGCTTTGGCAGCGCGCGGCCTTTGCCCGAGACGTCGGTGGCCCAGACACCGTCTGCGATTTTTGCCGCAGTCGGGGCGCCATCGGTTCCGATCCAGATGCGGCCCTTTGAATCGAAGGCGACATTGTCCGGACAGGACAGCCACTGACCTTCCGCCATGGCCGGATTGTACACGCCGCCGTGTGCCTTGGGGTCGCCGCAAAGTATGAACATCGACCACGTGTATTTCGACGCCGTGTGGTCGCGGTCCCTGGCATTGCTCCCGGGCGGGATGATCTCGACAATCTGCCCATGACGATTGTCGGGGCGCGGATTCACCTTGTTGACCTGCTCCGGCTTGCGACTGCTGTTGTTAGTGAGCGCCATGTAAACGACGCCAGTCACCGGGTTGGTATCGACATCTTCCGGCCGGTCCATCGGCGTTGCGCCAACCAGGTCGGCCGCGCGCCGGGTTTCGATGCAGACGTCGGTCTGGCCGTTGAAGCCGTTCGCCGCGGTTAGCGGGCCCTGACCATGCACCAGCGGCAGCCATTCAATTGAGCCGTCGTCGCCGAACTTCGCGACCGCCAGCGTGCCCTCGTCGAGCAAGCTGAAATTGGCCTTGCGATCATTCGGGTTATAGCGGCCCGCCGAAACGAAGCGATAGACATAGTCAAAACGCTCATCGTCGCCGCTGTACACCACGATGCGGCCGTCCTTGTTGATGACAGCGCTTGCCCCCTCGTGCTTGAAGCGGCCAAGTGCGGTGCGCTTCACCGGCGCCGATCCGGGATCGAACGGATCGACCTCGACCAGCCAGCCGAAGCGGTTCGGCTCGTTCGGCTCCTTCGCGACATCGAAGCGCGCATGATATTTCGACCAGGCGTAGCTCGACGCCTTGGCGACGCCGAGACGCTTGTATTCCGCCGTATCCGGCGCATTCGCGAAGTACTGATTGAAATTTTCCTCGGCGGTCAAAACCGTGCCCCACGGCGTGATGCCGCCAGCGCAATTGTTGAACGTGCCGAGAGCCAGCGTGCCCGACGGGTCCGCCGAGGTCTTCATGCGGGCATGGCCGCGGGCCGGCCCGGAGATCGAGATCGGCGTCGTGCCGGTGATGCGGCGGGCATACTTGCTGTCTGGCACCACGGCCCATTTGCCGCTGGTCTTGCGGATCTCGATGACCGAACCGCCATGAGCAGCGATCTCGATATCGCTCTGCTCCTTGCTCGCCTTCAGCGCGTTGTCCTTCTCCGACCCGATGCCCGCAAACATCAGGTTTGTGTTGGTGTATTCGTGGTTCACCCACAACAGGCCGTGATTGCCGGTCTTCGCGCCAGCGGGGAAAGGCAGGAAGCCGACAAAGTCATTGTTGTAGCCGAACTGCATTTCCTGCGCGGCGGCGGTCTGCCTGGTTACGTCGAATTCCGGCGCGCCGGCGACCACCTTGTCGCCCCAGCGGATCAGGATGTCGACGTCATAGCCTTCCGCGACATGATGGCTCGGGCTCTCCCCGTGCTTTAGCGGCTTGAAGGTAAAGGTCGAACCATCGGCGCCGGCCGCCTCGGCCTCGTTAAACCCCGGGAGGGCGGTGCCGAGCGCGGCAATGCCAGCCGTCGCCAGCAGGCCCTTCAGGGCACCGCGACGGCTGAGGCGGGCATTGGCGATGTCGACGAAGGTGCGGTTCTGCGTCGGGTTCGAGCCAACGTCCTCGGCGTCGAGCGCCAAGTCGCGATGATTTGTCATGTGTCGCAATCTCCTTGCTGGGCGGCCCCACGCCACCGGCGCCAGCAAAGTAGTTCGCGTATATGACGGTTGGATTTCGGTTTGATGACAAAAGTGTGTTGCGGCGAATTGCGCTATTGACAGCGAATTGCTCTGAATCTCATCAAGTGTGGCACGACCGTTTCATAAAAGCGTCAAACGCCGCGCGTAGCCTCCCCGCCGTCATCAGACACGCCATCCAAGGGGAACCTCCATGAACCGACTAGCGGGCCTGTCCGCCGTCGCCGCGATGCTGCTTTCGGGCACCGCCTTTGCGACCACCGTCTACCCGATCGACCGCGCCGAAATCCTCTCGGGCGCGAAATTCGACTTCAAGGTCGAGTTCGATACCCCGCTGACAGCCAAAGATGTCAAGGTGACGATCAACGGCTAGGACGCGGCCAAGGTTCTGGGCAAGGCGCCGGACTTCCTGGAGAAGGATTCCGAGGTCAACGCGTCGGCGCTGCTGCTGCGCAACGCGTCGATCCGCAAGCCCGGCAAGTACAAGGTCGAGGTCAACGACGGCACGACGACCAAGGTCGTGGACTGGACGATTTTCGCGACGCCGGAAAAGCCAGTCGCGAAGAACGTGATCCTGATGATCGGCGACGGCATGAGCATGGCGCACCGCACTGCGGCCCGCCTCATGTCGAGGGGCATGACCGAAGGCAAGGCCAACGGGCTTCTGGCCATGGATACCATGCCGAACCAGGGCCTGATCGGCACATCGAGCGTCGACTCGATCGCGGCCGATTCGGCCAACACCGCCAGCGCCTTTCACACCGGCCACAAGTCGAGCGTCAACGCGCTCGGCGTCTATGCCGATCGCACCAAGTCCAGCATGGACGACCCGAAGCAAGAGACGCTGGCGGAAATCCTGCGCCGCACCTCGCACAAGGCAATCGGCATCGTGTCGGATGCGGAACTTCAGGACGCGACGCCGGCTGCCGTCGTGGCGCATATCCGGACAAGGTCGACGTCTCCCGCCACCTGGCCATGTTCACCAACAACTTCCCGGACTACTACGAAACCTATCATTCTCACACCGAAGGGCCGTTCGTGCCGGCGGTACAAAATGAAAAGAAGCAGTACGTCGCCAATGAGAAGACCAAGGTGCCGGGCGCGCAGTTCCGCGAAGGCAACCTGCCGCGCAACGCCGACAGCGGCGTGCACGCGGTGGACGACGTCGTGATCTTCGCCATGGGCGCCGGCGCCCAGAAGATCCACGGCTACATGGAAAACAGCCAGGTGTTCCGCATCATGGCTGAGGTCCTGGCGGCGGGCCGCACCGAAAAGACGGCAGCCAAGGACTAGGATGAGGTCGTCGCGGGCTGGTTGACGCCGACCTGCCCGCGGCGATAATCCACGACATGCCCCCCATCCGCCGCCGCACTCTTCTCGCCACGCTCGCCGCGCTGCCGCTGACACCCCGCCTGGCGTCTGGCGCGACGGCATCGAATCTCGGCTTTTCAGAGCTATACGTGTCGCGCGGCGCGCTGGGCCTTGAATTTTCCGAAAAGGTAAACACGCTTAACGGCAAGACGGTCGCCGTGAAGGGCTTCATGGCGCCGCCGCTGAAGGCCGAAGCCAGTTTTTTCGTCCTGACGCGCGAGCCGGTATCACTTTGTCCGTTCTGCGATTCCGACAAGGACTGGCCGACGGACATCCTGGTCGTCTATCTCAGCCGCGACCAGGCCTTCGTGCAGAACAACCAGACGATCGAAGTGACCGGGCGGCTGGAGGTCGGCGTCAAGGTCGATCCCGAAACCCGCTTCCTGAGCCGGTTGCGGCTGGTCGAGGCTCGGTTTCGGCCCATTTGAGCGGAACAGTCGCAGCCGGTAAATTGGCGGTGCGCGATTTGCGCCTGCACTACGGTTTGGGTGTCGATGCGGTCGCCATCGAGTCATTGGCAATTCCAGCCGGTGGGCGGGTCGCCATAACCGGCCCCTCAGGCTCCGGCAAAACTTCGCTTCTGCATCTGCTGTGCGGCATCGAACGGCCGAGTGCAGGTGACATTAGGTGGGGCGCCGTTGAATTGACCGCACTGCACGAAGCCGCGCGCGACCGCTGGCGGCGCGATCATGTCGGTCTCGTATTCCAGGACTTCCACCTTGTGCCCGGCCTGTCGGTGCTGGGCAATATCCTGTTGCCGGCCGCATTCGGTGGACGGGTGCCTACCAACCTGCGGCAGCGCGCGCTGGACATGATCCGCAAGGTTGGGCTGGAACGGCCGGACCAGGACGCCGACACATTGTCGCGCGGTGAAATGCAGCGCGCCGCGGTGGCGCGGGCGGCTCTGTTCTCGCCGCCCATCCTGATGGCCGACGAGCCGACCGCCAGTCTGGATGCCGACCGCGCGGCTGTCGTCGCCGACCTGCTGTTCAGCGTGGCGGAGGCCTGTGCCGCCACCCTGATCGTGGTGACACATGCCCCGGCGCTTTGCGCACGGTTCGATACCGTGATCGCCATGGATCACGGGCGGATCGTGGCGTGAATCCCTGGCCCGTCATCGTCGCGAACCTGCGCCGCCGGCCAGGCAGCGCCATCGCCATAATCCTGCTGATCGGCCTCGCAGTCGCGCTTGGCGTGGCGATCAGCGCGCAGGAGCGCGCGCTGCGCAAGGGAAGCGCGGCCGCGGCGGATGCATTCGACCTCGTCATCGGCGCACCGGGCAGCGAGACCCAACTCGTCCTGACCACCGTGTTCCTGCAGCCCGCGGCCCTGCCGCTCATTCCCGGCGACCTGCTGAAGACGCTCGCGGCAGACCCCCGCGTTGCCGCGGCGGCACCTGTCGCCTTTGGCGATTTCCATCGTGGCATGCCGGTGATCGGCACCACCGTCGAAATGGCGAACCGGTTCGGCTCGTTGAAGCTGGTCGAAGGGCGCCTGTTCGCCGCAATGGACGAGGTGGTCGCCGGCGCCGACGCGAATGTCGGACCGGGCTACAGCTTCCACCCCTCGCACGGGGCGGTGGGGGGTGAGGAACATACCCACGATGGCGACACATACACGGTGGTCGGCCGCCTGGCGCGGACCGGTACGCCGTGGGACCGCGCCCTGCTGGTGCCGGTCGAATCCGTGTGGGAAACCCATGCCCTGCCGGACGGGCACGAGAGCGACGCAGAGGAAAGCGACCATATCGGCGCGCCATGGGCGGCGGCGGCGCTGGCCGGGGTGCCGTCCATCGTAGTAAAGCCGCGAAGCGTGGCCGACGCCTATTCGCTGCGGAACCAATACCGCCGCGGCGGCACGATGGCGGTATTTCCCGGCGAAGTCCTAGTATCGCTCTACACGCTGATGGGAGATGCGCGTAGCGTGCTGAGCCTGATCGCCATCGGCACCCAGGCGCTTGTCGTCGCCGCGATCCTGTTGGCAGTGCTGCTGTCTATCGCGCAGCGCAGTCGCCAGATCGCGGTGCTGCGCGCGCTGGGTGCGTCGCGCGCCTATGTATTCCTGATGATCTGGCTGGAAACCACCCTGCTGATCGCGGCGGGCGCGGCGTTGGGCCTGGCTGGCGGTTGGGGTGGCGCCGAGGTCATTGCAGCCATCTTCCACGCCCGCAGCGGCATCGCCCTGCCCGTCACAATCGGCAGCGACGAGGCGGTGCTGGCCCTCGCCCTGCTCGGCATCGGCGGCGTGCTCGCGCTGCTGCCGGGCTGGGTCGCCTATCGGCAACCGGTTGCGGCGGCGTTGCGCAGTTGACCTACGCCCCGCCCGGCGTTCAGCCGCCGCTGGCCTGGCGCACCGGCGCCTGCGGAATGTCGCGCCGCTTGAAGCTGGCCCAGGCGCGGCTGAGATAGTCGAACATCGCCGGATCCTCGTCGCGCGTCGGCGGCGGTTCGAGGTCCCAGTGGCCATGGCGATCCTCGCCGCGCGCCAGCATGGCACCGCGCCGGCCCAGCGTGCAGCGGCTCGCTGCCGGCATGTACAATATCGAATAGCCGATACGGCGGTCCGGCCCGTTATTGTAGCCGGAACCGTGCACCGTGCGCTCGTGGTGCAATGAGAACTGGCCGGCCTTGAGCTCCAGATCGACGGCACTGGCCTCGTCGATGCCGTGCAGCACCTGGCCGCGCGAGACGAGATTCTTCGGGTTGAACGTTTCCTCGTGCACCAGGTCGGGCGAATGGTGGCTGCCGGGCGACACGCGCAGACAGCCGTTGCTGACCGAGGCATCGGCCAGGGCCACCCAGGCCTGCAGGCCATCGGGCGGATCGATGCCGAGATAGCCGGAATCCTGGTGCCAGGAGACGAATGCGCCGTCGTTCACGTCCTTCACCCACAGCGTGGACGAGTAGACGAGGATGTCGGGGCCGATCAGCGATTCGACGCGGTCGAGAATGGCCGGATGTGTCGCGACGTCGTGGCACCAGGTGAACAGCAGGTGCGCCTTGAGCGAGGCGGCCTTGGTGGGGTGAAGCTTGGAGCGGGACTCCCAGTCCTCCAGCTTCGCGCGGCGGAGGACCGCTTCCGCCGTGGTAAGGGCGGTAAAGGGAAACAGGAAGCCGTTGGCCTTCCACGACTCAAGTTCCGCCACCGACAATACGCCAGCCATGGTTTCCTCCGCTCTTTCATCGCCCCTTGACGGGTGCGTTGGACCCAAGACTAGCGCAAGGACGGACGGGAACGCTACCCGCGGCCCTAGAGCTCCAGGGCGGGATCAGCGATACCCAGTAAGGCGGTGCTGGCCTCGATCAGCACGTTACCGTCAATGTGGCGGTGCTGGGTGCCGGCGTAAAGATCGCGGAAGCAGCGCTGGAGGCGGTTGGCGCCACCGAAATTGCGCAGGCCGTCACTGCCTGCCGCGCGATAGGCAAACTCCCCGGCCTTGGCTGCAACGTCGGTGGCCCAGCATGAAATGAGCCGGGCATGGGCCTTGACCTCGAGGCCCGGCTTGCCGTTCTGGGCCGCGCCGTACCAGTCGGCGAAAACCTTGTGCACGGCGGCGCGAGCAGCCTCGACCGAGGCCAGCGCCATGCCGTAGTCGCGCTGGAAGACCGGCTGGTCGATCAGCGTGGTGCGCCCGAAGCGACGCTTGCGGGTGGCGATGTCCTTGATCTCGTCCAGCGCGCGCTGCCCGACGCCGAGCGCCCAGGCAACGTGGCCGAGCGAAACGCCAACATCGAACAAAGCGCCGCCGCGGCGAGTGCGGCCCGGTGCATTCATGACGAAATCGTCGGGGATGACCTGATCAAGGAATTCGAAATCGTAGCTGCCGGTCGCCACCAGCCCCATCGTGTCCCAATTGCCCTTGAGGCGGACCTTGCGGCGCGGGCCGAATCCAAAAATCATCTGTGGCTTGCCGGCCGCGGTGAGGACGGGCTTGCCGTCCTTTTCGACGACGAACGCACCGAGCAGCCAGCTGGCGTAAAGCGAACCGCTGCCAAACTGGAATTCGCCGCTGACCCGCCAGCCGCCATCGACACGCTCCGCCCGGCCCAGCTTGCTGATCTGGCCGGCACAGATAAAGCCTTCGCCCCCGCCGTACATGGCCTTGATCGCCGTCGGGCCAAGCAGCGCGCCGGCATTGGCAATGGCGAAGATAGTCGCCATATGAACCCAGCCGGTGGAGCCGTCAGCGTAGGACAGTTCCTCGATTACATCGATCAGCGTGGCAGGGTCGGTTTCATCGCCACCCAGTTCGCGCGGCGTCATTAACCCCCACAATCCGGACGCGGCCAGCGCCTGTATCACGGGGCCAGGCACGTAGCCCTGACGTGCGCCCTCATCGGCGTGCGCCTCGATCAGCGGCCGCAAAGCCCGCGCGGCGGCACGCGGATCGTCGCAATGCAGCGGCGCCATGCGCAGCCATTCGGGCAGGTCGTCGGTCGAGTGAAACATGCGGAACTCCCTGCCGCTTGACTGGAACAATGATGGAGAGATCGCGGCGAACCGACGATCAAATCAGGGTCCCACTTCACCGACGCAATGGCAATACGTGCCGATTGCCACGATATGGCTATGGTCGCGGGGGATTCCGCCGCAATGTGCGCGCGCCGGCCAGGCCAAGCCCGACAAAGACAGTCAGCGCAACGGCCTGGGCAATTCCCGTGTTACGGCTGAACGGGCATCGCAAAGCCCCGCCGGTTTTTTCCGGTCGGGGCTTTTGCATGATCTGATTTTGAACTTGGTTGCGGGGCCAGGATTTGCGCGTTGTTTGCACACCGCGTTGATCGTAACGCCGCGCCAAACACTCCTCTAATTTGAAATGTCCCCGATACAAATCGCGACCAACTGCTCGCCCAATGCCTGCGCTTGGGAATTATTTGTGCCAGAAGGATATTCCCCAACCCGCTATTGGTCTGACCCCTAACGGTGATCCACAGAGCTAAGGGTGTCTGCCCCTGAATGATCCTCACCCCAAGTTGGGGTCAAGATCACGAGCCATGACTTAAGTCACGGCGGGTGGGCACGGATAGTCGCGGACAGGGGAACTTTGACGTACAGAAAGTTCATTGGCGGGAGGATTTTTTAGCCCTTACCAGTTCAACGCCAATATTGCAGGAGGCTACTTCGATCTGTTGCTATCCCGTCCTCGGCCTCAGCCGCCGTCGCCGACGACCGTGAAGGGGGCCCAGAAGATGGGGTGGGCGTAGGAGAACAGGGTCTTGCCGTCCTCCTGGTAGCCGGGGCCGTCGACCAGCGCCACCATAGCCTGGCGCATTGCCTCGCCACGACCGAGTGTTGCGCTCTCAGCCTGGCGGCGGAACAGGTCCGTGGTCAGCGTCCGCGCCGAGGTGGTCTCCACCGGCCAGTTCGAGACCAGCAGCGCCCGTGTGCCTGCATAGAAAAAGGCCCGGCCCAACCCAGACACCGCCTCTGCCCCAGCCCCGTCGCCGCTCGCCGTGTTGCAGGCCGACAGCACCACCCAGTCCGCGTTAAGGCGCAGGCCGAGAATCTCCTCCATGGTCAGCAAGCCGTCACCGTCCACGTCCGCAACCGAAGGCGCCGAGAGTGCCAGCGCCGGCTGGGTCAGCCCGTTCAGGTCTCCCGGGACCAGGCCGTGGGTCGCGAACATGACGATCTTGCGGTTCGACAGGTCCATCGACTTGACCTGCTTCTCGTTGGCGCGCGGCCCGAGGAACACGTCCTTGTCGAGATCGGCCTTGAGTGCGATCGCGATGTTGCGAACCTCTTCCGCCGTGTCCGGCAGGCGCGGCAGCATCCCCAGTTCTGCGCTGCTCACACCTTCCGTCGCTGGCGCGCTGCGCCGCACCAGCGGGATGCCGCGCGTTTGCAGGCCAGCGGTCTTTATTGTCGCCTGGGCACCTCCTGTCCTCGCTTCGGCCGCCTGCTGCGTCGAGAACCACGGATCACCGAACGCCGCCAGCATCTGGCGCCCTGCCGGCGCCGGCGGCAGTGCCCGTAGCGTCGCCAGGGCCGCAACGGACGGGACCTGGGTGATCGCCGCTCTGCGTGCCAGGAAGGCGACAGAACGGTAGCCTGCGAACGGCACCCCGTTGTCAACTCCCACGGGCATATTCGCCGTGACCAGCAGGCCCAGGGGGAACTGGCCCAAGGCACCGTGCTGCACCGCCATTATGCTTGTTGCCCCAGACCAGCCGGGCTCCACAGGGCGTAGCAGGGCGTCGTACAGTTCCCCCGCCAGCGCGACGTTGTAGGCGGGAATGTCCTCTATCGTCGCCGCGTTCGGGTCCAGTGCCTTGCGCAACTCGGCCACCATGTCCGCAATCCGCCTCGCCCCCAGCGGCGCCGCCGCGAAAGCCGCGGGGCCGCTCTGTGGCACCGCCCACACGAAGGTCTGGTCACGCCCCACATAGGTGGCGATCAGCGCCTCGCCCGGCCGCAGGCTTTTCTGCGCCTGTTCGATTGTCGCGGGCCGCGGGTCGATCAGGTTCACGTAGTCCGGAAACTGCTTCTCGATCTGCTCCCGCGCCTTCGCCCGTGCCGTGCGCAGATTGTCGATCTGGGTGCGCAGCGCCTTGACTGCTGCCGGGTCCTGCTGCTCCGGCGGACCGGCGAGGATGTTTGACAGGAGACCGAACTGCGCCGCCACCTGCTTCTGCGAGTCCTGCTCCTGCCGCACCAGTTCCGCAAGCGCCGGGTCGCGTGCGGCCGCCCGTGCCGAACTCGCGGCGAGAGCCCGCTGCACCGAACGCCCCCGCGCCGCGTCTGCCAGCCGGAACGCCTCCGAAGCGGCATCGACGCCCGTCGCACGTTCCTGGGGCGTCCCACGAACCGCTGCAAGCAGCTCCATGTAGCCTTCCAGTATGAAGGTCAGGCGACGGTCGCGCGTCGCGTCCACGTCATCGCCATCGCTTTGCCGTGACGGCGACAGGAGGATCGGGATGGCCTGCCTGTATTCGTCGACCGCTTTCTGCACTTGACGACTGCGCACCAAGGCGGTTCCCAACTGGCCGCGCAGTTCGGCCGTCTCGTAATGCTTTTCGCCGACCGTCGCGACCGACGCTTCCACCGCGCGCTGAAAAATTGGCACCGCATCCCCGGGCCGACGCGCGCGCACAAGAGTCATGCCGTAATTGGGTTGGGAGTTGACGACGCGGTCCACCCCCTCCGGGTTGCCGGCGAGATTGCTCTTGATCGTGTCCCACACGGCGAGGGACTCACCCCACTTGCCTTGATTGCTCAGGGAAACCGCCACGCCACGCATCGTTGTGGCAAGTGCAGTTCAACTCTGCTCTGCGCCGGTTTCCCGATAGATCTCGGCTGCGACCTCGAACAGTTTCTGCGCCTCGGCCGCGCGTCCCTGCGAACTCAGGATTCGTCCCAGGTTCGATACACCGTTTGCGGTCTCTGAAGCATACTTGCCGCGTCTCTTGAGTTGGCTCAACAGTGCGCGCCGCGCCTCGACCTCCGCCTCAACCAGCCGGCGCTGCTTTTCAAGGATCGCCGCGAGATCAAAAATATTGACCTCGCGGAAATTCTCGTAGATTGCCTGGTTTCCGACGCCAAGCTGGGACAGCATCGGAGCCTTCTCTACGGTCTTTTCCGACAGCGCCACTGCCTCGCGCTGGAACTGCTCGGCCTCGGTGTAGCGGCCTTCAGCCATGGCGATCAAGGCTCTGGCGCGCTCGACTTGGGCGCGCCAGTTTTCGTTCACGAGACTCCAGTTGCGATTATTTGACAGTTCGTCGTTGACGACCTTCGCTGCCTTTTCGGCGTAGTCGTGGGCACGAACAAGATCACCAGCCCTGACATAGGCGGCGGCCAGGTTGCTATACGCTGCCGGCAGATTGCCTTGACTATTGGCTGCGAGGACCATCGCGAGACGTTCTTCGTATAACTGGTTGGCGAGCCGCTGATTGCCGAGGCGATTTTCCACCTCGGCCCACTGAAACACCGATTGGAGGGTGTTCACACCGGCTCCGCGCCCGATCCGTACCGATTCCTTCATGTCCGCGCGCTTTTGAACGGCCCGGCCTAATTGTTCGGCGGCCATGCCGCGGCGAAATAAGAAATCGACCAGATCCGCCGGCGACGCACCTTCAGGTGGTTTTGCGTCAGCCAACTCGCGCAGCTTCGCTACCGCGGCCGGGTCGGGCTTTTGCTGATCGAGGATCGCAGTGATGTCAGAAATGGTTCGGGGCGGGGCGACAAAACCGGGCGCCGCAGGCTGCTGCGCTGCCGCCGGCACTACCGCGGCCAGCCATGTTGCGACCAATGCGAGGCACTGCTGTCGGATTCGATGGCCAACCATGGTTTGTGCGTCGTCAGATCATTTGGGACTGATGGGGCTGTAATTTAGTGGAGGGTTGGCCTCATCTGGTTGGTTGATCTTATGCGGCGAGTTTGCGGTGAAGCAAGCGACGATGTTCGATGGTTTTCTGTTTGATGCGGTGTCGTTCCTGC
>CANJGB010000045.1 GCA_947473805.1 Alphaproteobacteria bacterium
CGGCTCAAACCCTCAATCTGCACCGCATGGCGAACTCGTCCATATAACTCCACGCCCTTCATCCCTCAGCCTTCCGCCAACCAGGCAAAAGGCTATCTGCTGACGGAGTTTTACTCCGGCGCAACCAGATTATCCGGCCGCTTCAGTGAGGGATTATTGCTCCGGCGCTTACATCCAAACGCGCCGCCTTGAGCATGCCCCAAACCCGTCCCTCGATCACAACGAGATTCTACGGAGCGCGGCCGAATCGGGCCTAGACCGTACTCAGCGAAAATGAGGCGATTCGTGAGATTCACGCCTTCCATTATTTGATAACTTAGCGTGGTTCTAGGAGTATTTTGCCAAAATGGCGCGATTCCTCCATGATCTTATGAGCCAAAGCCGCATCTTCCAGGGGCAGGGTTTGATAAATCACCGGTTCCAATTTTCCCTTGGCCACGAGGTCCATGACGGTGGAAACCTCCTGCTGTGTGTAAGCTTTGGAGCCGACGATCATGACTTCGCTGCGGAAGAAAGGGATAATATCCAACGCAACAACCTCGCGCGCATGGCCGCCACACACCAACATGCGGCCATTTGGGCTCAGGCATTTCACGCTATTCTCGAAGACGTCGCCGCCTACATGCTCGAAGACGAGATCTACGCCGCGGCCGCCGGTTAATTCCAGGACGCCCGCGGCCAAATCCTCTTTCCGATAATTGACCAGGCCTGCGGCACCGTAAGTTCGTGCTCGTTCCAATTTTGCATCGCTTCCCGCGCAGGCAATGATATTGGCCCCGGTCATCCTAGCGATTTGAACGGCGGCACTGCCGATCCCACTGCCCACGGCGTTAATGAGAACGGTCTCGCCCGGACGCAATCCCCCGCGGGTGATCAGCATGTGCCACGCTGTCCCAAATGCGATCTGAGTGGCTGCAGCCTGCGCAAAGCTCACATTGGGTGGAATTTGGATCAAGGCTGTCACCGGCGCTTGCACATATTCCGCATACCCGCCTGGGCCTTCGAGGCCAGGCCGGAGAGTGTGGGCGCATAGATTATCGCGACCGGTACGACAATACAGACATAGGCCACAGTTCTGCCGAGAGGCGACCATGACCCGGTCGCCGACCCGGTATCCATCCACCCCTGCTCCCAATGCCGCGATCTCGCCCGCGATCTCGCGCCCCAAGATATGGGGCAAATGGATGGGCAACCGCGATAGCCCTTGCCGGACATCGATATCTAGATGATTCATTGCGCAGGCCCGCACGCGAATCAAAACCGTGCGCGGCTCCACTTCGGGCTCGGGCACAGCCTCGTATCGCAAGACGTTGCGATCACCAAATTCGTGAAATCGGATGGCTCGCATGCGCATGCCCTTTTACGTTGAGTTGTTTCGAACGGATGACCATGTCGGAAAATACATCTTCTACCGTCATATGTGCGCAGCCGAGGACTTCACCAACGCGGCCGACATCGTCAGAAAGAAGACCGATACGATCTTCATCGCAATACCGGCCAACGGGTTCATGTTGTCACTGCCGCCTGCAGAAGACGCGGGACGTGCCTATGCACCTGGATTGCGGATGTTGGCGGGCCGGTCCAGGCCGAGCCGGTCGCGGAGAGTCTTGCCTTCATACGCCGTGCGAAACAGGCCACGCCGCTGAAGTTCGGGAACCAGCAGGTCGACGATGTCACCGTAGTCGCCCGGGCGACCATCGACCACCATGAAACCATCCCCGGCGCCGGTCTCGAACCATTCCTGCATCAGGTCTGCAATATCCTGCGCTGATCCGACAAAGCGGTTGCTCGGCCAGCCGATACGCTGCACCACCTGTCGGAGGGTCAAGTTCTCGGCGCGGACCATCTTCTCGATCTTCTTCACATGCCCCTGGAGTCCGCGCGTCTGCCGCCGGAAAACGGCCTCCGGGAAGGCTGCATCGACGTCATGGCCGGCGAAGTTGAAGCCGTCGCAGAACTTGGAAAGCCGGGCAAGTCCATCCTCGATGCCAATCAATTCGACACGCTCGCGGTACTTTTCCTGCGCCTCCTCGCGCGTCGGCGCGACGAACACACGGATGTTCGGAAAGATCAGGATCTTGGATGGATCGCGACCGAAGCCGGCGGCGCGCGACTTGATTTCATTGTAGTAGTCACGAGCCTCCTCGACCATGAAAGGCGTTGAAAATATGCCATCGGCATGCCGCGCCGCAAAATTGCGGCCGACTTCCGAATCGCCAGCCTGGAAGATTATCGGGTGTCCCTGCGGCGGCCGCGCGATATTGATGGGCCCCTTGCACTGGTAGTACTCGCCCACGTAGTTCAGCTCGTGGACCTTGGCCTTATCGAGGAATACGCCGCGAGCCTTGTCCTGCACCATGGCATCGTCCTCCCACGTGTCCCACAGGCCGCGGACGACGGCGAGATGCTCGTCGGCACGACGGTACCGTAGGTCATGGTCGGGCAATCCCTTCTGGCCGAAATTGGTGCCACTGTCCGGCAGGTATGAAGTCACGACATTCCAGGCAGCGCGGCCCCGGCTGATGTGATCCAGCGAGGCGAAGAATCGGGCAACGTTGAATGGCTCGGAATAGGTGCAGGACACCGTTCCGGCAAGCCCGATGTGCTTTGTTGCCGCCGCAAGTCCTGAGAGCAGTGAGGTCGGCTCCAGTCGGCTGACCGCAATCGGGGCGGCATTGGCGGTTGTGTAAATATTGTCGGCGATGAACACGAAATCGAACAGGCCGCGTTCGAGGGTCTGCACCTGATGCCTAAAATACTCGAAGTCATACATTGCATTCGACTGAACTTTGGGATGGCGCCAGTCGCTCCAAGCATAACCCTGGCCCTCTAGAAGAAAGCCAAGCCGCATCTTTTTCTTGGTCATGTGGATTCCATCCCGTTGAACCCCGCTCCGCACCCGTCCGCGCGCTGCGGAGCCTCTTTTTTTCGCTGCCGATGACTCCAGAGCAACGTGCCAATACGTATGCAGCAAAGGGTAGAGGAGGTTGACAGGCTTTAAAATAGGATATTTTATTATTCTGTCAGCTGTTCATGATTGTGAACAACTGATCTGCCGCCGGTCAACGAGCGCCGCCATCACAATCCAGGGAGACAAGCCGTGTTCATTCGCAGAGACGTCATCAAGATGCTCGGCCTTGCCGGCATTGCCACTGTGGCCGGCACCCGCACTTCCTTTGCCCAGGCCTATCCATCGCAACCGATCACAATCATTGTGCCCTACGCGCCGGGCGCCACCGATCAGGAGGCGCGCACGTTGGCGCGCATCATGGAGAAGACCTTGAAGCAGCCGATTCAGGTCGAGAACCGCGCCGGAGGCGGCGCCACGATCGGTGCGAACTTCGTGGCTCGTAGCAAGCCTGACGGCTACACCCTGCTCTACGTCGCGAGCATCCCGATCACCGTGTCGCCCTACATTCGAAAGCTCCCCTACGGTTACGAGAGCTTCCGCCCCATCGCCCAGGGCACGCAGGGCACGCACCTCGTCGTCGCCCGCGCCGACGCGCCTTTCAAGACGCTGGCGGAGATGCTGGCCTATGCGAAGGCCAATCCTGGAAAAATCTCCATGGGCAATTCAGGCGGTACCGGCGGCGCCACACACCTTGCCAACGAGGCGATGGCTGCCCAGGCCGGTATCAAGCTAAATCACATCCCGTTCGAGGGGCTTTCGCAGTCGGTCGCCGCGCTGCTGGGTGGCGTGCTCGACTTGGCGACCGGCCTGCCCATCTCGCTGATGCCCCAGGTGGAGGCCGGCAAGCTGCGCACTATCGCGCAGATGGGCGCCGTGCGTTCACCGTTGCTGCCGGATGTGCCGGCGTTTAAGGAGGCCGGAGTTGATCTCGACCTCAACGTCAGCCTCGGCCTCTACGCGCCGCATGATCTGCCAAAGGACATTGTCGAGAAGCTTGCTTCCACCATGAAAGAGGCCGTGGCATCGCCGGACTTCAAGGAATACGCCGATAAAGTCAGGACCGTGCCACAGTTTCGCGGACCCGACGAGTTCGCCGCCGGCATCGAGGCGGAGCGCAAGCTGTTCGCCGGCCTGGTTCCGAAGCTGAACATCAAGGTCGAGTAGGTGCGGCAGCTGGACGCGGAGGTCGCTGGCGCCTCGGCATTCTTCACACTTGGAGTTCTGACCGTCTTGGGCTCAAAGCAGCTCGGTATCGGCACTGCGACACAGCCGGGCCCGGGGTTCTTCTCCTCGGGCATCGGCGCCTGCATGGCCCTGCTGTCCGTCTTTTCTTTGGTCTCCGCTATTCGGCAGGGGACGTCGGGTAGGGTGCGAGTAACGTTCCCCAATTTGCCGGCCATTGCCGCGCTGATCATGGCACTGGCCGGCTACGGACTGCTGGTCGAGCGCGCCGGGTTCGTGCTAACCACGCTCGCCTTCATGCTGACGGTCCAGATGATCGCCGCCCGCGCGTCGCCAGGCTGGCGTCAGGCGGTCATTTCCGTAGCCGTGACGGCAACGCTTTACTTGGTGTTCCAGACCCTGCTCCGCGTCGGCCTGCCAGCGGGTGGGTGGTGGGGCTGAGTGGATACGTTCGTCACCGGCGCCCTTGCCGCCATTCAGCCGCTGAACCTGCTGTTCTGCCTGCTCGGCTGCGTCGTCGGCACGCTGATCGGCGTCCTGCCCGGCATTGGGCCAGTGGCGACCATATCGCTGCTGCTGCCGTTAGTGGTAGGCCTCGACCCGCTGACCTCCATCATCATGATCGCCGGCATCTACTACGGCGCAGCGTACGGCGGGTCCATCACTTCGATCCTTGTCAATATTCCCGGCGAGGCATCCACGGTGGTGACTTGTCTCGACGGCTACCAGATGGCGAAACAGGGCCGCGGCGGCGTGGCACTGGCGATCTCGGCCGGCGGCTCCTTCGTTGCGGGCACAATCGGCACTGCGGCGATCGCGCTGCTAGCGGAGCCGCTGATGAGCGTCGCACTGCGCTTTGGACCTCCGGAGTACTTTGCGCTCATGGTACTGGGTGCCGTACTGGTATCGTTCATGGCACGGGGGCCGTTCGTCAAGTCTCTCACCATGGTCATGTTTGGCCTGTTTCTCAGCTTGGTGGGCCAAGACGTCATTACCGGCGAGGTGCGGTTCACGCTCGACGTTTTCGAGTTGACCGACGGCATCGGCCTGGTGCCGCTGGCCATGGGCCTGTTCGGCATTTCGGAAGTACTCGCGAACATTGAGCAGCTCCGCACCAAGCCAATGGTGATCGAGAAAGTCACCTCGCTCATGCCATCGCGGGCAGAACTGCGGGAATCGGCGTGGCCGATCGCCCGCGGTTCGGTGCTGGGATTCCTGCTCGGGCTACTACCCGGCGGTGGCCCCACGCTGGCCTCGTTCGCCTCCTACTTTCTCGAGCACCGGATTTCCAGGAAGCCGGAGGCCTTCGGTCGCGGTGCGTTGGCCGGTGTAGCCGGACCCGAGGCCGCGAACAACGCCGCTGCATCCGGCTCGTTCATCCCGCTGTTCGTTCTGGGCCTGCCCAGCAACGCGGCCATGGCTCTTCTGCTTGGTGCCTTCACCATGTACGGCGTGATACCGGGCCCGCAGCTCCTGTCGGACTCGCGCGGCTTGTTCTGGGGCGTGATCGTCTCGATGTACGTCGGCAACTTGATTCTACTCGTGCTGAACCTGCCGCTGATCGGCATCTGGGTACGGCTCCTGCGTGCGCCCTATGCGATCCTGTTCCCGTTCATCCTGTTGTTCATGCTGATCGGCACCTACGCGATGGCGAAGAACACGTTTGATGTCTACCTGCTGGTCGGCTTTGGCGTGATCGGCTACCTGCTGAAGAAGGCCGATTACGAGTTGGCGCCGCTTATCCTCGCCTACGTGCTCGGAAACCAGATGGAAACCGCATTTCGCCAAACGCTGCTGATCGGCCGCGGTTCGTTCGACTTCCTGCTCAGCCGTCCGATAAGCTTGGGAATCCTTGTCCTGACGGCGGCTGTGTTCGCGGCGTCGATGGTCGCAAAGGTCCGGCGATCACGGGGGACGCTGATCGCTCATCTTGAGGATGACTAAGTTGGCGGACCGGCCACTGTCCACGCTCGCCGGCTTCGCGTCTCGCCTGCGGTTCGAAGACCTGCCGCAGGCAGTCGTGGACCGCGCCTGCCTTGTCCTGCTCGATACCGTGGCAGCGATTTGTGCCGGAAAAGGCTCTTCGGAGATCGGGGCCCTGCGCGCCTGGCAGAAGTCCACGGGCGACGGACCCGCGCTGACGGCACTAGTCCTTGGCAGCGCCGGCGTCGTGCACGAGCTCGACGAAGGGTTCGCCGCCGCCCGCGGCCATCCGGCCATTCACCTCATTCCGGCCGCGCTGGCGGAGGCGGCGGCACGCAAGTCGAGCGGGCGTGACCTCGTAACCGCCATCGTCGCCGGATATGAAGTTGCTGCAAGGGTGGGGGCGGCGATCAAGCTGCGCGCGGGGACGCATCCCCACGGCACGTGGGGCGGCCTTGGCGCTGCTGCGGCGGTCGGTCGCCTGCGAAGTCTGTCTGCCTGTACGATGACGTCCGCATTGGAACTCGCGGCTTGCATGCCGGTGGCAACCAGCTACCAGGCCCTGCGCGATGGCTCGCCGGTGCGCCACGTCTGGGCGGGACTGGCCAACCTTACCGGGTCCATGGCGGCGGCGCTGGCCGGTGACGCGTTCCCCGCCCCAGCCACAGGGGCCATGGAATCGCTCTCCGGCATCATCGGCTCGGGCTTCGATCCGGACATCGCGACAGCCGGCCTTGGCAACCGGTGGGACATCTTGCACGGATACTTTAAGGTTCATGCTTGCTGCCGGCACGGCCATGCGTCGCTTGACGCGATCGACATCGCACTGGCCGGCGCGCGGCCGGCACCGGACGGGATTGCGGCAGTACGCGTGCGCACATACGCAGATGCTGTGCAGGCCATGACGCCGACCATTCCGGTCACCACGGTCCTAGCCGCTAAATTCAGCATGCCTCTAATGGTCGCCCTGCGTCTGGTCCGCGGCGCCACCGATCCGGCTCTGTTTTCGCCCAAGATTGCCCTCGACCCCGAGCTCATTGCGTTCGCCCGCAAGGTGGAACTGGCAGAGGACCCGGACCTGACGCAGCGTGGACGCGAACGCCGGGGCGCGCGCGTCGAGATCGTCTTGACCGATGGGCGCGTGCTGCGCGGAGAGGTGGAACACAGCCGTGGCGATCCGGCGCTCCCCTTCGGCCGCGAGGACATCCTGGCCAAGTACCGTCGCCTCGCACTCGGCGTGCTGGACGCAGAGCGGTCAGGCGCGCTCGAGCGGCAGATACTGGCGCTGCCCGCGTTGGGGGATTGCAGTCCGCTGTTACTCGCGCTTGCAGCATGACGCAGACATGCTCGACACGGGAGATAAAGGCATGAGCGCAGACACCGAATCTTTTTTCCGCTCCGTCGCCCATCTGCTGACAGAGGCCGAGGCGAAGCAGTTGCGTGCAGCCGGCATGGGCCGGCGCAGCGGGTTCGGGACCCGCCCGGCACTGCTAGTAATCGATGCGCAGAACTACATGGTCGGCCCGGCTACGCCGGCTGACACGGTGACCTATCCCTCCGCCTGCGCCGGCGCGCGCGAGGTGGCCCCGGTCATCGTGTGTCTGGCCGAGGCCTTTCGCCGCAAGGACCTGCCTGTGATTTACACCCGGCAGGTGGCCCACGCTGATGGCCGCGACATGGGGGTGAAGCGGCTGAAACGCGGTGTTCTCAACATCGAGGGCTGGTATCTCAACGGGTCGAAGGGCGCGGAGATTTCTCCCCTTGTGGCGCCGCAGCCCCGGGACATAGTCCTCGACAAGATTAAGCAGAGCGGCTTCCACGGTACGCCGCTGCTGAACTTGCTGATCGATATGAACGTGGATACCTTGGTGATCACCGGCGGCTCAACCAGCAACTGCATCCGCGCCACCGCGATCGACTCGAGCTCGTATAATTTCCGCACCATCGTCCCCCACGACGCGGTGTTCGACCGAATCCGAATCTCGCACGAGGTGAACCTGATGGACATTGCCCGCCAGCTTGGCGACGTCGTCGGATCGGACGAAGTCATCACCTATGTCGATAGCCTCGCTATCACCCAGGGAAGGAATGTCAATGTCGAGCTTTAACGGCTGGCCCCGGCCCAAGGAGGGACCCGACCGAGACTTCGTCGGCTACGGCCGATCCCTGCCGAAGGTCAAATGGCCGAACGGCGCTCGTGTCGCGGTCAGTCTGTGCCTGAACTACGAGGAGGGCAGCGAGCGATCCTATCCGGCCGGCGACAATGCCAACGACGCTAGCGGCGAGAACACCCGCGTGTTCCCTCCGGGCGTCCGCAACCTCGCGACCGAATCCATTTTCGAATACGGCAGCCGTGCCGGCGTGTTCCGCCTCCTGCGCATGTTCGACGACCTGGGCGTAAAGTGTACCGCCTTCGCGGCTGCAGTCGCGCTGAAGATCAACCGTGACGCATCTGACTGGATGGTCGAGTCGGGTCATGAGATCTGCTCGCACGGCTGGCGCTGGAGCGAGCAGTGGACCATGTCACGCGAAGAGGAGCGTGAGAAGATCCTCTGGGCCATCGACCTGTTCAAGGAAGTCACCGGCCAGCGCCCGGACGGCTGGTACAGCCGGTATGGCGCCAGCTTGAACACCCGCGAACTGCTGGTGGAGCAGGGCTTCCTGTATGACTGCGATGCGTACAACGACGACTTGCCATACTTCACCGAAGTAAAGGGAAGCCAGCATCTGGTCTTGCCCTACAGCATGATCTACAACGACGGCCGCTACCAGAGCGGTCAGTTCGGCGGACCGGACGATTTCTTCGCCCTGATGCGGCGCGCCTTCGACTACCTTTGGGAGGAAGGCGCGACAAACCCCAAGATGATGTCGATCGGCCTGCATCCACGCTGGATCGGCCAGGCGGGCCGAGCCTCGGCGTTGAAGGAGTTCATCGAGTATGCGCAGCGGCGGGGAGATGTCTGGTTCGCGCGGCGCGTCGACATCGCGCGGTGGTGGCTTGGCCATCATCACGAGTTCAAGCGCGGACCAGACTGGCGCTGACATGAGCAGCCATCCCGTTTCCATCGTCGCAGCCACCGGCATGCTGGGGACCGGCTTCCTGGAGAGTTCGCTCCGGGAGGCCGTCGCGCGCGGTGCCGTTGCCATTGGCTGCGATGCCGGTTCATCCGATCCTGGACCGCGCTTCCTAGGTAGCGGCGAGCTTTCCCGCTCGCGCACCGCCCTGAAGCGGGACCTCGAACTGATGATCCGCGTCGGACGTGAGGCCGACATTCCAGTCGTTGTTGGCTCCGCCATCAACGCCGGCGCCGACCGGCAGCTGGCGGAGGCCGTGTCGATGGTGAAGGAGATCGCGGCGGAGCGCGGACTCTCGTTCAGGCTGGCGGTCATCAGCGGGGAGATATCGCGTGGCTGGCTCGCCGAGGCGCTCGCCCAGGGGCGCGTGCGGCCCATGGCAGGTTTGTCGCCGCTAACCCGTTCCACCGTAGACAGCGCGGCCCGCTTCGTGGCGCAAATGGGACCGGAGCCGATTCTACACGCTCTGCGAGCCGGCGCCGACGTGGTACTCGCCGGCCGCGCGAGTGACGCCGCCGTGTTCGCCGCACTGGGCATGCATGCCGGCGTTCCAGCTGATCTGGCTTGGCACGCCGGCAAGATTCTCGAATGTGGTGCGGCGCCAGCGATCCACCGCATCCACCCAGACTGCATCATGGCGACATTCGAGGGTGACAGCTTCACTATAGCAGTGCCGAACCCAAAGATGGCGTGCAACCGGCTCAGCGTGCTGGCTCACGGCTACTACGAGAATGCCGATCCCTACGAGATCCACGAGCCTGGCGGCATGATCGACTTGTCGCGCACGGTGTTCGAGGAGGTTCCAGGGGGCAAGGTTCGTGTCTCGGGCTCGCGTTTCGTTCCGGCAAAACAGTATGAGATCCGGGTGGAAGGCAGCCGTCTCGATGGGTACCGCTCCATCATCATTGCCGGCATCAGCGATCCGGTGCTGCTGGACGATTTTGATACCTTCATTTCGGGTTGTGAGGCCGAAATCCGCCGCAAGTGCGAGGAGAGCCTCGGACTCCGTTCCGGCGACTACCAGTTTCATATCCGGCGCTACGGTTCTGCGAAGGCAGAGTGTGACCCGGGCGCAACCGACCAGATCGGACTGATCTTCGAGATGGTGGCGGCGGACCAGGCGACCGCCCGGGCCGCGGCGATGATCGCGAGCCACACGGCCCTGCATCATCCCGTTTCCGGCTGGCAGGGCTTCGTTAGCAATCTCGCGATTCCCTTTTCGCCGGCCGCCTTCGACGGCGGTCCGGTCTATCGCTGGGCCATCAACCACCTGGTCCGGATCGATGATCCCCTAGGGCCATTCGCCAGTGTGGGACCGCTGCCGGTTGGGGAGGTCGAATTCCATGCGGCTGGGTGACTGCGCGAGGCTGCTGCGCTCGAAGAACGCAGGGCCCTTCATGCTGACCATGGACCTGTTGTTCCCCGACACCGCATCCTACGAGAAGGCTCGCGATTGCGGCCTGCTGGACCGTGAGCAGGTAGCGCTGCTGTATGGTGTCGAACCCTCGCTGGTGAAGGTGTTTCTCGTGCCCGATGTTCTAGCGGTCAAAATATCGTTTCCCCGCCCGATTCCGTCTGGCGGTGAAGGGGACAACGACATCTACGGGTGTCAGTACATGGCGAAGCTGGCGCGCCTCCCGATGCGCTCGGGAACGAAGTAATGGCGCGCAAGAGTAAGCCTAAGGTCCGCGACCACGGCCTAGCGCCTGAAGGCGTCCGATCCGTGGAGCGGTGCATCGACATCCTCGATCTACTGGTGGCGCAGGAGCAGGAAATGTCGCTCAGCGAAATTGCGGGCGCGATTCAAGCGCCGAAGTCGACCACGTTCACTGTCGTCCGCACGCTGGTCGGCCGCGGTCTTGTGGCGTATGACGCGCGATCTCGCCTGTATCGCGTTGGGCTCGGGTTCACCCGTTTCGCCAAGGCTAAGGTCGAAGTAGACCTTCGCGACGTCGCGATTCCCCACTTGCGGCGCCTGGTGGAGGAGACTTCGGAGACCGTCACGCTGGCGATGACCGATGGCCGGGCAGTCTACTACCTTTGCCGCATCATGGGTTCGCATCCACTGCAATACGCCATCCCGGTCGGTTCGCCCCGGCCGATGCACGCAACCGCTGCCGGGAAGGTTCTGCTGGCCCATTTCGGGCCGGATCAGCGCCGCGATTATTACGAGAAAGTGGAACTGCTGGAGCTTACAAAGAACACGATCACCGATCGTCATGCGCTTGAGGCTCAGTTAGAGACTTGCCGCCGCAAGGGCTACGCCACAGCGAAGGGAGAAACCTCGCTTGACGTCTTCGGCCTCGCCGCCCCGATATTCAACGCCTCCGGAGAGGTCGCTGCCGCAGTCAATCTCGGCGGCCCCCTTTCGCGACTCAAGGATGGCGAAGCGCGGTACGTCCCGGCCGTTGCCGCTACCGCCCAGGCCATTGCACGCGACATCCGTCAGCTTGGCGTTGGCGTGACCTATGAGCCGGCCGGCCGACGCGTCAAGATTGTTGCCTCTGGGGGGTGATCAGCCCAAGGTCGAAGGTGAGCCCGAAGCCGTCGGTGATCCCCGCCACGAGGCGCAGAAGGCCTGCTGAAGTGCATCAACGCCGTCAGCGTCATCGCGAAGAAGGCCAACATCCAGCCAGAATAACAGGTGGTCTGACCCCTATAGGTGATTCACGGTCTGAGGGAGATTCGGCCCGTGTGCTGCGTCCTGTTGGTCGCGCCGGACCGTAGCGTAGGCGGGACCGACAGGACGCGGCATGATGGTTTCCGGCGCCGGTGGCCGGTACTGCAGCGAGGAGTGCGGGCGCACGGTGTTGTAGTGGCGCCGCCAGCGTTCGATCAATACCTCGGCCTCCTTCAGCGAATGGAAGATTTCGCCGTTCAGCAGCTCGTCCCTGAGCTTCGAGTTGAAGCTCTCGTTGCACCCCGTCGCCGGGAATTCGATCCACCGGATCGAATTCTGTTCCGGCTCCGTCCCACGGGCTTCCCGGCTCGATGTAGAGCGTTTTGACTCCGATCCGGCCGAGCCAGTCCCGCACGGCGATGGCGGTGAACTCGCTGCCATTGTCCGAGCGGATATGGTGTAAATTCGCTTGCAATAGTGACCCCCTGAGGGGTGGTTTCCGCGTCCAATCCTGACCCCCTCTGACGTTGTGTCAGTGTCCCTTCCTTTTGGCCTTTGATGGCCGGGAAGGGCATGTGGGGATGATAGGCGTGGACCTGATCGGCGATATCCGTCGCGCCTATTTCGAGCAGCATCGGCCGATCAAGGAGATCGTGCGGACGCTGCGTGTGTCGCGCGCGACGGTGCGCAAGGTGATCCGCGGCCAGGCGACCGAGTTTAAATACGAGCGCGACGTGCAACCTTCGCCCAAGCTGGGCGAGTGGGTCGAGGTTCTGACCGGGATCCTTGAGAAGGAAGCGAAGCTGCCGCGGCGGGAGCGTCGCTCGACGCAGCGTCTGTTCGAGGAACTGCGCGGGCGCGGCTACGACGGTGCGCACGACAGCGTGCACCGGTTCGTGAAGGGCTGGCGGGACGAACGGGCGCGGGTTCCGGCCCAGGCGTTCGTGCCGATGAGCTTTGCGCCGGGCGAGGCGTACCAGTTCGACTGGAGCCATGAGACGATCACGCTGCAAGGGCTGCCGCTGACGATCAAGGCGGCGCACATGAAGCTGTCGCACAGCCGCATGCCGTTTGTGCGCGCGTACTTCCGGGAGACTCAGGAACTGGTGTTCGACGCCCACGACAAGGCGTTCCTGTTCTATGGCGGGATCTGCCGGCGCGGCATCTACGACAACATGAAGACGGCGGTGGAGGCGATCTTCGTCGGCAAGGCGCGCCAGTACAATCGCCGCTTCCTGCAGATGTGCTCGCATCACCTGGTCGAACCGGTGGCGTGCACGCCGGCGGCGGGCTGGGAGAAGGGACAGGTTGAGAACCAGGTCGGCAATCTGCGCGACCAGCTGTTCCGCCCCAAGCCACGGGTGAAGAGCCTCGCCGAGTTGAATGCGTGGCTGGAAGACCAATGCGTCGCCCTCGCCAAGCGTAGCCAACACCCGGAGTTTAGGGATCGGACCATCTGGGAGGTATTCCGGGAAGAGCATCCAAGCTTGATGGAACTGCGTGCGCCGTTCAACGGCTTCGTCGAGAAGGCGGTGCGTGCGACCACCACCTGCCTGATCATGGCCGATCACAATCGCTATAGCGTCGATGCCCGCGCGGCGGGCCGGATGGTGCTGGTGCGCTGTCACGCCGAGCGCGTCGTCGTGCTGCTGGGCGACGAGGTGGTGGCAGACCACCCGCGCCAGTTCCGCCGCGATCAGATTATCTACGATCCCTGGCATTATCTGCCGGTCCTGGTGAAGAAGCCCGGCGCGTTGCGCAACGGCGCCCCCTTCAAGGATTGGGATCTGCCCCCCGGACTGGCCCAGGTCCGCGCCAAGCTGAAGAGCCACGCCGACGGCGATCGTCAGTTCGTCAAGGTACTGGGCGCGGTGCTCGATCACGGATTGGCCGCGGTCGAGGCGGCCTGCGCCGAGGCCCTGGAGGCCAGCATCGCCAGCGGCGACGTGATTCTCACCGTGCTGGCCCGCCGGCTCCAGCCGCCGCCCGCGCCGAGCATCACCACGCCCGATGCGCTGCGTCTGAAGATCGCGCCCGTGGCCGATTGTGGCCGCTACGACAGCATAAGGAAGGTCGCCTGATGGAACGCCACGAGATTCTGGACGCGATGAGCGAACTCAAGCTCTATGGCATGCGCGCCAGCTTCGACGAGATCGCCGGCAAAGGCCTGAACCGGCGCGACGAGTTCTACCCCCTCATCGCCAGCCTGATCCGGGCGGAGCAGACCCACCGGCAAGCTCGGTCGATCAGCTACCGCATCAGCGGCGCCAAGTTCCCCGTCCTGAAAGACCTGGACAGCTTCGTCTTCACCGACACCCCGGTCGACGAAGGCCTGGTGCGCGAGTTGGCGATGGGCGCCTTCCTGGATGCCAAGCGCAACGCCATCTTCATCGGTGGCACCGGCACCGGCAAAACCCATCTCTGCATCGCCGTCGCCTCGGCGCTCGTCCGCGCCCGCGCTCGGGGCCGCTTCTTCAACCTCGTCGATCTGGTCAACCAGCTCGAACAGGAGAAGGCCGCGGGCAAGAGCGGTCGCCTCGCCGAGAAGCTGCTGCGCCACGATCTTATCGTCATCGACGAACTCGGCTACCTCCCGTTCAGCCAGTCCGGCGGCCAACTCTTGTTCCACCTCATCAGCAAGCTCTACGAGAACACATCGCTGCTGATCACCACCAACCTTGCCTTCGCCGATTGGCCGCAGGTGTTCGGCGACGCCAAGATGACCACCGCCATGCTCGATCGCCTGACCCATCACTGCGACATCATCGAGACCGGCAATACA
>CANJGB010000046.1 GCA_947473805.1 Alphaproteobacteria bacterium
CTCGCTGCAGTACCGGCCACCGGCGCCGGAAACCATCTTGCCGCGTCCTGTCGGTCCCGCCTACGCTACGCTCCGGCGCGACCGACAGGACGAATCACACGGGCTGAATCTCTCACAACCCTTGGATCACCGTTAGGGGTCAGACCACTGGGGAATTTCGGCATCGAGGCAGACCCCAGACATATGCCAGGGGATCAACCATGATGGGCATCATCCCCGGGATTGGTGGGGATGTCATCGCTCCAGCAAACTTTTCTGGCTTGAACAAGCCGCCGTCCGCAACTCCGATATACTCAATAGGCGGACTGAGAAAAGACTGGCATTTCCGCGTCCGGTTCGAGACCTGCCTAATCAGCAAATAGAGTCTACAGGTTTTCGTTGTTGAACCAGCCGGACCAACGCGCAATTTGGGAATGACGTGCACCCCCATTGAACGTTTCTCAATCGGTTTGTCGGCTCTCTTAGGATAGCCCTGCGGATGAAACCTAGTGTGCTGAAACTACAGTTACCCCCTTCGGGTAAATTGAAATCCATACTTCACTACCGACTCTAAAAATCTCTCTCGAGGTTCGATCCACGACGAACAACGACTTATCCAGACATTGGACCATGTATTCGACATGCGGCCCAAGATACGAGGCCTTCGAGACGATGCCCGAACACGCCTGAGCTTTCGGCGGCTCGGCAGTCAGATGAATAAACTCGGGCCGAATTGCGACCACGACCAGCCCTTGCTTTACCCCGCGATGTGGCACATCCAGCTGCACGCCAAAGACATCAAGACTGCACGTCTCGCCTTCGAGCGAAACTATCTCGGCATCCAGAATATTGGCGTCGCCAATGAAATCCGCGACGAACAGGTCGCTGGGCTGCTCATACAACTCGCGTGGCGCACCAATCTGGGCGACCCTGGCGTTTGACATGACGATGACCTGATCAGACACCGCCAAGGCTTCCTGCTGATCGTGGGTGACATAAGCAACCGTCAGGTTCAGCGACTGTTGCAGTTCACGAATTTCCTCGCGGACGCGGCGGCGAAGCTTGGCGTCAAGGTTCGAAAGCGGCTCGTCAAACAGCAGCACCTGCGGCTCCAGCACCAGGGCACGGGCCACGGCGACGCGCTGTTGCTGGCCGCCCGACAGTTCCGATGGCAGGCGCTTGGCAAAATCTTTGAGGCCGACCAGTTCCAGCTTGGCCATTGCCATTTCATTGGCCTGCTGCTTGGCCACGCCGCTGACCGTCGGCCCGTAAGCGGCGTTCTCCAGCACTGACATGTGCGGGAACAGGGCGTAGGACTGAAACACCATCGAGACGTCGCGCTCGGCTGCCGAGAGCCGCGTCACATCGCGCCCGCCAATAAGAATCTGACCGGCAGACGCCATTTCAAGGCCGGCAATCAGCCGAAGCGTGGTGGTTTTGCCGCAGCCTGACGGACCAAGCAGGGTTACAAGCTTGCCGGGCTCGATCGTGAAGGACACGTTGTCCACTGCCACCACGCCACCATAGCGTTTGGTGACGCCGCGAAACTCTACCGATGCTGCGCCGGCCTTGTTCATCTCTACGCTCCCTCAGCCCGCCGCCTGCACGGCAACCGCGCTGGCCGTGCGCCGGCCTAGCTTGCGTTCGCCGACCAGCAGCTGGATCAGCAATATGGCCACCAACATGACCACAATCATGACCGTGGAATAGGCGATGGCGAGACCAAACTCGCCCGCCTCTACGCGGCCGACGATATAGGCCGTCGACATGTTGTACTCGGCCGACACCAGTAAAATGATGGCGCTGACGGCGGTCATCGCGCGCACAAAGGCATAGACCAGCGAGGCGACAATGGCCGGGCGCAGCAGCGGCAGCACGACGCGCCGCACCGTCGTGAAGGTGCGTGCGCCCAGCGTCAGCGACGCCTCGTCAAGGCTGCGGTCGATCTGGCTCAGCGTGGCGATGCCCGAGCGGACGCCGACCGGCATGTTGCGGAAAACGAAGCAGATGACCAGAATCAGCCCGGTGCCGGTGATCTCGATCGGCGGCACGTTGAACGCCAGGATGTAGCTGATGCCGACCACGGTGCCCGGAATGGCGAAGCTCAGCATTGTGCCGAACTCGAAGCTGCGCCGCCCCGCGAAGCGCTGACGTGCCAGTAGATAGGCTGTAAGCAGGCCGATGATGGTGGTGATCGGTGCGGCGATGGCTGAGACCTCGACCGTGGTCCAGAACGAATCCCAGGCCGAGCCGCGGAAGCGGAAGCCGCGCTCTCCCCATTCGACGGCGAAGCCAGTCAGATAGTGCTGAAAGGTCGGCGTATAGTCGCGGCCCATCGTCTTCACAAAGCCGCCGACCAGGATCATGAGGTAGATGACGATGGTGAACAGCGCCCACGGCAGGGCAGTGCCGTAGCACAGCCACTTGGCGACACCGGGCAGCGGCAGCGGCAGGCCGGAGTCGCCCTTGCCGGTCACCGTGGTGTAGGAGCGGTTGCCGAGCCAGCGGTGCTGCGCATAGAAGGCCGCCAGGGTGAAGCCCAGCAATACCAGTGCCAGCACGGCGGCGCGGCCCTGGTCATGCGAAGCGCCGACCACGGCGAAGAATATCTTGGTCGACAGCACCTCGAAATTGCCGCCCAGCACCAGCGGATTGCCGAAATCGGCCATGCTCTCGACAAAGCCAAGTAGGAAGGCGTTAGCAAGGCCGGGGCGCATCAGCGGCAGGGAAATCGTGACAAAGGTCGTCCAGCGACTGGCACGGAGCGTCTGCGATGCCTCCTCCAGTGAGGGGCTGATGCCCTGGACCACGCCGATCAGCACCAGGAAGGCGATAGGCGTGAAAGCAAGCAGCTGCGAGATCAGCACGCCGGGCAGGCCGTAGATCCAGCGGCTGGCCGGAATACCGAACCAGTCGGCCATGAACACCGAGACGGTGCCTGAGCGGCCAAACAGCAGGATCATGGCAAGGCCGATAACGAACGGCGGCGTGATGATGGGTAGCACGGTCAGCGCGCGCAGCGTGCCCTTCAGGCGAAAGCCCGTGCGGGTCGCAATCAGCGCAAAGGCAAGGCCGAGCAGAGTGGTGCCGAGGCCCACCAGTACGGCAAGGAACAGCGTATTCCAAGCCACGCCGCAGCGCAGTTTCGACGTCACGCAGTCGAGACCCCAAATTGACTTCTCGAAGAATTTGGCGATGAATAGTGCCGGCGCGAAACTGCCGGCATTGTCCTGCACCGCGCTGGCCAGCACCTTCAGGATTGGAAAGAACACGAACAGGATGATCAGCCCGAGCACAAGGCCGATCGACGAGGTGGTGAAGGCATCCCCGCCGCAATAGCCGCGGGCCGCCAGGCCGTGGCACAGCAGCATCAGGAAGGCGAGGGCCAGCAGGAACGCGCCATAGCCCATGCCCGACTGTTTCGGGCCGGGCAGGCCGAACAAGTGACCCAGCCAGGACGCCGACCAGCCGCGATGGTCTATGGCAAAGCCCTCGAGGCCAATGCAGAGCAGGCCGAGCACGCCGCAGGCGACGAGCAGGCTGCCAATGCGCGGGTCGTCTCGCCGGAACGCCAGCGGCACCAGTCCGAGCAGCAAAGCCAGCAGCGGCGGCAGCAGCCACGGCTTGCCGGTCAGGCCGAGGACCAGCGCAGGCCCACCTTCGCCCGTCGGATAGCCGGCAAACCAGCCGCTGCCAAAGAGATTGCCGCCGTCAAGCAGGTACCAGGGCAGCATGGCGAATGCCACCCAGCCCAGGCCCAGCCACAACAATGCGGAACGACCGACCGCCTGCATCCGCCCCCCAGCGGCCGATAGTTTCCTGTCGCCTTACTTCGGCAGGTTCTTCACGTCCTTGTCCCACTTCGACAGCAGGCGTGTCCGTTCGGCCGACGAGCCATACTTGGCGAAGTCGTAGTTGATCATCTTGATCTGGGTGAAGTCCGGCGCCTGCGGCGGCGCCTTGGCGCCCTTGTTCGACGGCACCTGATAGGACTTATTCTGACCGCCAATCACCTGCGCCTCGGCGGTCAGCGCCCAGTCGTACCACTTCTTGGCATTTTCCATGTTGCGGGCGCCCTTGATCAGGGTCATCGAGCCGATCTCGTAACCGGTGCCCTCGCACGGCGCCACCGCCTTGATCGGCGCGCCATCGACGATGTAGGTGACCATGTCGTGCAGGAAGGTGATGCCTACGGTGGTCTCGCCCAAGCTGGTGGCTTTGGCCGGTGCCGCGCCCGACTTGGTGTACTGGTTGACGTTCCGGTGCAGTGACTTCAGATAGTCGAAGCCCTTGTCCTCGCCCATGATCTGCACAACGGTCGCCAGCATTGTGTAGGAGGTGCCTGACGAATTCGGGTCGGCCACCTGGACCTCATCCTTCAACTTCGGATTCAGCAGGTCGGCCCAGCATTTCGGCTCGGCGATCCCCTTGGCTGCGAGCTGCTTGGTGTTGAAACCAAGGCCCAGCGCGCCGGCATAGATGCCGACCGTGCGCTTCTTCGACTGTTCCCACTGTCGCACCGACCAGTCGTGCAACTGGTTCATGATCGGCGAGGTGTATTCCTCGCTCAGGCCCTCCTCGGCGGCCTGCAGGTGCGGGTCGCCGGTGCCGCCCCACCAAATGTCGCCGCGCGGATTGGCCGCCTCGGCCTTGATCTGGGCATAGAGCTCGCCCGAGCTCTTGCGGGTCATCGCCACCTTAATGCCGGTCTTCTTCTCGAAGGCGTCGACCATGCCACGGCACCATTCCTCCTGCACCGTGCAGTAGACGACTAGGTTGCCTTGGGCGCCGGCACTGCCGGCGCCGGCCAGCGCGGAAACTGCAAGCCCGAACGCCGCCAAAGAAAGCCGGCCGATGATCCCGAATTGCGTCATGTTCATCCTCCCCGAAGTCGCTGGCCAGGCCGCCGCCTGCCGCGATTGTTAAACTTTTATGACAGCCAGCTTAGCACCGGCAACAGCACCAATCCACGGATTCAGGCGATTCCGGTAGTCTGGCTCAACACCGCCCGCAGGCCGGGCACGCAGGCAAGGACCGGGTTACCCTTGGTCATGCCGTCGCCGGCAAAGAAGTCGTTGGCCCAGCCGCCGGCCTCCTCGACCAGAAGCAGTCCCGCCGCCACATCCCATGAATTGATATGCAGTTCGGCATAGCCCTCGGTGCGGCCTGCGGCGACATAGGCAAGGCCCAGGGCGCCCGAGCCGCCACGGCGGAAGCCGGCACCGGTGGCGGTAACCCGCTCAACCATCTGCAGGTAGTCGGCAATCGGCAGGCGTGACGACCAGCCGAGCTCGACGGTGGACTGGCGGATGTCGGCGATGCCGCTGATCTTCATCGGCTTGCCGTTAAGGGTGGCGCCATGGCCGCGCCGGGCGGCGTAGAATTCGTTGGCCAGCGGATTGGCGATGACGCCAGCAGTGCGAACCCCGCCCGAGACAAAGCCAATCGAGATACAGAAGTGCGGGATGCCGCGGGCGAAGTTCGCCGTGCCGTCGATCGGATCCAGCACCCAGGTGTTTTCACCAACGCTGCCGCCGCCTTCCTCGCCCAGCACGGAGTCGCCGGGAAACAGCTCGTTGATGCGGCCGGTGATCAGCCGCTCGACCGCGCCATCGGCCTCGGTCAGGTAATCCTGGTGGCCTTTCATTTCGAATGTATTGGCCTCACGGCCCTCGAACATCTTGCGGGCTAGATCGCCGGCCTCGCGGCCAATGGCGCAGGCAGCGTCGTAGCGCCTTTGTGTCTCGGTATCGTTCATTGCTGTCGTCCTGCCTGCCAAAGGTCGCTGATGCGCAGATAGTTGGCCGCGATGGCCTGCACCGCCGCGGCGTCGTCAAGGGCGCCGGCGAACCACTGTTCCGCCAGCTGCCAGAAGATTGTTCGCCCCACGGCAAAGCCTTTCACCATGGGCTCGCCCGCCGCTGCGGCGAAGGCGCGGCCCAGTTCGGCGTCGCTGACGTCCTGGCCCAGCACGATGATTCCACGACACCGGGGGTCGCTCGTGCGCACCGCGTCGCCCAGCGCCCGCCATGCGGCGGCATCGGGCGCCGGCGGCAGCTTCCACCAGTCCGGCTGCACGCCGATCTCGTAAAACCGCCGCACGCTGGCCAACACCGCTGCGGCATCGGCGCCGGGCCTGGCGCGCGGCGGGATCACTTCCAGCAGCAGTTCATGGCCGGTGGCGATGCAGGCGCGCGCCAGTTCGGCCACGCGCGATTCCTGAATGGCGCGCAAGTCGGCCGGGTCGTCCGGCTGGTAGAAGACCAGCACCTTGACCACATGCTCGGCCGGCCAGGTGCGCAGCGTTGTTGCGATATCGGGACCATGCTCAAACTGCAATGGTGTGTGCCCCGGCAATTCGACCGGCCGCGCCACCCAAAGCTTGCCGCCGGTCATCGCATAAAGTGAGTCGCGCCCGAAACGGTCATCGATGATCACGCCGGCTCCGGGTACCTCCGGCACGGCCTGCCGCGCCGCCTCGGCGATCAACTGCTTGAACCGGCGGATGCGCTCGGGCCCGGCATTGTGCTGCTCTGCCAGTTTCTCGAATTGAAGGCGATGGTCGAAGGCCAGCGCCCGCACCTCGGGCCAAGCCTTGCGGCGCGTGGTGCTGCGGTGCAGGTAGGCGACGCGGGCATCGTCATGCAGCGCCTTCGGCACCCCGCCGCTGGCCCCGGAGCGGGCGAGGAAGTCGCTGAGTTCGGTCCAGCTGGGCATGGCGGGGGCACAGCCGTGGCGCGACACGACCAGGGCGCCGCAGGCATTGGCGATGCGGCATGCCTCGGGCCAGTCGGCACCGCGCAGCCAGCCGCGCAGCAGGCCGGCCATGAAACCGTCTCCGGCGCCAAGCACGTTGAAGACCTCGACCGGAAAGCCGGGGCCGCGAATGCCGTCACGCAGGTTGGCGGGGATTGCGCCGGTGAACACCACGCAGCCCTCGGCACCCAGCTTGACCACGAAGATTGCGGTAGAAAGCTCGCGCAGCCGGCGCAGCGCCGGCAGCGTATCAGTGCTGCCGCCGGCGATGTGGAATTCCTCCTCGGTGCCGACCACCAGGTCGCACAGCGGCACAATCGTCTGCAGGTGCAGCGACACGGCGTCGGAGGCGACGAAGCGGTTCTCACCCATGCCGCGCCCGGTCAGGCCCCACAACACCGGACGATAGTCGATGTCGAGCGCAACCAGCGTGCCGGCCGCCTGGGCAAGGCCAATGGCCTTGCGGCTGGCGGCATCGGTGCCCGGGGTCGAGAAGTGGGTGCCTGTTACCACCAGCGCCTTCGCCGAAGCGATAAAGGCGGCATCGACATCGGCAGCGTCGATTGCCATGTCGGCGCAGTTCTCGCGATAGAAGATCAGCGGAAAGGTCTCATGGTCGCGAATGCCAAGGATGACGAGGCCGGTCAGGCGCGCCGGATCGGTCGTCACATGACTGACGTCGACGCCCTCGGCCTCCATGGTCTCGCGTACGAAGCGCCCCATATGCTCGTCGCCGACCCGCGTCAGCATTGCCGGACGCAGCCCGAGGCGCGCCGCACCGATCGAGATGTTGGCCGGACAGCCGCCGACATACTTGGCAAAGCTCGCCATGTCCTCAAGCCGTCCGCCGACCTGCTCGCCGTACAGATCGACGGCGGCCCGGCCGATGGCGATGAAGTCGAGCGGCCGTGCCGCCGCGTCTCTATCTTGCGCCATCGACGCCCTTGGGGTGCCAGACCACGGCATCCTTGGCCGTGGTCCAGTTGTGCTCGGGTGTGAACTCGGGCACGGTATAGGGATTGTCCGGCAGGTGGCGAATCACCCAAGCGTAGTACATGCCATAGCCGGGCGCCGCGCATTGCGGATGGTCAAAGCCGTCGAGGATGCGAACGGTGTCGTTGTGCTTGACCTTCAGCACGGTCTCGCCCAGTTCGGCATGGCCAAAGCCCTGCGGGTGGGTGAAGCGGTAGTGATAGATTTCCGGTTGCGGATGATGGTGCGGCGGATATGACGACCAGCGGCCCGGCAGGGTCACCACTTCGCCCAGCACCAGTTCGGCATTGGGGTCGGCATTGCTGCGGTCGAATATGGTGCGGACCAGACGCAGGCAAGCGTCGCCCACCTGGCCCTTGCCGCGATGTTCGTCCGGCGTGTCGGCGGGGCGATAGATTTTTGCCGCGAACGGCTTCTTGTTGGCCGAGCGGTAGACGGTGAATTCGCAGTCGCCCCGCGCCTGGATGACGAAATCGGCACCGGCCGGCAAGTGCACGCAGCTGGGGCTCTCGTCGAACAGCGAGGAGCGCGCCAATTCGCCGCCAAGATTGCCAATGGCGACATGGGCCTTGCCCGACATCAGCAGGAAGGCGCTCTCGCCAGGCGTGGTCTCCTTGTGCACGTCGCCCGCGGCCATCTTGAGCACGGCAAAGCCCAGCCTGGTCGGCTCGTTCGGGTCGTCATGGCGGGTCACCACGGTCATGCCGTGGCCAAAGCCGCCGCGGTGTTGGGTCAGATGGTCCTGCATGGGGCGCTCCTCAGGCGACAGTGAAGCCGGCGTTACGGGCAAATTTCAGAAGATTGTCATGGCCAAGCCTGGCATAGGTCAGCGGGCGGGCCTTTTTCGGATCTTGTTCCGCCTCAACGACTAGCCAGCCGTCATAGCCGGCTGCGGCAATCAGCGGCAGTACGGCGGCATAGTCGACGCAGCCGTCGCCCGGCACGGTGAACACGCCGTCCAGAACCGAATTCAGGAAGCTTAGATCGGCCGCCTTCGAGCGGGCCAGCACATCGGCACGGATGTCCTTGCAATGCACATGCGCGATGCGCCCGGCATGTTTCCTTGCCATGGCGACCGGGTCGCCGCCGGCATAGGTAAGGTGGCCGGTGTCGAGCAGCAGTTCGACCTCCGGCCCGGTGCCGTCCAGCATGCGGTCGATATCCGCCGCACTCTCCACCACGGTGCCCATGTGGTGGTGATAGGCAAGGCGCATGTTGCGGCTACACAGATAGCTGGCCATTTCGGTCAGGCGAGCATTGAACAGGGACCAGTCAGCGTCGGTCATTTTCGGCCGTCGCGACACCGGCGTGCTGCGGTCGCCGTGCACACAGCGCGACACTTCGGCATAGACCATAACGGTGCCGCCAAGCGTCGACAGCAGGTTCAGGTGCGCTTCAACGGCCTGCTTTTCATCCTCAACCGAACGTTCCAGCAGGCGCGACGAATACCAGCCCGACACCAGCGCAAGGCCATGCCGTTGCAGGATCGGCCCCAGCACCCCGGCATCACGAGGAAACTTGTTGCCCAGTTCCATGCCAGCATAGCCGGCCTGTCTGGCCTCAGCCAAGCTGGTTTCCAGCGGCGTGTCGCCGCCAAGTTCCGGCATGTCGTCATTGCTCCAGGTCAGTGGATTGATGCCGAGACGTACTGACATGGTTCAGCCTCCAAGACTCTGTCGCTTGAGATTCCGGGCATAGGCATCGCGGGCGCGTCGCGCGGCAGCGCTGCGCGGCGCCTCGCTGACCGGGACATCCCACCATGCGCCGCCATCGGCGGTCGAACGCTGCGGGTCGGTGTCGATGACAATGACGGACGTGACGGTGCGCCGCCGCGCCTGGTCCAGCGCCGCCTCAAGCTCTGCGATGGTGCCGACAGTGGCGGCATGTGCGCCCATGCTGGCGGCATGACCGGCGAAATCGATGTGCGGCGCCGCATCGTCCAGCAGATTGTTGAAGGCGGCGGCGCCACTGCCCTTCTGCAGGCGGTTGATGCAGCCAAAGCCGCGATTGTCGAGCAGCACAATGATAAGCTTTTTCCCGAGCGCCACCGAAGTCGCGATCTCGGAGTTCATCATCAGGTACGAGCCGTCGCCGACCAGCACATAAACCTCGCGCTTTGGGGCCGCCAGTTTGGCGCCAAGGCCGCCGGCGATCTCGTAACCCATGCAGGAATAGCCGTATTCGACGTGATAGGACGTGGCATCGGCAGCACGCCACAGTTTGTGCAATTCGCCGGGCAGGCCGCCGGCGGCACACACCATGATGCTGTTGCGCCCGGCGGTGCGGTTCACCGCGCCAAGCACCTGCGCATCGGTTGGCAGGCCCGCGGCCGGTGCGGCGGTGACCCCGTCAACAACGCGCTGCCAACGCCTTGTCAGCACGCCGGCGCGCGTCGCCCACGACGGTGGCGCCTTCCAGCGGCCAAGGCCGCGGTCCAGCGCGGCGAGGCCGGCGAGGGCGTCGGCCACCAGGGGCTGCGCGCCATGCTTGGCGGCGTCAAAGGCACCGACGTTCAACTGCAGCACAACGGCGTCGCCAAAGACGCTGCGCGAGGCGGTGGTGAAGTCGGCCAGGCGGGTGCCGATCGCCAGCACCACGTCGGAACGGCCGGCCAGTTCGTTCGCCGCCGCACTGCCGGTGACTCCAATGGCGCCGGTGTTCATGCCATGGTCCCACGCTAGGCTGCCCTTGCCGGCCTGGGTTTCGGCAACTGGAATGCCGCGCCGTGCGGCAAAATCCGCCAGCGCCTTTTCTGCGGTCGCGTACTTCACGCCACCGCCGGTCACAATCAGCGGCCGCCGCGCCGATTTCAGCAGCGCCAGCGCCGCCTTCAGCTCCCCGGCATCCGGTTCGGGCCGGCGCGGGCGGTGCACGCGCGGACGAAAGAAGGCTATCGGCCAGGCCCAGGCCTCGGTCTGCACATCCTGGGGGAAGGCCAGGGTCACTGGGCCGCAATCTACCGGGTCGGTCAGCACACGCAACGCGGCGGGCAGGGCGGCCAGCAATTGTTCGGGGCGCATGATGCGGTCGAAATAGCGCGACACCGGACGAAAGCAGTCGTTCGCCGAAACCGTGCCATCGCCAAAGTCCTCAACCTGTTGCAGCACCGGGTCAGGCCTGCGGCCGGCGAAAATGTCACCGGGCAGGAACAGCACCGGCAGGCGGTTGACATGGGCCAAAGCCGCCGCCGTCACCATGTTCGTGGCGCCCGGCCCGATTGACGTGGTGCACGCCATCATGCGGCGTCGCGCATGGGTCTTGGCGAAGGCGACGGCAGCATGCGCCATGGCCTGTTCGTTATGGGCGCGAAATGTTGGCAGGTCGGCGCGATGCGCATGCAGGGCTGGACCCAAGCCGGCGACATTGCCGTGGCCGAAAATGGCGAACATGCCGCCGAACAGCGGGACAGTTCTGCCGTCAATCTCGGTACGCTGGGCGGCCAGGAAGCGAATCGTGGCCTCCGCCGCAGTCAGGCGGACGGTCGTCATGGGCGTTTTCCTGCCTTTATAGTATCGCCGGCGGTTTAGCCGTTGACGATTGCCCGAACATTACGGATTTATGACAGTCGCAACAAGGCGGCTGCCAAGCCGTGAAAACAGAGGAAACCCCATGCTGCAATTCGCCCAATTCGGGGCCGGCCGGATCGGCGCCATCCACGCCGCCAACCTGATGGCCAATGGTGGCACCAGCCTGCGCTATGTGGTCGACGTCAATGCCGCCGCCGCCCGCGCGCTGGCCGGCAAGTACGGCGCCAAGGTGACGGACACTAAAACCGCGCTGGCTGATCCGACGGTGAACGCCGTCATCATCGCCTCCTCGACCGACACCCATGCCGACCTTGCAATTGCCGCAGCCAGGGCCGGCAAGGCGATCTTTTGCGAAAAGCCGATCGACCTGTCGCTGAAGCGTGTCGACGCCTGCCTTGCGGCGGTGAAGAAGGCCGGGGTGCCGATGTTTGTCGGCTTCAACCGGCGCTTCGATCCCAGCTTCGCCGCCCTGCACGCACGTATCGGCAAGGGCGAAATCGGCAAGGTTGAGCAGGTGATCATTTCCAGCCGCGATCCCGGCTTGCCGCCGCTGGCCTATCTGGCCGTGTCGGGTGGCAAGTTCCGCGACATGACAATCCACGATTTCGACATGGCGCGCTGGCTGCTGGGCGAGGAACCGGTTGAGGTCTTTGCCTTCGGCTCATGCCTGGTGGATCCCGCAGTGGCCAAGGCCGGCGACATCGATTCCAGTATGATCCTGATGAAGACCAAGTCGGGCAAGCTTTGCCACATCAACAATAGCCGGCGCGCGGCCTATGGCTATGACCAGCGCATCGAGGTACACGGCGCCAAGGGCCGCCTGATGGCCGGCAACCGCTCGCCGACCACGGTGGAACTGGCCAACAGCGACGCGGTTAGCGGCGATAAGCCACTTTACTTCTTTCTGGAGCGCTATGCCGAGGCCTACAAGGCCGAACTGGCCGCATTTGTCGCGGCCCTTGCGAAGAAGAAGCCAATGCCAGTCGGCGCAGCCGATGGCCGCCAGGCGCTGGTGCTGGCTGAGGCGGCGCTGAAGTCGTACCGCACTGGCAAGCCGGTGAAGCTGGCATGATTGGCCTCGATCTCGGCGGCAAGGTCGCCATTGTCACCGGCGGTACCCAAGGCATTGGCGAGGGCATTGCGCGCGCCGCGGCAAGGGCGGGCGCCGCCGGCCTTTGCATTACCGGGCGCGATGCTGCGCGCGGCGCGGCAGTCGCCGCCGATCTGTCGGCCGCGGGCTGCCAGGCTTTGTTCGTGGCCGCTGACCTTGGCGACGCAGAGGCCTGCCGGAGCATCGTGCAGCAGACCCTGCAGCGCTTCGGCCGCGCAGATGGCTTGGTCAACGCCGCCGGGCTGACCGACCGAGGCACGATTGACGACACCTCGACTGAGTTGTGGGACCGGCTCATGGCGGTAAACGTGCGGGCGCCGTTTATCCTGACCCAGGAACTGGTCCGTCATCTCAAGCATGAAAAGCGGCCGGGTAGCGTGGTCAACATCATCACCATGTCGAGCCACGGCGGCCAGCCGTTCCTGACCGCCTATTCGACATCAAAGGGCGCGTTGGCGACGCTGACCAAGAACAATGCAGGCGCACTGCGCCGTCATCGCATCCGGGTCAATGGAGTCAATATCGGCTGGGCTGATACGCCCGGCGAACATGTCATCCAGCAACGTGACGGCAACCCACCGGATTGGCTGCAAAAGGCGGAGCCTCAGCAGCCATTTGGACGCCTGATCCGCCCGGCCGACGTGGCGACGTTAGCGGTCTACCTGCTCAGCGACGCAGCCGAGATGATGACTGGCGCGCTGATCGATTTCGATCAAAACGTGATGGGTGCTTACGACTGACAATGCGTCCCGCGAGTTTAAGTTGGTGCAGAGCGTGTGGCAGGATTCTGTCTTGGCTGGCCAGCGCTCAAACGGAGCACCGCTGACGACGGTTACCTGGCTGAGGGCTGGTCTGCTCTGTAAGGTTCTACATGGCTTGAGAGAGAGAGAAGCCCCGTGTGATGCGTCCTGTCAGTCGCTCCGAGCGTAGGTGGGAGCGACTGACAGGACGCGGCAAGAGGACTTCCGGCTCCGGCGGTCGGTAGTTTCGCGAGGAACCGGGCGAACAGTGCTGGATCGCCGCAGTCCCAACAGCAAAAGCCCGCTGGCATTTCTGCGAGCGGGCTTTGGGTTGTCGTTCGCGTGTTGTCGTTGGTTGCGGGGGCAGGATTTGAACCTGCGGCCTTCAGGTTATGAGCCTGACGAGCTACCGGGCTGCTCCACCCCGCGGGGGTGATGTTTGTTGTGGGAGGTTGTGGCCGTTGTTTGCGGCGCCTTGTTCTTTGCAGGATCAAATATTGGCTCGCGCTTCGTTGGCAGGTGCAGGTCAGAGTCAGAAAATGGCATTTGACGAAGCTAACGAATATTGCGGCACGATGGGGCGTGAAATGATGACAATCGGCGCTCAAGCAAACGAATATGCTGGTTATCAAGTTACATTTAGATGCTTGAATTCGGGCGACCCAGAATTAAAGCGCCCCAATCTCGAAACGCGCCCTGACGTAGTGATCCAAGATCGTAGGTAAGGCCTAGCGCCTCCGGAAGCCCGCCACAGACTCTGCGGACTCCGCTGGCTGCCATTGGCCTCGGTTGAATCCCTGCCTAGCCGGGCGGGCGGATGGGGCTGGGCGAGTCTGGGAATGGCTGTGGCGGGGTCACATGCCGCGAAGACGCTGGATGGACCAATCCTCGAAATGGGCAAGCGGCCCTAGCCGAGCCTCCAGCCATGATTTCGGATCAGGAACGATATCCAGATCGGCAAAGCCTTCAGCTACATGCTGCTTGGGACCGGCTTTTTGATAGATGAAGCGAACAAGTGGTGATTGCCCTATAGATGTCTCTAATAGGGGAATCGCCACCTGTTCGGCTGATTTGCGCTGATATGACCGCGCTGAATCTTTATCCTGCCAAAGCTCGGGTGCCGCCGCCGCCGCATCCGTCGGGCTTCGTA
>CANJGB010000047.1 GCA_947473805.1 Alphaproteobacteria bacterium
CCCCCGTCGTCCCGCCTTGCGCCAGAATAATCTCAGCCTCGCGCAGCTTGCCGATAATCTCCTCAGGCCCGTGTCTCTTGCCCATTTTCCTTCTCCTTCAGGGTCCAGACTAAAATAGTCGATGGACCACTCTGAAGGGGGCAGATCAGCGGCGTTACGCTACTCACCGACGAAGGTTTTGAAGTAGCAATTTGGAAATACAGTGAATTGATGGATCATTGGAATCGGAAGCACGCAAGGGCGGCGTATGTGCCGTCGCAAGCAAGGCTTTCGCCAATTCGCCAATATAGATACGGCCACAAAATAGATTTAGCCGAAGGAACAGACTTTTTGCGCTTCGTGAGCGGTTTGGCATCTGGAGCCATCTACTACGATCCAGGAATAAAGCTTGAGTCTGCGTCTGGGCCAAAACCTCTCCTCAAACGCCGTAGCCAATTTAGAGTGCAATTGAAGAACATGGCGTCTCTATACAGAGGCGTAACAGCAACTGATTTGACCACTTTCTGACAACCCTAGCCCCCTCCCCGGCCTTCCTCTAATGTCCGCCGATGAGCGAAACGGGCGCCGACGAGACACATTTCGGGTTCCACACCGTCGACCGGGCGGCGAAGGCCGGGCTGGTGCGCGGCGTGTTCGACAGCGTGGCCGGGCGCTACGACCTGATGAACGACCTGATGTCGGGCGGGGTGCACCGCCTGTGGAAGCGCGCCATGGTCGACTGGCTGGCGCCGCGCGACGGGCAGCATGTGCTGGACGTGGCGGGCGGCACCGGCGACATCGCCTTCCGCATCCGCGAACGCGCGCCGGGTGCCCGGGTCAGCGTCGCCGACATCAATGCCAGCATGGTGGGCGTGGGGCGCGACCGGGCGGTGGACCGCGCGCTGCTGAGCGGGATCGACTGGCTGGTGGCGGATGCCGAGAAGCTGCCGCTGCCGGCGGCGTCGGTCGACGCCTATACCATCGCGTTCGGCATTCGCAACGTGACCGACATTCCGGCGGCTTTGGCCGAGGCGCGGCGCGTGCTGAAGCCCGGCGGGCGCTTCCTGTGCCTCGAATTCTCGACCCTGAAGATCGCGGCGCTGCGGCCGCTGTACGACGCCTGGTCGTTCAAGGCGCTGCCGCGCATCGGCAAGGCGGTGGCGGATGACGAGGACTCGTACCGCTACCTGGCCGAGAGCATCCGCAAGTTTCCCGACCAGGCGACGTTCGCCACGATGATTGCCACTGCCGGCCTGGGCCAGGTGAAGGTGCGCAACCTCTCGGGCGGGATCGCGGCGCTGCATTCCGCCTGGCGGATCTGACGCACCGATGCTGCGCCACCTGACGCAAGGATCGCGGCTGCTGGGGCTGGGCATTGCGCTGGCCCGGTTTGATGCCGTGTTCGTGCTGGACAGCCTGGCGCTGCCGGCGCCCCTTCCATTGCTGGCGCGGCTGGCGGCGAAGGTGCTGCGTCGCCCGGGCCTGCCGGCGCGGCCGGGCGAGCGGCTGGCTTTGGCGCTGGCGCAGGCGGGACCGACCTTCATCAAGTTCGGCCAGGCGCTGTCGGTGCGGCCCGATCTGGTCGGCAACGAACTGGCGGCGGACCTGGGCAGTTTGCGCGACCGCCTGCCGCCCTTCCCGGCGGTACAGGCGCGGGCCGAGATCGAGGCGGCTTTGGGCCTGCCGGTCGCCACTTTGTTCGCGACCTTCGACGACACGCCGGTTGCGGCGGCGTCCATTGCCCAGGTGCATTTCGCCACCCTGCCGGACGGGCGCGAGGTGGCGGTGAAGATTTTGCGCCCCGGCATCGAGGCGGCGTTCCAGCGCGACCTCGACCTGTTCTGGTGGCTGGCGGCGCGCGCCGAGGGCCGCGCCGAGTTCCGCCGCCTGCGCCCGATGCAGGTGGTGGCCACCCTGGCCGACGCCATCGCCATCGAGCTGGACCTGCGGCTGGAGGCGGCGGCGGCCTCGGAACTGGCGAGCAATTTCCGCGACGACCCGGAACTGCGCGTGCCCTTCATCGACTGGGCGCGCACGGCGCGGCGCGTGCTGACCATCGGGCGCATCACGGGCTTTTCCGTCGACGACATCGCGGCCATCGACGCCGCCGGTATCGACCGTCAGCGCGCGGGTGCCGCGGTCATCACCAGTTTCCTGAAACAGGCGCTGCGCGACGGCTTCTTCCACGCCGACCTGCACCACGGCAATCTGTTCGTGGCGCGCGACGGCGCGCTGGAGGTGATCGACTTCGGCATTATGGGCCGGCTGGACCTGCCGACGCGGCGCTTCATGGCGGAACTGCTGCTGGCGTTCATCACCGGCGACTGGAAGCGCGCGGCGGAAGTGCATTTCGAAGCGGGTTACGTGCCGGCGGCGAAATCGGTCGAGGCCTTTGCGCAGGCGTGCCGCTCGATCGGCGAGCCGATCCTGGGCCGGCCGGTGGAGGAGATTTCCATCGGGCGGCTGCTGACGCAATTGTTCGAGATCACCGAGACGTTCGACATGCCGACGCAGCCGCAATTGCTGCTGCTGCAGAAGACGATGGTGACGGCCGAGGGCGTGGCGCGCAGCCTGGACCCCGCGATCAACTTCTGGACCGTGTCGCGGCCGGTGATCGAGGACTGGATGCACGCCGAGATGGGCCCGACCGCGCGACTGGAACAGGCGGCAACGGATGCGGCCACGACGCTGCGCCGCCTGCCTGGCCTGATCGACAAGATGGGCCGCGCCGCCGAGGTGCTGGCGGGCGGCGAGATCAGGCTGGATGCGGAAAGCCTAAGCCGCCTGGCCGAGGAACAGGCGCGACGGCGCCGGCCGCTGGTGCTGGCCGCGTGGGCGCTGGTGGCGCTGGCGGCCGTGTGGCTGTGGATGGGATAGGGGCCTGCCCATCAGCAGGGCGATGGTGGAACGCCATGGTGGTACGCTGCGCATCGACAGCCAGCCTGGCCCGGGCGCGACAGCGACCAATACGCTGCCCCTGGATCGGACAAATAACTCAGTGGATTCAATACATTGCTCGAAAACCGGCGGGCAGTCGCCGGCACGCGCTTGTTTTACCGGGATTTCGGCGTTAAACACGGAAGTACATTTCTGAACCGTATTTCAGGCAGATTCACTTGCTGGCCAACAAGAGCATCCTGCTGGTGATTGCCGGCGGCATCGCCGCCTACAAATCGCTGGACCTGATCCGCCGCCTGCGAGAGCGCGGGGCGCGGGTGCGCTGTGTGCTGACCGGGGCGGCGCAGCATTTCGTGACGCCGTTGTCGGTCGGCGCCCTGACGGGCGAGAAGGTGTTCACCGACCTGTTCTCGCTGACCGACGAACAGGAAATGGGCCACATCCAGTTGTCGCGCGCGGCCGACCTGCTGGTCGTGGCGCCGGCCACCGCCGACATCATGGCGCGCATGGCGCAGGGCCGCGCCGACGACCTGGCGACGACCGTGTTGCTGGCGACCGACAAGCCGGTGCTGATCGCGCCGGCGATGAATGTCCGCATGTGGAACCACAAGGCGACGCAGCGGAACCTGGCGCAGCTGCGCGCCGACGGCGTGCGCGTCGTCGGCCCAAACGATGGCGACATGGCGTGCGGCGAATACGGCCCCGGCCGCATGAGCGAGCCGCTGGAAATCGTTGCCGCCATCGAGGCGTTTTTTGCCGGCGGTCCCTTGCAGGGCAAGCATGCCATCGTGACGTCGGGCCCGACGCACGAGCCGATCGACCCGGTGCGCTACATCGCAAACCGGTCGTCGGGCAAGCAGGGCCATGCCATTGCCGGCGCACTGGCCGCACTCGGCGCACGCGTCACACTGGTGACGGGGCCGACCTCGGTTGCCGATCCAGTGGGCGTCGACGTGGTGCGCATCGAGACCGCGCGCGACATGCTGGCGGCCTGTCAGAAGGCGCTGCCGGCGGATATCGCGGTGTGTGCCGCGGCGGTTGCCGACTGGCGCACCGAGGGCGAAGCGACACAGAAACTGAAGAAGGGCGGCGGGCCGCTGCCAAAACTGAGCCTGACCGAAAATCCCGACATCCTGCACACGCTGAGCGCCAGGGGCAAAAAGCGGCCGGCGCTGGTGGTCGGCTTCGCCGCCGAGACCGAAAAGATCGTCGAACACGCGCAGGCCAAGCTGAAGAAGAAGGGCTGCGACTGGATCGTTGCCAACGATGTCGGAAGCGGCACCGGCACGTTCGGCGGCGACAGCAATGCGGTGACGCTGATCACCGCCACCGCGGCGGACAAGTGGGCAAAGGCCAGCAAGCAGGCAGTGGCGGAAAAACTGGCGCGCCGCATCGCCGATCATTTCAGCGGAGTAGAGACATGAGTGCGGCGAACGTATCGGTAAAGCGCCTGCCGCACGGCACCGGCCTGCCGCTGCCGGCCTATGCCACGGCGGATGCGGCGGGCATGGACCTGGTCGCGGCGGTGGCGGAGCCGGTAACCCTGGCGCCGGGCAAGCGCGCGCTGGTGCCGACGGGCCTGTCCATCGCGCTGCCGGCAGGGTTCGAGGCGCAGGTGCGGCCGCGTTCTGGCCTGGCGCTGAAGCATGGAGTCACGGTGCTGAACGCGCCGGGAACCGTGGACGCCGATTATCGCGGCGAGGTCGGCGTTATCCTGATCAACCACGGCGATGCGCCGTTCACCATCGCGCGCGGCGACCGCATCGCGCAGATGGTAATCGCACCGGTCACCGTTGCAACGTTGAGCGAAACCGACACGCTGCCCTCCACGGCGCGCGGCGCGGGTGGCTTCGGCTCCACCGGAACGAAAGGCTAGAGGCAATGCTGCGGCTGCCGCGCAAGATGATGTACGCGCTCGAGGCGGTGGTCGACATCGCCTACAACGCCCGGCCCGAGCCCGTGCAGTCGAAGGAGATCACCCGCCGCCAGGGCATTCCGCAGCGCTACCTGGAACAGGTGATGCAGCAGCTGGTCCATGCCGGCATCCTGAAGGGCGTGCGCGGGCCGCGCGGCGGCTATACGCTGGCGCGCGAGCGGCGGCGCATCACCATCGGTGAAGTGGTGCGCACCATCGAGGCGATGGACGCAGAGGAAGAAGAAGAGGTTTACAACGGCGGTTCCGAACTGGGCCAGAAGGTCGTCCGGCCGCTGTGGCAGGAGTTGCAGACGGACATCATGCAGCGCCTGGACGCCATTACGCTGGAAGACCTGTGCGGCCGGGCGCGCACCATCGGCATCGGCCCGGAAAGCGGCATCACGTCCGACTTCGAGATCTGATCATGAACAAGCACATCCCGACAACTGCCGACCGCCCCAGCCTGGTGCGCGGCCGAATCTATGACAGCATCGTCGATACGATCGGCGGCACGCCGCTGGTGCGCCTGAGCAAGCTGGCGAAAGAGGCCGGGGCGCAGGCCGATATCCTGGCCAAGCTGGAATTCTTCAACCCGCTGTCGTCGGTCAAGGACCGCATCGGCGCGGCGATGATCGAGGCGCTGGAACTGGCCGGCAAGATCAAGCCGGGCGGCACGCTGATCGAGCCGACGTCGGGCAATACCGGCATTGCGCTGGCGTTCGTCTGCGCGGCTAAGGGTTACCGCCTGATCCTGGTCATGCCCGAGAGCATGTCGGTGGAGCGGCGCAAGATGCTCAAGCTTTTGGGCGCGGAACTGGAGCTGACGCCCGCCGCCAAGGGCATGGGCGGCGCCATTTCCCGCGCCGAGGAACTGCTGAAGGAAATTCCCAATTCGGCCATGCCGCAGCAGTTCAACAATCCGGCCAACCCGGCAATCCACCGCAACACCACGGCGGAAGAGATCTGGACCGATACAAATGGCGCGGTGGATGTGGTGATTTCCGGCGTCGGCACCGGCGGCACGCTGACCGGCATTGGCAGCGCGCTGAAGCCGCGCAAGCCCGGCTTGCGCATGGTCGCGGTCGAACCTGAGGACAGCCCGGTCCTGTCCGGCGGGCGACCGGGCCCGCACAAGATCCAGGGCATCGGCGCCGGCTTCGTGCCGGGCAACCTGGACGTCAAGCTGATCGACGAGGTCATCACGATCAGCAACGAGACTGCGTTCGAGACCGCGCGGCGCGCGGCGAAGCTGGAAGGCATTCCGGTCGGCATCTCGTCGGGCGCGGCCATCGCCGCGGCGCTGGAAGTGGGCGTGCGGGCGGACATGGCCGGCAAGTGCATCATCGCCATCATCCCGTCGTTCGCGGAACGGTACCTCTCGACGGCCCTGTTCGACGGCGTGTAGGTGCCGCTCGACGACAGCCAGCTCGACCGCTATGCCCGCCACATCATCCTGCGCGAGGTGGGCGGCGCGGGGCAGCAGCGGCTGTTGGCGTCGAAAGTCCTGGTGGTCGGCGCAGGCGGCCTCGGCTCGCCGCTGATCCTCTATCTCGCCGCGGCCGGCATCGGCACGATCGGCGTGGTCGATGATGACACGGTGTCGCTGTCGAACCTGCAGCGCCAGATCGCCCACCGCACGGCGGATATCGGTGCGCTGAAAACGGCGAGCGTGGCGGCGGCGGCGGGCGCGATCAACCCGGATGTGAAGATCGTCGAGCATCGCGTGCGGCTGGATGCAGCGAACGCGATGGAACTGGTCAGCGCCTACGACGTGGTGTGCGATGGCAGTGATAATTTCACGACGCGATATCTGCTGAACGACGCGTGCTATTTCGCCGGCAAGCCACTGGTGTCGGGCGCGATCCTGCAATTCTCGGGGCAGGTATCGGTGTTCAAGGCGCATCTGGGCGCGCCGCACCCGTGCTACCGCTGCCTGTTCGCGGAACCGCCACCGCCCGACCTGGCGCCGAACTGCGCCGAAGCAGGTGTGCTGGGCGCGCTGGCCGGCGTGGTCGGCAGCCTGCAGGCCGTTGAGGCGCTGAAGGAAGTAATGGGCATCGGACAGTCGCTGTCGGGCCGGCTGCTGCTCTACGATGCGCTGGACACCACCATCCGCACCATCGGCGTGCCGCGGGATCCGGACTGCCCCCTGTGCGGGCTGCACGCGACGATCAGGGATCTGTCGCGGTGATCGATGCGGCCACCCGGTTTGCCGCCGATGGATATGCGATCATCCCGGGCTTCATGGGCACAACGCAGATCGCGCGCTATCGCGCCATCTGCGACCGCATCCTGGCGCAGTGGCGGGCCGAACATCCCGAAGCCGCCGGCCAGCGCACCACCAACATGGCCTATCTGACGGACCCGCGCTATTTCGCGGAGTACGAGGAGGAACTGGTGGCGCTGCTGAAGCTGATCGCCGACCCGCGCGTCGTTGATCTGCTGCACGCCGTCGGTTTTGAAACGCCGCTGTTCCACAACACGCAGTACTTCATGGAAAGCGACGAACTGGCCTGGCCCGGCATGTGGCATCGCGACACGCAGTTCATGGCGCCGAATCCCGACACCGAGCGCGAGCGGATGGAGGGCAGCCACAGTGTCCACTTCCGCATCGCGTTCATCGAAGATGCGGCTTTGGACTACGTGCCGCGGTCAGAGCGCCGCTGGGACGAACCGGCGGAACTGGCAATCCGCCTGCACGAGGACGACAATGTCCGCCGCGAAAGCGCCATGCCGGGCGCCGTGGCCGTGCCGCTCAAGGCAGGCGATGCTGCCTTGTTCCATGCCTGGGGCATCCACCGGGGCCGCTATGCGCCGCTGCCGGTGGGTCGTTCGCTTGACATTATTTACGCGGACCGGCGGGTCGCCTGGGCGCCGCCTTCCGCCATGGACCATATCGGCCCGCGCGTTGCCTGGCGATTAGGGCCGGAGGCGCGTCGCTTCTTCGCGCTTTAGACCAGCCGGCTAGAGAAGGCCGGCGATCACGCGGTCGGGCGGCGTGTGGCCATCGGCGAAGGTCTTGATATTGATGATGACCTTCTCGCCCATATCCAGGCGGCCCTCTATCGTGGCCGAGCCCATGTGCGGCAGGGCGACGACATTGGGCAGTTCCAGCAGCTTCGGATTGATCGCGGGCTCGTGCTCGAACACGTCGAGACCGGCGCCGGCCAGCTGGTCGTTGCGCAGGCGGCGGACCAGCGCGTTCTCGTCGATCACCTCGCCGCGCGCGGTGTTGACGATATAGGCGTGCGGCCGCAGCAGGTCGATGCGGCGTGACGACAGCAGGTGATAGGTCGCCGGCGTGTGCGGGCAGTTGACCGAGACGATGTCCATGCGGGCCAGCATCTGGTCGAGGCTTTCCCAGTACGTCGCCTCCAGCTCCTGCTCGATGTGCGGCGCGACGCGCTTGCGGTTGTGATAGTGGATCGACAGGCCGAAGGCGCGGGCGCGGCGTGCCACCGCCGAACCGATCCGGCCCATGCCGATAATGCCGAGGCGCTTGCCCCACAGGCGCTTGCCCAGCATCCAGGTCGGCGCCCAGCCCTGGAACTGGCCCTCGCGCAGCGCGCGCTCGCCCTCGAAGATGCGGCGCGGCACGGCCAGGATCAGCGCCATGGTCATGTCGGCGGTGTCCTCGGTCAAAACGCCGGGCGTGTTGGTCACGGTAATGCCGCGACCGCGCGCGGCGGCCAGGTCGATATGATCCACGCCGGTGCCGAAGCTGGCAATCAGGCGCAAGTTGGGGTTGGAATGGGCCAGGACGCCGCCGTCGATCCGGTCGGTCACGGTCGGCACCAGCACGTCGGCCTGCTTCACCGCATCGATGAGCTGACCCTGGGTAAACGCCTTGTCGTCGTGGTTAAGCCGCGCATCGAACAGTTCCATCATGCGCGTCTCGATGGCGTCCGGCAGCTTGCGGGTCACGATAACCAGCGGCTTTTTCTTCGTGTTCATCCCGACAGGCTCCCAGACGACCGCCCCGGGGACGGTGCCTCCTGCCCCCGAATGGGCGGCAGGAATGGGTCCTAACTAGCAGATAGGAAAAGGGGCGGCAATTAACGCCAATGCCGAAACGCCCGGCGTGACCCCGCGGCAGCTTGACCGCGTGGGCCGCGCTCCCGCATAAAGTCCAGGTCCGGAGGGGGCGAGTCGAGGACATGGCGCCGAATTGAGCTGCAAGTTGAGCATCCGGCACCTGTTCGCCCTGTTTCTGGCCGCGGCCTGCGCGGTCGGACCCGTATCGGCAGTCCAGGCGGCGGATGCCGCCCCCCCAAAACGTGCGGAACGCCCGCCCCCGGAACCAGGCAAGGGCTCGAATACCGGCCTGCCGGTGCCGCGCTTCGTCTCGCTGGGATCGGACAAGGTGAACGTCCGCTCCGGCCCCGGCGACCGCTATCCCATCGTCTGGCAATTCGTGCGGCGCGGCCTGCCGGTCGAGATCACCGCGGAATTCGAATATTGGCGGCGCATCCGCGACCAGGACGGTGCCGAGGGCTGGGTCCACAAGAACCTGCTGTCCGGGCGTCGTTTTGCGCTGATCGCCGGCGGCATCCGCAACCTGCACGACGATCCCAGCCAGGATTCGACCGTGGTGATGCAGGCCGAACCAGGCGTGCAGGGCCGTCTGCTGAACTGCAAGGACAGCTGGTGCCGGATGGAAGTGAACGGGCGGCGCGGCTGGTTGCCGCGGATGCAGCTCTGGGGTGTCTACGCCGACGAAACGATCGAGTAGAGCGGCTTACTTCTTCGGCTGGACGCCGCCGCAGGGGCTGCTGGGCGGGCAGTGGTGAGACGGCACCGCCGCCTTGGCCTGATCCAGCCTGGTCACCATCGGAGCGGAATAAACGGCAAGAGCAGCCAGGCCGAGCTTGGCCAAGGCGGTCCGCCGGCGGCTGTCGACCGCGTTGTCCTGCATGCCGGTTACCCGTGTGTCTGGCGTGTCGGTCATCGAACGATCCTCAATACACCGGTGACGCAATCATAAGGCGGGGTGCCGCCCCGGTAAAGTCGTCGTCCGGCCAGGCCCAGAGGACCTGGCCGGTAAGCGCAATTAGATCAGGTGCACGTCGATATCCAGCGGATTGGTCACACCAACCAGCTTGATCGCCTGGTTGTCGATGTAGCCGTTCGAGTCGCTGAACACGATGTAGGCGTCGGTGCCCTGGATGATCGTCTGGTAGTTGACGCCGGCACCCAGCGCCAGCTCGATGACATCGCCCTGGGCCTTCGAATAGTCGTGGATCGTATCCACGCCATCGCCGGTCGCGTACTTGAACGTGTCCGCACCCGAACCGCCGTAGAGGTTGTCGCCGCCCGACATCGCGACGCTCTGGCTGCCCGGAGCCGTCAGGTGGAAATTGTCCAGCAGCGCGCCGTAGGTGTCGTTGGCGCCCGCTTCGCGGATTTCCAGCACATCGGTGCCCGCGCCGCCGACAACGTCGATCGACGCGTGATGCCAGTCAGTGGTGTCCGGATCGAAAGTGCCGACCTGGTTGCCATTCCACCAGATCTCGAACGAGTCGGTGGTGTTGCCGGCGCCGGCAGATTCGGTCCGCGAAGCGAAGTCGAAGTCGAGCGTGTAGTGCACGCCGTCCTGGGCATCGACATTCTGGACGTAACGGTCGAACTGCACATCCCAGTCGGTTTCCGCCAGGTGCGAGCCATCGGTGGCGATCGCCTGGTTGAACGGGGTGTTCCAGATCTCGACCGCGGTGCCGCCGACATTGTCCCAGCCGGCGACGTTCGCGTTCGGAACCGGCGCCCAGGTGCCCTGGACCGGACCGCCGACCACATCCTCGAAGCTGCCGTTGACCAGGATGTCGCTGCCCGGCGTGACGGTGAGGTGGAAGGTGCCGTTGTCCTGGCCGCCCGAGATGGTGTCGTTGCCCGCGCCGCCGAGGACGAGATCGTCGCCCGCGCCGCCGCTGAGCACGTCGTCACCGCCATTGCCGTAGAGCGAGTCATTGCCCAGGCCACCCGTCAGGGTGTCGTTGCCGCCCGGCAGGGTCTCGACCACGTTGACGTTGACGCCGACATCGTTGAAGTCGAAGTCGCCGCCGCCGGTGATGTCTTCCCAGTTCGAATTGCCCGGCAGCGCGTTGTCGGTCTCGTGGTCGAAGCCATCGGGGTTGATGGTCGCGTCCGAGAACAGGACTGGCGCACCGGCGCCGCCCAGCGGGTTGCCGCCGAGATACGCCGTCCAGTGGCCGGAAACCTGCGCGAAGGTGATGGCCGCGCCATCGACCAGGCCCGGGTTTTGGCTGGCGCCGTTCGGAATGATGAAGAAGCCGAGGGAGACCGCGCCCGGCACGCCCGACGGATCGACCGGAACGTGCCGGGTTTCGCCCAGGTTGGACTTCACATTGGCCCAGACCACACCGCCCGAGATCGGGTTGCCGCTCGCGTCCGCGAAGTACCAGCCGTAGCTGTTGTTGTAGCCGGCATTCGACGCGATATCGGTGACGGTGATGTCGATCGGGCCGCTGCCGCCGACCGCGTACAGGCCATTGGCCTGGGCGGAGAGCTGCGCCACGTCGCCATCGTCGCCGACCATGAAGTCGTTGCCCGCGCCGCCGTCGAGCGAGTCGCTGCCGACGCTGCCGATGAGCACATCGTCACCGCCGTCGCCCGCCAGCACATCGTTGCCGGTGCCGCCGTGCATCCAGTCGGCGCCGTCGCCGCCCAAAGCGGTGTCATCACCGGCGCCCGCCTCGACATGGTCCGCGCCCGTGCCGCCGAAGATCAGGTCGTTGTCGTCCTGGCCGTACAGCGAGTCATCGCCGGCATCGCCGTAGATGAGGTCCGCACCCGCGCCGCCGACCACCACGTCGGCATCGTCGCCACCGTGGAGCTGGTCCGCACCGAGGCCGCCGATCAGGTTGTCGGAGCCGGTACCGCCGAAGATGGTGTCATCGCCGCCGCCGAGATCGATCCAATCGTTGCCGGCGCCGCCTTCGGCCAGGTCATTGCCCTCGCCACCTTCGATGTAGTCGTTGCCATCACCGCCGGACAGCACGTCGGCACCGTCGCCGCCATAGATGTTGTCGTCGCCGGCATCGCCCTGCAGGGTGTCATTGCCGGCATCGCCGAGGAGCAGGTCGTTGCCGTCGCCGCCCTCGGCACGGTCATTGCCCGTCCAGCCGTACAGGCTGTCGCCACCGGCGCCGCCGAACATGACGTCGTCGTCGTTCGCGCCGAACAGCAGGTCGTTGCCGTCATCGCCGAACAGCGTGTCGTTGCCGTCGCTGCCCTCGAGCCGGTCGTCGCCCTCGTCGCCGTGCATCAGGTCGTTGCCGGTGTCGCCGTAGACGAGATCGTTGCCCGTGCCGCCATGGACGGAGTCGTTGCCCGCGCCGCCGATGAGCGTGTCATCGCCGCCGTAGCCGACCAGGGTGTCGTTGTCGTCACCGCCGTCGATCAGGTCGGCCGCGTTGCCGCCGTACATGGCGTCATCGCCCGCGCCGCCATACAGGAAGCCCTGGTCGTCGCCGCCGGCCACATAGTCCGAACCGTCGCCGCCGTAGAGGGTGTCGACCCCGGTGCCGCCTTGGAGCCAATCGTTGCCCGCGCCGGCAGTGATGGAGTCATTGCCCGCGCCGCCGTACAGCCCGTCATTGCCGTCGCCGCCGTCGACCGTGTCGTTGCCGGCATAGGCCACGAGCGTGTCGTCGCCCGCGCCGCCCTGCAGCACGTCGGCATCGTCCCAGCCATAAATGGCGTCATTGCCGTCGCCGCCGTAGAGGAAGCCCGCACCTTCGCCGCCGGCGATGAAGTCGCTGCCCGCGCCGCCGTACAGGGTGTCGACGCCGGAGCCGCCCTCCATCCAGTCGTTGCCGTCGCCGCCATAGCCGATGTCGTCGCCGGTGCCGCCATAGATGGTGTCATTGCCGGCATCGCCGACCAGCAGGTCGTCGCCGCCATTGCCCTGGATGTCGTCGTTGCCGTCGCCGCCGAGGATGGTGTCGTTACCGCCCGGCAGGTCGGTCTCGACCGTCACCTGGATCGCGATGTCGTTGTAGTCGTTGTCGCCGCCGCCGAAGAGGTCTTCCCAGTTCGAGTTGCCCGGGATGGCGTTGTCGGTCTCGTGGTCATAAGAGGCGTCGGGATTCAGGGCCTGGGCCGAGAAGTACACCGGCGCACCGGCACCCGAGAGCGGATTGCCGCCGACAAAGGCGGTCCAGACGCCGGACACCTGCGCGAAGGTCACCGGGCTGTTATCGACCAGCGCGCCGTTCTGCGGCCCGCCGTTCGGGATGATGAAGAAGCCGAGCCACCCGGCGCCGGTTTGTGCCGCCGCGCTGAGCGTGATCGTCTGGGTCTGGCCAAGACTGTTCTGGACGTTGCTCCAGACCACGGAACCCGACAGCGGATTGCCCGAGGCGTCGGCCAGGAAGTAGCCGTAGCTGCTGCCATAGGCCGACTCGCTGAACATGTCGGTCACGGTGATCGTGGCCGTGGTGCCGGTCAGGGCGTAGAGGCCGTTCGGCGACTGCGCAACGGCAGCAACGCCGTCGCCATTGTCGCCAACCAGGCTGTCATTGCCCGCGCCGCCGTAAATGGCGTCGTTGCCCGCGCCGCCGATGACGGTGTCGTCGCCGTCGTCGCCCTGGACCACGTCGTCACCGCTGCCGGCATCGACGAGGTCGTTGCCCGCGCGGGCGTAGATGTAGTCGTTACCCGAGCCGCCGAAGATGGTGTCGTCGCCGTCATCGGCGACCAGCACGTCATCACCGGCATCGCCCGACAGCAGGTATAAACAGCGGGTGCAAAGTGTACCACTGAACCGGCATTGATCGCCTTTTGATAGCGGCGCAAAAGTGTACCGGTCCTGTTAGGCC
>CANJGB010000048.1 GCA_947473805.1 Alphaproteobacteria bacterium
GGCCGGCGGTGTTGCGGTGATCAAGGTCGGCGGCGCCACCGAGGTCGAGGTCAAGGAGCGCAAGGATCGCGTCGACGACGCGATGCACGCCACCAAGGCCGCGGTCGAGGAAGGCATCGTTCCGGGCGGTGGCGCGGCTCTGATCTATGCGCTGCGCGTGCTGGACGGCGTGAAGCCGGCCAACAACGACCAGAAGGTCGGCATCGACATCGTCCGCCGCGCGCTGCAGGCGCCGGTGCGGCAGATCGCCGAGAATGCGGGCGTCGACGGTTCGGTCGTCGCCGGCAAGCTGCTGGAGTCCAAGAGCAACACCTGGGGCTTCAACGCCCAGTCGGGTGAGTATGTCGACCTGATCAAGGCCGGCATCGTGGACCCGACAAAGGTGGTGCGTACCGCCCTGCAGGGCGCGGCATCGGTTGCCGGCCTGCTGATCACGACCGAGGCCATGGTCGCCGAGCGTCCCGAGCCGAAGGCGCCGGCCATGCCGGGCGGCGGTGGCATGGGCGGCATGGGTGGCATGGACTTCTAAGTCCGGCACCAGCCCAGGAAGCAACGACGGGGTCGCCGAAAGGCGGCCCCGTTTTGCTTTAGTGCAGCCGCAGCTCCGCGCTGACGAACCGCATCTCGGCGGCCGAGATCAGGCCACACGACATGACCCAATCGGAGTGAAGCTTCCCATCCAGCGAGCGGTGCCAGAAATCGAGGAACCGCTTCAGCACGGGGAATTGCGGCTGAATGTCCAGCTCCTGCCAGATGAAGGTCTGGAGAACGCTGGGATGATCGGGAAGGCGATAGAGGATTTCAGCGGTGGTCAGCCGATAATTCTCAAGCTGGGGCTGCAAACTTGCCATGGACAGCACTCCAAAGTCTGTTGCACTGCACAAATATCGTCACTGAACCGTCAACGAATGGCTAATGAAAAGTGCCGCCCCGGACTCCCGACATCTCCGTAACACTGGAGTAAATTTATTAAAATCAGCGCCTTAGAACTCGCTCTTCATTTTTCGCCTGATCCCACAGACGGTCCATTTCAGCGAGCGTCGACTGTTCCGGCGACCTGCCATCGGCCTGTAACAGACCTTCGACTCGCCGGAAGCGGCGCTCGAACTTGGCGTTGGCCCCGCGCAAGGCTGCCTCCGGATCGACCTTCAGGTGGCGTGCTAGGTTGGCCACGACGAACAGGACATCGCCCAGTTCATCGGCCAGCCGAGCCTGATCGGGTGCTGCCACGATCTCACGCTTCAGTTCACCCAGTTCCTCGTCCAGTTTCTCGAACACCGGGTCGATGTCTGGCCAGTCGAAGCCGACGCGGGCGGCGCGGTTCTGCAACTTGATGGCGCGGGTGAGGGCGGGCAGGCCGAGGGTGACATCGTCCAGTGCGCTGGCCGCCTGGCCGCTTCCCTTGGCCCTGGCCGCGCGCTCCTCGGCCTTCTGGGTTTCCCAGGCGACCGTCTGGCGGGTGGAATCTGCACGCTCGGCCGAGCCGAACACGTGCGGGTGGCGGTGGATCATCTTGTCGACCAGGGCGATCGTGACGGCGTCGAAGTTGAACGCCTTCGCTTCCTCGGCCATGCGCGCGTGGAACACGACCTGGAAAAGGAGGTCGCCCAGTTCGCCTTTGAGGTCCTCCATGTTGCCGCGCGAGACGGCGTCGGCGACCTCATAGGCTTCCTCGATGGTATGCGGCGCGATGGTCGCGAAGTTCTGTTCCAGGTCCCAAGGACAGCCGGCTGCCGGATCGCGCAGTCGCGCCATGAGGGCGAGAAGGCGCTGGATCGGAGTTTGCTCAGGTCTGTCTGGCTGCATCTTAAGTTCCATAATTTATATTATGGAAAAATTATATCCGATTTCCGAGGCGTGCCCGAACCTGGCTGGCGATGCCGTCCATGTCGTCCAAGCGGCCATTCTTCCACAGTTCGAGACTACCATCGAACCAGCGCACCAGTCCCTTCGCCTCCAGGGATTTGAAGAACTCGTCAAAGCGCGCCGAATGGCCCGGCAGCCGCGCGAGGTAAACCGGTTTGCCCGTCGCGCACGCCTCGGACACCATGGAAATGGATTCGCAGGTCACGATCACCGCGTCAGCCGTGCCCAGATAGCCGAAATACGGATTGGTGCCCGCGCCGCTCCAGCTCTCCCAGCGGCCATTGCCCAGATGCTGGCGCAGCGCCTGGACCGCCGCCGGATCGGTGCGTCGCGATGGCGTTATAGCCAGGCCGCAGCCGGTTTCGGCCTGCAGCCGGCGCAACGATGCGGCGAAATCCACGGCCCAGGCGGCGTCCAGCCGATAGTTGCGATTGGTGCCGCCCAGCAGCACGGCGACCAAGGGCTTGGGCAACGCGCCCAGGCTGGTGCCGAACTCGGCGCGGCCCTGGGCCAGTTTCGCGGCGTTCACCCGGTGCAGCGCGCCCTGAGTGGCCAGGACATTCGGCCCGGTTACGCCGTCGTGCGCCGGCACGAGGACGAGGTCATACGCACCGAGCGACGCGTGCGGGTTCTGGATGTGGATGCGGGCGGTCTCAGGCGAGACGCGGCCTATCGCCAAAGAGATAAAAGCCGCTTTGCGTCCGCAGGTTATGAGCAAATCCGGCCATGGTGCCTGAACCGGCGCGCTGCCGGCGGACAGCGCCCTGAGGCTGGCCAGAACCGGCCAGTTCGGCGCCCATGTCCATGGCCACCGCAGGCCGACCTTCTTGATGGCCGGGCTCGCATAACCGAGCGCCTCGGCCAGACCTAAAGCCTGCGAAACCATGCCGACCTCGCCCTGGGTCATGACCCAGCAGGTGCCCGCGGCCATCAGACCTCGATGACCATGCCGTCATGGGCAGGCTCGACGCCCGGCGGCAACTGCTTCTGCAAGGTCCGATAGTCGAGATCGACGTGCATGTTGGTCAGCACCGCCCGCTCCGGCTTTACCCGGGCGATCCACTCCAGCGTCCGCTCTAGGTGGGAATGGGTCGGATGCGGGGTGTAACGCAGGGCATCGACGATCCAAACCTTGATGCCGGCGAGCTTTTCGAACGCAGTGTCGTCCAGCTGCACGACGTCGTTGGAATAGCCGACCGGGCCGAAGCGGAAACCGAGGGAATGCATGGTGCCGTGTTCCTGGTCGAACGGCACGACGGGCACCTGGCCGATGTCGAACGGCCGCAGGCCGATCTCATGCGCCTTGAGAATAGCGGGATAACCCCTTGTATCCTTGAAACAATAGCCGAACTTTGCGGTCAGCGCGCCGAGCGTGGGCGCATCGCCATAGACATCGACCTTGGCGCGCTTGGTCATCGCAAAGACGCGCAGATCGTCGATACCATGGGTCTGGTCTGCATGATCGTGTGTGTAAAGGACGGCATCTATGTCCTTGATATCATAAGCTAGCATCTGCTCACGCAGATCCGGAGACGTATCGACGAGGACGCGGGTACCGCCCTGCTCCACCATGATCGAGCAGCGCGAGCGGCGGTTGCGTGGCTCGGTCGGGTCGCAGGCGCCCCAGTCGTTACCGATGCGCGGCACGCCGGTCGAGGTGCCACAGCCGAGGATGGTCACCTTCATGCCGGCACCGGCCGGCACTTGGAGAACAGGCGGAAGAAGTTTTCCGTCGTGCGCTCGGCCAGCGCTGCCGCTGTAACGCCCTGCAGTTCGGCCACCACCGCGGCGGTGTGGGCGGTGTAGGCCGGCTCGTTGCGCTTGCCCCGGTGCGGCACCGGCGCAAGGTACGGCGCATCGGTCTCGACCAGGATGCGGTCCAGCGGCGCGAACCGCGCGGCCTCGCGGACATTGTGGGCGTTCTTGAACGTCACGATGCCCGAGAACGACAGGTACAGGCCGAGATCCAGCGCCTGGCGAGCCAGCTCAATCGACGAACTGAAGCAATGGATGAGGCCGGGGAAGGCGCCCTGCCCCATTTCGTCGGCCAGGATCGCCCCCATATTGTCATCGGCATCGCGGGTATGGACGATCAGCGGCAGACCAGTTTCGCGGGCAGCGGCGATATGGGCGCGGAAACTGACGCCCTGTTCCACCCGCGGGCTGTGTTCGTAGAAATAGTCGAGGCCGGTTTCGCCGATGCCAACGACCTTGGGGTGCTGGGCAAGGTCGATCAGCCGCGCAGTGTCCACGTCAGGTTCGACCGCGGCCTCGTGCGGATGCACGCCGACGCTGCACCAGACATTGTCATGCCCCTCGGCAATGGCGCGAACCTTGGGAAACTGGGCGATCTTGGTGCCGATGGTCAGCATAGCCCCCACGCCGGCACTGCGGGCGCGGGCGATGATCCCATCGACGTCGCCGCCGAAGTCCGGGAAATCGAGATGGCAGTGGCTATCGACCAACACCGCGCTTGCCAGTCTCAGGCCGCCGTGGCGTCGACGAAGCGTGGGAAGACCCCTTGCGGCGCCGGCAGGGCGGTGCCGGCCTTGAGCGCGCCGCCATCGCCCAACGCGCTGAAACCGCGCGCTGCCTCGGACACGCCAAGCTGGTCCAGCAGCTTGCCGGCCGCGCCGGGGACGAACGGCTGCGCGGTGATCGCCAGGTGGCGAATGGTTTCCGCCAGAACCCACAACACGGTCTTCATGCGGTCGGTGTTGGTCTTGCGCAGCGTCCAGGGCGCCTGTTCGTCGATGTACTTGTTGGCGGCATTGACGACGTCGACCCAGGCCTGGATGGCAACATGGAATTGCTGCTCATCCAAGGCGGGGCGCATGCGGCCAAGCACGCTTTCGGCGGCAGCGAGCAGCGTGCGGTCGTCGGCTTCGAGCGGCCCCGGCTCGGGCACGCGGCCGTCGCAGTTCTTGCCAATGAATGACAGGGTCCGCAGGCCGAGATTGCCGAAACCGTTCGCCAGTTCGGAGTTGATGCGGTTGACCAGCGCCTGCTTGGCAAAGTCGCCATCGTTGCCGAACGGCACTTCGCGGACCATGAAATAGCGGAACTGGTCCAAGCCGTAGGTGGCGATCAGGCTGTGCGGATCGATGGCGTTGCCCAGCGACTTGGACATCTTCTGCCCCTCGATGGTCCACCAGCCATGGGCGTACACGCGCTTTGGCGGCGCCAGGCCTGCGGCCAGCAGGAAGGCCGGCCAGTAGACGGTGTGGAAGCGCACGATGTCCTTGCCGACCATGTGCAGGTCGGCCGGCCAGTACTTGGCGTACTTGCCGCCTTCATCGGGAAAGCCCAGGGCGCTGATGTAGTTGGTTAACGCGTCGAGCCAGACGTACATGATGTGCGCGTCGTCGTCGGGCACCAGCACGCCCCACTTGAAGCTGGTGCGCGAGATCGAGAGGTCGTTAAGACCGCGCTTCACAAAGCTGACGACCTCGTTGCGCCGGCTTTGCGGCGCGATGAAATCCGGATGATCGTCGTAGAACTTCAGCAGGCGGTCGCCCCAGGCAGACAGCCGAAAGAAGTATGAGGGCTCGCGCACCCATTCGACCGGCGCACCGGACGGGGCGTAGAACTTGCCGTCCGCCCGCTTCTCCAGCTCGTCCTCGCCGTAATAGGCCTCGTCACGCACCGCGTACCAGCCCTCATATGCGCCGAGATAGATGTCGCCGCTGGCCACCATGCGGCGCCAGATCGCCTGGCAGGCGGCGATATGGCGGGGTTCGGTCGTGCGGATGAAGTCATTGTTCGAAACGTCCATGGCCTGGGCCAGGTCGCGGAAGCTCTGGCTGACGCGGTCGCAAAACGCCTTCGGCGCCTCGCCGGCAGCGGCGGCGGCCTTCTCGACCTTCTGGCCATGCTCATCAGTCCCGGTCAGGAACATGACCTCGTAGCCGTCGAGCCGCTTGAACCGCGCCAGCACGTCGCAGGCAAGCGTGGTGTACGCATGGCCGATATGCGGCTTGTCGTTCACGTAATAGATCGGCGTGGTCAGGTAGTAGGTGCGGCCCGTACTCATCTTCGCTTTCCAATCGGCGTCCGGCTGGCCGGCAGAGAGGCTTTGTAGCCCCTTCCCTGAGGCAAAATATAGGGTTTAGGCGGCGCTTCGGCCATATCAGTGCCGCGCCGCGGCAGCCAATGCCCCCTGCACACCCAGAAGGACCTGCTTCCGCTCCAGATTTACCGCATCGCCGCGCTCAAACAGGTGGGCGCTGCGGATACGGGCCTCGAGCCAGGCCTGGGCACGCTGTGCCTGCCCGGCCAATGCCGCCGTGCGGGCCTGGCGCATGACCCAGTCATCCAGCAGTTCGGCCACGACCTCAAAACTTTCGCCGCTCTTGGCCCGGCTGACCTTGTCGGCAAGGCTGTGCCAGCCGGTCAGGTCGCCGGAGGTGAGCGAGGCCAGCAGGCCGTTCAGAACTTTGTCCAGTTCAATACCGCCAGCGGCCTGCAGTGAAGCCGCGCGGCCGGGACTGCCGGTGGCAAGGCGGACAAGGTTGTGGCGCTCATCGGCACCTACGTCGGGCATAATATTGGCGAGCACGGCGTCTATCGCGGTGTCGTCCAGCGGGCGCAGCGCCAGCATGCGGCAGCGTGAGCGGATGGTCGGCAGCAGCCGGCCAGGCGCATGGCAAACCAGCAGCAGCAGGCCCTTGGACGGCGGCTCCTCGAGGATCTTCAGCAGTGCGTTCTGCGCGTTGCGGTTCATTTCGTCGGCGGCATCGACAATGGCGATGCGCCAGCCGCCCTCCGCCGCAGTCTGGCTGAAGAATGGGCCCAGCCGGCGGACGTCATCGACGCCGATCTCGCCGCGCCACTTGTTGGTCTTGTCGTTCCATGACCGTTCGACGGTGAGCAAATCGGAATGACCGCTGCTGGCGATACGGGAAAAGACCGGCTCGGACGGATCGACGAACAGGTTGGCCGGTGGCGTGCCGAACATGTCGAGGCCGGACTCGCCACAGAGCAGGAAGCGGGCAAACCGAAAAGCCAGTGTCGCCTTGCCGATGCCCTTCTGTCCGGCCAGCAGCCAGGCATGCGGCAGGCGGCCGGAGCGATGGGCTTCGAGTAGCACTCGCTCGGCCTCAGCATGGCCGATGAGATCGGCGGTGTGGCGCGGTTGCCAGGTGTTGGCTTCCTCCTGCACCGCCGCGCTCACGGGGTCTTGCCCACGAGCAGCGTTTTGCGCACGACTGTCCAGACCCGCTCAGCGACAGTGTCGACTTCGGACGCCGCATCGATCAGCCGGCACCGCTCAGGCTCGCGCTCTGTCAGGTCCAGAAAGCCGGCGCGCAGGCGGCGGTGGAAATCGAGGCCCATGCGTTCATAACGGTCGTCACCGCCACGGGCGCGGGCTCGCGTGAGACCATCCTCGACCGGCAGATCGAGGATGAGGGTTAAGTCAGGCTGGAAGGACTGCGCGATAAGATTGTGTAATTGCTTGATGATCTGGGGCGGCACACCCTGCCCAAGACCTTGGTACATTGCTGTGGAATCCGCGAAACGGTCGGAGATAACCCAGCGCCCACTTTCGATTGCCGGCCACACGGTGCGGACCAGGTGCTCACGCCGGGCCGCCACATGAAGCAGCGTTTCGGTGCGCGGGTCCCACCGGCCGGTTGCGCCACTGACCAAAAGGCCGCGGATGGCCTCCGCGCCGGGTGAGCCACCCGGCTCGCGCGTTGTCACCACATCGATGCCGGCATCTCTCAGACTCTGGGCGAGGCGCACGAGCTGGGTGGACTTGCCCGCGCCCTCGCCGCCCTCGAACGTGATGAACCGGCCGCGCGCCGCGCCTGCCGTGATTGGGCTCACTTCTTTGATTGCCCCCAGACGAGATGATTCATCGCCGCGGCGACCCGGCCGCTGAAACCGAGGCGATCAACATCGGCAGTGGCGAGCAGCGGAACCTCGACAGGCGTCATCTCGGGCGCCGTCACCACGATGCGCCCCACCGGTGCCCCCTTCCGGATCGGCGCCGGCAGCGGGCTGTCGTAGATGATGGTGGCCTTGAGGCCAGGCCGGTTTTTCCTCGCCAGGGTAAGGACCACGTCCTTCTCCGTCTGCAGCGCGACTTTCGGCTGGGTGCCGAGCCAGACATCGGCATTTTCAACCACGCTGCCGGCGGTGGCGACGCGAACGTTGTCCCACTCGCGGAAACCGGTATCGAGCAGCCGCTCACCCTCGCGCGACCGGTCGTTCATCGAGGCAAGGCCATTCATCACCAGGATCAGCCGGCGGTCCCCGCGCTTGGCCGACGCCGTCAGACCATAGCCGGCACCTGAAGTATGACCGGTTTTCAGACCATCGGCGCCGATGTCCTTGTAGAGCAGTGGATTGCGATTGCCCTGGGTGATCGGCTTCTTGGTCTTGATGTCGAGGCCGTAGGTAAACTGCTTCTCGCTGTAGAAATGATAATATTGCGGGAACGTATGGATCAGGTAGCTGGCCAGCGTTGCCAAGTCGCGGGCGGTCATTACATGGCCGGGTTCGGGCCAACCGCTGGCATTTTTGAACGTACTGGACGTAAGACCGATCTCTTTCGCACGCTTGGTCATCAACTCGGCGAACCGTTCTTCGGTGCCAGCGAGCGCCTCGGCCAGAGCCACGCACGCATCGTTGCCGGACTGGATGATCATGCCGCGAATAAGGTCCTCGACCTTTACGCGCTCACCAAGGGCCAGAAACATCGCCGAGCCTTCGTTCAGGCTCATGCGCCAGGCGCGCTCGCTGACCGGAATTGTGTCATCCAGCTTCAGCGTGCCGGCAGCCAGCCGTTCGAACACCATGACGGCGGTCATCAGCTTGGACATCGAGGACGGGGCCATCGGCTCGTCCGCATTCTTGGAGAGCAGCACGGCCCCGGTCTCGTAGTCGATCATGATCGCCTGCTTGGCGATCGTTTCGATTGCGCCCTGGGCAAAGGCCACAACCGGGCTTATCGCCAAGACTATCAAAACCAGCAGGCCGCGAAATTTCTTCATGAGTCCGTTTCCATATCGAGCGGGCGGTTCTTAACCGCCAATTATGCCGTAGTCGTGGCGTTACTCAGTCGACGATGATGCGTGCGTCCGGACTGCCATTGGCGAGCAGGTAGTTGAGCATCTGGTCGGCCTGGGCGACGTCGTTCAATGGGCCTACCCGAACGCGATAATAGTCGGTACCGCCCACCAGAGCCGAACTGATCCGCGTCGGCCCAAGTGAAGACAAGCGTGCGCTGAGCCGGTTGGCGTTGTCGAACTGGGTGAACGCACCGGCCTGCACGAAGATGCTGGTCGGCTTGACCGGGATCTGCCGGACGGGCTGCCGACCCAGATCGACCGCCTGCGCCGCCACGGCACCTTGGGCGTTAGAGGCGGCAATTACCGTCGTGGCCGATGGCGGGGGAGCAGCCCGCGTGGGCGGTGCCGGCGTCGCCTGGCCGCGGGCGCCCGGCGGTACCGGCAGTGCCTCCGCCGTAACCGTTGCGCGCGGCGCTGCGACAACGGGCGGCTTATCCTCAGCCAGGGTCGGCGCGACCGGTTGGCGGACATCGGGATCGCCTGTTGCCGGCCCCACCATCTGCACACGCACCTTGGCGGTACCCTGTCGCTCGGTGCCCAAAAGCTGCGAGGCGCGGCGCGACAGATCGATGATGCGACCATTGACGAATGGCCCGCGGTCATTGACGCGGACGATGATCGAACGGCCATTCTCGAGATTGGTGACGCGGACCAGCGACGGCATGGGCAGCGTCTTGTGCGCGGCCGTCACCTCGTTCATGTCGAAGATCTCGCCATTGGCGGTGTACTTGCCGTGGAAGTCGGAGCCGTACCAGGACGCGATGCCGGTCTCGTCGTAGGTCGCGTCTTCCTTCGGATAGTACCAGATGCCGGCGACCTGATAGGGGTTGCCGACCTTGTAGACCCCGCCCCCGGCGCGAGCCGTCGGCGACGGGGCCGCGGACGGTGGGCTGTCGCGGGTCGCCTGTTTGGCAGTATGGGTAATCAAGCGGGTTTCGGCGCAGCCGCTCAGCGCGGCAACCAATGCGAGGCCTGCAATACAATTACTGCCTGCGAGCCTAAAGGCGCCCGGCAATCGCCGCGAAAACCCCATGATTTGTGTGATATCCCGGTCCAGCTTCCAGATATGGTAGTGTACCGGCCCGGGCGCGAAGGCTCAAGCGATGCGTCAGCCGTTGATCTGCTGATAGACCAGCTTTGCCAGCCGGTAGATATCCTTGCGTTCAAGTTCGCCTGCAAGGGCGTAACCTACCGTACCGTCCATCCAGAAACAGACCTCGACCTGGCCTTCCTTGATCCAGCGGAACGCGGTCTCGCTGATATGGGCGTCATCGACCCGCACGTAGAGCGTGATCCGCCGGCCCTGTGCATCCTGATACATGAACTGCGCCGCTGGCGAGTGCGCATCGGGCAACAGGCGGCCCCCGACGAGCTCGAATCCGGCCGGAACCAAAACCGGCGCCTTCAGCTTGGTACCAAGGCGTTTGGACAGCCAGGCAACCAGATGCGCCTGGTCGTCGGCGGTGACCTCGACGGGGTGGCGAACCTCGGGCGCATAGACGAAGTGCGCCACGGCGGCACGTTCGCCAAACCCCCGTTCCTCCGCGGTCGGCGCGACGGGCCTGCGCTGATTGGCCGCGTACCATCCGGCGCCGGAGCCAATGGCCAGAAGCAGTACGGCGGCAGCGGCCTGGCGCGCCCAGTTCTGGAACGGACGACGTTGCCGCTGCGTGGCGGCGAGCAGGCGCGCTGGCACCGGCTCGCGCAAAATGGGTTCGAGTGCGTCCTTCAGGGCTTGGCGCTGGGCGCGATAGGCCGCGACCGTGCTTGCCGCGTCGCTATTGGCGGCAATCCAGGCCACGACTTCGGCCCGCCGCTCGTCGGGCAATTCGCCATCGACGTAGGCATTGATGTCTTCGGAGGTGACGAGTTCGGGCGCCGTCATGGCCCCGTCGCCCCCCGGCGATCCCCTTGGCCAGTGAGCTGGCGCAGGCGTTCACGCCCACGCGCCAGGCGCGACATCACGGTGCCAACCGGAATGGCCAGGATGTCTGCCGCCTCGCGATAGCTCATCTCCTCGATACCCACCAGCACCACCACGGCCCGCTGTTCTTCGGGCAATTGTCGCAACGCGGTCACGATGGACCGCAACTCCACCACTTCGTCCTGCCCCGCCGGCTGGCTGCCCGACCGCCAATCCGGCTCGGCCTGGTTGTCGGGCCGAATGCGGTTTCGCCGGGCGTTGTTGACATTCAGGTTGTGCATGATCGTGAACAGCCAGGCCCGCAAATCGGTGCCACGGCGCCAGAGGTGCATCTTCGACAGACCCCTTGCGAGGCAGTCCTGCACCAGGTCGTCTGCAAGGTCAGCATTGGCGGTGAGCGCGCGCGCATACCGCCGCAGGCGCGGGATCAGGACCACGATGTCCGGTTCGGGCTGTGCCACCACTAACTACTGCCGACGTTGCTGTGCGACCGAGCCGACACTCTAGCGTCGTTATCGATGCAAACAAAGTTCGTGGTCATTTATTCCCCGGCTTGGCCAAGCAATTCAAATCGGTATGGCAGTTCAATCCGGTATTCCGTGCCAGTCAGGGCCGGCCACGATGTGGCACAGCTCGTGGCGCAGGGAATCGCGGTACTGCCAGTCCCCCAGTTCGGCGGCGATCGAAATAAGGTAATGCGGCCTGCCGCCTGCCTCGCCCGTTCGCCGCAGCATGGCGATGCCCCGGCGGTTGCGACCGAAGATGTGGACCGCGTCGCCCTTGCGCTGGATCTCCGCTTGGGGAGGCCGCTCGACCGTGATGTCGCCGTTGGCCAGCATTGGGGTCAGGTCGACCATGCAGGCGGCAGGGTAACGATAGCCGGCCTGATCAAACGGCGGCAGCGGATCGGGGTTCGTCACCACGGTTTTGCCACCGCACCCAACGAGGAGTGGCAGGACGAGCGCGAGTATCGCCCCACAGAGTCGCATCGGCGCTGTCCGTCCGTTCAGTGATGTGTATATTGCCGCGCCGCGAGACACCGGGTCATCGTATCCGTGGAAGGGTGGCCGAGTGGTTTAAGGCTCTGGTCTTGAAAACCAGCGTGGGTGAAAGCTCACCGTGGGTTCGAATCCCACCCCTTCCGCCATATTCCCCATCTAGTGTGTTGATATTCAACGGTTTTCAGAATCTGCCGTTTCTCTAGTCCCTCAATCCGTCCCACACTTCGTGCCGGTCAACAGCGAACGGGGCGGTTGATCCATATCCGCGCCGCCTCGGCTAAGAGCGGTAGGAAGCGCGCGATCAGGTCGATCTTACGTTGGCCCTTGTCCGGCCCGCTGGTCGCCGCATTGAATCCGTTCCGGAACCAACCGGCTGCTGCCCGCATGATGCCCGTAGGACTCAACGGCCATTTCGGGCATCCGGGCCAAGGGTTCTGTGCGGCAGCCTCCAGGAGTCATCTGTGGGCGCCTGCGGGCCTACCGGCAGCCCCTGCCCGGGCCTAAGCTGCCCTTGTCGAGCAAATCCGGCGTGGCGGCGTTCCAGCCAGTCCGGAATCGCCCGGGAACTAACCGCCCGCGGTTTACTGGCCCCCCCGCAGTAAGCCACAGTGGTACCCTGCCAGTGTCCGGCAGCTGCTGAAGCTGGCCGCATAGGGGTCACACCATGAGCAAGTTCTTCCCCGCACTCGCGCTGCTGCTGGCGCTCGGCCTCGCGGCGCCGGTGCTGGCGGGGCCATATGAGGATGCTGACGCGGCTTACTACAAGGGTGACTACACAACTGCGCTGCGGCTCTATCGCCCGCTGGCCGACAAAGGCAATGTCGATGCGCAGCACAACCTCGGCTTCATGTACGAGAACGGCCGAGGCGTCCCGCAGGACTACGTGCAGGCGGTGGCGTGGTATCGCAAGGTGGTCTGCATCCCTTAAAGGGCTCCAAGATTTGAGGGAGAATTCGGCCTCCACATGGAGGAGGTACGATGCCAAGGAAGCGATATACGGCGGAGCAGATCATCGGGCTGCTGCGGCAGGCCGAGGTGGAGCTGGCAAAGGGCCGGAC
>CANJGB010000049.1 GCA_947473805.1 Alphaproteobacteria bacterium
GGCATGACCCTGTCGCACGAACCAACATTATCGACATCAGTTGCGCCGCAGGTGCTGCTGGGCAATCATCTCAAGGCGCTGAAGCTTCCCACGTTCGCACGCGAGTACGAGAAGGTGGCAATGGAGTCCGCGCAGGATCGCGCCGACTACCCGCGCTATCTCCTGCGCCTGTGCGAGCTGGAGCGCATTGATCGCGAACGGCGCAATGTCGAACGCCGCATTCGTCTGGCGCGCTTTCCTCAAACCAAAAGCCTGGACACCTTCGACTTCGCCGCTCAGCCATCGCTCAACAAATCGCTGGTTCTGGAACTGGCGCGCTGTGAATGGATTGAGAAGCGCCATAACTGTATTGCGCTCGGCCCCTCCGGCACTGGCAAAACTCATATAGCGCTGGCGCTGGGTCTGGCCGCTTGCCAGAAGGGTTACAGCGTCGCTTTCACGACCGCCGCCGCTCTCGTGCATGAGCTCATGGAGGCGCGTGACGAACGCCGCCTGCGCGCACTGCAAAAGCATCTCAATACGGCCAAGCTGCTGATCGTCGATGAACTCGGCTATGTGCCGTTCACCGCCGTCGGCTCAGAACTGCTCTTCGAAGTGTTCAGCCAGCGTTATGAGCGAGGCTCCACGCTCGTCACCAGCAACTTGCCATTCGATGAATGGACGTCCGTGTTCGGCTCGGAACGGCTCACCGGCGCGTTGCTCGATCGCCTCACGCATCACGTTCATATCCTGGAGATGAACGGCGACAGCTATCGGCTCGCGACCAGCAAGAAGACCCAACGCCGGTCAGGCCAGGCGCCGAACGCAACGACGAAAACATCAACCGAAGGAGGCGAAGACCCCAAAAAATAAATCGCTGCCGCGCGCATTGAGGCGCACTCCACTACGCTCCGCGCGCCTCAATGCGCGCGGCAGAAAAAACCAAACCGGGGCTTTCGTAGCCCTTTTCTCTCAACCAGACTGGTACACTTTTACGTCGCCATCTGGCACAATTTGTCTCCGCCATTGACAACAAAGCGGCCGATGCCGAGATACAGCACCAGCGTGACAGCGGCGAACAGGGCGACAACGGCAAACCGGAGTGCGACGCCGCGCGACGTGTACAGTGGCTCGACCGCGCTCACTTTGCCCAGAGACAATCATAGGCCGCGAGCAGTTTCGGCTCCTCGTACGGCCAGGCGAGTTCGTTCTCGACCCGCTTGCGGCCGAACGCGCCCATGGTGGCGCGACGCGCGGGATCGTCGAGCAGTTCGACGATCCTGTCCGCCATGTCGTCGGCATCGTTGCGCCGCGCATAGACCGAGGCGTCCTGTGCCGAGAAGCGGCCTTCGGCCAGATCGAACTGCACGATGGGTTTGCCGAGCGCCATGTATTCCATGATCTTGTTCATGGTCGACTTGTCGTTCATCGGATTGTACTCGTCGGCGTTGACGCAGACGTCCGCCGTGTTGAGCACTTCCAGCAGCACCTGGTCGGGTGCGCGACCGGTGAAAGTGACGTAGTCAGCGATGCCGAGTTCGACGGCGAGCAGCTTCAGCGCCTCAAGTTCCGGGCCGCCGCCGACGAGGCCAAACTGGACATCGTCGCGCCCTTTGTCACGGATGATCCGGCGCGCGGCGCGGAGCAGATAGGGCAAGCCTTCCTGCGCACCCATGACGCCGACATAGCCAACCAGATATTTCCGGCCCTTCCTCAGCGCCTCGACCGGGGGCATGAGGCGCAGCCGCTCAAGGCTGGGCCCCGAGCGCACGACGAACACGCGCGCCGGGTCCATGCCACCGCGCTCGATGGCGATACGGCGGTAGCTTTCGTTGGTCGCGATGGAGACGTCGGCGGTGCGGAAGGTCCAGCGCTCCCACGCCAGCATCACGCGATAGAAGAAATCGCGCCGGCCGAACTTTGCCTCGTACAATTCGGGATTGATGTCGTGGTGATCGAACAGGAACTTCTTGCGCAGGAACAGCTTGAAAAAGCCGCCGATCAGAAAAATGTTGTCGGGCGGATTGCAGGCGTGGATGACGTCGAAGCGGTGGCGAAACAGCACGCGCCACGCCAGTACGAACTCCCAGAACAACGCGCTGCTATACTCCAGCAGGTAGCCGAACGCGCCCTTGGCATCGAGCGGCAGCGGGTGGCGGTAGACCGCGATGCCGTCGATGATTTCGTGGCGCTTCTCGAAACCCTTGCCGGTCGGGCAGATGATCGAGACCTGGTAGCCATGGCGGGTGAGGGCATTCGCCTCCTGCCAGACGCGCCGGTCAAACGGCACGGGCAGGTTCTCGACAATGATCAGGACCTTGCGGCCCGCGCCACGGTTCGACCGTGGCGCCGCCTCACCAGCAGATGCCGTCATAGCGGCCGGGCTGGCTGGTGCGGTCCTGGATGCGGACGAAGTCGACCAGGATCTGTTCCGGACCCAGATTGTCAGGCACATCGCGGAATTCCGGGTCGCCGTTGCCGATCACTACGACCTCGGCATGCGCCAGCACCGCATCGATGCTGTCGACCGTGAGGCGGGCGATGTGCGGAATGATGCGCAGGATGTAGTCGCGGTTGGCGCCAGTCAGCTTGGCCAGGTTGACGTTCTTGTCGTACAGCAGGATTTCGTGGCCCTTGCCCAGCAGGCGCTCGATCACCTCGACGATGGGGCTTTCACGCAGGTCGTCGGTGCCGGCCTTGAAGCTGAAGCCGAGGATGCCGATCTTGCGCTTCTGCTTTTCCAGGATCATCTGCAGGCCCCGTTCGGTCTGCAGGTCGTTCGACGGCAGGATGGCCGACAGCACCGGCACCTGGACGTCGAGCGAGCGCGCCTTGTAGGTAAGCGCGCGCAGGTCCTTGGGCAGGCACGAGCCACCGAAGGCGAAGCCCGGCTTCAGGTAATAGGGCGACAGGTTCAGCTTGCGGTCCTGGCAGAAGATTTCCATGACCCTGTGGCTGTCGATATGCGCGCCCTTGCAGATGTTGCCGATCTCGTTGGCGAACGCGACCTTCAACGCGTGCCACGCATTGTCGGCGTACTTCACCATTTCCGCGACCTGGATGGGGCAGCGGATCAGCGGCGCGTCCAGACCGGCATAGAGCTCGGCGACGGCATCACCGGCGCGGGTGTCGCTTTCGCCGATCACCGTCTTCGGCGGCTGGCGGAAATCGAGCAGCGCGGTTCCTTCGCGCAAGAACTCGGGATTGGTGCAGAGGCCGAAGCCCTCGCCCGCCTTCTTGCCGGACGCGCGCTCGAGCGCCGGCAGGACGGTCTCGGCGATGGTGCCGGGCAGGATGGTCGAGCGGATCACGACGATGTGGAAGGTCGATTTCTCGCGCAGCACGCTGCCGATCTGCTCGCAGACGCGGACGAGGTATTGCAGGTCGAGGCTGCCATTGGTCTGGCTGGGCGTGCCGACGCACACCATGCTGAGGTCGCTGTTCGACACCGCCTCGCGCTCGTCGGTCGTGGCGCGCAGGTGGCCGGACTTCACGACCTTTTCCAGCAGGGGTGCGAGGCCCGCCTCGACCACCGGGGCCTTGGCCGCGTTGATCAGGTCCACCTTGGTCTGGTTCGGATCGACACCGATGACATGGTGGCCGCCATCGGCCAGGCAGGTTGCCGACACCGATCCGACATAGCCAAGCCCGAAAACACTCAGTCGCATGCTCGCCCCCGAAACACCCGCCGTCAGGCGAGGGAGATAATGAACCGTGCCGCGGCACCCGACCACAGCTTGCCCGTAAATACCAGCCGCGGCGCGGGAACCTTGGTCCCGAACGCCGGGGAATACCAGCCGCGCTTCGGCGATTCCATGCCGCGTTCAACCCAACCCTTGAGGCCGCCCTCGTGGCGCAGGCGCAGGACCGTGCGGCTGCCGGCCGCCACCACCCAGGCCCCGCCGGTCATGTTGACCGTCAGATCCGGGGCGAAGAGGAAGCCGATCTCGACCCGCTCGACACCGCCGGCGCCGGTCAGCTGGTCGGTGATCTCGATCGTGCCGGGCGCCGTGGCCTCGACCCTGCGCCGATGGCGATAGCCGCTGATCTGCTCGTAACCGTCATGCTCGGCCTCGACATGCCAGTGGTCCGGCGCGGGATCAAATCCGGTTACCACGCATTTCGCGCGTTCCGCCCAGTTGAAGGGCCCGGAAATGCGGCTGGAATCCATGCCGCGCAGCGACAGCGTGTTGTGCGCGATGGTGCCGCGGAAGAAGTCCCGCCAGGTCGCACCCGCGTGATACAGGTACGTCGCCGCATCGACCAGAACCGGCCGGCCATCGGCGTGGAGCCAGAGGCTCAACGCATCGGCGTGGCCGTGCGCCGCGATGGAAAGGTATCCCAGCGGGCCGTGGTCAAACACGGCCAGCAGCTCCTGGCCGGAATCGGTTGACCGCGCCACGGTGTAGCCGCCCGGCATGTAGTGCGTCACGGTCGTTGCCGTGGTGGGCGCCGGCGCCGGCAGGCCGAACATGGCGTGGCGGAACACCGGTTCGACCACCGGCGGCGCGAGATCCGGCCGCCTGGCGGCCTGCGCGATGCAGGCAAGGATCGACGCCGCATAGCGCGGCTCGTCAAGCCCGCCAAACAGCACCCGCCCACTGTCGTCGTCACCGATCGCCGGCTGGTTGCCGCCGGCATCGGTAATGTCGCGCAGGAATTTTCCCGCGGCGGCGAGGCGGGTCCAATAGCCCTCGCTCATCGGCTTGCCGCCGGCATTGGCGACGTGGCCGCAAAGCGTCAGGAATTCGAGGCTGAACGCGCCATAGGTCGGACTCTGTTCGGCCCCGACGCCGTCGGGGTGAAACTGGGCGAGGATTTCCTGCTCCAGCGTGCGCCGCCCGAATGCTTCCCAGCGCGGCGACCCCTTCAGGCCGGGCGCAAGCGTCCCCAGCAGGAAGCAGGCCGCACCCTCGGCGATCAGATGGTTGTTCGCCGACGAGAAGCGCGAGGGATAGCGCGACACCCAGTAGGCATGGGCAACGAGACTGCGCAGCACCTTGGTCTTCAGCTCGGGCGAGAAGGCCCGTTCGCCGATCAACGTGTTCAGCACCAGCATGGTGATGATGCGCAACGACGCCTCAATCCCCGCCGCCCAGTGCACCCCCTTGAACAGCGGATTGTTGTCGACCCACGATTCGAGGTGGCGGGCGCAAAGCGCCGCGAGCGCGTCGTCCTGCTCAAAATGGGCCAGGGCGGCGAGCGGCTGCAGATACTGCATGCGGCCCAGTTCCCAGACATACTTCACGTCGCCGATCACCTCGGCATGACGGTAGGGGATGTCGAAACAATAGACATCGGCCGGCCAGCGCCTGCCGGTCACGGGGTCGAGGTGCCAGTCGGGCGTATCGCCCTGCACTGGCCAGTCCTGGTTGAGCAGCCGATACCGCCCCGCCTCGACATCGGTGCGCATGCACCGCCAGGCCTCGACCGCCTCTCCCTGCGCGGCCAGCGCAGCGACGCCCTGGGCCAGACCCGGCAGAGTGGGCAGCGCGGCATCGCGCACCCAGCCGTCAAACACATGGTTGCGGCGGCGTGCCGACCGGCGTTTGAACTGTTCCTCGATGCGGTGGGCCAGTTCAGGCACCGACATGGCCGCCAGCCGGTGCCGGTACCAGCGCAGGCGGGCCGAGCGTGAATGCACCTGCGGCCCGTCTTCGCCTTCAGATTCGACGGGGTCCACGCTCATCGATACGGATCGGCAGCCGAGAGATAGGTCCGCACATAGTCGGCGACGCCGTCTTCCAGCGAGGTGAAGGGCCTCGTATAGCCCGCGGCCCGCAGCCGGTCCATGCGCGCCTCGGTGAAGTACTGGTACTTCGGCCGCAGGGTTTCGGGCATGTCGATGAACTTGACATTCGGCGGGCGGCCCACGGCGGTGAACAGGGCGGACGCCAGGTCGAGCCAGGAGCGCGCATGGCCGGTGCCGAGATTGAACAGCCCCGACACGCCGGGATTGTCGAGCAGCCAGAGAACCACATCGACGCAATCGCGCACATAGACGAAGTCGCGCAGCTGTCCGCCATCGGCATAGTCCGCGCGATAGCTGTGGAACAGGCGAATGGCCTCACCCGCCGCGACGCGGGCATGGTTCTGCGCCACGACGCTTTTCATGGTGCCCTTGTGGTACTCGTTCGGGCCATAGACGTTGAAGAACTTCAGACCGGCCCATTGTGGCGGCTTTTGGCCAGCGGCGGCGAGGCGCACGATGCGCCGGTCGACGAGGAGCTTGCTCCAGCCATAGGCGTTGAGCGGCTGCAGCTTCGCAAGCGCCGCAGGCGCGGCATCGTCGTCGAAGCCCGCACCACCGTCGCCATAGGTCGCCGCCGACGAGGCATAGACCAGCGGCTTGCCCGCCCGGGCACACCAGTGCCAGAGGTCGAGCGTCAGGCGAATATTGCTGGCGACGATCAGATCGACATCGGTCTCGGTGGTCGAACTGATGGCGCCCATATGGATGATCGCCTGCACCTCGGCCGCGTGCGCCGATAGCCAGGCGGGCAATGCCTCGGGCAGGATAATGTCGGCAATTTCGTGCCGGGCGAGGTTGCGCCAACGCTCGTCATCGCCCAGGCGGTCGCAGACCACCACATCATCGCCGCGCGCCGACAGCGCCGCCACGATGTTCGAGCCGATGAAACCCGCGCCGCCGGTGACGAGATACATCGTGGCCGCCGTCAGGCCGCGCCGCGGGCAAGCCGCGCGATGGTGCCGGTGGTGCTTTGCCCCGGCGTCAGATTGGCCAGCACGACGCGGCCGCCATAAGCCTGGACCACGTCGGCGCCGACGACCTGGTCGACGCGATAGTCGGCGCCCTTGACCAGCACATCGGGGCGCAGGCTGCGGATGAGTTCAATGGGCGTGTCCTCGTCGAACCGGACCACGAGATCGACCGAGGCCAGCGAGGCCAGTACGATGGCGCGGGCAGTTTCATCCTGTACCGGCCGCTGCGGGCCCTTCAGCCGCTTCACCGACGCGTCGGTGTTGAGGCCGACAACCAGACGGTCACAGGCAGCGCGCGCCTGGCCAAGCAGCGATACATGGCCGGGGTGGATCAGGTCGAAGCAGCCGTTGGTGAAGCCGATGCGCTCACCCTTGGCCCGCCAGCGCGATACGGCCTCAAGCGCCTGTTCGGCGGTGGCGATCTTGCGGTCGGTCGAATGGGTGCGTTCGGCCTGGATGGCCTGGACCAGTTCCTCGTGTCGCACGGCGGCGGTGCCGATCTTGCCGACCGCAATGCCGGCCGCGATATTGGCAAGCTCTGCCGCCGCCGCCAGATCGGCGCCGCCGGCAAACGCCAGTGCGAGCGTGGCCACCACGGTATCGCCAGCGCCGGACACGTCGAAAACCTCGCGCGCGGCGGCCGCGAAATGGGTCGCGGGCGTTCCGCGCCGCAGCAGCGTCATGCCCCGCGGGCCGCGCGTGACCAGCACCGCATCGACATTTGGCGCCGCGCTGAGAATTGCCTCGGCTGCGCCGGCGGTCGCCGCATCGTCTTCGCCGGCGATCCGCGTGGCTGCCGTAGCCTCGCCGCGGTTGGGCGTCAGCAACGTGACGCCGTCATAGCGGCGCAGATCGACATGTTTCGGATCGGCGATGATCGGCTTGCCTGCCGCGCGGGCGGCGGCGATGGCACCGGCCAGAACGGCATCGGCCAAGACGCCCTTGGCGTAGTCCGACAGGATCACCACATCGGCCGCCGGCAAATGACGGCGGAAGGTGGCGAGCAGCTGCTCGGCCAGATCGCCGCTCGCGGGACGGCGGTCCTCGCGATCGACGCGCAGCAACTGGTGGCCGTCCGCCACGTAGCGGGTTTTTTGCGTGGTCGGGCGATCTGCCGCCTCGATGAAATCAGGCGTAACGCCAGGCTCGGCCCAGGCGCGCAATTCGGCGCCGGCTGCATCGGCGCCAACCAGCCCGACGATCACCGCCTGGCCGCCCAGCGATGCGACGTTCCGCGCCACGTTGCCGGCGCCGCCCGGCATGGTCGTCTCTTCGCGCAGCGACAGGACGGGAATCGGCGCCTCGGGCGACAGGCGCTCGGCAGCGCCGTAGGCAAAGCGGTCAAGCATGACGTCGCCGAGGATCAGCGCGCGGACGCCGCCGAACCGGGAAAGCGCCTGGAGGGTCGCAGTCACGCCGCGCCCCCGACGAGGCCAAGTTCGGTTTCCAGCGCCCCGCACAGCATCTGGCCCAGCATGATGTGCATCTCCTGGATCCGCGCCGTGGTGGTCGACGGGACGATCAAGACCGGGTCGGCAAACTGCGGCAGCTTTCCGCCGTCGCCACCACCCAGCGCCACCGACACAAGGCCAAAGGCGCGCGCCGCCTGCAGGCCGGCGATGATGTTGGCACTGCGCCCCGAGGTCGAGATGCCGATGGCGACATCGCCCGGGCGGCCCAGCGCCGCGATCTGGCGCGAGAAGATGCGGTCAAAACCGATATCGTTGCCGGCGGCGGTGAGCGCAGAACTGTCCGTCGTCAGGGCCAGAGCAGCGATGGGCGCGCGGTCGCGCTTGTAGCGGATGGTCAGTTCAGTGGCGAGGTGCTGGGCGTCGGCCGCACTGCCGCCATTGCCGAAGAACATCAACTTGCCGCCCGCCAGGACCGAGCGCACGCAGACCCCGACCAGCGCCGCAAACGGCGCCGCCAGCGTCTCGCGGCACTGCCGCACCAGCGCCGCATGTTCGTCGAACTCGGCGGCGAAGAAAGCGTCGATGTGGTGCATTCGCGGCTACCGGCCTACCAGGTGCACAGCTGGCGCAGCGGCTTCGACGCCGTGGTCAGGCCGCGGATGTCGAACGAAGTGGATGTGGTGGTCGAGGCGTCGGGCTTGAAGGTGATTTTCATCTTGTCGTAGTTCATGGCCTTCTTGGTCAGCTCCTCGCCGAAATTCCAGATGCCCATGAACTTGCCATCGGTCGTATTTGCCCAGCGAAGGATATAGGGTTCATCGTCATCGAATTGCATCGTGACCGGCGTGTCATCACCCGCGCTGGTGAACGAGGTCTCCATCCAGACCGACATGCCAATGTCGGCGCAATTGATGGTCAGCACCGGGCGGGCAACCTTCTGCGACTGGTTGCGAATCTCACTCTCGGAGATCAGCTCGATCTTCACCGCGACCATCAGGCCGTCGTCGCGGTAGCGCGGAATCTGCTTCCATTTGCCGGTGCCATAGGACTCGCGGATCGCCACGCTTTGCTTCGTCGAACCCTTGCCGGGGTCGGCGCTGTCGGCGCCGGCCTTGTTTTGCTGCTTGGACGGCAGCACCGGGCGCAGCGCGGTGCCCGTCTTGACCCCAGCACCTGTGGCGGGCAAAGACGGTTGCGACAGTCCGGCCGTCGCGTCCGCAGGCCCGCCCTTGCAGGCGCAGGCCTCGGCAACGACCTCGTCGAAATCGCGGACGTCACGCGCCAGCTGGTCGAAGCATTTCAGGCGGTCGAGCATCGACTTCACGGCCGTGCACCTGCCGATCGCGTCCTTCAGGCTGCCCTTGCCGGGCGTGCCCTGGGCATCCGACGACGCCGGGGCCAGGGCCGCCAGCGCCAGTGCGGCAATGATGACGACGGCGCGCATCAATAGCCCCGACCGAGCTGGAACCGCGCCGGCGCGCGACGCACCTGGCCCACCCGCCGCGCGGCCACCGGATGCACCAGGACATAGGCAAAGACGAAACCCAGCAGGATGACGAAGGTTTCCTGGCTCATGACCGAGGCGGCGAATCCCTTGATCATCACGGTGACCAGCACGCACAGGCAGAAGACGTTAAGCCCGTCGGTGCGGGCGATCAGGTTGGTGATCGCACGATAGAAAATGAAAACCAGCATGCCCAGATAGGTCGCGAGCCCAAACCACCCGCCCTCGCCCAGTATCTTCGGCCAGAACGTATCCATCAGGTAGCCGGAAAAGTGCCGGGCCGCGCCATGCATGGTCGACAGTCCATAGATGTCGTACAGCGGACTGTAATACAAGTCGCGCGAGGGCAGCGAGGCGTAGGTTCCGGATCCGGAACCGAACGGGAAAAAGTCGTTCGCGATCCTGACGGCGACGACATAGCTGTAGGTGCGGACAGTATCCGCCAGGTCGCCGCCGACATATTCGTCGAGGCGGGTCGTTACCACCGGCAGCACGAACAGCGCCAGCGGAAACGCCAATACGCCCGCGGCCATGAGGAAGAACGTTCGCACATAGGTGCGCAGGCGCGCGCTTTTGAACGGAATCGACATCGCCACAATCGACATGCAGACGATGACCGAAATGGCTTCCTTCACCGAGAAGTGGATCAACGTCACGAAGCTGAGCCCCAGCCAGGCCGCCAGCCAGATGCCGCGCATGGTGCCGATGTACAAGGCGGCCGCGGCGAAGGAGGCCAGGATGGTCAGGTCGGCACTGTCAACGACGAACAGCAGGAAGCCCTGCGGCTGCACGAAGCCGTTGCGCAGGCGGAGTGGCTCGCCATACAGACTGTTGCCGCCCAGGACGATGTCGCGCAACAGGAAAGGCACGTTCAGCAGCACGATGCCGATCAGGATCATCAACGACAGCCGGATCGGGACATCGTTCTTCTGCTGGCTGAGGAGATAGGCGAAGCCCAGCGTCGCGATGATGGTTTTGACATCCAGCAGGACGCCGACAAAGGCCGCCAGCCAGCGCGGATAGGCCGGATACCACTGCTCAAGCCCGTTGAACGCGGCCGAGACGACGCAGATGAGCGTAAACAGGGCATAGATGGAAAGCAGGATGCGGACCTGCGGATGAATCCGCGCCAGGCCGGGCAGAGCGCAGGCGCCAAGGAACAGCAGGAAAATCTCGTCGACGTAGCTTGAGGTGACCTCGCCGCCACGGAGGAAGATCATGTGCAGGACGAGGACGACGTAGTAGCCGCCCAGCATGGCCAGCGCCTTGGCCTGCCAAGTATCCAGCTGGCTGAACAGGCCCTGTGCCGTGGCGGCGCGCGGACGCGGTCGCACCTGTAACGGCGGCCTCAGCGGGTCATAGACCTGTGTTTCGACAGCGCGCACCAAATCCAACGCCCGTTCCGGCCAAGGGAAAGATCGTCCCATTTCGGCCCAACCGGCCGAAAGCGGGACAAATCTAGCAAAACCGGGCGCTCAAGTCTGCTGTTGCGAATGGCGGCCCGGTCAGACCGGAGGCTAAAGCAAGAGCCGGACCAAGGGCTTCAGGCCGGTTTCTTCAGGACGAAGGCGATCCGGTGCAGGACGAACTCGTTCACCCCGGGAATGAACGTGAGGGGGCGCAACAGGCTGGAGAGGAAGCGCAGGACCGGCGAGCGGCGGACGGCGCGGCCGATGGAGAGAAGCGGCCGCCGGGACTGGTGCTTCACTTCCCAGCCCTGCTGCGCAACGATCCGGTTGAACGCCGCCAATGTAGTGCCATTAATGGTCGCGCACCGCTCCCAGGATTGCAGCGGCTGGGTGCGGCGATACCAGGCCGCCTTGGCCCCGCGCCCCTCGAGAATGCGCATATAGGCGCGGAACACCGCCTGGCGGGGAAAGAACCAGTGGATCGCCGGCAGGCGCGTCGCCAGGCCGAGATGGTGCTCGGTCGGATGGAAGAACGGCGGGAAGCACAGCACCATGTGGCCACCCGGGCGCAGGACACGGAAGCACTCCCCCATCGTCTCGGCGACCGACTGGACATGTTCGAGCACGTCGAAGGTCACCACGGCGTCGAAGGTCGCGTCTGGATAGGGCAGGCTCTCGCCGGTCGACAGTCGGAAATCCGCCTTGAGCCCGACCTTGTCCGCCAGCAGGTTGGCGGCGTCGATACCCTCGTGGCTGATGTTGAGCTTGCCCCTGCCTGACGTCTCCCTTGGCTGATAGGAACAGATCAGCGAAGGGGTATGAGGATGAAGGACGGAGTGAAGGCGCGCTATACGCTTGAGTTCAAGCGGGAGGCGGTGCGGCTTGTGCATGGCGGTGAGAAGATCTCGGCGGCAGCCCGGATGCTGGGCGTGTCAGGGCAATCGCTGGATAACTGGGTCAAGGCGGAGGCGGCCGGTCGCCTTCGCGATGTCCGTGGCAAAGCCGTGACCGCTGAACAGA
>CANJGB010000050.1 GCA_947473805.1 Alphaproteobacteria bacterium
GCCGCAACCGCAGGCTTGCCCGCGACTTCGAACGCCATGCCCGCAAGGTGGCCGCCTTCGTCCGCCTCGCCATGATCCGCATCATGCTCAGGCGCCTCGCAAAGCCAACTCACTCAACGGGAATCTAAACTTTCCGGAACGGCTCTTAGGGCGAGATAGACGCGGGCCCAGGTAATCGGCTGCAGCGCGCCGCGCCGGCGGCGATAATAGAGCCAAACACCGAAGCGAACAGCAAAGTGACAGAGCCACCAGACGCACCAGGCGATGATGAGTTCGGCCTCGACCCTGTGCCAGAAGATGAAGCCGCCACCGATGGCGGCGATATTGTTGCCTAGCGCGACGCCGAGGCTGGGCCCGTACAGGGCTTCAACGCGATCCGTCAGCAGGTCGTCGGTCGTCGCGTATGTCGTCATGGCCGGCAGACCATCACGTCGCAATACTCCCAAAAGGACCCGGTCCGGCAAACTCTAACGGCGTGCCAAAGATTCATCCACGATCATCTCGGCACACCTCGGATTGCCCTAGACTCCGGTATGGCTACCGAGTCGGATTCCGCATGGCGTTAAATCGTAAGTTGGCGTTCGGTGTCAGCGGATGCGCGGCCGTCGTCGTTGCGGGTGTCGCAGTGTTTGCAACCCTGAGCCTGTGGCGCGAGCCGGTTCGACCGCCAACGGCTCCCGCGTCGCAGATTATCGAACTGCCGCCGGTTGCGGCGGTTCCCCAGGTGGCGGCGCCGGTTGCCTTACCGGCCGAGCCACCTGCGTGGCGGCGCTTCGCGGTTCCGACACCGGTCACCGACCTGCCGCTGGTCGTCATCGTGATCGATGATATGGGCGTTGACCGCCATCGTTCGCTGCGTGCCGCCGCGCTGCCGGCACCGCTGACGCTGTCATACCTGCCTTATGCCGAACACGTCGCCGTCGATGCCGCCGCCGCCCGGGCCCGCGGCCACGAGCTGTTGCTGCACCTGCCGATGGAACCTGTCAGCCGCAGCGAGGATCCCGGGCCGCACGCCTTGTTCACCGGCGGTTCGACCGACGATCTTCTACAGCGCCTCGACTGGAACCTGGCGCGGTTCGACGGCTATGTCGGCGCGAACAACCATATGGGCAGCCGCTTTACCGCCGACCGCGCGGCGATGACGCCGGTGCTGAACCGGATTGCTGCCCGTGGCCTGATGTGGCTCGACTCCCGCACGACGGGTGCCACGGTGGCGCCTGCAGTGGCGGCGGCGCAGTCGGTGCCGCTGGCGACGCGCGACGTGTTCCTCGACCACGACCCATCGGCGGCCAATGTCGCTGCGCAACTGCATCTTCTCGAAGCGATCGCCCGGCGCAAGGGCATCGCGGTCGCCATCGGCCATCCGCGCGACGCCACATTATCGGCACTGGAGCAATGGCTGCCGCAGCTGGCGGCAAAGGGGCTGGTTCTGGCGCCGCTGACCGCGGCGGTGAATTACGGCGACTTCGGCGGATAGGCGTGGCTGTTGCCCCGGGGGTCGGTGACCGACCAGGTGCCGTCATCGAATTCCTGCAGGTAGCACGGGCCTGCCGGCACCTTGCCGTGGCCCCCCGGAATGTCCAGCACGTACATGGGCTGAGCGATACCCGACAGGCGGCCACGTAGCGCGCCGACCAGCGCGCGCCCTTCGCCCAGGCTGGTGCGGAAATGCGCCGTGCCGGGCGCAAGGTCCGGATGGTGCAGGTAATACGGCTTGATGCGCAGGCGGACCATGGCGCGGAACAGCGTGTCCAGCGCCTCGACGCTGTCGTTCACACCGCGCAGCAGGACAGACTGGCCAAGCAGCGGAATGCCGGCATCGGCCAGGGCGGCGACCGCGCGCCGCGCCTCATGTGTCAGCTCATCGGCGTGGTTGCAGTGGATTGCGATGTAGACGGCACTGTCCGTCGCCTTCAGCGCGGCGAGCCGGCCCGGCGTCACCAGTTCGGGCGAGACGACCGGCACGCGCGTGTGCAGGCGGATCACGCCCACGTGCGGTATCCCGTCCAGCGCGCGGACGATTCGCTTCAGACGCCGCGCCGACAGGATCATCGGATCGCCGCCGGTCAGGATGACCTCCCAGATCGCCGGACGGTCGCGCACATAGTCCAGCGCTGTTTCCAGTTCTGCGTCGGTCAGTGCCTCGCCGCCGGGTCCGGTTTGTTCGCGCCGGAAACAGAAGCGGCAATAGACGGAACAGGCGTGCAGGGGCTTCAGCAGGACGCGGTCGGGATAGCGGTGGACAATGCCTTTGACCGGCGCGTGAACTTTGTCGCCAATCGGATCTACGCGTTCCTCGGGCGTCGTGCCGAGTTCGCGGACATCAGGCACGAACTGCAAGGCGACGGGTCCGTCCGGCTTCGCCTTCGCCAGCGCCAGGACGGTGGGACTGAGCGCCACCGCGTAACGCTCGGCGACCTGCCTCAGGCCATCTGCCTCGTCGGGCGCGACCAGTCCCTCGGCCAGAAGGGAGTCAACGCCCGTCACGGTCAGAGGGCGGCGTCCGCCGCCGTGCGGTTGATGGTCACGGGGAACCTGCGCTCCATGCGCTCCTTGTAGGTCGCCATGATGTCCTCGGCCATGCCACCGGCCAGCGACTGGGTGATGGTATCACGCAGGCGGGCATCGACCGTGGGGCTGGCTGGTTCGACCCGCACGAGGCGCGCGGCGACGTAGCCGTCATTCTGCGCACTACGCGCCGCAGCGGCCGTGCCGGCCGAGCCTTCGAACAGTTCGGAGACCAGGCGGCCGGGCAGGCGGGGCTCGTCGTTCTGATTGGCACGCGTGAAGGGCAGGGACACTTCAACCTTCGCCTTGGCGGCGGATGCGAGGGCGGTGAAGTCACCGCCGGCGCGCAGCTTCTCGGCCATCTCGTTTGCGCGCTGCTCGATCACTTTTGCGCGCTGGTCTGATTTCCACGCGGCGACCACTTCGGCCTTGATCTCGTCCAGCGGACGCAGGGCAGGCGGCAGGATTTTCTCCACCTTCACGATGAAGAAACTGCCATCGCCGGCGCCGGATTCCTCCACCCGAGGGTCGTTGCCTTGCGGCGTGGTGAAGGCAGCCTGGAAGAAGCGCTGCAGCTTCGGCAGGTCGACCTGGTTGCCCTTGGGATCGCGGCCCTGGGTATCGACGGTGGCGCGGTTGATCTTCAGGTCCAGGCCCTCAAGGGCCTCTTCGACCGACGAACCGCCGGCCAGCCGGTCCTCGATCTTCTGCGCCATGGTGACCAGGCGGTCGGCAGCGTGCCGGAGGGCGAGGTAACCCTTGATCTCGGCCGATGCCTCGGCGAGCGTGCGGCTGCTGCTCGGCTCGATCGCGGTCACCCGCACCAGATGCCAGCCCAGCGGCGACATGATCGGATCGCTGACCTGACCCTGGTTCAACTGGAACACCGGCGTCGCGATGGCGGCGGGCAATTGCTGCTTGCCGACCTTGCCCAGCGACAGGTCGCTGGCCTTGAGCTTCAGTGTCTTCTCGGCCACTGCGGCAAAGTCGGTGCCAGCATCGGCCATGGCCTTGGCCGCCTTTGCTTCCGCCTCGGTGCGGTAGACCGCCTGCTCGACGGTGCGCAGCTCCGGCTTTGTGTACGAGGCAGCGCGGGAGTCGTACTCGTCCTTGATTTCCTCTTCCGTCACCTGCTCGTTCTTCGCGAAGTCGGCTGGCGACAGGATTGCCCAGGTCAGGTCGCGGCGCTCGGGCGAGGAGAAGCGTGCCTCGTTGTCCTTGTGGAACTTGGCAAGCGTGGCGTCGTCAGGATCGGCGGGAAGCGGGGCATCGGCGTCCTTCAGGACGACGAAGTCGGCGACGCGGCGCTCCTGCCGGTAGCGATACAGCGCGTCCACCACAGCGGCCGGCGCCGGATCGACGCCGGCCGTCAGGGCGTTGACCAGCTGCGCGCGGAGCATGTCGCGACGGAGCATGCTTATGAGCTGACCTTCGGTCAGGTTGTTGCTGCGCATGAAATTCTCGACCGCCAGACGGTCGTACTGGCCGGTGGAGTTACGGAACACCGGCGCGTTGACGATCTCCTGCTGGATGGCGGACAACGGAATGCGCAGGCCCAGTCGTTCGGCCTCCTGGTCGAACAGCGCTCGCTCGACCAACTGGTTCAGGCTGGTCTCGGTCAGGCCCAGTCGCTTGGCCTGTTCCAGGTCGAAGGAGCCACCAACCTGCTGCTGCAGGCGCTGAATGTCCTGACGGACGGCGTTGGCATATTCCACGCGGGTGACCTTGACGTCGCCGACCTCGGCGATCGGCGGCTCGCGATAATTGCCCCGGATAAAGCTCTCGACACCCCATAGGCCGAAGCTGGCGACCAGCAGAATCATGAGACCCTTGGCGACCCACGAACCGGCGCCCTTGCGCATCTGTTGGAGCATTGCTTGATAAGTCCTTGGCGTGCCGCCCTTTCGGGCCGGTCGACCGGCTGGCCGGCGGGGCGCGCATAATAAGGGCGGGGGCAGGCACTGGCAATCAGCCCGGCTGGCGCCGGAACCCCGCGTTTGCTAAGCACCCACCGGTATCTGGCGTAAGAGGACTGGATGGCTTCTCTCCCCCGGCCGCTGATTGCGGGCAATTGGAAAATGAATGGCCTGTCGTCGAGCCTGGTCGAGCTCGACCGGCTGTGCACGCTTGTCACCGCAAATGCGGGCGGCCCCGACATCGCGGTGTGCCCGCCGGCAACCCTCCTGGCGTCGGTTGGCGCCTGGATTGCCGGCAAAGGCCTTGGCGGCCGCATCGCCACGGGCGGGCAGGACTGCCACCCCAAGGCCAGTGGTGCCAATACCGGCGATATCGCGGCCGCCATGCTGAAGGATGCCGGCGCGACCTATTGCATCGTCGGCCATTCCGAGCGCCGGGCCGACCATGGCGAAACCGATGCCCTGGTGGCTGCCAAGGCCCAGGCGGCGATTGCCGCCGGCCTGGTTGCCATCGTGTGCGTGGGTGAAACCCTGGAACAGCGCGACGCCGGGGCGACCCTGGACATTGTCCGGCGCCAGCTGGCCGGCTCGGTCCCAGAGGGCGGGGATGCTGAAAACCTGGTCGTGGCCTATGAGCCGGTCTGGGCCATCGGCACCGGGCGGACACCGACGCCGGCGGACGTCGCGGCGGTCCACCAGGCCATGCGCGACCTCCTGGCGCCCCGGGGCGCTGTCCGGCTTCTCTATGGCGGTTCGGTCAAGCCGGACAATGCCCGGGAGCTCATGGCGGTGGCCCATGTGGACGGGGCTCTGGTCGGTGGGGCCAGCCTGAAAGCGGCGGATTTCTGGCCGATCATCGAGTCCAAGCGGTAGAAACGGTGGCTTGCGGCGGGCTGGTGTTGTAAAACGCCGCCGCTCGACCAAATCAGTCAGAGCGGCGGCCCCGGAGCCGCAGGGAGTAGGATATGCACGTCGCGCTTCTGGTTGTTCACCTGCTGGTCGCCATTTCGCTGGTTGGCGTTATTCTCATCCAGCGTTCGGAAGGCGGCGCCCTGGGTATCGGCGGCGGCGGCGGTGGTTTCATGTCCGGACGTGGTGCTGCGAACCTGCTGACCCGGACGACGGCGATTCTCGCCGGCATTTTCATTTTGACGAGTCTCTCGCTGGTGATCATGGCCAGGCAGACTGATCGCCCTGCCTCGATTCTGGACGCCCCTGCCATGTCGGCCCCGGTTGCCCCTGCGGCACCCGTGGGTCCGTCCGTTCCACTGTCCCAGTAAGCGACGAGTCGGTGTGACAACGCCGCGGGCCATGCCCGCGGCGCTTCTGTGTTTGGGATTGTTCGATTATAAGGGAGTTCCATGACGCGGTTTATCTTCATCACCGGCGGCGTGGTCTCCTCTCTGGGCAAGGGTTTGGCTTCGGCGGCGCTTGGCGCGCTGCTGCAGGCGCGGGGCTACAAGGTCCGCCTGCGCAAGCTCGATCCCTATATCAACGTCGATCCGGGGACGATGAGTCCCTACCAGCATGGCGAGGTCTACGTCACCGATGACGGTGCGGAATCCGATCTCGACCTCGGCCATTACGAGCGCTTCACCGGCGTGCCGGCGCGCAAGAGCGACAACGTCACGACGGGCCGCATCTACCAGACCGTGATCGCCAAGGAGCGCCGTGGCGATTATCTGGGTGGCACGGTGCAGGTGATCCCGCACATCACCGACGCCATCAAGGACTTCGTCCGCAGCGACACCGACGACAACGACTTCATGCTTATCGAGGTCGGCGGCACGGTCGGTGACATCGAGGGCCTGCCGTTCTTCGAGGCGATCCGGCAGCTGGGCCTGGAAGTGGGCCGCGAGAACGCGCTGTTCATCCACCTGACGCTGGTGCCCTACATCGCGGCCTCTGGCGAACTGAAGACCAAGCCGACGCAGCACTCGGTCAAGGAATTGCGCTCGATCGGCATCCAGCCGGACATCGTGCTGTGCCGCTGTGACCGCCCGATCCCGGAGAGCGACCGGCGCAAAATCGCACTGTTCTGCAACGTGCGCGAGGACGCGGTCATCCCGGCGCTCGACGTGCAGACGATCTACGAGGCGCCGCTCAGCTATCACGTGCAGGGTTTCGACAACCAGGTACTGCGCGCGTTCGGCCTGCGCGATGCGCCCGAGCCCGACCTGTCGCGTTGGCGCGACGTGGCCAGCCGCATCATCGTGCCGGAAGGCGAGGTCAAGATCGCCATCGTCGGCAAGTACACCGGCCTGAAGGACGCCTACAAGTCACTCATCGAGGCGCTCACCCATGGCGGCATCGCCAACCGGGTGAAGGTGCAGATGGAGTGGTTCGAGAGCGAAATCTTCGAGAAGGAAGATGCCGCCGTCGCGCACCTGGAAGGCGTGCACGCCATCCTCGTCCCCGGCGGGTTCGGGGAGCGCGGCACCGAAGGCAAGATCAAGGCGGCGACCTTCGCCCGCGAACGCGGCGTGCCCTATTTCGGCATCTGCTTCGGCATGCAGATGGCGGTGATCGAGGCGGCGCGCAACCTGGCCGGCATTGCCGGCGCATCGTCCAGCGAGTTTGGCGCCTGTGCCAATCCGGTCGTCGGCCTGATGACCGAATGGATGCGCGGCAACGAACTGGAGCAGCGCGGCGTGAACACCGATCTCGGCGGCACCATGCGCCTCGGCTCGTACCCGGCACAGCTGGTGGCCGGCAGCAAGGCGGCCGAGATCTACGGGACGACCAAGATCGACGAGCGCCACCGCCACCGCTACGAGGTCAACACCGACTACCGCGAGGTGCTGGAGAAGGCGGGCCTGCGTTTCTCGGGCATGTCGCCCGACGGCCTGCTGCCCGAGATCGTCGAATATCCCAACCATCCGTGGTTCGTCGGCGTGCAGTTCCACCCGGAACTGAAATCCAAACCGTTCGAGCCGCACCCGCTGTTCGCCTCGTTCGTGCAGGCGGCCGTGGCGCAGAGCCGGCTGGTCTGACGTGGACGTGAATCCCGTTCGCCACATCAAGGTCGGCAATTTCGAGATCGGCAACGACCTGCCGCTGACGCTGATCGCCGGACCCTGCGCGCTGGAAAGCCGCGACCATGCCTTCGACATGGCGGGCTCGCTGAAGGAGCTCACCGCGAAGCTGGGCATCAAGTTCATCTACAAGTCGTCGTTCGACAAGGCGAACCGCACCTCGATCCGCAGCAATCGCGGCATGGGCCTGGACAACGCGCTGCCGATCTTCGCCGCGCTCCGCAAGGAACTGGGCGTACCGGTTGTTACCGACGTGCATCTGCCCGACCAGTGCGCGGCGGTCGCGGACTCCGTCGACATGCTGCAGATCCCGGCCTTCCTGTCGCGCCAGACCGACCTGCTGGTCGCGGCGGCCGAGACCGGCAAGCCGGTCAACGTGAAGAAGGGCCAGTTCCTGGCGCCGTGGGACATGAAGAACGTCGTCGCCAAGTTCGACGCGGTCGGCAATGCGAACGTGCTCGTCTGCGAGCGTGGCGCATCGTTCGGCTACAACACGCTCGTCAGCGACATGCGCAGCCTGCCGATCATGGCCGAGACCGGCTGCCCGGTCGTGTTCGACGCCACGCATTCGGTGCAGCAGCCGGGCGGGCAGGGCGCCACTTCGGGCGGCGACCGCCGCTTCGTGCCGGTGCTGGCGCGGGCCGCCGTGGCGGTGGGCGTCGCCGCGGTGTTCATGGAGACGCACAAGGACCCCGACAGCGCGCCGTCCGACGGCCCCAACATGGTGCCGTTCGACCAGATGGAAAGGCTGCTGGCCGAACTGATCGCGTTCGACCGCCTGGCCAAGGCGCGCGCCTAAACCGTCCCCGGCGCGGCGAGGCGGCAGATTTCGCCGTTGCCGCTCTCCACCTGGATCGTCGCGTGGCCGATGCGGAAGCGGTGCTGCAGCTCGTCGGCGATGCGCGCCATCAGCGCGTCGTCGGGGCCGTGATCGGGCCGCACCAGGTGGGCGGTCAGCGCCGTCTCCGTCGTACTCATCGCCCAGATGTGCAGGTCGTGCACCGCTGACACGCCGGGCAGTCCAGTGAGATATTCCTCGACCGCATGGGCGTCGATGCCGGCGGGCACCGCGTCGAGCGCCAGGTTCAGCGAATCCCGCAACAGGCCCCATGTACTGACCGCGATCACCACGACGATGACGAGGCTGATTGCCGGGTCGAGCCACAGCCAGCCGGTCATCAGCATGCCGAACGCCGCGACCACCACGCCGGCCGAAACAGCGGCATCGGCCATCATGTGCAGATAGGCGCCGCGGACATTCAGATCATCTTTCCGGCCGCGGGCGAACATCAGCGCCGTCGCGGTGTTGATGACGATGCCGATGGCGGCGACGATCATCACGGTCTCGGCCTCGGCCGGGCGCGGGGCGGCGAAGCGGCTCAACGCCTCCCACCCCAGGGCGCCGGCGCCGACCAGCAGCGCGACCGCATTGGCCAGCGAGGCCAGAACCGTGCTGCGCCGGAGGCCGTAGGTGTGCCGGCGCGACGGCTGGCGGCGGGCCAGCCAGACGGCGGCCCAGGCCAGCAGCAGGCCCAGCACGTCGCCCAGGTTGTGGCCGGCATCGGCCAGCAGGGCGACCGAATCGGCCAGCACGCCGTACACCGCCTCGATCGCCACAAAGCCGATATTCAGCGCCACGCCCACCGCGAAGGCCGTGCCGAAACTTGCCGGCGCGTGGCTGTGGCCGGCGTGGCTGTGCCCGTGATCGTCGTCGTGGCCGTGGCCGTGGTGGTCGTGTGCCATTCCGTCAGTCTACCTTGGTCCGCCCCACCCTTCGACAGGCTTAGGATGAGGCTATTGGGAAACCGGGTCTTGGTCCGGGCGTGGCCCCCCTTGTCCGGGCAGGGGCGGGGCTGTATGCCTTGCCCCGCCATTTCACCCGTCCGGAGCACCCCCGTGAGCAGCGCCATCGTCGACATCCAGGCCCGCGAAATCCTCGACAGCCGCGGCAATCCGACCGTCGAGGTCGATGTCGAGCTGGAGGGCGGCGCGGTCGGCCGCGCGGCGGTGCCGTCGGGCGCCTCGACCGGCGCGCACGAGGCGGTGGAGCTGCGCGACGGCGACAAGAAGCGCTTCGGCGGCAAGGGCGTGCTGAAGGCGGTCGAGGCGGTGAACGGCGAAATCTTCGACGCCATTTCCGGCATGGACGCGCGCGACCAGGTGCGCCTCGACAACCTGATGATCGAGCTGGACGGCACGCCGAACAAAAGCCGGCTGGGCGCCAACGCGCTGCTGGGCGTCAGCCTGGCTTTGGCCAAGGCGGCGGCCATCGATTCCAACCTGCCGCTGTACCGCTATGTCGGCGGCGCCTCGGCCCGCACGCTGCCGGTGCCGATGATGAACATCATCAACGGCGGCGCGCATGCCGACAACCCGATCGACTTCCAGGAATTCATGATCATGCCGGTCGCGGCATCGAGCCTGGCCGACGCGGTGCGCACCGGCGCGGAAATCTTCCAGGTGCTGAAGGCCAAGCTGAAGGCCGCCGGCCACAACACCAATGTCGGCGACGAGGGCGGCTTCGCCCCCAACCTGGCCTCGACCCGCGCGGCGCTCGACTTCGTCATGCAGGCCATCGAGGCGGCGGGCTTCAAGCCCGGCCAGGATGTCATGCTGGCGCTCGACGCGGCCTCGACCGAATTCTTCAAGGACGGCAAGTACCACCTGGAGGGCGAGGGCAAGGTGCTGGCCCCGAACGACATGGTGAAGTACTACGCCGAACTGGTCGGCAATTACCCGATCATCTCGATCGAGGACGGCATGGCCGAGGACGACTGGGCCGGCTGGAAGGCGCTGACCGACGTCATCGGCAAGAAGGTGCAGCTGGTCGGCGACGACCTGTTCGTCACCAACCCGAAGCGCCTGAGCGACGGCATTGCCAAGGGCACGGCCAACGCCATCCTCGTCAAGGTCAACCAGATCGGCACGCTGACCGAAACGCTTGAAGCGGTCGAGATCGCCCACAAGGCGAACTATCGCGCCGTGATGTCGCACCGCTCGGGCGAGACGGAAGACGCGACCATCGCCGACCTCGCCGTGGCCACGAATTGCGGGCAGATCAAGACCGGCTCGCTCGCGCGCTCGGACCGGCTGGCCAAGTACAACCAGCTGATCCGCATCGAGGAAGAGCTGGGCCCCGCCGCGCGCTACGCGGGCAAGGGCATCCTGCGCGGCTGATGATGCGCGCGCCGCTCGCCTTCGTCCTGGCGATTGCCGCCACGGGAGCTGCCCTGACCGATGTGGCGTTCGCGGCGTCGCCCTATGACGGCACCTGGGCGGTGCGGCCGCAGGCCTGCGCCACGCAGTTCCTGAAGCTGGAACCCGGTGGCCGGTTCGAGAACCGCCTCGGCAATGAGGCGAAGACCGGCCGCTTCCGGGCGCGGGAAGACCGCCTGGAGTTCCGCGAGGACGACGGCGACGAGCAGACCATGCCGGTCATGGACCATGCCGACACGCTCCTGGTGCTGTTCGACGACACTGTCGAGGCCGACCGCCGCCTGGTGAAGTGCCGCTGAGGCGGCGGACGGGTGCAGTTTGGACGGCGCCTGAGGCAGTTTCAGATGCGCTTCGGTGAGTTTGAAGCGCACTTGGTGCAGTTTCGAAGGCGTTTCGCGCAGTTTCGAGCGCGATATTTTCATCAGAAATGGCGTATTTCTGCGGTTTCTTGCTGTTAGAGCCTGAAAAATTCCGCCGACTTTGCGCGCCATCGAGCCGCAGGGACCCTGATTCACATCATGTCAAAGAGCGAGGGCTTCGCCGCCAGTCGGCAAGGCCGTCAGGTATAAAAGCATACAATAGGTAAATAGTCAAGATCAACTTTCGAGTAGTGTCTCAGTTTGATGGGAAAATAAGCCAATGCAGGGTCCTATTGCGGTGGAGGGGACCAGCCGCGCCAACTCTCGCGCCATTTTTGAAGCCACTTCGGGCCGTCCGGATACCGACGCTTAATCCATACGCCTAGCCCATAGCCGCCAAATAAAATGACGACCTGAATAAGGTCAAACCACCCAAGAGACGGCAAGTTCATTTCGAGAATGTAGGAGGAGTGTGGCCGGCTTTCTAGATCAGCCAGTCCTCGCCACTAGTTCGCGGCGGTCCATCAGCTTCACAATATCGGACAGGTCCAGCAGTTCGTCCGTGATGCCGGCAGCCATCGCAGGGCTTAGGCGGTGCGCCTTGTGCGTGCGGCAGAAGTTGTACTAAACGAAATAGAGCGCCAGCGCGTGGCAGTGGTTTTCCAGCTTCTTGCTGAACGCATTGGTAAGGCGCGTGAACCGGCGCATGGACATACGCATAGTAAGAGCCGTTCCGGAAAGTTTAGATTCCCGTTGAGTGAGTTGGCTTTGCGAGGCGCCTGAGCATGATGCGGATCATGGCGAGGCGGACGAAGGCGGCCACCTTGCGGGCATGGCGTTCGAAGTCGCGGGCAAGCCTGCGGTTGCGGCTGA
>CANJGB010000051.1 GCA_947473805.1 Alphaproteobacteria bacterium
GATCTGGAGCGTTCTGCGCTGCGCCCCGGCAACGTCCATTCGGCGGACGGCTGGAAGGACGTGCTCGAACCGGTCGTGGCCCGCTACCGGGAGCGCGACCTCCGCCGCTACTTCCGCGCCGATGCCGCCTTCGCCAACCCCGAAGTCTACGAGTTCCTGGAAGCCGAAGGCTACAAGTACACGATCCGGCTGCCGGCCAACCGAGTGTTGCAGGAGCGTATTGGCGATCTGCTCAAGCGCCCCGTTGGCCGGCCGCCGATCACGGTCCGGCGATACTACGCCAGCTTCAGCTATCAGGCCCAAAGCTGGACGATGCCGCGCCGCGTCGTGGCCAAGGTCGAGTGGCACCCCGGCGAGCTTTATCCCCGGGTCGGCTTCATCGTCACCAACCTGTCACGTCCGGTGGAGCGGGTCGTCGCCTTCTACAACAAGCGCGGAACGTGCGAGCAATGGATCAAAGAGTGCAAGAACGCGATCAAGTGGGCGCGGCTGTCGTGCTGCTCGTTCGCCGCCAATGCGGTGCGTCTTCAGTTGCATGCACTGGCCTACAATCTCGCCAACTTCATGCGGACGCTGGCCTTGCCCGAGGCGGTCGCGCAGTGGTCGCTGACCAGCCTGCGGGAGAAGCTGGTGAAGATCGGGGCCAAGGTCGTGCGCCACGCCCGCTACGCCATATTCCAGATGGCCGAGGTCGCGGTGCCGAAGGAACTGTTCGAGCAAATCCTGCGGCTGATCGACGGGCTGCGACGACGACCGGCTCCAGCGTAGGACCGAACGAGGCGGATGCGTTGTCACCACGGGAGGGGTGCGTCCGCATGGCGAAAGAAAGAGCTAAATCGATGGATCAAAGCTCGTTTTGGACGGTGGAGGCGACGGGACCGCCGAGAAAACTGGGCCGGCCGATCAGGACTTCCTCGCAACCCGGCAGAATGTTACGGTTCCAAAGGTTCCAAAGGTTCATCCGGGGAATGTCGGTTTACTATAAGCTGAACACTTGAGATCAGCGCAGCGCAGGGATTCTTGTCATGGCTTTTGCCAGTCGGATGTTGGTCGGCGCCGCGTTTGCGGCGGTTTTTTCCTTGCCCGCCGTTGCGCAGCCGGCTTCAAGCCTCGTCGCTCCGCCGCGAACAATTTTAGACATTACGGCGATCCTCGACCAGCAAAAGCCGGACCCCGGGATCATTGCCAAGCGGCGAGCGGAGGCTGAGGCCCAACCGCCTGAGAACGCCTCGCCCACCGATCTCGTGGACTTCTACTGGCGCCGGGGTATCGCCGCCGACCTGATTGGTCGCCTCGTGCAGAAGCGCGACGACGAAGCCGAGGCGGTGCGGATCGGGCGCGATGCGAACGTTGAAATATTGCGGCCATTGCAGGAATTGGCGCTCGCGGAAATGCGCCTGGGCAATAGCAAGCAGGCTTTCGCACTCCATCTGCAACGCATCCAGGAAGCAAAGGCTCGCAATAGGCAGGTTGACGCGACGATCGCATATGCGCACCTTGTTCAGGCCAGCGTAAATGCCGGCGACCTGCAGAAGGCGCGGGAATATCTCGGCGAGGCCGAACGGTCTCTTGGGCTCTTGACGAACTTCCGAGACTGGCCAATCGTCGGCGACGCTTGGCGTGGACAGGTGATGCGGGCGCAGGGATCGCTTGCCGAGGCCGAGGGACGCTATGGCGAAGCCGAGAAGTATTTCCGTGACGCCCTGGCAATGTCTGACCGCATGGTCGAAAAGGCTCCTATGGTCGCGCGGCTGGGCATGGCCCATCCAAGTATTTTCGAGCAGGCCCGGGAGTTCGCCCTGTACGACCTTGCCGAAAACCTGATGAAACAGCGCCGACTGGTCGAAGGCGAGGTCGAGGCGCGCCGAGCGTTGCTAAGCCAGTTGAAGCGCCGCGGGAAATACTCAGCCGATACGGCCATCGGGATCGGGCGCCTGGGACGCATACTGTTGAGCCAGGGACGCTCCGCCGAAGCACAAAGGCTGTTCGAGGCCGCGATCGAAGTGTTCCGAGAAACCGCAAACGAAAACAATTCCCCTAACATCGTGGTCGCCATGCGCGGGGTCGCCACGGCCTTGAGCAACCAGGGCAAGTGGGACGCAGCCATGGCCGAGTGGGATGCGATTACGGCCAATCTTGTCGGCGATCCAAGCGCCATTGAACGGTTCGTCACATCGCAACAAAGCTATGGCATGGCCCTCATTCGCTCCCATCGCGGAAACGAGGCTGTGCCGGTATTCGAAAGGGCGCTTGAGAAGTCGGTCGCGACGGTGGGCGACAAGCACTACGAGACGGCCGAACTGCGGGGCCAGCTTGCGACCGCCTTGCTGCACAGCCGGCAAAATTCTCGCGCGGTGGAGGTATACAAGGCCGCCCTGCCCATCTTGCTGTCGCCGTCGCGCCAGAGCGATGGCGACGAGGTGGATGCCACGCGCGACCAGCGCCTGACTTTCATTCTCGAAGGCTATATGGGGTTGCTGGCCGAGGTCCGCGGTACGCCGCTGGAGCGCCAGACCGGTGTCGATGCGGCGAACGAGGCCTTTCGCCTGGCTGATGCCGCCCGCGGTCGTGCCGTACAGCGCGCGCTGTCGGCGAGTTCTGCCCGCGCCGCTGCGCGCGACCCCGCCCTTGCCGAACTTGTGCGCCAGGAGCAGGACGCGCAGAAGCAGATCGCGGCCCAATTCGGTCTCTTGTCCAATACGCTGGCCGCCCCACCCGAGCAGCAGGATGCCACGGCGATCAAGGCGCTGCGTACCCAGATCGATACCCTGCGCACTGCCCGCGCCAAAGCGCGAGAGCAGATCGAGAAGAAGTTTCCTGATTACGTGAACCTGATCGATCCGCGCCCCGCGACCATCGAGCAAGCGAAGAAGAGTCTGCGACCCGGTGAGGCGCTGATCGCCACCTATGTCGGCCGCGACCAGACATTTGTCTGGGCAGTTCCTTACGAGGGCGCGCCGGCGTTCGCCGCCACACCTTTGGGCGAGGCGAAGATCGGCGCGATGGTTGCCGACTTGCGCAAGGCACTGGACCCCAACGCTACGACGCTGGGCGAAATCCCGGCGTACAACGTTGCGCTGGCGGGCGAGCTCTACGACGCGCTACTGCGCCCTGTCGAACCCGGCTGGGCGGGCGCCAACAGCATCATGGCGGTCCAGCACAAGGCGCTGGGCCAGTTTCCCCTTGGCCTGCTGGTAACCGCCGCGACGCCACCAGGCGCGGATGGCGATGTGATGTTCTCGGGCTACCGCTCGGTGGCATTCCTCGCGCGCAAGGCGGCGATCACCCAGGTGCCATCCGTCGCCGCGCTGGCCACCCTGCGCAATCTGCCGCCGGCGCCGGCCAACCGCGAGGCGCTCGTCGCCTTCGGCGATCCGTTCTTTTCGACGGCGCAGGCAAAAGAATCAGTTGCGCCGGTGCGGGTCGCCGCGCTGCAGACCCGCGGCCGGCCGCTGGTGCGGCGCAGCGCGCCGGCAACCGAATCGGTCAACAGCGCAGAACTGGCGATGTTGCCGCGCCTGCCCGATACGGCCGACGAGGTGCGTAATATTGCGCTGGCGCTGCATGCCAATCTCGACCGGGACGTATTCCTCGGCGCCCGCGCGAACGAGAAGCAGGTCAAGACGATGGACCTGTCCAACCGGCGGGTAGTCATGTTCGCCACCCACGGTCTGGTGCCCGGCGACCTGAACGGGCTGGCCCAGCCGGCTCTGGCCCTTTCGGCGCCAGAAGTGGCTGATATCGATGGCGACGGCCTGCTGACGCTCGAGGAAATTCTTGGCCTGCGCCTGAACGCCGACTGGGTCGTCCTCTCGGCCTGCAACACGGCGAGCGGCGATGGCGCCGGTGCCGAGGCGGTGTCCGGCCTGGGCCGGGCCTTCTTCTATGCGGGCACCCGCGCGCTGCTGGTTTCCAACTGGCCAGTGGAAACCACCGCCGCCCGCCTGCTGACGACCGACCTGTTCCGCCGCCAGGCCGAGGACGCGAAGCTGGGGCGCGGCGAGGCAATGCGCCAGGCCATGGTGGCGCTGATCGATGGCCCTGGATACCAGGAGGACGGCAAACCCGTCTTCTCTTATGCTCATCCCATCTTCTGGGCGCCGTTCACCGTCGTCGGGGATGGGGGCTGAATAACATCGGGGGGGCAAGGGAAATGCGTCGCGTTGTCATCGCCTTTGCGTTCGTATTGTCTGCCGCCGCTGCTCGCGCGGAGGAGCCGGCGGCCATGGTCGAGGACGTGGCCGGCGGCATCAAGGGCGTTGAGTTCATGGACTATCTGCCGGCCGGCCGCATCATCAAGCTGGCGCCTTCCGACACGCTCGTTCTCAGCTATCTGAGCTCCTGCTGGCGCGAAACCATTGCAGGCGGCACCGTGACCGTCGGCGCGCAGGAGAGCAGCGTCGCCGGTGGCAAGGTCCAGCGCGAGAAGGTCGCCTGCGATGGCAAGCTGCAACTGACGTCGGAGCAGGCGGTGAAGAGCGGCACCATGGTGTTCCGTTCGGCGCCGAAGCCGAATGCATTGCCAACGGCGCAGGTAACGCTGTACGGCCTTTCGCCGCTCGTCGAATTGAAAGGTGGCGGTAAGGTGTCGATCGAGCGGCTCGACCGGGCCGGTGAGCGGCTCGAACTCGACCTGCCGGCCGCGCAATTGCAGCACGGCGCCTACTACGACCTCGCGAAATCCAACCAGGTGCTGGCCGCTGGCGGCCTTTACCGGGCCACGGCAGGCGGAAAGCAGGTGGTGTTCAAGGTCGACCAGCATGCGACCGGCGGGCAGGGGCCTCTGGTCGGGCGGTTGCTGCGCCTCTCGGCCTCCTGATTCCGCCGTTGTCGCCATGACCCGGCGCAACCTGATCGCGGTGGTGCTGATCGCCGGCGTCGTCGCGGGCCTTGCCGCCACGCCGGCATTTGACGGCTGGCGGGCCACCTCGATCGATTTTCTGTTCTGGCTTCGTCATCACACGATCGAGAAGGCGCGTCCGCCGGAAAGTTCCCCGACCGTTGTCGTCGCCATCGACGAGGAGACCTATCGGCGTGAACCGTTCCGCGGCCGGTCGAAGGACCTGTGGGTCAACGAACTGGGTGAGGTTCTGACTGCGTTGGTGGAGGGCGGAGCAAAGGTCGTCGGCTTTGACGTCATCTATTCGGTCTCCTTGGAACAGGACATTCCCGGCTTCGACCGAGATTTCCGGCGCGCCCTGTTGTCGGCGGGGCGCGCGAACAAGCTGGTGCTTGGCAAGGTGCAGCACCAGATAGTACCGATCGAACCATATCGGGGCCAAGTGCTTGCTGTCGGTGGTGCCAGAAACGTGCGTTCGGTAAATGTTTTCAACGATCCCGATGAGGTCATTCGCCGCGTACCGCTGTTGCTGAAGGCAGGCGAAGCCCTTACCGAGCCGGTCATCGCGCTCGAACTGGCGGCGCGCGCGCTGGACGCCAAGATCGAGCAGAGAGGGGGCGGCGTATATCTCGGCGACTGGCGTATCCCCAACTCCGAGCACAACGTCGCCACCCTGAACTTTGCCGGCGGCAATGATGTACCAAGTTATTCTTTTGTCGACCTCTATAAGTGCGCCCAGAACGGCGACTCGGAGTTTTTTCGCCGCAATTTCGACGGCAAGGTCGTGTTGCTCGGCGTGGTGCTCGACGTCGAGGACCGCAAGATTACTTCGAAGCGCCTGACGTCGCCGCCCGAAGGGCCGAGTACCGGGCCACGCTGCGTCTATCCGCAGATGACGGAGTTGTTCCATGAAAATGCGGTGCCCCGTGACACCGTGCCGGGCGTGTTCATCCACGCAACAGCCGTGAACAACCTGATCGAGCGCAATCCGCTGACACTGCTGCCGGCGCCGGCCACCCATGCGCTGGAGCTGCTTTTCGCCGTCGCCGCTGCCGCCGCGGGCCTGGTGTTCGGGCCGCTGGTGGCGGTGATAGTTCTGCTGGGTGTTGCGCTGGCCTGGGCCGCAGGCGCGACCGTCGCCATCGCCCATGCCGTTGCTCTGCCGCTGGCCACGCCCATCGGCGTCATGGCGGTGTCGCTGGCGCTGATGCTGGGCTATCGTTTCGTCGTCGCCGACAGAGACAAACGCTTCCTGCGCGAAAGTTTCGCTCTTTATCTCCCGTCGTCCGTTGTTGACCGGCTGGTCAAGGCGGAAAAGCCGCCCGCGCTGGGCGGCGAGACGCGCGAGGTGACGGTGTATTTCTCGGACATCGAGAACTTCTCGTCCTTCGCCGAGACGATGCTGCCCGGCGAGCTGGTCGCCCTGATGAACGCCTACCTGTCGGCGATGACCGATATCATCGAGGCCAGGGGCGGCTTCGTCGACAAGTACATCGGCGACGCCATCGTCGCCGTGTTCGGTGCGCCGCTCGACGATGCGGACCATGCGCGACACGCGGTCGACGCGGCGCTAGCCGGCAAGGCCAAGCTGGCGGAGATGAATGCCGCCGGCATATTCGGCGGGCGTCAGATGCGCCATCGCGTCGGGCTCAATTCCGGCCCCGCGCTGGTCGGCAATATCGGCTCGCGCCGGCGCTTCAATTACACGGTCATGGGCGACGCGGTGAACCTCGCCGCGCGGCTGGAGGGCGCGAACAAGTATTTCAGCACATCGATCCTCGTCAGCGAGCGCACGCGCGAGCTGGCCGGCGATGCCATTCGCTGGCGCGAGATCGATGCTATACAGGTAAAGGGGCGGATGCACGCGGAGCATATCCACGAACCCGTTGCCATGATTGATGTCCCGCTGTCTGCCGTTGGCGAGCGCCGTGTGGCTGCCTATGCAAACGGACTGGCGCGGTGGCGGCAACGCGACTTTGCCGGCGCTACAGCAGCCTTTGGCGAATGTGCCGACGACCCGCCGGCTGCCCGCTTTGCCGCCCGTGCAGCAGCGCTGGTCGCTACACCGCCCGCTGACGCTTGGCGGCCTGTCTACGTTCTCGAAGGGAAGTAGTCGGGAAACTGTCCCGGGCCCGGCGCTGAAACAGCGCGGGGCCCGGGACCTGTTTCACCGGCGGGCTACTTGCGCCGCCACCAGCCGAAGCGCGGCTTCTTCTCTGTCGCCTGGTCTTCGGCGTCGGACATGACGACGATCTCCGCCTCGCCCGGCTCGGTCTGCCCGGGCAGCAATGTGGTCGCGGGCTCGCTCTCGACAGGCTTTGCAAACACCGGCTCCGGCGCACTGACCGGTGCGGGTGCGGGCGCGACATAGGCCTCGGGAGCCGGCGGCTCGTACGTGCTCATACTCGGTGGCGGGCTGGCGATGCTGGGTGCCGGCTCGCTGATGCCGGGCCAGATCGACACCGTCGGCTGTTCGGCCTCGGTCGGGTCCGCCACGCGCGCCGGGCGCGGGGGCAACGGTTCGCGGTCGTCGCGATTGCGCCGCCGACCGCCACGCCGTCCACGCCGGCGCGGACGTGCGCCATCCTCACCCGTGCGGCCTTCGCCGCCCGTGCGCGGTGCCGCACCAGCCTCTGCCGTATCGGACGTGTCGTCGCCTTCGGGCTCGCGGACATTGCCGTCTTCGGCGCTGTCTTCGTCTTCGCCGTAGAAGTCGAGGGCATTGGCAGGCGTCTGGCGCGGGGCCACGGCCTCTTCAGCCGAACGTTCGCCGTCAGCCGCGACCCTCTCCGGCGCTGCACCTTCGGGGCGATCGCCCCGACGGCGGCGGCGGCGGCGACGGCGGCGGCCGTCTTCCGTCTTGCCTTCGCCAGAAGGAGCGTCGCGGTCCTCACCCTGAGCATCATGGTCGTCGCGGTCCGACGGCCCGTCGATGCTTTCGATGTTGTCGATCGGCTCGTCGGCGACGTCGAAATCATCCTCGTCCTCGCCTTCGATCACGCCGTCTTCTTCGACGGGGGCGACGCGCCATTCCTTCAGCGCCTCAAGGCGGGCCGGATCGGCGGTGCGGGTCTTGACGCGGTCGATGCGGTGGTTCGGCGGCACCAGGGTGTCGTCGACTGCGATCATGACCTTCATCTGGTAGCGCGTCTCGACGGCGGCAACCTGCGAACGCTTGTGGTTGAACAGGTAGATTGCCACCGGGTTGGCAACGCTCAGCACCATTTCGTCGGTGCGGTCGCGGATGCCTTCGTCCTCGACGGCGCGCAGCACGTGCAGCGCGGCCGATTCAGTCGAGCGCACATGGCCAAGGCCGGTGCAGTGCGGGCAAACCTGCGTCGAGGCTTCGATCAGGCTGGGACGCAGGCGCTGACGCGACATTTCCATCAGGCCGAACGCCGAGATACGTCCGACCTGGATACGCGCCCGGTCGCCCTTCAGGCATTCCTTCAGCTTCCGCTCCACGTTGCGCGTGTTGCGGTGATTCTCCATATCGATGAAGTCGATGACGATCAGGCCGGCAAGGTCGCGCAGGCGCAACTGGCGGGCCACTTCCTCGGCGGCCTCCATGTTGGTCTTGTAGGCGGTTTCCTCGATGTTGTGTTCACGCGTGGCGCGGCCCGAGTTCACGTCAATCGCGACCAGCGCCTCGGTCGTGTTGATAACGATGTAGCCGCCCGATCGCAGCTGCACGACCGGCGTGTACATCGCATCCAGCTGTGTCTCGACCTGGAAGCGGTGGAACAACGGCACCGGGTCACGATAGGGCTGCACGCGCTTGGCGTGGCTCGGCATCAGGACCTTCATCAGGTCCTTGGCCTGGCGATAGCCGTCCTCGCCCTCGACCCATACTTCCTCGATATCCTTGTGGTACAGGTCGCGAATGGCGCGCTTGATCAGCGTGCCTTCCTCATAGACGAGGGCAGGGGCCGTGGATTGCAGCGTTGTCTCGCGGATCTGGTCCCAAGACCGCAGCAGGAAGTCGTAGTCGCGCTTGATCTCGGCCCGCGAGCGTTCCATGCCCGCAGTGCGCACGATCACGCCCATGCCTTCCGGCGGATCCAGTTCCTGCGCAATCGACTTCAGGCGGCGCCGGTCGGCGGCGGACACGATCTTGCGGCTGATGCCGCCGCCACGCGCGGTGTTCGGCATCAGGACGCAATAGCGGCCGGCCAGCGACAGGAACGTGGTCAGTGCCGCGCCCTTGTTGCCGCGTTCTTCCTTGACCACCTGCACCAGCAGGATCTGCCGGCGCTTGATGACTTCCTGGATCTTGTAGTGGCGAACCGGTACGCGACGGCGCGGCTGGCGCACCTCATCCAGGACATCGCCGCCCACGGTTGCGACGTCGGTCTCGGTGCGCGGCATTTCTTCGATGGCCGAGGGCTGTGCCTCGCCCTCGTGAGCTTCGCCGTTTTCGCTGGTTTCGGATGGCTGGGCGTTCAGCTCCGCATCGCTTTCGACGGCGCCGGCCATGACCGGCATTTCCAGACCGGTATTTTCGGCGATGGACGGCGGCGTGGCTTCGGCCGGCGGGTCGTCATCATGCCCGTGGGCATCGTGATCAGGCTGGTCGTCAGTGGTTGAGTCGACCGGATAAAGCGAGTCTGACGTTTCAGCGACCGGTTCCCCGTCCGCGTCGCCGCCTTCAAGACGCGGGCGGTTGCCGGCTTCAGCCTCGGCCTGCGCGTCGGCGGCTTCTTCCTCGGCTTCGGCCGCGGCATCCTCGGCCGCCTGGGCATCGAGCAGGGCCTGCCGGTCGGCGACCGGGATTTGGTAATAGTCGGGATGAATTTCGCTGAAGGCCAGGAAGCCATGGCGATTGCCGCCATATTCCACGAACGCGGCCTGGAGCGACGGCTCCACGCGCGTCACCTTGGCGAGATAGATATTTCCCTTGATGGTTTTTTTGGTCGAACTCTCGAAATCGAACTCGTCGATCCGATTGCCCTTGAGAATTACCACCCGGGTTTCTTCGGGGTGGTTGGCGTCGATAAGCATGCGCGCAGCCATGGCTGCAACTCCGCGACGAACAGGCCACCGGTGCGAACTCCCGGTGGCGGCCCGCCTTTTTTTGGGCGAAGCCAGCGACGCTATCCTGTTCCTTCCCGGCAGTAGAGGGCAGCGCAACACGCCGCGCTGCCGGGATCTGGAACGATCTTTCGCGCCGCCCCGGCTGCGTCGTGCTGCCAGGGGGCTTCGGGTTTCAATCAATCCGCATTGTCTTGAGCGTCGGCCGCAGAGGCCTCAATCGCCGGCACCGCCCTTTGGGCGGGGTTCGGGGAACGAGGCTCACTGCCGCAGCGCCGGCCCCACGCCCCACTATCGATCCTTGGTGTCGGGGGGTGCGAAGCACTGACTACGGACATTCGCGGGTGCCACTATAAGGTGCGCTGGCACCGCTGGCGACAGGCAATTTGAGTGGCTCACCTTGGGGCAAGACCTTGGGCATCCTAGCCGGCATAATGGCGATAAGCCGCTGTTAACCTGGAACAGCGACCCTATTCGTGACGACCGGACTGCGACACCGGCGGCGGCTTTCGGGGGATGGTCGTGCAACCAACCGGTCAGGCAGAAAAGACGGGGAAGTCCCTGTTTCGGCGGGCGCGCATTGTTTCTGCCGGCACGGTTGGGTTTTTAATCTTATTGGTTGTGGCGGCGGTTGTCTTCGACGCCTGGCGCACCTATCGCCATGACTTTGCCGAGGCGAAAGACTCACTCCGTAGTGTGAGTCGCCTTCTAAGAGCCGTTCCGGAAAGTTGTTGAGTCGGAGGAATCAGTTGTGATTCGCTTACGGGCATCCGAATCGGATGTGGGAGATGCCCGATGTGGACGCCCGAACACCGCCGCGCAGCTGACCGGCGCGGCCTGCGTTACCCGAGCGAC
>CANJGB010000052.1 GCA_947473805.1 Alphaproteobacteria bacterium
AGTATCGACAGATGGGCTACGTATTGCCAGTTAGGTTGTCGCCCCGGTGCTGGAATCTGGCTATGCCCAATTTAGTTGGTCGATCCTTGCCAAATTTGAGGAAGTTGAACCCATCCGCCTCTTGAATTGACAACGGCTGCTCCAAAGTCCTTGCAGGAGGACGACCAACTGGAGAACTCATGATGACACGGGTCCGCATTGCCTACATGCCTTTGGCGACCTATCCCGAAGTTGTCGGCGACTCGTCGATTCATGCCGCGACTGCATTCGCTGCCTCGCTTGAATGCGAGATGAGTGTCACAACGTTCTCTGTCGACATTCCGCAGATCTCGTCGCCACTCGGCAATCTGCTTCTTGACGTTCCCGGCCTGATCAAGGCCGCGGAGGACAAGAGCAGGGCCGAGAGCCATCGCCTGCATGACCTTGTACTCGAAGCGGCGGGCGCACATTTCACGTTGCACTGCACCAATCGGGAGGTCGTTCTGGGCGGTGCTCTGGATGCGGCTGCCGCCGAGGCGCGGCGCTTCGATTTAACCGTGGTTCCCTGGTCAGGCCAGTCTGTTGCGTCGCAGGACATGGGACAGGCGATTGTCTTCGGGTCCGGCCGTCCGGCGATCCTTGTGCCGCGATCGACCCAGACAGCTATTGTAAACCATGTTGCTATAGCCTGGGACGGAAGCCGTGTCGCGGCGCGTGCGCTTGGCGATGCCTTGCCGCTGCTGGCGGAAGGTGGTCGCGTTTCGGTTCTGACAGTTCGGGACGAGAAACCTCTGATCGGGTCAGATATTGCCGGCGCCTTGGTATCGTCGCTGGAAAAGCGGGGATTCAGCGCCAGTGCCGTCGAGATCGATCTTGGTGACAGGCCGGTTGCCAGGGCGCTACAGGACAGTGCCCTTTCTGAAGGCGTGCAGCTTCTTGCTATGGGGGGATTCGGTCATTCCCGCCTCCGCGATTTCGTCCTTGGAGGCGCTACGAAGGGGGTGCTTACCGACTTGCGCCTGCCTGTCCTACTGTCGCACTGAGTCGACCAGTGAAAATGAAAGGCCAACTCGCGCCTCAGCAAAAGTCTGTTACCCAAGGAAGCTCCTGCCTACCTGACACCGGAACACTAGGCACTGAGTCTCCTATGCGATTTCTGGCCAATGCACGGCCCCGCAACCAAAATCACGCGTCAGCACAGATACAAAACCCCCACGCAAAACCGTGGGGGTTTTCACTATGTGGTGCACTCGCGCCCCGTCGTTGACAGCCAGCGGCCCGAAGTGGCTTGCTAGGCGGGCGGGGAGGAGCGCCGAGCGACTTCGGCTGTTTCGTCTTCGATTGCGACCAACGCCGCGCACCGGGGTGGTGAGGACTACAACGGGCAGACGCGGCCAACAGTAAATCGTCTGGAGGAAACAGCATGGACTACAAGGTTATTTCGGCGGACTCCCACGTGTCGGAGCCGCCGCATCTCTGGAAGAAGTGGCTGGCGCCGGAGTTCCAGAAATATGCGCCGAAGCTGGTGAAGGACCCCGATGGCGGCGACGCCTGGCAGTACGGCGAGGGTATCGCGCCGGCAATGTCCGGCCTCATCCTGGTGAAGCGCGGACGTAAGTACGCGGACAAGGACTACCGCTGGTCCGGCCTGACCTTCGAGGCCGCGAACCAGGGCGCCTTCTACGGCGAACCGCGCCTGAAGGAGCAGGATGAAGATGGCGTTGATGCCGAGCTGCTCTATGCCCCGCACCGGGCCGCCGTGCACTTCATGGCGCCGGGGGTCAGCGAAATCGCACTGGCCGGCGTGCAGGCCTACAACAACTGGTTGATGCAGGAATTCTGCGCCGTCAATCCGCAGCGCCTTATCGGGCTATGCCTGATGCCGAATGCCGGGATCGATGCCGCCGTGGCCGAACTTCGCCGCGTGCGCGCGCTTGGCGCCAAGGGCATTTCGATCATGGCCTGGCCGTCCGGCGGCGCGAACCTCAGCCCCGATGACGACCCGTTCTGGGCCGAGGCCGAGAAGCTCGGCGTCCCCGTTTCGATCCACATCCGCCTTGCAGGCAAGGAGGGCCTGGTCAAGGGCATGGCCAATTCGGGCGCCATGGCCGCGTCGGCAGTGAACCCGCTGGTCGTCATGTCCACCGGTGCCCTAGCGGATGCGCCCAAGCTGATGTGCGAACTAATCTTTGCGGGCGTGTTCGACCGCTTTCCGAAACTGAAGTTTGTATTCGGCGAAGTGAATGTGGGCTGGGTGCCGGCGCTGAAGGAGCTGATGGACGATCACTACAATCGTGACCGGCACTGGACCAAGACGAACCTGAAGAAGATGCCAAGCGAGTATTGGGAAAGCAATTTCGCCGGCACCTTCATCATCGACAAGTTTGGCGTCAAGCACCGCGACGAAATCGGCATCGACACGATGCTATGGTCGACCGACTATCCCCACCACCGGTGCGACTGGCTGGAATCGCAGCGCATCATCGACGAGCACATGGTGGGTGTCCCCGCCGATGAGCGCGCCAAGATGCTGGCCGGTAATACCGTGCGTATTTACGGACTGGCCTGACGCCTGCGATGGAGCGCCCCGCCACGCTGGCGGCGGCGCTCCACGCCTTGGTTCACTCCGGAACGAGGCCGACAATCCGCGTCATTTCACCCCACGCCTTCGAGTCCGTCTCGTAGGTCTTCTGGAACTCGGCGGCTGACGAGCCGACGAGGTAGACCTGCGCCTTTTGGGCGAGCGCGATGGCGTCGGGGTCCTTCCTGTAGGCGGCCGAGGCCTCGGCCAGCTTGTCGACCAGCGCCTTCGGCGTACCCTTCGGATAGAAGATGCCGACCCAGGCGAACGACTTCGCCAGCGGCGCCTTGAGATCGCCGACAGTTGAGGGGATATCCGGAATCAGCGGAACACGCTCGTTCGAGAACACGCCTAGCGCGACGAGATCCCCTGTATTCATGTGCTGCTGCGCGCCGGTCAGCGAGACGGCCGCCAGTTGCACGTCATTGGTCAGCAGCGCCTGCAGGTACTGTGACTGCCCCGGATAGGGGATCATGGTCATCTTGACCCCGGCGGAGTGGAGCATCGCCTCGGCGCCCAGCATCGTGGTGCTGCGGCCGACCGCGCCGTAATTGTACTTGCTCGCGTCGATTTTCACCTTGGCCACGAATTCGGCCCAGTTCTTCACGCCCATCTGCTTGTTGGTGACGATGAGGGTGATGAACTCCGACACGTTGCTGACCGGGATCAGATCCTTGTCCGGGTCCCAGTTCATCTTCTGCAGGTATTTCAGCTGCGAGATCGAGGCGCCGATGGCGAGAAAGGTGTAGCCATCCGGCGCCGCGCGGGACACGAATTCGGCGCCCAGCGCACTGCCCGCGCCGGGCTTGTTCTCGACGATGACCGGGACCTTCCAGTGCTTCTCCAGAAACTGGGCGAAGAACCGGGCCTGCCCGTCGACGCCGCCCGGATTGGGTGTGTAGGGCACGACCACGGTTACCGGCTTCGACGGAAAGGGCTGCTGGGCCATTGTCGGCAACACGAAAAGGGCTGCGCCCAGCGCGCCCCCAATTATCGCTTGTGTTATTTTTTTCATTTTTCCTCCCGTTACGTTCAGTTTCGTGTTTTCTGCGGCGCATTGCTCGTTGCTGTTGCAGCGCCAGCGTCGCGTCAGATTTGCGCAATGCCTTGTTAAAAGCCTACACGCGAAGAATTGTCCGTACAAGCCGGGTCAGCCGCTGCTGTAGACGAGCTTCCAGCCTGTGTCTTCCATCTGCCTGTATCGCTTTCCCTTGAAGTCCGAGTCCGGATTTGTCGGGGCGGACGCCAGCGATATGACCGCAACGCCTTCCGGTGGTGGCAGAACCGCCCACACCACTTTCGCCGCTTCGTCCGGCTGGAGGCGGTTGGCGCGCATGGTGCCGATGCTCTTGCTGCGCGGAAACAGGTCGGGCGGCGCCTGCGCGATGCGCCGAACCGGCGCCGTATCGACGCCACCCAGCCGCAGTGCCACGACCCAGGGTCGGATCAGTCCGTGGTTTTGCCGCTCCTTCGTCACCACCTCAGCCCAGTGCTCCATCGCCACCTTGCTGGCGACATAGGATGACAAGGCCTCGAGGCAGGCGACGGCGGCGCCGGACGAGATGAGCACCAGGCCAGACTCGTATCCAGGTCCGCAGGCGGAGATGAAGGCTTCGCCCAGCGCGAGCGGTGCGGCCACATTGGCCATGACGCTCTTCTGGTACAGGTCGGAATCGATCTTGCCGATCAGGCCATGGGCGTCCGAGAAGTATCCGTTGACGAAGAAGAAGGCACGCTTGCCCTTGAACGCCGCCAGCTCCGTGCGCAGGTGCTGCCGCACCGTCTCCCAGGTGGACGGGTCGGTCAGGTCGAACTTCACCGTCTCGTAGTCGGGGTGCTGGCGTCGCGACAGATTGATGATCCGCGCATCCTTGAACGGCGCCATGCGGGCAAGGCCCAGGCCAATGCCCTCGGTCGCGCCGGTAATCCAGATGATGGTGTCGGACATGCGGCTTTCCTTGCTTGAAACGTTGAGCTACGCGCCGGCCGGATCCATCGCGGCCAGCAACGGCTCTGTCGCCAGTGCGACATGCACATCGACCTGCACCGCACAGCCCGGGCAGTGAAAGTGGCGGATGCGGAAGCGGTCGCTGCCGGCATAGTGCGCCGTGGGCGCGAACCTTTCGCCAGCCGGCATTTCACGCAGCACCAGGGCAGGGTAGAGCGGTTCGCCCAGCGCGCAGATGCGTTGTCCGCAGGCGGCGCAGGCGACATCCTCGCCCTGGCGGGCGGCTACGGCCTTGAAATGGCTGGACAGCCGCCGGCCGCCGGCAGGCCACGTTCTTGACGTGGGCTCGCGGCCACCCAGGCGGTCGCGCCGGCGTTGCGCGCGCATGTCCCGGGTCGCCGTCTCGTCGAGGGCATTGCCGCTGACGACGACGCCATAGTCCCGCAACGCGCCTGGAACGGTTACCAGTCCCTCATGCACGTCGGCCAGTACTGCATCAGGCTCGCGGTCCAGTGGATCGCCCAACCCGCCGCCACCCTGCGACGACGTCACCAGTGTTTCCCGAACGCCGAAACGGGTCTGCGCATCCGGTGTCCTGATCTCGATCTGGTCCACGAGATCGTTCCAGTGTGGCGCGGGACCGACATCGACATTCGCGCCGGCAACGGCGAAGCCGCTGGGGAAACCCGGTTCGCCGCCGATGATGCCCAGCGTGCACGGATGCTGCAGGCCCTGCGCCATCGACATCACGCCGATGGAATGTTCCGTCCGGTGCACGCGATAGGCGTGGATCGCGCTGACTCCGCCGCGGTGACGCCCCGGCCCGCCTGAATCCGGCAGTTCACGCCGGCTGGCGTACAGGATCGGGTAATACATCTCGTTGGTCTCGAGGTTGGATGGTGCGGCGCCGGGAGAACTGGGCACGCCTGACGTATCAGTGCCGTCCGCCTCGAGCTTCGCGCCGCCGCCGCCGGTCACCTCGTCCAGCAGCAGCGTGCTGAACGTGCTGCCGTCGCCATGGAAGCCGGTCAGCGCCATGCCGCCGGCGCCGCCCGATTGCGACGTGGCCATGACCTTGCTGGCATAGGTCGGCGAGGCGTCGAGCAGGCGTCCGATACAGGCGCTGGCGACGATGCGGATCGACTGGCAAGACGTGCCGGTGCTCATTGCCATGCCGGCCGGCCAGTTCGGCGACACGACCGAGCCGGGCCGCGTTTTCAGCTGCAGCGCGCGCCAGAATGCGCCCGGCACCCAGGGCAGCCCCTGGCACAGGTGCACCAGCACGGCGGCCATGGTCGCGTTGGCCAGTGACGGCAGGCCTGAATTGATGGCGCCCGGTGCCTCGTCGTCACTGGCGGTGAAGTCGAACTCCAGCGTGTCGCCGCGCTTCGTCATGGCCAGGCGGATGGCATAGACCTGGTTCGGCAGATAGGCGCCGTTCACCAGCCGCTCGTGTTGCAGGTAGGTATTCTCGCGCCAGGTCCCGTCGGGCAGATCGCGAAGCCTGGCGCGAAAGGCGCCTTCCGTCCGGTCGACCAGTTGGTCCATGACCTCGACCAGCATGTCGGTGCCGTAACGCTCGCACAGTTCCAGCAGCCGCTCGGTGTTGCTGCGGTTGGCGGCGATCTGGCCCAGCAGGTCCAGCGCATTGAGGTCCGGCGTGCGGCTGCGGGCCAGGTAGCCTCGCTCGATATCGGTACGAATGGTGCCCCGCTCGACGATCTTCACCGGCGCCATCGGCGGGGCCTCGTCGAAAATGGACCGCGCGGCAAGGTTCAGCCCGCCGCCGCCCGGACCACCGACGTCGGACTCGTGCACCGTCGAGCCGGACCAGGCGATCAGGCGATCGCCCGAGAAGATCGGCGCCACAACGGTCACGTCCGGCTGGTGCAGGCAGGCGAGATAGGGGTCGTTGGTGATGAACTGGTCGCCCGGGTGAATGCCGGGATTCTTGCCGTACCGGTCGATGATGTCGCGCACGGCGAGATTCAGCGAGGTCGATTGCACGACAATGTACTTGCTGCACGAGATCACCGTGCCATCGCCCGTCATCAGCGCGACGTTCAGGTCGTTCGCTTCCGACGCGATGGCCGAACCGGAGACCTTGGCCAGCATCTCGGCGGCGTCGGCATTGATCGCCTCCAGCCGGTGCCGGATGATTTCCAGGTCGATCGGATTGATTTCGCGCAATAAAGAACCTCCCCTGTGAAAATCGCGCCGTTATGCGGCGCGCGGCGTCTTCTGTTTGCTTTTTGCGCGCGGCATCAGTTTGTCCGTCGCCGCCTCGACCCGGGTGCCCTTGAAGAAGTCCGGGTTCATCTTGAGGTGCATGCGGGCCGCGTTGCCGAACGTGAAGTCCCTGAACTGGTCAACATCCAGCAGGTCGTGCTCGACCAGTTCATAGGCCTCTTCCAGCACCTCGGTCATGTCGGGCTGGTCAAAATGCCCGATGTCAGAGCCCAGCATGGCATTGAGCCGGGCGCCGTACGGATTCCGCTTGGTGTCGAATCCCCAGGCGGTAATCGGGTCATCGGCTTCGCAGCCGAAATTGAACGTATCAGTGAACAGCGCTTTGAAGTCCTTCTTCTGTTCGATCTTCAGCGCGCTCCACTCGTCGAGCAATACCGGGTCGGTCACCTTGGTCTTCCTGGGCAGAAAAGTCTCCGGCCGGTCGAGCATGCCATCCATGAACTTGCCGCCATATTCGCGGAGGAGTTCGGTATAGCGCTGGCCGTCGAGATTGGCCGGGTCGAACTGCGGCAAGGCTGCCAGGTTGCGCTTGTCCCAGTGTCCGATCAGGTCGGCGTACAGCATGCAGGCCCAGCCCACGCCGCATTCCATGAACGCGAACTGCAGGTCCGGAAAGCGCCGGGTTACGCCACCCATGAAAATGGACTTGCAGAACCAGTGCTGCTGCAACGCCATATTGCCGATGTGGTTGAAGCTGAAATTCGATATGGAACGGCCGTTCCACATAGTGTTGGGCACCATGCCGCCATGGCAGGTCACCACCACCTTCAACTCCATGCAGCGCTGCCACACGGCGTCGTAGTCGTGGAGGCTGTCCAGGCCGAAATTGTCGGCCCAGGCCGCGTCGGGAAAGGCTTCGGGATATTTGCGGTGCAGGGCAGGGATCGGCCGCATCACGCCGGGCGGGATCATGATGACCTTGGCGCCGAGTTCGGTGACGGCGTAGTTCAGCTCCGCCAGGGCCTCTTTCGGCGTGTGCATTGGAATGACGGCCGCCGGCGTCATGCGATCGGCATAGTCGCGCGTGGTCTCGGAAAAATAGGTGTTGAGGGCGCGGATCGTGGCGCCGCGGATTTCCTCGTCTGCCTGGTGGGGCAGGGCCAGGCCCAGGCCGGGATACAGGATGGTGTAGTCCAGTCCCATGTCGTCCATGCGCTGGTGCAGCAGCTTGGGCAGGAACGGCGTTGCGGCGTTGAGCGTGTGCTGCATCGGCGATCCGAACCAGACACCGCGCGGCGTGCGCCAGTCCTGGCGCTTCGGATCACGCGGGTCCTGGTTAACGCCATACAGATCGCCACCGCGCAGGTCGAACCCCAGCACGCTGCCCTTGAACCGATCCTGATAGCGCTTGAAAAGCGCCGGTCCGCCGACCTTCCGGACGTAGTCGAGAAACAGGGGCTGGAATTCGCGCAAGTGACCGTCGGAATCAATCACCGGGTGGTCCAGCTTTTCGCGGATTTGTGCCGACTTGGTGCGTTTCCCGCGTCGCGGCATGAATTGATCTCCCGACGGCCGTTCTACGCAGCCTGTTTGAAGCGTGCCGCGTGGTCCTGTGCCTGTCAAAACGAATTTCGGCGCGGGCTTGGATGTGCGATGAATATCCGGCACGGTGCTACGATGTGGCAACGCTCATCTTCTTGTCCGGACAATTGTTGCTTGTTACGCTGGCTGCCAAGGTCCGCGTCGAGCGAACAACCAGCGGCAAGCTGGGCGGCCGATGTCACCCCTGGAAAGGAACGCGCAATGCAGGCGACGGCTCTGAAGGCGAAGCTCGACACGCATCCGATTGCTGGCGCGCTCGGCGCGGAAATCGAAGGTGTCGATCTCTCCCGTCCGCTCGACGACGCCACCCTCGCCGCGGTCATCGACGCTTGGGCCAGGCATTCCGTCGTGTTCTTCCGGGGGCAGAATCTGACCGTGCCCCAGATGGAAGAGTTCGGCCGGCGGATTGGCGACCTTTCGATCGTGTTCTATGTCAACCCGGTCGAGAACTCCAGTCACGTGACCCGCCTGCTCCGCTTTGCCGACGCGGAGCCGGGAACGAGAAGCTATGGCGAGTATTGGCACATGGATCAGACGATCCACGTTGAGCCTCCCAAGGCTTTCCTGCTGCAGAGCATCGACTGTCCGCCCTATGGCGGCGATACCCAGTTCGCGAGCCTGTATGCGGCCTACGACAACCTCTCCGACGGCATGAAGGCGCTGTGCGACCGGCTGGTCGTCGTGCACACGCCGGGCGGATTTTTCGGCAAGGGTGACGTCAAGAAGCCGCTGGAAACAAAGGGCTCCGCCAGTCAGTTCAACCGGTCACTCACTGAACTTGAGGGCTACATAAACCAGGAAGTCGAGCACCCGCTGGTCTGCGTGCACCCGCTGACAGGGCGGAAGCATCTGTACATGAGCCGGAACTACTGCGTCAGGTTCAAGGACATGACCGAGCAGGAAAGCGCGCCGATCCTCGACTATCTGCAGCGCCATATCGAGCGGCCGGAATTCACCTGCCGCTTCCGCTGGTCGCAGGGCGCGATCGCGCTGATCGACAATCGCTGCACGCAGCACTTCGCCATCAACGACTACACCGGCTTCCGCCGCGAAATGCTGCGGCTGCAGATCTCGGGCGAGGCGCCGGTTGGCCCCGCAATGCCCCGGCGGCTGGAAGCAGCGGAGTAGTCGGCCCGCCGCCACCAACGCCCCGATCTGCGAGCGAGGGAAACAGAGGCCTGATCGCCGCGTTCCACCGCCAGGCTGCATGAAAAGCTGTTTTCTGCTACGAAAGGGCATGAGCACCGCGTCGCAATTCTCGTTCATCAGCCGGATCAGGCGCCTCCAGCACGAGCTGCATCCCGCCGAGCGGCGCCTTGCGGAGTTTCTTCTTCACTTTCCTGGTGAGCTCGCCAGCTACTCTGCCTCGGAATTGGCCAATCTCGCCCACGTGTCGAATTCCACAGTCAGCCGCTTCATTCAGTGGTCTGACCCCTAACGGTGATCCACGGTCTGAGGGAGATTCGGCCCGTGTGATTCGTCCTGTCGGTCGCGCCGGAGCGTAGCGTAGGCGGGACCGACAGGACGCGGCAAGATGGTTTCCGGCGCCGGTGGCCGGTACTGCAGCGAGGA
>CANJGB010000053.1 GCA_947473805.1 Alphaproteobacteria bacterium
CGGCTACGAGACGCTGACCGAAGCGGGCTACGCGCCCGAAATGGCGTACTTCGAGTGCCTGCACGAAGTGAAGCTGATCGTCGACCTCATCTACGAGGGCGGCATCGCCAACATGAACTACTCGATCTCGAACACTGCCGAGTACGGGGAATATGTGACCGGCCCGCGCATCGTCACGCCCGAGACCAAGGCCGAGATGAAGCGCGTGCTGAACGACATCCAGTCGGGCCGCTTCGCCCGGGACTGGATGCTGGAAAACAAGGTCGGCCAGACCTCGTTCAAGGCCATGCGCAACCGCTCGGCGCAGCACCCCATCGAGGAAGTCGGCGAGCGCCTGCGCGGCATGATGCCGTGGATCACCAAGAACCGGCTGGTCGATAAGGCCAAGAACTAGCCCGACGCTCCGGGGCCGGCGACCGGCCGGCCCCGTCTAGTTGCACAATGATGTTGCAGTGCGATGGCGCTGGGCGTAAAAAGCCCAGTGGTTATCCACAGCAGCGGTGCGCGCTAAGTTCTTGATTTTCAAGCATCGCTGCCGTGGTTTTGCCACCATTGCCAGGCATTCTGGCTGGGCAGGGCGATAGGGCCGCCAGGGGTCGGCGGTCCGGGTCCTAGTAAACGAGAAAAGAATGTTTTCCAGACTGCTTGGAATGCTCTCGGCCGACATGGCCATCGACCTCGGTACCGCCAATACGCTGGTCTACGTCAAGGGGCGCGGCATCGTGCTGAACGAGCCCTCCGTCGTCGCCATCGTCAACGTGAAGGGCAAGAAGCAGGTTCTCGCCGTCGGCGACGAGGCGAAGAACATGCTGGGTCGTACGCCGGGCAATATCGAGGCCATTCGCCCGCTCCGCGACGGTGTCATCGCCGATTTCGAAATCGCGGAGGAAATGATCAAGCATTTCATCCGCAAGGTGCACAACCGCCGCTCGTTCGCGAGCCCGCAGGTTGTCATCTGCGTTCCCTATGGCTCCACGGCGGTCGAGCGCCGCGCCATCATGGAAAGCGCTGAATCGGCCGGCGCGCGCCGCGTGTACCTGATCGAAGAACCCATGGCGGCTGCCATCGGCGCCGGCCTGCCGGTCACCGAGGCCACCGGCTCGATGGTCGTCGACATCGGCGGCGGCACCACGGAAGTTGCCGTCATCTCGCTGGGTGGCATCGTCTTCTCGAAGAGCGTCCGCGTCGGCGGCGACAAGATGGACGAGGCGATCATCGCCTATATCCGCCGCTACCATAACCTGCTGGTGGGCGAGTCGAGTGCCGAGCGCATCAAGAAGCAGATCGGTTCGGCGGCCCCACCCGAGGACGGCAATGGTCCGACCATGGAGATCAAGGGCCGCGACCTGATGAACGGCGTGCCGAAGGAACTGGTCATCAGCCAGCGGCATATTGCCGAGGCACTGCTGGAGCCGATCAGCGCCATCGTCGACGCGGTCAAGGTTGCGCTGGAAAACACCGCTCCGGAACTGGCGGCCGACCTTGTCGACAAAGGCATCGTGCTCACCGGCGGCGGTGCCCTGCTGGGCAATATCGATTTCGTCCTCCGCCAGGCGACCGGCCTGCCTGTGGTGATTGCTGACGATCCGCTCACCTGCGTTGCGCTCGGCACCGGTCGCGCGCTGGAGCAGATGAAATCGCTGCGCCACGTCCTCTACAATCCTTATTGAGTCCGGGCGTTTGATGATGAACTTGGGGCACATCTAGGAGAATCGCATGGCGCTGAAGGGGGGACGGATGCTACGGCTGGCCGTACCGCTCAAGGCGCTGATCCAGCGTTTCGCCTTCGCGCTGCTCCTCACCGCCGCTGCTGCCTTGCTGGTCATGGGCAAGGCGGACGTCGCCATGGTCGAACGCCTGCGCACCGCCGTCGTGGACGAGATGACCCCGATACTCTTGGTCCTGTCGCGGCCCGCCGTGGCCGTGAACCGCGTGATCGACCAAGGGCGCTCCATGCTGTTCGTCTTCAGCGAAAACACCCGCCTGCGTGAGGAAAATGCCCGTCTGCGCCAGTGGCAGGACGTGGCCCGCCGTCTCGAGCCGGAAAACGCCCGCCTGCGACGCCTGCTGTCGGCCGGCGTCGATCCCCCCAACACCTTCATCACGGCCCGCGTTGTCGGCGATGCCGGTGGCCCGTTCGTGCGCACCATGCTGCTGTCTGCGGGCGAACGGGACGGCATCGAAAAGGGCCAGGCCGTCGTTGCCGATGGCGGCTTTGTCGGGCGCATTGCCGAGGTCGGGCAGCGCTCGGCCCGCGTCCTGCTGCTAACCGATTTGAACTCGCGCGTGCCGGTGGCGCTCGAGGGTTCGCGGCACCGTGCGGTGCTGTCCGGCGACAATTCCCGCCTGCCGCGCCTGGAATACCTGCCGGCTGGCGCCGAGGTGGCGGTTGGCGATCGCATCGTGACTTCAGGCGACGGCGGCCTGTTTCCCACCGGCCTCGCCATCGGCCAGATCGTGTCCGTCGCCGAGGGCGCGGTGCGGGTCCAGCCGCTGGTTCAACTGGACCAGCTGGAATATGTGCGCGTCGTCAGCTTCGAGAGCCCGCGCCTGCCGGTCGCCGAATTCGGCCGGGGCGGCGGCCGGCGCTAGATGAGCGTCGTCGCCCAGACGGTCACGCAGCGCCTGGCCTTGGCCCTGCCTGGCTTGGCCGTGCTGCTTTCCGTCCTGTTCGAGATCGTGCCCTTGGGTGTCCGCCATCTGGCTGACGTTGCGCCGTTGCTGGGCCTTATCGCGGTCTATTACTGGAGCATCTATCGGCCGCAGCTCATTCCGGCGCCGTTCGTTTTCGCCGTCGGACTGGTTCACGACCTGCTATCGGGCGGTCCGCTGGGCCTCATGGCGCTGGTCCTTGTGGCGTTGCATATTTTCTGTGTCAGCCAGCGGCGAGTGCTGATCGGGCGGTCATTCGGGGTTGGCTGGTTCGGCTTCATGCTGGTTGCCCCCGGTGCCGCACTGCTCGAATGGATCGTGGCCTCGATCTATTTCATGCACCCGATGGACCCGGTCCCGCTGCTGGTGCAATTGGTGCTCACCATCGTCCTCTATCCGCCATTGAACTGGCTGTTCAACCGGGTCGAGCTTGCCGTCGCCCGGGCGGCCTAGGGGCACGCCGTGGACCGCCGCGACTTCAACCGCTTCAAGGGCTTTGGCCGCCGCGCGCTGATGCTGGCCGGCATCAAGGGCACGCTGGTGTCGGCACTGGTGGCGCGGCTGTACTACCTGCAGGTTCTGCAGGCCGATCGCTACGGCATGTTGTCGGACGACAACCGCATCAGCATGCGCATGCTGCCACCGTTGCGTGGCCGCGTACTGGATCGCGGAGGCGAGGAAATTGCCAACAACCGGCGCAATTTCCGCGTCCTCGTCGTGCCGGAACAGGCCGACAGCCTGCGCAGCACGCTGAACCGCCTGGGCCAGTTGATAAACCTCGACGACACGCAGAAGGCCCGCGTGCTGCGCGAGGCCGAGCGCCGCCGCAAGTTCGTGCCCATCCTGGTTGCCGATAACCTGAACTGGGAGGATTTTGCACGGCTGAACCTCTACAGCCCCGACCTGCCGGGTGTGCAGCTCGATGTCGGCGAGACGCGCGCCTATCCGGGCGGGCCGGTGTTCAGCCACATTGTCGGCTACGTCGGTGCGGTGTCGCGCGACGACCTGAAGCAGGACGACGATCCGCTGCTGGAACTGCCGGGCTTCCGCATCGGCAAAAGCGGCCTTGAGAAAGTTTATGACGGCGACCTGCGCGGCAGTGCGGGCGATACCCAGGTCGAGGTCAACGCCTATGGCCGGGTGATCCGCGAACTGGCGCGGCACGAGGGGCAGCCGGGCGCCGACCTGGTACTGACCATCGATGCCGGCCTGCAGCGCTTCGCGGCCGAGCGATTGGGCGAGGAGAGCGGTGCGGCGGTGGTGCTCGACATCCTCAATGGCGATGTTCTGGCCATGGTGTCGAACCCGGGCTTCGATCCCGACCTGTTCAACATCGGCATCAGCGTCGCCGACTACCAGGCGCTGCAGAACAACAAGCACCGCCCGCTGTTCAACAAGGTGCTCCAGGGGCAGTACCCGCCGGGCTCGACCTTCAAAATGGTCGTCGCGCTGGCGGCACTGGAGGCGGGCGTCATTTTGCCAGGCCATACGGTGTTCTGCCCCGGCCACATGGAACTGGGCGACGCGAAGTTCCACTGCTGGAAGAAGGGCGGCCATGGCACGCTGGGCGTTGTGCAGGCGCTGGGCCAGAGCTGCGACGTATTCTTCTATGATGTCGGCCGGCGGGTGGGACCCGACCGTATTGCCGAAATGGCCAAGCGACTGGGCATCGGTGGTCTGACCGGCATCGACATGCCCAGCGAAGCTGCCGGGCTGGTGCCAACCCGCGACTGGAAGTTCGCTCGTTTCGGCAAGCGCTGGGCCGAGGGTGAAAGCCTGGTCACGGCCATCGGCCAAGGCTATGTGTTGGCGACGCCGATGCAGCTTGCGGTGATGGCGGCGCGGATCGCCAATGGCGGACGCGTCGTGTCGCCGCGCCTGGTGCGCAAGGCCAGCGAGCCGCGCGGCGCCCCGGTCGAAATGCGCTCGCTCGGCATCAGCCAGGCGAGCCTGTCGCTGGTGCAGCAGGGCATGAACGCCGTGACCAACACGCCCGGCAACACGGCCTATACGTCGCGCATCAAGACGGTCGGCTGGGAAATGGCGGGCAAGACAGGTTCGGCCCAGGTGAAGCGGATCAGCATGGCCGAGCGCGAGTCTGGCGTGATCAAGCAGGAAGCGCGTCCGTGGGAGGACCGCGACCATGCCCTGTTCGTCGCCTTCGCGCCGGTGGGCAATCCGCGCTACGCCGCGGCCATCGTGATCGAACACGGCATGAGCGGCGCCAAGACGGCGGGCCCGATCGCCCGCGATATCCTCGAAGAGGCCCAACGGCGCAATCCCGCCGCCAAGGAGCCATTCCGCGGCCGGTTCGCCGGCGGCGATGGCCGGGAAAGAGGCTGATCATGGCGATGCGCCGCACCTTGGGCGATGCCGATGTCGAGCTCAGTCTGGGCCGCAAGCTGCTGGACATGCGCTGGGGCCTGATCCTGGTGCTGTGCTGCGTGGCGGCGGTAGGCTGGGCGATGCTCTATTCAGCGGCCGGCGGCAATATGGACCCTTGGGCCTCGCGCCAGATGGTGCGTTTCGGCGGCGGCGTGGTGCTGATGCTTGCGGTCGCGCTGGTCGACCAGCGCTTCTGGCTCCGCTGGGCCTATCTGATGTATGCGGTCGGCATCTGCCTGCTGGTCGCCGTCGATCTGGTCGGGCGCAATGCCATGGGCGCGCAACGCTGGCTCGATCTCGGCATCATTCAGGTACAGCCCTCGGAAGTGATGAAGATCGCGCTGGTTCTGGCGCTGGCGCGCTATTTTCACGGCCTGGCCGACGAGGACGTGCGCCGGTTCCGCTGGATTCTGGTCCCGGCGGCGATGACCGCCTTCCCGATGGCCCTGGTGCTGAAGCAGCCCGATCTGGGCACCGCCATGATGCTGGGGCTCGAGGGCGCCGCAATTTTCTTCCTGGCCGGGGTTGCGTTGCGCTGGTTCGCCCTGGCGTTTATCTCCGCCGGCGCCATCATGCCGCTTGCCTGGGGTATGATGCACGACTACCAGCGCAAGCGGATAACGATCTTCCTCGATCCTGAATCCGATCCCTTGGGCTCAGGCTATCACATTCTGCAGTCGAAAATCGCGCTGGGCTCCGGCGGCATGTTCGGCAAGGGCTTCCTTGAAGGCAGCCAGGCGCATCTCAGCTTCCTGCCCGAGAAGCAGACCGACTTCATCTTCACGGCCCTGGCCGAGGAGTTCGGCATGGTCGGCGGCCTCGGCCTGATCGGGCTCTACCTGCTGCTGGTCGCCTACGGCTATGCCATCGCGCTCCGCTCCGGCAGCCATTTCGGCCGGCTGGTCGGGCTCGGCATCACGTCGATGCTTTTCATCTACATGTTCATCAATATCGCGATGGTCAGCGGCTTGGTGCCCGTGGTCGGCGTGCCCCTGCCGCTGGTTTCCTACGGCGGCACGGCCATGTTGACGCTGCTGATCGGATTCGGTTTCGTGCTGGGCGTGTATATCCACCGCGACGTGGAAATCCCCCGCCGGGGCGGGGCGCTTTAGGGCGGAAAACCGCCCCTTTTGGGCCCGCTCCAATTGAGTCGACAACCCCCCGCGCCTTTGCTATATCCCCCGCTCTTCAAGACCCGTGGGTGCATAGCTCAGTTGGTAGAGCAGCTGACTCTTAATCAGCGGGTCGTAGGTTCGAATCCTACTGCACCCACCACTTCTCCTCCCATCCTGAACACTGTCGGCCGGTTTAAGAAAACCGGTCCTGACGGCGTTCAGGCCGGTTGAGGCTCCCCAATTTCTCATTGTTCTACGTACCGCAGAAGGTCTGCGTTACGCGTTCGTCTACTGCCGGCGGATCGGCGTAGCGGGCATGGTCGGACCGGTCATCGAACGGCCGTGAGAGCACATCGACGAGTTCATTAAACGGCGCGAAATCATCTGCGGCCGCGGCGGCGATGGCGGCTTCCACGCGGTGGTTCCGCGGGATGTAGGCCGGATTGACCGCGTTCATCCGCGCCCGTCGCTCTGCCGGCGCTCCAGGGTCAGCTTGAAGTCGTTCTGCCCAGCGTGCCGCCCAGGCATCGTAGGCGGCGGGATCGGTGAACAAGTCGCGCACGGCTCCCGGCTCCGAAGGCGCCAGTACCGCATCGCCGAGGCGGCGGAAGGTCAGGGTGAAATCCGCACCGTTTGCCGCCATGGCCGTGAGCAGATCGTTGCACAGGGCGTTGTCGCCATCGCGGAATTCAGACAATCCGATCTTCCGCAGCAGGCCAGGGCCATAGGCGCCGTGAAACACACGGGAAAAGCCGTCGAGGATTTCCTGTGCGGCCGGCACGGCAACAGTTTCATCGTCCGCCAGCAAGGGCAGCAGAGTCTCGGCAAAGCGCGACAGGTTCCACAGCGCGATCTGCGGCTGGTTGCCGTAGGCATAGCGGCCGCGATAATCGATGGAGCTGAACACCTTGGCCGGATCGTAAGCGTCCAGAAACGCGCATGGTCCGTAGTCGATGGTTTCGCCCGCGACTGAGCAGTTGTCGGTGTTCATCACGCCGTGGATGAATCCGACGTGCAGCCACTGCGCCACCAGTTTCGCCTGCCGGGCAACGACCGCTTCGAGAAGTGCATGGTACGGCTTCACGGCCTGGGCCGCTTCGGGATAGTGCCGTGCAATCACGTGGTCCGCCAGCAGGCGAACGCCCTCGATATCGCCCTGTGCCGCGAAGAACTGGAAGGTGCCGACGCGGATATGGCTCGACGCCACCCGGGTCAGGACCGCGCCGGGAAGGGGGCCGCCACGGAAAATGTCCTCGCCGGTCAAGACGGCGGCCAATGACCGCGTCGTCGGAATGCCCAGTGCGAACATCGCCTCGCTGACGATATATTCCCGCAACACGGGGCCGAGGGCTGCACGCCCGTCACCCTGCCGCGAAAACGGCGTCGGTCCGGCGCCCTTCAGCTGGATGTCGCGGCGCATGCCGCCCCGATCCACGACCTCGCCCAGCAGCACGGCACGGCCGTCGCCCAGCTGCGGCACGAAATTGCCGAACTGGTGGCCGGCATAGGCCAAGGCAATGGGCTCCGCCCGGTCCGGTACCTGCCGGCCGGACAGCACCTCGACGCCTTCAGGCGTCGCCAGAAAGTCCGGATCCAGGTTCAGCTCCCGAGCGAGAGCGGTGTTGAGCTTGATGAGGCACGGCGCCGAGACCGGCGTCGGCGCGACGCGGGCGAAAAAGCGGTCGGGCAGCCGGGCGTAGCTGTTGTCGAACGGGAAGTGAGCGGTCATCCCGCCATGATATCGGATTTCCCGCCTGTGCGCAGGCGGGCCAGCCTCCGCTAGCGGAAGCCGCCGTAGTGCCACGGAATACCCGGCAGAAGGCCAAGCAGGGCGATGAGCAGCAGCACGCCGACGATGATCAGTACGACCATGCGTGCAGGTTGTGGCAGGCCCATCTGGCCGATGATGTAAAACGCGCCATACGCGATCAGCAGTATGACGAGAATGGTGAGGATCAGTGAAAGAATAGGGTCCATACAACCGCAACGTCCGGCTGCTTAAAGCGTTCCCGTGATTGTTGCCGTCCGGTGGAGCGCCTACGATGTCAGCCGGTGGCCGCAGCGGAGGCCTGAGCCATGAGTGTCAACGCCGATGTCCTGCGGCGCTTTCTCGACAAGATCCAGGCCGGCGATTATGCCGGCGCGCTGGCCGAGACCCATCCCGACATCGTCCTCGACGAGCCACCGGCTCTGCCGCAGGGGGGCATCTTCACCGGGCGCGACGCGCCGGGACGGGTGAAGCAGATCATTCTCGGGCTCTGGGAGCAGGAGCGCGGGGGCCTGCAGCTATGGGACAGCGGTGAGGTCGTGTTCATGGGCCGCGACATCACCTGGACCTGCCGCGCCACCGGCAAGGCGGCTTTCTGCCCCGTGCTGGAGAAGTTCGAGTTCCGCGACGGCATGATTGCCCGTATCACCGTCTACGTGAAAGACGAGACGGCGTTACTGGCGACGCTGACGCCTTAGAGCCGTTCCGGAAAGTTGTTGAGTCGGAGGAATCAGTTGTGATTCGCTTACGGGCATCCGAATCGGATGTGGGAGATGCCCGATGTGGACGCCCGAACACCGCCGCGCAGCTGACCGGCGCGGCCTGCGTTACCCGAGCGACC
>CANJGB010000054.1 GCA_947473805.1 Alphaproteobacteria bacterium
AGGTCGCTCGGGTAACGCAGGCCGCGCCGGTCAGCTGCGCGGCGGTGTTCGGGCGTCCACATCGGGCATCTCCCACATCCGATTCGGATGCCCGTAAGCGAATCACAACTGATTCCTCCGACTCAACAACTTTCCGGAACGGCTCTAAGACCGAGTCCATCGCTTTGTGCGACCTGTATTGGCTTCGTCTCCGGAAACGGGTCGGTTTCGTCGCGTTGAGCTTCAAGGAGGAGGTTGATGGCGGGGCGCGATACTTCAATTGCCGAGCGTATGTCGCTTTTCGACGGTGAGAAGTACGCCGTCGCATCGGAGGCATTTTGCGCGGCATGCGCCGAAGCAGGTGAAGTTTGAACGGCGGTCATGCGTTGCAGCGCCTGCTCTGTCTCGCCGCCGGGGGCGAGCCAGCCGTCCTGCTTCAGGTCGTTGTCGCGCTGGAAAGCGGCGATAGCGTCGGACAGGTTTCGGTCGATGAACGGCCCGCCGTTCTTGGCGCCGTGATAGCCGATGTTGGTCAGCAGTTGGCGGATGGCGAGGACATCGTCTTCGTTGTTGGTACGGCCGTTACCGACCTCGCCCTCTATGTAGTACGGCAGGTTTCGCGTCACCTCGTTGGCGGAGAAATTTCTGGCACCCACGTTCCGGTGGACCAGGTCACTGATCGCCGTTTCCGTTTCGCCGCCTGGCGCCAGCCAGCCGTCGATCTTGAGGCCGTTCTTCTTCTGGAAGCTTTTGATGCCGTCTTCGGTAGCGCGGTCGATATAGCCGGTGAAGCCGTAATCGGGCTCGTCGTACAGGCCGAGGCCATTCAGCCGGCGCTTTACCGCCAGTACGTCATCGGGATCGTTGTCCCGGCCGTTGCCGACTTCACCGCGCAGCGCGAAGCGGTTTCTGAATCCCGACATATCCATCGCGAGTCCCCACCATACGGAAAGATGAGAACAAAGATAGAACATATGACTCAAAATGTCAAGTATATTATCCTATATCAGGCTTTTAGATGCTTACCGGAAACTGTCCTTGGCCGCCCGCGTCGCGCCGAACACCTCGACCGTGCCGGCGTTTTCCAGGTGGAGCGTGCGGCGCAGGCCGGGGCTGCCGGGGCGCAGGAAGGGGTTGGTGGCGCGCTCCTGGCCCAGCGTGCCGGGCACGGTCGGCTGGTTTGCGGCGCGCAGGCGGTCCACCTCGGCGGCGCGGGCGCGGAGCGCCGCGTTGTCCGGCTCGACCGACAGGGCGAAGCGGGCGTTCGACTGCGTGTATTCGTGGGCGCAGTAGATGCTGGTCGCATCGGGCAGGCGGGCCAGTTTCGACAGGCTGTGCCACATCTGCGCGGGCGTGCCCTCGAACAGCCGGCCGCAGCCCATGACGAACAGGGTGTCGCCGCAGAACAGCGCCTCGCCGGCCGCGAACCAGAACGCGATATGGCCGCGCGTGTGGCCCGGCACGTCGAACACCTCGGCCTCCGCCGTGCCCAAGCGGTAGCGGTCGCCATCGCCGACCTGCACGTCGATGCCCGGAATGCGCGCGGCATCGGCGCGGGGGCCGACGATGGTGCAGCCAGTGGCGGCCTTGATCTCCAGATTGCCGCCCACATGGTCGCCATGGTGGTGGGTGTTGAGAATGTGGGTGATGCGCCAGCCGAGTTCGGCCGCGCGCTGAATTGGCGCATCGGCCACGGCGGGGTCCACAACGGCGGTGGCGCCGCTGGCCGGGTCGTGCGCCAACCAGATGTAGTTGTCGGAGAGAACCGGTATGCGTTCGATCTGCAGGGTCATGCTGGTAATATAGGTCGATGTTCAGGCCCGATGTCATCGACTTGCGCGAATTCTACGCCACGCCGCTGGGCCAGGCGGCGCGCCGGCTGGTGCGCCGGCGCATCCGGGCCATCTGGCCGCAACTGACCAATCTGCGCCTGCTGGGCCTTGGCTATGCAACGCCCTATCTGCGCCCGTTCCGCGACGAGGTGGAGCGCACCTTGGCCGTCATGCCGGCGCTGCAGGGCGTGGTGCACTGGCCCGACGACGGGGCGGGGCTGGTGGCCCTGGCCGAGGAAACCGAATTGCCGTTCCCCGACGCCTCGCTTGACCGCGTGCTGGTCATCCACGGGCTGGAGCATGGCGAGAATGCGCGCGCGCTGCTGGCCGAGGCCTGGCGGGTGCTGACGCCGACCGGGCGCCTGCTGGCGGTGGTGCCGAACCGGGCCGGCCTGTGGGCGCGGTTCGAGGCGACGCCGTTCGGGCAGGGCCTGGCCTATACGCCGCGCCAGCTGAGCCGCGTACTGCGCGATGCGCGCTTCTCGCCGATCCAGTCGGCGACGGCCCTGTACCTGCCGCCGACGCAGCGCCGCATGTTCATGCGCACCGCGGCCTGGTGGGAGAATGTCGGCCTGCGGTTCTGGCCGCACTTCGCAGGCGTGTTGCTGGCGGAAGCCGAGAAGCAGGTTTATGCGCCGACCGGCCTTCGCCAGGCGGTGCGTCAGCGGCAGCGCGAACCGGCCCTGACGCCGGCGCCGGCGCGCACCACGATGCGTATGACGTCGGAGGTCTAGCGGCGGCGCAACAGGTAGACGACCTGCACCCCGAACAGGTTGGCGAAGGCGGACGAGAATTGCAGCAGGCCGCGCCGGCCCTGCGCGTTCACCGCCACGCGCTTTTCCACCACGATGCCGAGGTCGGCGCACAAGGCCTCGAAGTCGCGCACGGTGCACAGGTGGATATTCGGCGTCTCGTACCACGGGTTGTCCAGCGTCGAGGTCACCGGCATGCGGCCGTGCCACAATAGACCCAGCCGCACCCGCCAGTAGCCGAAGTTCGGGAACGATACGATGGCTCGCCGGCCGATGCGCAGCAGGTCTTCCAGGACCGTCTTCGGGTTGCGCGTCGCCTGCAGCGTCTGGCCTAGGATCGCGTAGTCGAAGGCGTTGGCCGGGTAGTCGTGCAGGTCGGTATCGGCATCGCCCTGGATGACGCTGAGGCCGTGGCTGACGCACGCGTTCACGCCCGCCTGGCTCAGTTCGATGCCGCGGCCGTCCACCTGTTTCTCGCGCGCCAGGTAGTCGAGCAGGGCGCCGTCACCGCAGCCGACGTCCAGTACGCGGCTTTCCGGCGGCACCATGTCGGCGATCAGCTGCAGGTCGACGCGGATGTCACCCGGCCGCGCCTCGCCACTGCCTGCGAAGCTCATCGTGCCAGCCCCCGGTGTTCGGCACAGCCGGCCAGGAAGCCGCCCAGCGTCTTGAACAGTTCCGGCTCGTCCAGCAGGAAGGCGTCGTGGCCCTTGTCGGTCGCGACCTCGACGAAGCTGACGTTCGCCGCCGCCGCGTTCAGCGCGTGGACCACGGCCTTGTTCTCCGCCGTCGGAAACAGCCAGTCCGACGTGAACGAGACGACGCAGAAGCGCGTGCGCGTGCCGCGGAAGGCATGGGCCAGCACGCCGTCATGCTCGGCGGCGAGGTCGAAATAGTCCATCGCGCGGGTGATGTAGAGGTACGAGTTCGGATCGAACCGCTCGACGAAGCTTTCGCCCTGGTAGCGCAGATAGCTTTCCACCTGGAAGTCGGCGTCGAAGCCGAACGCCACCTTGTCGCGGTTCTGCAGGTTGCGGCCGAACTTGCGGTGCAGGGCCGATTCCGACAGGTATGTGATGTGCGCCGCCATGCGCGCGACGGCGAGGCCAGCGCGCGGCAAGGTATTCTGGTTCAGGTAGTTGCCGCCGCCCCAGTTCGGGTCGGCCATGATCGCCTGGCGGCCGACCTCGTGGAACGCGATGTTCTGCGCCGAATGGCGCGCGGCGCTGGCGACCGGAATCGCGGCGAACACGCGCTCGGGATATGCCGCGGCCCATTGCAGCACCTGCATGCCGCCCATCGAGCCGCCGATCACGCAGAACAGCTGGTCGATGCCGAGATGGTCCAAGAGGCGCGCCTGCGCCCGCACCATGTCGCCGATGGTGATGACCGGGAAGTCGAGGCCCCAGGGCTTGCCGGTCGCGGGATTCACGTCGCGCGGGCCGGTCGAGCCCATGCAGCCGCCCAGCACGTTCGAGCAGACCACGAAGTAGCGGTCGGTATCGATCACCTTGCCCGGGCCGACCATGCGCTCCCACCAGCCGGGCTTGCCGGTGACCGGGTGGGTGCCCAGCACGTGCTGGTCACCGGTCAGGGCGTGGCAGACCAGGATGGCGTTCGAGCGCTGGGCGTTCAGGGTGCCGTAGGTGCGATAGGCGATGGTGGCATTGGCCAGGTCACTGCCGCAGTCGAGGCGCAAGGCCGCGCCGTCGAGCGTGACGGTGCTGCCCTCGCCGATCGGATCCCTGTTGCCAGCCATTCGCGACCTAAAATGACGCCAAAACGAAAAACCCCGGTCGAAAGACCGGGGCTGCGCCAGAGCCCGATCTTTTAGCGGAATGTTTAACGTGGTCCGCAAGCCGACCGGCTCAAATCACCACGACGCTCCAAAGACATAGCGCCGCTGTCCGGGCCGGTCAAGCCGCCCTCCCGGGGGGCGACGACGGGCTTTGCTTTGGGCGCGCCGGGGACTATGACTACGGCTCCCGTTTCGAGACATTGCCGAGGCTTCCGGGGCCGCCCCGACGATCCGATCATGACCGCCATTACAGACGAACTTGCCGCGTTGCGCCGCGAGATCGACGCGGTCGATGACCGGCTGCACGACATGCTGATGCAGCGCGCCCAGCTGGTGCAGCGGGTCCAGGCCGCGAAGGCCGCGGGCAACAACCTGTTCCTGCGCCCGGGCCGCGAGGCCCAGATCCTGCGCCGCCTGCTGCGCCGCCACCAAGGCTCGCTACAGCCGCTCTCATTGGCGCGCATCTGGCGCGAACTGCTGACCGGCCTCTATCACCTGCAGGGCGGCATCAGTGTCGCGGTCCACGGCGGCGCCAATGCCATCGCCGTGTGGGACGCGGCGCGCGGCCATTTTGGCGCGGCAACGCCCATGGTGGGCCATGACGAGGCGCAGTCCGTGCTGGGCACGGTCAGCGGCAGCCAGTCCACCGTCGGTGTCGTCCCGCCGCCGGAAGAGGGCGAGACCGATCCGTGGTGGCCGCACCTGCGCGGCGAGGCGCCCGGCACCCCGCGCGTGGTCGCCCGTATTCCCCTCGTCGGCGGCGAGGACCGCCGCGGCGACGCCTATGTCCTGGCCGCCATTCCGCCCGAACCGTCGGGCGAGGACGTCACCCTGCTGGTCGCCACCGTGAAGCCCGACCTGGTCAGCCGCCAGCGTGTGGTCGACCTGCTGGCCGGTGCCGGCCTGGCCGGCACGCCGCTGGCCGGCGCCATGACCGGCGGCAACCAGGCGGTGCTGGTCGAGGTGCCGGGCTTCGTCGCTCCCGACGACGCCCGCCTGTCCGACTTCGCGCGCGACAGTATCGAGGCCGGCGGCTCGGTCGTCGTCATCGGCGCCTATGCGCTGCCGGCGCAGCTGGCCGGCTGAGCCACACATTCAATTTACCGGAGCCATCGTGACCCTGCCCAAACCGCAGCCTGGCATTCTGGACATCACGCCCTACAAGGGCGGCGAAGGCGCCGTGCAGGGCGTGGCCGAGGTGCGCAAGCTGTCGTCGAACGAGAGCGCGCTGGGTCCGAGCCCCAGGGCCAAGGCCGTGTTCGCGGCGATGGCCGAGGGCCTGCACCGCTATCCTGACGGGTCGAACGCCGACCTGCGCCGCGCACTGGGCGCGCAACACGGCCTCGATGCCGACCGCATCATCTGCAGCAACGGCTCCGACGAGATGATCTCGCTGCTCTGCGCCGCCTATGTCGGCCAGGGCGACGAGGTGTTGTACAACCGCTACGGCTTCGCGATGTATCCCATCGCAACGCTGGTGCAGGGCGGGACGCCCGTCGTGGCGGACGAGACCAACTATACCGTCAGCGTCGATGCGCTGCTGGCCAAGGCCGGGCCGCGCACCAAGATCTGCTTCCTGGCCAACCCGAACAACCCGACCGGCACCTATCTGCCGGTGGAGGAAGTGCGCCGCCTGCGCGCCGGCCTGCCGGCGCACACGCTGCTGGTGCTCGACGCGGCCTATGCCGAGTTCGTCACCCGCAACGACTACACGCCGGGCGCCGAGATGGTCGGGACGCACGACAACGTCGTCATGTTGCGCACCTTCTCGAAGATCTACGGCTTGGCCGGCCTGCGCGTCGGCTGGACCTATGCGCCGGCCGGCGTGGTCGATGTCATCAACCGCGTGCGCGGGCCGTTCAACGTCAACCTCGTGGCGCAGAAGGTGGCGGTAGCCGCGTTGCAGGACAATGCCTGGACGGCGGCGGCGCGCGCCCACAACGAGACCTGGCTGCCGCGCGTGAAGGGTGAACTGGAATCGCTCGGCCTAACGGTCATTCCGTCGGTCGCGAACTTCCTGCTGATCCGCTTCCCCGCGGCGCCAAAGCATGCGGCGGCGGCGGACGCGTTCCTGCGCAGCAAGGGCCTGGTGATCCGCCCGGTCGCCAGCTACGGCCTGCCCGACTTCCTGCGCTTGACCATCGGTACCGAGGACGAGAACCTGCGCTTCCTCGCCGCCGTGCGCGAGTTCCTGCAGTCGTGAGCACCGTGCTGTACAAGCGCCTGGCGCTGATCGGCATCGGCCTGATCGGCTCATCCATCGCGCGCGCGGCGAAGCGCGACGGCCTGGTCGAAAGCATCACCACCTACTCGAAGTCGGAGGCCACCCGCGCCAAGGCGCTGGAACTGGGCCTCGTCGATACCGCCGTCGACAGCGCCGAGGAAGCGGTGCGCGACGCCGACCTCGTCATCGTCTGCACGCCGCTGTCAGCCTATGCCGCCCTCGGCGCAGTGATCGGCCCGCATCTGAAGGCCGGCGCGACGCTGACCGATGTCGGCTCGGTCAAGCAGTCGGTCATCCGCGATCTCGCGCCCCACGTGCCGGCGGGCGTGCACTTCATCCCCGGCCATCCCGTGGCGGGCACCGAACATTCGGGGCCGGAAGCCGGCTTCGCCGAACTGTTCCGCGACCGCTGGCTCATCCTCACGCCCGTTGCCGGCACCGACGCGGCCGCGCTCCAGCAATTGCACACCTTCTGGACCCGTATCGGCTCGAAGGTCGAGACCATGGAGCCGCAGCACCATGACCTGGTGCTGGCCATTACCAGCCATCTGCCGCACCTCATCGCCTACAACATCGTCGGCACCGCCGACGATTTGCAGACGGTGACCAAGTCCGAGGTCATCAAGTACTCGGCCGGCGGCTTCCGCGACTTCACCCGCATCGCCGCGTCCGACCCCACGATGTGGCGTGACGTGTTCCTCAACAACAAGGAGGCCGTGCTGGAAATGCTCGGCCGCTTCACCGAGGACCTGGCGGCGCTGCAGCGCGCGATCCGCTGGGGCGACGGGCAGACCCTGTTCGACACGTTCACGCGCACCCGCGCGATCCGCCGGCAGATCATCGACGCCGGCCAGGAAACCCCGGCCCCGGACTTCGGCCGCAACCGCCCGTCGGGCGCCGGCAAGTAGCGCGGAATTTTTCGTGCAGGCGGGGATGGCGGATTTCCGCCGTTTTCCGGCCGGTTTCCAGCTTGTTTCCGCTATTTCCCGCTTAGATTCGCCGTGCCCCGCTTAGATTCCGCAAGTCTGGCTTAGAGTCGACGGCTCCCGCTTAAATCCGCTTGGGCCGCGAACGGCTCATTCAGTCGACCTCATCCTAAGCCCGTCGAGGGGTGAGGCCGCGGCGCTGGCTGTGCCGCCCTCACGCTTCGACAAGCTCAGCATGAGGAGTGAGACGGACGGCGAGCGGCAAAATTTTCACGCGTCACGGGACCCCGCCAGCCGCTGATTCACCCGGTCAAAAAGCAAAGCGGGAGCATGGCAGAAAGCCAGCCTGTTGTCAAGTATAAATTCCTATATCCGATATGACGGTCGGACCGGTTTCGCTGTAGGGTTGCGCATGGGAAATTCCGTTGTCCGGCCGTTCAAATGGCGCCCCATGGTTGTCTGCCTTGCAACCATGGTTGCGGCCTGCGCGGCCAACCAGGCGTCGTTTCGCGAGTTGCAGGCGTTGTGTGACGCCAGGGGCGGCGTGGTCGAACATGACGGCACGCCGAGAAAGGTTGCCGGACTATTTGATTCGACCTTCCCGCAGTGGTCTGACCCCTAACGGTGATCCACGGTCTGAGGGAGATTCGGCCCGTGTGATGCGTCCTGTCGGTCGCGCCGGAGCGTAGCGTAGGCGGGACCGACAGGACGCGGCA
>CANJGB010000055.1 GCA_947473805.1 Alphaproteobacteria bacterium
CAGCCTTCGAAGACCAGCCCCGTCAAAATCGTCCCGTAGCCCAACCGCTGATGCCATCGCATACCTCCCACAGCCTGCGATGTTGAATCAGATCATGGCCGCTTTGGGAATCCCCCGCGTTGAGTCAGCGTCCAAGGGACTTGGTATTAAATCTGCGGGCAACTGGCAACGCACCCCGGAGCTGTCAGCCCGCATCGCCCAGGCACTCGCCCTGGCTGATGCCGCGCGCACCCGCGTGCGCTTCCTGGCCGATTCCAACCGGCAGCAGATCGACATGCTCGCCGTCGCAGCCGGCAGGTTTGACTGCACCCCGGTTACCTATTCGCGACCGCTCTGAATCAATCCAGCGGCCGGTACTTCGCCCCGGGAAAACCCTCGCGCAGCACGAGGCCTGGATTTTTCCCGAACCTGTGGACCTGTGGCCAGGTATCGACCAGACTTGGCAGACCGGCGTCATCTGCGGCGACAATCGTTTGCGGCTGAAGCAATTTAGCGCGCCAACCAGGCGCCGCTTCGCTCGGCTGCCCGCTCTTACATCAGCGCAGCGATCGTGGTCAGCCGAAAAGATGCATCGCTCTGCGCCGTAAACAGCGAATCAGCACTACCGTGACCATCCAATCAGATTCGGAAAATGTTCGTGCAAATATCGAATGTCAAAAAAATGATAATTTCAATCAGTAATAATACTCGTAATTTGCACGTTTATTTGAGAATTATTAATACAAAAATGCCGAATTATTTGTTATTTTTCGGATGGAACATGAATAGGTGACAATCGTTTCACTGTTGCAATTTTCTCTTTTGTAACGGTAATTTCGATGTCTATTCTGAAGCATGTTCTGTTCGCTGCCCCTTTTCTGGCAGCAAGCGGGAGCGGATTCGCGCAGCGCCCACCCGATGCGGGCCAGCAAATTCAACAGATTCCTCCGTCTCCTGGTCTGCGCAAAGCCGAACCGGACATCAGGATAGAACGGAACGGGGCATCTCCGGAAACAGGGCCGGTCGGGCTCGCAATCCACGTCACCGCGCTGCGGGTGACCGGACAGACGGTGTTTCCCGAAGCCACGCTGATCGCGGCCACTGATTTCAGACCCGGCAGCGAACTGACGCTGACCGACCTGCGCAACGCCGCCGCAAAAATCTCCAGCTATTACAACCACCATGGCTACCCGTTGACCCAGGCCTATCTCCCCGCGCAGGACGTCGCCAACGGGATCGTGACCATTGCGGTCGTCGAAGGCCGCTACGGCAAGATCGAGCTGCGCAATCGGACGTCGCTATCGGATGCCGTGGCCCAAGCCGAACTGTACGGGCTGCGGAGCGGCGACATAGTGGCCGCTGCTCCGCTTGAGCGTCGCTTGCTGCTTCTTTCGGATATTCCGGGCATAGCCGTCAATTCCACGCTGGCGCCGGGCACGCTGGTCGGGACGTCCGATCTCGTCGTCCATCTCGAACCGGGACGCCGCATCACCGGGGCAGTCGAGGCCGACAATGCCGGCAATCGTTACACGGGCGCATACCGCGGCGGCGGAACGGTAAATTTCAACAATCCTACCGGTCATGGGGATGTCGTCAGCCTTCGCGTGCTCGCATCGACGGCCGGGCTGCTCTATGGCCGCATTGCCTACCAGACGCAGGTGGGCGTCGCCACGGTGGGAGCCGCCTATGCCCACATTGACTATGAGCTCGGCCGCGAGTTCAAAAGCCTCGATGCCAGCGGCACCGCGGATATCGCCAGCCTCTACACCAGCTATCCGCTGATCCGATCGCGCAAAAGCAACCTCTATCTGCAGGCCGCCGCCGACGCCAAATGGTTCAAGGACAAGCAGGGATCGACCTTCTCGGCGACCCGCCGAACCACCCGCGCACTCGGCATCGGCATCAACGGAGACTTCCGCGATGATTTCGGCGGCGGCGGGTGGAGCACATATGCGCTCGGCGTAACCGCTGGCGACCTGAACCTTCGCACGCTGGCCGACCGGATTGCCGATGCGGCGACAGCAAGAAGTAATGGCCATTATGGCGTATTGCGCGCCAGCGCCTCGCGCCTGCAGCAAGTAGCGGGACCGCTGTCGCTCTACGCGGCGGTCAGAGGCCAGCTTGCTTCCAAGAATCTCGACAGTTCGGAGAAGATGGAGTTGGGCGGTGCCTTTGGCGTCCGAGCTTACCCGGAAGGCGAGGCCTATGGCGACGAGGGTTATGTCGCGAACATCGAGGCCAGGCTGCTCTTGCCGCCATTGCCCGAATCCATCCCCGGGCGGATTCAATTCTTCGGGTTCGTCGATGTGGGGGCCATCAGAATTGCCAAGAATCCCTGGTTTATCGGCCCAAACAGCGCCCACCGCAGCGGCTATGGCGCCGGGCTGATCTGGTCCGCTCCCGACAACTTCCTCGTCAAAGCCACCTACGCACGCAAGCTCGGCCACCAGGCTGCGACATCAGCCCCCGATCGATCGGGCCGCGTGTGGATACAGCTCGTCAAAACATTCTGACCGGTCCCATCGCGGCCGAGGCCGCCATCTTCCCCGGTTTGAAATCAAGGATCATCCCATGAGCCGTACCGCAATCACCACCATCCGCCGGGCGGCCACGGGCCCCACCACCGGTTCGCGCAATCGATTGAAGCGCTGGGGATGCTCCACGTCGCTGTCGGGCTTCGCCAGGCTCGCACTGTATGGCTTTGCAGGTTCGCTCGCGCTGTCGTCTGGCGGCCATGCGCAGACCTTGCCGACCGGTGGCAATGTCTCGGCCGGGTCCGCGAACATCTCCGGGACTGCGGATGCCCTCACGATCAATCAGTCGAGCCAGAATGTGGCAATCAACTGGCAGACGTTCGACATCGGTGCTGGAAAATCGGTTAGCTTCGTGCAGCCGGACAGCACTTCAGTGGCCCTTAACCGGGTTCTCGGATCGGACCCTTCGCTGATCCTGGGCAGCCTTTCGGCCAATGGGAAGGTGTTCCTGGTCAATCCCAGCGGCATCCTGTTCGGCCGGAGTGCACAGGTGAATGTCGGCGGACTGGTTGCGTCCACGCTGAACATCAGTGACGCGGACTTCATGGCGGGCCAATATCGCTTTTCCGGGTCCGGCGGTACGGTGCTCAACGACGGAGCAATCCTCGCCGATGGCGGCTATGTTGCTCTGCTCGGGGCCGATGTCAGCAACCAGGGCATTATCCAGGCGAGGCTCGGCGTCGTGGCGCTTGCCGCCGGTGAAGCCATGACACTCGATCTCGCGGGTGACGGGTTGCTCAACGTAACGGTCGATCAGGGCGCGGTGAACGCGCTCGTCCACAATGGCGGCATGATCGTCGCGCCTGGCGGGCATGTTCTGCTGACCACGCAGGCCGCCGGCGCATTGCTCAAGACCGTCGTGAACAACAGCGGCGTCATCGAGGCGCACAGCATCGGGAGCCGCGAAGGCACGATCAGGCTGATGGGCGACATGCAGGCCGGAACGGCACTCGTCGCCGGCGTTCTGGATGCCGGAGCGCCCAACGGCGGCAATGGTGGTTTCATAGAAACCTCCGCAGCCCATGTCATCGTCGCCGATAATGCGCGAATCACGACCGCGGCCCCGCTGGGCACGACGGGCACCTGGCTGATCGATCCGCAGGACTTCACCGTCGCCGCCGGAAGCAATATCTCAGGCGCGACGCTCTCGGCTCTGCTGGTAACCAACAGCGTCGTCATCAGCACGATGACGGGCCCGGACACGATCGTCCCCGGAACCCCGCCAACGAGCAATCTCAATACGGCAGCGCCCGGCAACGGCGATATCAACGTCAACGAAGCTGTCGCCTGGGTGGCGGCGCCCAGCACGACGACGCTGACACTGAATGCGGTGCGAGACGTGAACGTGAATGCGGCGATCACCGCCACAAACGGCAATGTCGTGATGTGCTGCGGCCGGGATGCCAATCTGAATGCGGCCATCACCACAACCAATGGCAGCATCCTGGCAAGCGCCGGCCGCAATGTGAACGCCCTTGCAGCGATGACGACCACCGACGGCAACATCACCTTGTGCGCTGGCCGCAACCTGACCATCGCCGGCGCGGTCACGCTAACCCGAGGTGCTTCCATAGCTTCGCAAAGTCTCGGCCTGGTAACCGGAATGGTGCTTGTCGCCGGTTATGACGGGACGGGGCCCGGAGTTGGGGGGGGCACCTTGATCTTCGCGCCGGGCACCCCGGTCGTCACCCTCACGGGGCCCGGCGCGCCGGTCAGGATCGACTATAATCCGGTCTCCTACGCCGCACCGACCAACTTTTCGCTGAACTTCATCGGCGGCGCGTCCGTGACCCAACGCATGCTGGTATTTCCGAGTGCGACCAAGGTATTCGACGGCAATGCCACGGCAACCCTGGCAGGGTTCAACACCACCGCCACCTCGGGCCTCCCCGTCGGCGTCACGCTGGTCGCCGGCCCTGGCAGCGTCGCCAGCTACGGCAGCACGTCGGCGGGAACGAATATCGGAATAACGTTCAGCGGCTATACACTGGGGGGACCCGGAGCCGCCAGTTACGCGCTTCCAACAGCCTGTTGCGTTGCCACGAGCAGGACAACGGGCGAGATCTCGCCAGAAGTTTCTCCTCCGCCACCTCCGCCTCCTCCGCCTCCGCCGCCGCCACCTCCTCCTCCGCCGCCGCCGCCAGTGTCGCCGCCACCGCCGCCGGTATCGCCACCGCCACCGCCAGTGTCGCCGACGCCTCCGCCGCCGGTAACGCCGCCGCCGCCGCCAATGCCGCCGGTTCCTCCGGTCGTAAGGGCTCCCATTATCCCGCTCGTGGTGGTGCCGGTCGTTGTCGGGACGTCGATTTTGGAAGTGTCCGAAGGTGGTGTTCTTATGCCGCCAATCGAGTTGGCTGAGGCGCCGCCGCTCCCGCCGCCGGTTCCACCTTATGTTCCGCCCTATGTTCCGCCGAGGTATCCCCCAAAGCAGGACCGCCATTGATCCATGACCGGCGTGGAGCGCCCCTTGCGGAGAAGGGCGATCGTGGGGAAGGGACGGCTATGCTTCGCCCTGCTTGCGATCAGCCTCGCCGACCAGTCGGTCGCAGCCGATGGCCTTTCGCATGCGTATGATGGCAGCGGACACCCCGCGTCGGTCCAGACGGACGCTATCAGGCGCGCCAATTTCGGGGCGGAGGTGCATTCGAGCGATGTCCGCAGCGTCGCGGACTGGGTCGTAGCTTCGGGCGACAATGGCAAGATGCCGTTCGTCGTCATCGACAAGCGAAATGCAAAAATATTCGTGTTCGATAATCTGGGCGCGCTTCGCGGTGCCGCGCCCGTCCTGCTCGGCTTGGCCCGCGGAGATGTTTCCCCGGCGGGTATCGGCGTGCGGAAACTGTCAGCGATCGGTCCGGCAGAA
>CANJGB010000056.1 GCA_947473805.1 Alphaproteobacteria bacterium
CTGGATTACCTTCTACAACCATCGGCGGCTGCATTCGACGCTGGGCTATAGCAGCCCGATGGCTTTCGAGCAGAAATGGCTTGCCGGACAAATCAGCTCGGCGGCATAGTCAGCACGTCAAGGGAGACGTTGAACGAGGGCAAGGTCAATTCAACATGTACGCGTTCAACGAACCTGCCCCTATTTATCCCATTTTGAGATAGCCGTCCCGACATTAACTGTATCAGGTCGGGATCGGGCCGGTCATGCAGAGATCGGGCCGACCCGGCAGGACGCGCCCCCCGGCTGCCTTGCGGCGGCAGGGCATTTCCCTATACTCCGCCGCCGCTTCCCTCCCCTCCCATCCGGCGAGATCCATGGCGCGCGACATCAAGAAAGTGGTGCTGGCCTATTCCGGCGGCCTCGACACCTCGGTCATCCTGAAGTGGCTGCAGACGACCTATGAATGCGAGGTCGTCACCTTTACCGCCGACTTGGGCCAGGGCGAGGAGCTGGAACCGGCGCGCCAGAAGGCGCTGCTGCTGGGCATCAGGCCGGACAACATCTTCATCGAGGACCTGCGCGAGACCTTCGTGCGCGACTTCGTGTTCCCGATGTTCCGCGCCAACGCCCTGTACGAGGGGCTGTACCTATTGGGTACATCGATCGCCCGGCCGCTGATCGCGCAGCGCCAGATCGAGATCGCCAAACAGGTCGGCGCCGACGCGGTGTGCCATGGCGCGACCGGCAAGGGCAACGACCAGGTGCGGTTCGAACTGGGCTATTACGCGCTGAAGCCCGACATCAAGGTGATCGCGCCGTGGCGCGAGTGGGACCTCGTCTCGCGCACCAAGCTGATCGAGTTCGCCGAGCAGCACCAGATTCCCATCGCCAAGGACAAGCGCGGCGAGGCGCCGTTCTCGGTCGACGCGAATCTGTTGCACATCTCGGCCGAGGGCAAGGCGCTGGAAGACCCCTGGCTGGAGCCGGAGGAGTTCGTCTATTCGCGCACCGTCGCGCCGGAACAGGCGCCGGACACGCCGGAATATGTCGAGGTCGAATTCCTGCGCGGCGACGCCATCGCGGTGAACGGCCAGAAGCTGTCGCCCGCGTCACTGCTGACCAAGCTGAACGAGCTGGGCGGCAAGCATGGGATCGGCCGGCTGGACCTGCTGGAAAACCGCTTCGTCGGCATGAAGAGCCGCGGCGTGTACGAGACGCCGGGCGGCACGATCCTGCACCTGGCGCATCGCGGCATCGAGCAGGCGACGCTGGACCGCGGCGCCATGCACCAGAAGGACGAGATCATGCCGCGCTACGCGGAGCTGATCTACAACGGATTCTGGTTCAGCCCCGAGCGCGAAATGCTGCAGGCGCTGATCGACAAGAGCCAGGAGAATGTCGAGGGCACGGTGCGGCTGAAGCTCTACAAGGGCTCGGTGCGCATCGTCGGCCGCAAGTCGCCGAAGTCGCTGTACAGCCTGGCGCATGTAACCTTCGAGGCCGACAACGTGTACGACCAGAAGGACGCGCAGGGCTTCATAAAGCTCAACGCGCTCCGGCTCAAGCTGCTGAACCGGCAAAAGCAATAGGCGCGGCGGCCGAAGCCACCGCGCCCATTAACGTGCGTCGTTCCGGAATTACGGACGGATGACGATGTCGTTCTTGACCGACTTCACGCCGGTCACGCTGCGGGCGAGGTCGCCGGCGCGGGCCTTTTCGGCCGCGGTCGGCACAAAGCCCGACAGCTGAACTTCCTGGTTCAGGGTGCGGACGTCGACCTGGCTCAGCTTGACGTTCGGGTCGGCGACGATCTTCGAACGGACCTGGGTCGAGATCGACGCGTCATCGACATACTGGCCGGCCGTCGACTGGCCATCGGCCACCGCGCAGGCGGCGAGCGACAGCGACAGGGCGGCGACGGCGGTCAGGGTCTTGATCATGTTGAAACGCATTTTGTGTTCCCTACTTTTCCAGCGCCGGCCCAATGCCGACGGGCTTGAAAGTCGGGAATAGAACGCAAGACGGGCGGGGTGGTTCCCGTCTTTGTCACGCCTGCGCGTGGGCGGACAACCAGTCGGCGGCGTCGATCCAGGCCGATTGCGGCATGGAACGGCGGAAAAAGCCGAAATGCCCCACGGACTGGACGCCGTAATGGGCCGGGGTGAAGTGGTCCACCCGGTGGATGGCTTTGGGGTAATAGCTGTCGAGATCGATCACCGCCGCGGGCGGGGCGACGGCGTCGTCGCTGAGCGCGATCAGGCGGACCGGCACCCTGATATCGTCGTTAAAGGGGCGCAGCGGCCTGCCCTGGTCATCGCAGAAGAAATGCGGGCTGAGCGTAAAGCGCATGGTGTCACGCGCCACGCCACCCGGTATGTCCTTGCGGCCACGAATCCAGCCTGGCATGTAGCCGAACAGCGGGATTAGCGTCCGCCCCACCACCTGCCAGGTGAACCATTTGCGATAGCGCTCGATGGCCCGGGGCCATTTGCGCCAATAGCCGTGCGCCGAGCCGACCAGCAGCGCCGCGCGCACGTCGCCCGCGTAGCGCGACAGGCCCAGCAGCTGGCCGCCGACCGAATGGCCGACGATGACCAGCGCGCGGTCGGGAAAGTGGTTGCGCAGGAACGCGGTCGCCGCCGCCTGGTCGAGCTGGCCCCAGTCGAGCAGGCGCACTTTCTCGCGCCGCAGCGGACCGTCAAGCGAACCGCCAAAGCCGCGATAATCATAGGTCAGCACCACGAAGCCGCGCGCCGCCAAGAAAGTGGCGAAGGCGCGGTAATATTGCCGCGGCGTCGCGGTGGCGGAGTTGATCAGCACGGCGATGCCGTTCGGCTGGGCGGCCGTATACAGCGTCGCGGCCAGCCGGCGGCCGTCCTCGGCGCCCAGTTCGAGGTCGCGACCGACCGCAGCGTTCATTTCGGCGTCGCGGCGATCAGCGTATTGCGCAGCAGGCAGGCGATTGTCATCGGGCCGACGCCGCCCGGCACCGGCGTGATGGCCCCAGCTACTTCTACCGCTTCGGCATAGGCGACGTCGCCGATGAGGCGGGTCTTGCCATCGGGCAAGGCGATGCGATTCATGCCGACGTCGATCACCGTGGCGCCGGGCTTCAGCCAGTCGCCACGCACCATCTCGGGTCGGCCCACCGCCGCCACCACGATGTCGGCGCGGCGCGTCACGGACGGAAGGTCGCGCGATTTCGAATGCGCCACGGTCACGGTGCAGTTCTCGCGGATCAGCAGATTGGCCATGGGGCGGCCGACCAGGCCGGAGCGGCCGATCACCAGCGCATCGGCGCCGGAAAGATCGCCCAGCACGTCTTTCAGCAGCATCAGGCAGCCCTGCGGCGTGCAGGACACGAAGCCCTCCTGGCCCAAGGCGAGCCGGCCGACATTGACCGGGTGAAGACCGTCCACGTCCTTGGCGGGATCGATCGCCATGATAACGGCATCCGGGTCGATCTGCTTTGGCACCGGAAACTGGACCAGGATGCCGTGCACGGCGGGATCGGCGTTGAGGCGCGTGACCACCGCGAGCAACTCTGCCTGGCTGGTCGTTGCGGGCAGGCGGATTTCGTCGGACTGCATGCCGGCTTCACGTGTCTGCACGCCCTTGTTGCGCACATAGACCTGGCTGGCCGGATCGTCACCCACCAGCACCACGGTCAGGCCGGGAACGATGCCCCGCGCCTGCTTCAGAGCCGCCACATCGGCGGCGATCCGGGTGCGCAGGCCGGCCGCGAAGGCCTTGCCGTCGATGATCCGTGCGGTCATTGCAGTTCTCCCAACCATTGTTCGAGCGCCGCCAGTTCGGACGCGCCGCCCTGCAGGCGCACCACCTTGTGCCGGCTGGCCGCGCCCTGGACGAGGTCGAGGCCACTCACCGGCCGGCGCCATGATTTCGCCAGCAGGCGCAGCATCGCCTCGTTGGCCTTGCCATCCTCGGGGGGCGCGCCAACCCGGACCGCCAGTTCGACCGCCCCGTTGGCGGCCGGGCGCACGCCTTCCACCCGGTTCGCGCCGGCCTTGGGCGTCAGGCGCACGGCAATGCGCACGCCGTCGGCGGCCAGGTGGAACGGCGACGCCGGCATCGGGTCAGTAAAAGACGTAGTACAACGACCGCTGGATGAAGACGATGAGGAGGATGAGGATCACCGGCGAGACGTCGATACCGCCAATGGTCGGGATCAGGCGCCGGATCGGCCGCAGCGCGGGCTCGGTGATGCGGTAGAGGAAATCCCCCGCCATGTAGACGAAGCGGTTGCGGGTGTTGACCACGCTGAAATTGACCAGCCAGCTCAAAATGGCCTGAAAAATCAGCAGCCACTTGTAGATTTCCAGGATGGCGTCGATCAACCAGTGAATCGGATTCATCTCATTCCCCGGGTGGCGGTCGGGGTTCTGTAACCCGCGCCGGCCCCGCGTGCAAGCAACCCTCGGGGCACGGTTTCCGCCCCGCTTGCGCGGCAGGCGGTTCTGCGCTATCTCCCCCCACCTGAACCGGCGGGGCTGTAGCTCAGATGGGAGAGCGCCTCGTTCGCAATGAGGAGGTCAGCGGTTCGATTCCGCTCAGCTCCACCAACCCGCCTGGTTCCGGCTAAAAACAGCCAAATCCCGCAGATAACCGCCCTGACCGATCTCTGCGGTCGATGGATGGACCGTGTCCATGACCGCCGTCCGCCGAAGGCCATTGTGCTGGACATGGATTCGAACGTCAGTCCGACCTACGGCGACCAGGAGGGGACGGCGTATAACGGCCACTTCACCTGCTACCATCCGCTGTTCGTGTTCAACCAGTTCGGCGACCTTGAACGGTGCGCGCTGCGCCCGGGCAATGTTCATTCTGCTGACGGTTGGAAGGACCTGCTCGAACCGGTCGTGGCCCGTTATCGCGGCAAGTTCAAGCGCCGCTACTTCCGGGCCGATGCCGCTTTCGCGAACCCTGAGAGCCGTTCCGGAAAGTTGTTGAGTCGGAGGAATCAGTTGTGATTCGCTTACGGGCATCCGAATCGGATGTGGGAGATGCCCGATGTGGACGCCCGAACACCGCCGCGCAGCTGACCGGCGCGGCCTGCGTTACCCGAGCGACC
>CANJGB010000057.1 GCA_947473805.1 Alphaproteobacteria bacterium
CACCTCGGCCTGCCGCAGCAGCCCGATGATCTGCTCCGCCGTATATCGCTTCCTTGGCATCGTACCTCCTCCATGTGGAGGCCGAATTCTCCCTCAAATCTTGGAGCCCTTTAAGGGATGCAGACCACTGGTTTGGGCGAGTTTCGAAGGCGTTTTGGTGAGTTTCGAGTGCGTTTGAGCGAGTTTTGGAGGCACTTTGATGAGTTTCGAGTGCGGTTCAAAAACGCCAAGTCATTGACTTCCAACGATATTGTTGTGGCCCACCCTTCGAGACGGCCATCCGGCCCGTCGGGGCGAGGGAGAGCTGTGGTAACAAACCGCCTCGTGCTGAGGCGCCGCCTTTGCGTGGCGTCTCAAAGCATGGCTCGGATCAACCGGGTCAAAGAGCGAACCCGTCATGTGGGTGGTGTGGGAATAAAATCAAGGCGTCGTCAGGCCGCGAAGCTCACATGCGCGGAGACGATGCGCCAGCCGATTGCCAAGCGCACCCAGGTCTGGCTCTGGCGGCCGCGTTTGCCGCTGCTCGTGCGGACATATTCGGTATTGGCCACCGCCATGTCACGGCCGAAGGCGTGAATGTGGGTCTGCTCCAGCCGGCGGGCGAGATCGCCCGGGTCGCGGCCGGCGCGGTAGGCGGCAATAGCCGCATGGCCGTACAGATTTTCCGATGGCCCGTAGCGGAGCGCGCGCTCGTCGCGCCAGAAGAATTCGTCCAGCGCCGCGACATCGTTGGTCACCAGCGCCGTCTCGTAGGCCGCGAACCGGGCCTGTACCTCGGCCACCACGTCCGGAAGGTCCACCTGCCCCGCGTCGATTCCTGCCGTCATGGCTTCTCCTGATTTCCGACCTATGACACTCGCAGAAACTATCGCAAGAATCGCGCCGCCTGCTGGCCCGTCTCTTGCGTGCCGTCAGCTAGCCAAAGAGGGGGAAAGTCCATGACCGTGTCCGTAGATGCCCTGCCCGCGCCGATCAATATCGACTGGTCACGCACGGCCCTTCTGATCATCGACATGCAGCGCGATTTCCTTGAGCCCGGCGGCTTCGGCGAAACACTGGGCAACAATGTCAGCCTGCTGGCCGCGGCCGTAGGCCCGTGCCGGGCGGTCCTCGACGCCGCCCGCGCGAAAGGCATCCTGGTCGTGCATACGCGCGAGGGACACAAGACCGATCTGAGCGACGCACCGCCGGCCAAGCTGGACCGCGGCGACCCGGCATTGCGCATCGGCGCCCCGGGGCCGATGGGGCGCATCCTGGTGCGCGGCGAGCCGGGGCACGACATCATTCCCGCGCTGGCGCCGCTGCCCCTCGAGCCGGTGATCGACAAGCCCGGCAAGGGCGCGTTCTTCGCCACCGACCTGGACCACGTGCTGCGCAACCGCGGGATCGAGTTCCTGCTGGTGTGCGGCGTGACGACCGAGGTGTGCGTGCACACGACGGTGCGCGAAGCCAATGACCGCGGCTATCGCTGCATCGTCGTCGGCGATGCCTGCGCTTCGTACTTTCCCGAGTTCCACGCCGTGGGCCTGCGGATGATCGCGGCCCAGGGCGGGATTTTCGGTTGGGTGTCGGATTCCGCCAAGGTCACCGCAGCGATGGCCTGATCCGCCTACTGCGCCGTGTAGCCGCCATCGACCGGGATGGCGGTGCCGTGGATGTTCGACGCGGCGTCCGAACACAGGAACAGCACGACATTGGCGATTTCCTCCGGCTTGCCATAGCGGCCGGTGCCGGGGAACGACGTCTCGTTGCGCTTCTGCCAGTCCTCATCGGAGAAGGACTTCTTGAAGTTGAGGGTGATCGGCGTCTCGATGCCGCCCGGGCACACGGCATTCACGCGAACGTTCTTCAGGCCGTATTCGATGGCAGCGGTCTTGGTCATGCCGATTACCGCATGCTTCGTGCCTGAATAAGGGCCCGACAGCTTTTGCCCCACGAGGCCAAGCGTTGATGCGGTGTTCACGATGCAACCGCCGCCGGTTTCGATCATGGCGGGGATGGCGTATTTCATGCCCAGCCACACGCCCTTGATGTTCACCCGCACCACGGCGTCGAACAGGGCTTCGTCCATGTCGCCCATGGGCTTGCCGGTGAAACCGGAGATGCCCGCATTGTTGAAGATGAAGTCGAGGCGGCCGTACTTGTCCTTGGCGGTCTTCACCATGGCCTCGACCTGGGCGGCGTCACCGACATCGGTCACCGACAGCGCCGCCTTGCCGCCCTCCTGCTCGACCAGGCGTACGGTATTTTCCGCATTTGTACGGTCGATATCGGCCACCACGACGGCGGCGCCTTCGCGCGCGAAAGCCAGTGACGTGGCGCGGCCGATGCCGCCGCCCGCCCCGGTAACGATCGCAACCTTGCCGGCAAATTGTTTCGACACTCTATTTCCTTCCCCAAATTGCCACTTCAGAACGGCTTGTCGCCGCACACCGTGACGCGATGCAATACCCGCTGGGTCGCCCCCGGCGGGATGTCGATAATCAGGCGATGCTGGCTGCTGCGATTGTCCCACATCGCTACCATGCCCGGCGCCCAACGCAGTCGGACCTGGTATTCGGGGTCGCGCACCTGGTCGAACAGGAACTCGAGAATCGCACGGCTTTCACGCTCGCTCATATCCACAATGCCGGTGGTAAACACGCGATTGACGTAGATGCATTTACGGCCCGACACCGGATGCGTCCGGACGACCGGATGCTGGACAGTGACCGGAGCTGCATCCCGCTCAAGCGGCGACTGTTTCGTCCGTCCTGATTTTTCCCCGAACACGCTGGTCGTATCGTAATAGGCGACCAGTCCCGACAGGAAATTCTGCATCTTGGCCGAAAGATCGTCGTAGACCGCCTCCATATTGGCCCACATGGTATCGCGACCCACCGGCGGAATCTCGACAGCGCGCAGGATGCAGGCCATTGGCGGCTCGGGCGTGTAGCACATGTCCGTGTGCCAGCTCTCCTTGTACCGCTCCGCGCCGTAGCCCTGGATAATCGTGATGTCCTCGAGGCCGGGCGCGCGCTCGCGCCAGGGCTCGCCCGTCAGCGGGCCGAACAGGCGACCGAACTTCATGTGCGTTTCGGGCGTCAGGTTGTGCTGGTCACGGAAGAACAGCACCTTGTGCTGCACCAGCGCATCGTGCAGGTGCGTAAAGGCCTCCTGGCCCAGCGGCTGGCTGATGTCGATACCGCTGACCTCGGCGCCAATCACTGGCGTAACGGGCGAGATGCTGACCATGTGTTTCTCCCTGATCGTTATCGCGCGAACTCTGCGGCTCGCTGCCTATGGTAGGTGGCCTGCCTTCCCATATACTGGCGGCCCGCCTTTCTGCTAGAAAGCAAAAACACGAGGCACCGGCTGGAACGCTATATAGCCGGCATATTTCGGTCAACCCGCACGGGCGCGTGATTCTCATAATATGATAATCACGCCGCCGATCTCTGGAGAGTTCATGGCAGTGGAAAGCACGAGGATTTTTGGGGCGCAGGCCGTCCGCCGCTCCCTCCATGTCGTACGGATCGTCGCGCGGCTGCAGCGACGGGGTGCAAACCTGACCGAGGTGGCGCGCGAAACGCAGCTCAACACCTCCACCGCCTTCCGCCTGCTGCGCTGCCTGTGCGAGGAACGCATGTTGGCCTATGACCCCGCATCCCGGTGCTACACGGTCGGCCCCCTCGCCTATGAGCTGGGACTGGCGACGCCGGCGCGCTTCCGGCTAGCCGAGCGGTGGTCGCCCGCCCTGGGCCGCATCGCATCCGCAACCGGCGGCACCGCCTACCTGATGGTGCGGTCGGATTTCGACGCGGTATGCGTCGATGAGGTGCAGGGATCGACACCGGTCCGCGCCATCCCCTTCGAGATCGGCGAGCGCCTGCCGCTGGGCCTGGGCTCGGCCAGCCTCGCGATCCTGGCATCGCTGGATGACGAGGAGATTGAAACCATCCTGAAGTCGAACCGTGAGGTGCTGCGCCTCTACGGAAAGACGGCGACGGAAAAGAACATTCGCCTGGGCGTCGAACAGGCGCGCGCGAACGGCCATGGCTATACCGTCGGCACCTATGGCTACAACGTGGCGTCAGGGGTTCCCGGCATTGTCGGGCTGGGATTCCTGGCCGACCGGGGCACCACGCTGGTCGCGGTCAGCATCTCGCTGATTTCCACCGGACTCAGCGATGTCGAGCAGAAGAAGCTTGTGCGCATAATGCGGCGGGAAATCGAGGCGCAGCCCGTGGCGCAGCCCGCCTGAAGACAAGGTTCTAGTTTCGCTGCACCGCATCCGCCTGGCGGGCTGTGACGAAATTGTGATCAGCACGGTTCTTGCCACAAGGACAAACGAGTGGACAGACTTGGCCATAAGGCTGTCCACAAAGCGCCGGCTACGGCAGATGTTCTGCCAGGGAGGCGTCCAATGTCGAAGAATCCCCTGAACCGGACCCGCACATTCGCCTTTGCCGTCGCTGCGGCGGCCCTGGCCTTAATGACCACCGATATTGCCCGGGCGCATCAGCGTCAGCGCGAAGAGCTCGACCTAATTGCAAGGGTGAGACGGGTGAATCGCCGTTCCTGCAGTTGCGCCGCAAGGCCCTGACCCTGGAACCGAGGCGCGCCGACCAGTTGCAGATCAACGTGGTCGCGATTTCCCGCGATTCCGTGTGGGTGCTGAAGACCGCGGCGGAAGGCGCCAAGTCATTGTCCGGCCCCGATGTCGCGCGGTGGATGGAAGCGAACGCCGGCAGCATCAAGGGCATCATCAGCGGCGCGGTCAGCGCCAGCAAGGACTGGCACTTCCTGCTGGACGAAGATTCCCTCGCGCTGACCGCCCGGCCCGACGCCCCGGACGAGTGGTCTGCATCCCTTAAAGGGCTCCAAGATTTGAGGGAGAATTCGGCCTCCACATGGAGGAGGTACGATGCCAAGGAAGCGATATACGGCGGAGCAGATCATCGGGCTGCTGCGGCAGGCCGAGGTGGAGCTGGCAAAGGGCCGGACG
>CANJGB010000058.1 GCA_947473805.1 Alphaproteobacteria bacterium
CCGTCCGGCCCTTCGCCAGCTCCACCTCGGCCTGCCGCAGCAGCCCGATGATCTGCTCCGCCGTATATCGCTTCCTTGGCATCGTACCTCCTCCATGTGGAGGCCGAATTCTCCCTCAAATCTTGGAGCCCTTTAAGGGATGCAGACCACCGCGAACCCGCTAAGATAGATCTAGATTTTAAATGTGGGTGGCTGATGCAACAGGATCGAACTATCAGCTGTGGCTCGCACCATGGTTGTGCGACTGGAACAAGTGGGCCCGGAGATAACCTCGCCATTTCGGGCGAGTGTCGCGCTAAAGTGCGCATGGAGAGAGGATTTATTGTTGAAATGAGGGCGGATTGGCGCGATTTCGGCGCACATCTATAAATAGATTTAGATTTCCAGACTGGATGGCTGGGGCGCCAGGATTCGAACCTGGGAATGGCGGTACCAAAAACCGCTGCCTTACCGCTTGGCGACGCCCCATCCGACGGGAGCCGGAAAATAGTACGGTGAGGCCGGTTAGGCCAGAATCTTAAGTATGGTGCCAGGTCGCCGGCACAGACCACCAGCCGGGCTCGGCGGCCTTGATCTGCCTGACCGCTCGCTCGGCCGCGAGACGCGAGACAAAAAGACCAAAGCAGGTCGCTCCAGACCCCGACATGCGGGCCAACAGGCAGCCCGGCTGGGCGCCCAGCGCTGCCAGCGCGCTATCGACCGGTGGGGCCATGAATCGCGCCACGCGCTCCAGGTCGTTGCGCCGCGCACGCAGGAAAGACGCGAGGACATGCACGTTCTCGAGCGGCACATCGGCTCGGCCGGTGGAGGCAAAGGGTGCACTGCTGGCGACAAAGGTGCGAAATACTTCGGGTGTCGCCAAAGGCAGGCCAGGATTTACCAGCACGAGGTCGACCGGTGGCAGCGGGGGGCCGGCATCCAGTCGTTCGCCGATACCAGCCAGCCAAAGAGGTGCTTTCCGCAGGCAGGCAGGCACGTCGGCGCCCAGCGTGAGGGCAAGACGGTCAAGTTCCTCTGGTGCCATCCGCAGATCCCACAGGCGCGACAGCGCCTGCAAGGTCGCGGCGGCATCGCTGGACCCGCCCCCTATCCCCGAAGCGGCCGGGAGATTTTTTTCCAAGACAATGGCGGCACCCCGTCCCTGAGCCAGCAGGCGCGCGGCCCGTAGAACCAGATTGTCATCGCCGGCCGGGATATCGCCGGCAAACGGGCCCTTTACGGCAAGGCTCAGCGAAGGCGCTGGGCCCACTTCAATCGCATCACCCACATCAGCAAAAGCCACCAGGCTGTCGAGCAGGTGATAACCATCGGCCCGCCGGCCGGTGACGTGAAGGTAGAGGTTGAGCTTGGCCGGAGCGGCGACGCGCAGCGTCGCCGGCTCAGCCATTGCTGGCGGCGCGGGCCGGCACCGGCTGCCGCGCGGGCGGCAGCCCTTCCTGCAATTTGCGCTCGGTCGCCGCGCGGGCGTCGCTTTCAGGTTTCAGACGCAGGCTGCGCGCCCATTGGAAGCGGGCCTCGTTGGCCCGGCCGACCCGCCAATAGGCATCGCCCAGGTGATCGTTGATGACCGGATCCTCGGCCTGCAGTTCCACTGCCCGTTCCAGGCGCACTACCGCCTCTTCGTAGTCGCCCATGCGGTACAGCGCCCAGCCAAGGCTATCGACGATGAACCCGTCATTGGGACGCAACTCCACCGCCCGCTCAATCATCCGGCGCGCGTCTTCCAGCCGCTCGCCCCGATCCACCCAGGTGTAACCCAGATAGTTGAGAACCTGCGGCTGGTCAGGCTGCAGTTGAAGGGCCTTGAGAAAATCGGCCTCCGCCTTCGGCCACTGCTTGGAGCGCTCATAAGCAATGCCCCGGGCATAGAACATGGCCCAGTGACGAGGCTGTGGCGTGCCAACCCGTGCCAGGGCGCGGTCATATTCGCGTACCGCATCGGCATAACGCTCCTTGCCGCGCAACAAGTCACCCAGCATCAACAGGGCTTCCGTCCGATCAGAAGGCGACGTGACGACGCTACGAAGCAATGCGATGGCCTCGTCGCTATTGCCCTTGCTGTTGAGCGACCATGCCAAACGGACGCGCGCACTGCTGTAATAGGGCGAGGACGCCGGAACCACACGATAAGCGGTTATGGCGTCGTCCCAGTTCTGCCGGTTCTCCATCAGGTCACCGATCAGCATGCGTGCCGCGTCGAGTTGCGGTTGCAGGTAGAGGGCCAGTTGCAGATAGAGCTCGACCACCTCGCCGGCGTCTTCGCGGCTCAGCACCGCGGCGGCGGTATAGAGGGTTTCCGCCGCACCAGCGGCAGCATTCGGCACCAGCGGTGCGCTGGCCGGCGCGGCCAGCGATTCCACCAGGGCCTGGGCAACCGAACTGTCGGGTGTGCGCTGCTGGTACGCGGCGAACAATGCCCGAGCCTCGGTGACCCGGCCATGCCGCTGCAAAAACCGCGCATAGGCCTCCACGACACGCAGCGTGCCGGCACCGCCACGGTCCAGGATTTTGAGATATGAGGCTTCGGCCGCGTCGTCACGGCCCACCATCTCGTTGATCAGGCCGCTGTGATAATCGTAGATCGAACCCAGCGCCTGGTTCTCGCCAAGTGGGGCAAGCGCCTTGAACGCCTCGTCGACCTTGCCGTCGCCCGCCTGCGCCCAGGCGGAGATCATCGGCGTGATGAGCGTATTGAGGCCGGTCCGAGGCGCGAGGTCCATGCGCGCCACGGCTGACGCGAAATTGCCGGCCTTGATGTCGGCGACCGACAGCAACAGCGGAATCAGCGGGTCGGCCTCGCCGGCGGCAACCAACCTCTGGGCCATTTCCACGCCCTTGTCGACCTGGCCGCTGGCGACCATGAGGATGAAGGTCCGCCGCATCAACAGGACGTTGTCGGGATCGTCGGCCAACGAGGCCGCGAAGTACTTGGCGGCCGCCCCGGTATCCTGGACGGAACGGGCATAACGGGCGGCAAGGTAATTGCCGGTCAGGGTGTCAGTTTCCGCGGGCTGGGTCGGTTCCGCCATCTGCGGCGGGGCGACAGGCGGCGGCATGGCGCAGGCGGCCAGCAACAGGGCGGCAAAAGCGGCTGCGGACGGGCGCCACCCGGATGATTTGATCGGCATGTTCATATCAAATCAGGTAGGCGTCCCGCCGGCAATGGCCAGATGGCCGCGCCCTTTTTACCCTACATATTCGGGTAATTCGGCCCGCCACCGCCCTCGGGAACCGTCCAGTTGATGTTCTGGGACGGATCCTTGATGTCGCACGTTTTGCAATGCACGCAGTTCTGGGCATTGATCTGGAATCGGGGGTTTTTGCCCTCGGCGTCGTAGAGCACCTCATACACGCCGGCAGGGCAGTAGCGCTGTGCCGGCTCATCGTAGAGGGGCAGGTTCCGGCTGATCGGAACCGACAGGTCGAGCAGCTTGAGATGGACCGGCTGGTCCTCCTCATGGTTCGTGTTCGACAGGAACACCGACGACGGCTTGTCAAAGCTGATCACGCCATCGGGCCTCGGATACTCGATCCGCTTGCTCTCGGCTGCCGTTTTCAGCGATTCGAAGTCGGCCTTCTTGTGCTTCAGCGTCCACGGCGCGAGGAAACCGAGGCCGAGGTCCGCCAGCCACATATAGGCACCGCCCAGTGCGGTGCCAAGCCACAGGCCATACTTCAGCGACGGCTTCACGTTGCGGACCTTGAACAGGTCCTTGTACGACCACGAATCGCGCCACGCCTCGGGATAAGCGGTCAATTCGTCACCGCCTTCGCTGCCGGCGACCAGACGGTCGAACGCGGCCTCGGCGGCCAGCATGCCCGTCTTCATGGCATTGTGGCTGCCCTTGATGCGCGGCACGTTGACGAAGCCGGCGGAGCAGCCGATGAGCGCGCCGCCCGGGAACGTGAGCTTCGGCACCGACTGCAGGCCGCCCTCGTTGATCGCGCGCGAACCGTAGGCAATGCGTTTTCCACCCTCGAAATATGGGCGGATCGACGGGTGCTGCTTGAACCGCTGGAACTCGTCAAACGGAGACAGGAAGGGGTTCTGGTAGTTCAGGTGGATGACGAAGCCCACCATCACCTGATTGTCCTCCAGGTGGTACATGAACGAGCCGCCGCCGGTCATGCTGTCCAGCGGCCAGCCCTGCGTGTGCACGACAAGGCCCGGCTTGTGCTTGGCCGGATCGATCTGCCACAGTTCCTTGATGCCGATGCCGAACTTCTGCGGATCGACACCGTCGCGCAGGTCGAACTTCTTGAACAGCTGCTTGGCCAGCGAGCCGCGCACGCCCTCGGCAATGAAGGTGTACTTGCCGCGCAATTCCATGCCAGGTGTGTAGCTGTCCTTGTGCTCGCCCGTCTTCGACACCCCCATGTCGCCGGTCACGACACCGCGCACCGCGCCCTTGTCGTCGTACAGCACTTCGGCGGCGGCGAAGCCGGGGTAGATTTCCACACCCAGCGCTTCGGCCTGCTGGGCTAGCCACCGACAGACATTGCCCAGCGACACGATGTAATTGCCGTGATTGTTCATCAGCGGCGGCATCATGAAGTTCGGAATGCGAATGTGGTTCGGCTGAGTCAGGATCAGGAAGCGATCGTCTGTGACCGGGGTGTTGAGCGGGGCACCCTTTTCCTTCCAGTCGGGGATCAGTTCGTTCAGGGCGATGGGGTCGATCACCGCGCCCGACAGAATATGGGCGCCAACCTCGGACCCCTTTTCGATCACGCAGACAGAAACCTCGTGGCCGCGCTCTGCAGACAATTGCTTCAGACGGATCGCCGCGGATAGGCCAGCCGGCCCCGCGCCTACGATCACCACATCGAAGTCCATGCCTTCGCGTTCCATGCACCTGATCCTTCAGCAAAAAGCCCCGTTTCCCCTACCCGAGCAGGGGGCCATTTGCAACCGGGCGGCAGCCTAAATGGCGGCCAAAACCCGGTCGGGGGGGGGGGGGGGGGGGGGGGGC